>NZ_AP022609.1:2512373-3140467 GCF_010729485.1 Mycolicibacter hiberniae
CATCGGAGAACGAATAGCAGTAGTCCAGGCTCTCGACATCGCAGCGCGCTCCCGGATACCGATTGAAGTACCAGGTTCCTCCGACCTCGGGTGCCGCTTCGAAGACGCGCACCGACAGCCCCTGTTGCCGGAACTTGTGCAGGGCATACAGGCCACCGAACCCGGCACCCACCACGATGACGTCGACATTGCTCTCGGTCGCGCTGTTCACGGCGGCCACCGTAGGCAGTCACCGAGCGTTCCGGCGCCGACACTTCCCGGTCAACGGGCATCGGGAAATTTCTCCCGGCCACCGGTGAGGGCATCCGGCGGAAGTCGCGCGCTTCCTCACAATGTCGGCCATGACCGATGCAGAATCTGCCGAACGAGCCGGGGGCGGCACCCGCGCCGTAGCACTGACCGTCACAGCCGTCATCGAGGAAAGCCACGACGCGAAGTCGGTGGTGCTGGCGATTCCCGACGAGCACCGGGCCCGATTCGACTACCGGCCGGGACAGTTCCTGACGATGCGCGTACCAAGCGACCTGACCGGGTCGGCCGCCCGCTGCTACTCGCTGGCAAGTTCTCCGCACACCGATGATGTGCACAAGGTCACCGTCAAGCGGACGAACGGCGGCTATGTGTCGAACTGGCTGTGCGACAACGTTTCCGTTGGCGACACGATCGATGCCCTGCCGCCGTCAGGACAGTTCACACCCGCGGACCTGGACGCGGACTTTCTGTTGTGGGCAGCAGGCAGCGGGGTCACCCCGGTGATGTCGATTCTCAAGTCCGCGCTGGCTGCAGGCACCGGACGGGTGGTGCTGTGCTACGCCAACCGTGACGAGCGTTCGGTCATCTTCGCCGCCGAGTTGCGAGACCTGGCTGCGCGGTACGCCGGTCGGCTCACCGTTCTGCACTGGCTCGAGTCGATCCAGGGTCTGCCTACTCGCGCCCAGTTGGGCGGCTTCGCCCGGATGTTCACCACCTACCAGTCCTTCGTATGCGGCCCCGAGCCGTTTATGGCGGCGGTGAAAGAGGCGTTGGGCGAGGCCGGCGTGCCACGCGGCAACATCCACCTCGAAGTGTTCCAGTCGCTCACCGGTGATCCCTTTGCCGAATTCTCGATCGAGGACATCGCCGGCGACGCGGAGGCGGCCGACACGGAGGTCAGCATCGACGGGCAGACCCATCACCTCTGCTGGCCCAAGTCCCGCAACCTGGTTGACGTGATGCTCAGCCAGGGGATTGACGTGCCGTTCTCCTGCCGGGAGGGCAACTGCGGCTCGTGTGCGGCAACGGTGCTCGACGGGCAGGTCGATTTGGGCAATGCCGCGATCCTCGAACCAGAAGACATCGCCGAGGGGTTGTTCCTGGCCTGCCAGGCACGCCCGCTGTCGAGCAGGCTAAGAGTCGAGTTTTGATGTCGACGGTGAATGTCGTCCGCTCACCGGGACGAGGTCGGCAACCGCGGACTCGCCGCGTCCACCATCGTTGCCATGACTAAACGGGTGATCGACCGCGTCGCGGAGCTGGCCGACCAGCTGCGCGGGCAAGCCGAAGAAGCCGAGAAGATCGGCAAGCTGACCGACAACACAGTCAAGTCGATGAAGGAGATCGGCAGCATTCGGCTGTTGCAGTCGAAGAAGCACGGCGGGCTACAGGTGCACCCACGTGAGTTCGCCGAAACGGTGATGGCGACCGCCGCGCTGGATCCGTCCGCGGGGTGGATCAACGGTGTGGTCGGCGTTCACCCCTACCAGCTCGCCTACGCCGATCCTCGCGTCGGCGACGAGATCTGGGCCGACGACGTCGACACCTGGGTGGCTTCGCCCTACGCTCCACAAGGCGTCGCCAAGCCGGTTGACGGTGGTTACCTCTTCAACGGCCGTTGGCAGTTCAGTTCCGGCACCGACCACTGTGACTGGATCATTCTGGGCGCCATGATCGGTGATACCGAGGGCAAGCCGTTGATGCCCCCGCAGATGCTGCACATGATCCTGCCGCGCAAGGACTACCAGATCGTCGAGGATTCCTGGGACGTCGTCGGATTGCGAGGCACCGGCTCCAAGGACGTCATCGTCTCCGATGCCTTCGTGCCGACCTACCGCACGATGAACGCATTGGAAGTAATGGACGGCACCGCCCAACGCGAGGCCGGGATGACCGAGACGCTGTATCTGATGCCGTGGTCGACGATGTTCCCGCTCGGCATCTCTTCGGCGACCATCGGCATCGCCGAGGGTGCGTTGGCCGCTGCGTTGGACTACCAGCGCTCGCGGGTCAACTCCAGCGGTGTGGCGATCAAAGACGACCCCTACGTGATGTTCGCGATCGGCGAAGCCGCCGCCGACATCAACGCCGCTCGCCAGGAACTCCTGGCCAACGCCGACCGGATCTATGACATGGTCGACGCCGGCAAGGAAGTCTCGTTCGAGGATCGAGCGGCCGGGCGCCGCACACAGATTCGCGCGGTATGGCGTGCCGTCTCCGCGGTCGACGAACTGTTCGCCCGGTGTGGCGGCAACGCGACGCGGATGGACAAGCCACTGCAGCGCTACTGGCGTGACGTTCACGTCGGTCAGGTGCATGCCATCCACGCCCCGGGAACGGTCTATCACGCCTCGGCGCTGAGTTCGCTCGGCGTGGACCCGCAGGGCCCCCTGCGGGCGATGATCTAGGGGTCGACCTGTGAGCCCGATCAAGAGCCTCGGTTACGTGACGGTAAAAGCCACCGACATCGAGAAGTGGCGCCACTTCGCCTTCGGCGTGCTGGGTTTCGCCCAAGGCAGCGGACCCGATCCGGATTCGCTGTACCTGCGGATGGACGAACGCGCCGCCCGGGTCGTGGTATCCCCGGGCGAAACCGACAAGATCGTGACCGTCGGCTGGGAAGTGCGTGACCATGCGGAACTGCAGACGCTCGCGCAGAGGCTCGAGTCCGCCGGCGTCCCGTACAAGCAACTGTCGCTGGCCGAAGCGGACGCCCGCCGTGTCGAAGCGGTCATCGCGTTCGAAGACCCGGCCGGCACTTCGCTGGAAGTCTTTCACGGACCGGTACTCGATCACAGCCCGATCATCACGCCGTTCGGCGCACGATTCGTGACGGGCGACCAGGGCCTCGGACATGTGGTGCTGCCCGCCCTCGATGTCGAGGGCTCGGCTCGGTTCTACACCGAGGTTTTGGGGTTCAAGTCACGCGGCGCCTTCCGGGTGCCCGTCCCGCCCGAGTTCGGACCGGTACGCGTGCGCTTCCTGGGTATCAACGAGCGTCATCACAGCCTGGCGCTGTGCCCCGCGGCGACGCTGCGCGACCCCGGTTTGATCCACCTCATGGTCGAAGTCGACAGCCTCGACAGCGTCGGCCAGGCGCTTGACCGCGTCGCCAAGGACGGCTTCCAACTGTCTTCCACGCTGGGTCGGCACACCAACGACAAGATGGTGTCGTTCTACGTCCGCGCACCTGGGGATTGGGACATCGAGTTCGGCACCGACGGCATGCGGGTCGACGACACCTACTACACCGCCGAAGAAATCACGGCAGACAGCTACTGGGGACACCAGTGGGTGGACGACCTGCCTGCGGCGATGCGCCCCTGATCCTGGCTAAACTCCCCGGCCGGCCATCGCGTGGCCAGCTGAGACTGCGAAGTCGACATCGCCGACATAGGCCGGGCGCGGCCAGCGCCGGATTCATAGTGATGAAGCCGCTGTATACACCGCCGCCCAAGCACCGCGCCCGGCGCGCGCTGGTGTCGGCTGCCGGGCTTGGCCTACAACGAGGCGATAGCGGCGCAGACTCTGGGCGCCGACCTGCCCACCTGGACGCCACCGACGCGGCCGCATTCATCGATCCGGAGCACTGGGGCGCCGACACGATCGTCGTCCTGGAATCACTGATGGGGGCAGCCGCTTCGAACGGCCGGCGGGGCTCGGCGCGGCTTACGCCTGACGAACAGCCGGGCCACGATGCCGAGTTACAAGTTTGCCAGTTCGCACCTAAGTCCAGCCCCGTCCCGTCAATCCGGATTGCTGACTGGGACCCCTGGCGTTGGGGGATCGCGGGTGCGCGGGCACACCATTCAGCCCGAAGTGTGACAGCAGCAACACCGATGTGGTAGGCATATGCCCATTAGTCATATGCCTATTAGGACTATCTCCGGGAGGATTCCTCGATGCCCGCGTCAGCCGCATTGCCCATGACCGCCGCCAAGGATGCGCCGAACGAAACCCCCAGCGCCGTCATCGACCGGGTATCCCTGGTCCTCGACGCGTTCGACGGGCCCGGCCGCCTGACTCTGGCGCAGATCGTGCGCCGGACCGGGCTTCCCCGATCGTCGGCGCATCGCATGCTCGAGCGCCTGGTTCAGCTGCGCTGGCTGCGCCGCAGCGGCCGGGACTACGAACTGGGCATGCGCCTGGTCGAACTGGGCTCCCTGGCGGTACACCAGGACCGCCTGCACAAGGCCGCGCTCCGCAAACTGCACGAACTGCACGCCGCGACCGGCCTGGTGGTTCACCTCGCCGTCCTCGACGGACCCGACGTGGTCTACATGGACAAGGTCGGCGATCGCATGGCGGCGGCAATTCCGACCCGTGTCGGCGGCCGCCAATTGGCGCACTGCACGGCGGTGGGGAAGGCGATGCTGGCGTTTGCCGACGAGCGTGACATCGACGCCTTGAACTCCGCGCCGCTCCCCCGTCGGACCAAGTATTCGATCTCCACGCACGCCCAACTCCGCAACGAACTGCTCAAAGTCCGCTCTCACGGCTTCGCGTTCGATCGGGAAGAGTCGCTGCCCGGCTTCGGCTGCGTCGCCGCCCCCATCGGCGACCCGGGCGAGGCGGTCGCCGCCATCTCGGTCTGCGGGCCGATGAACCGGATCAAGCTGGACCAGCGGTTGGTCGCTCCGGTGCGTATCGCCGCGATGGGCATCTGGCAGGCGGTCGACTGCGGGTCCGTTCGAGTGTCTCCCACCCTGCAGCAGATGCGACCGCTGCGCGGCGGTCCGACCGCGCGATCGGCGGCCGGCGCCGGGACCCTGCACCTCGCATGATCCTGGATTCGCAGATCGCACGGATCATCGAAGTGCTCAACGCGGGGTTCCCGCCGGTGCACACGATGACCGGCGCCGAGGCCCGAGCCGTCATCCGCTCGCGATTCACTCCGGTGGCCGATCCCCGACCGGTGGCGCAGGTAGGTGACCGAACCATCGCCGGACCGGAAGGTCCGATCGAGGTCCGGATCTACCGCCCGCGCGCCGCAGACACCGACGCGGTCCCGACTCTGGTGTGGGCTCATGGCGGCGGGTGGGTGTTCTGCGACTTGGACAGCCATGACGACCTGTGCCGTGACTTTGCGAACCAGATTCCTGCCGTGGTGGTTTCCGTGCACTACCGGCGTGCGCCCGAAGAAGGACGGTGGCCCGCCGCGGCCGAGGACGTGTATGCGGCCACCGTGTGGGCGGCAGAGCACATCATCGAACTCGGCGGCGACCCGAACAGGCTGCTGGTCGGCGGCGACAGCGCCGGGGGCAACCTCGCCGCCGTCACCGCTTTGATGGCACGCGACCGCGGCCAGCCGCTGCTGAACGGTCAAGTGCTGCTGTACCCGGTCATCGCTGCCGATTTCGACACGCCCTCCTACCGTCAGTTCGGCCGCGGCTACTACAACCCGAAGCCCGCATTGCAGTGGTACTGGGATCAGTACGTGCCCGCCGTCGCCGATCGGTCCCACCCCTATGCGTCCCCCCTGCAGTCCGCGGACCTGTCCGGACTGCCGCCGGCGGTGGTGGTGATAGCGGGCCATGACCCGCTACGCGACGAGGGAGGCGCTTACTCCGAGGCGCTGCGCGGCGCGGGTGTTCCCACGGTGGTGCGCTACTTCGAAGGCGGCGTGCACGGCTTCATGACCATGCCCAGCCTCGACATCTGCCACCGGGCCCGAACCCAGGCGTGCGCATCACTGATCGAGCTCCTGGGCCCGTCCGTCACTACGTAACCGGCGGGTCTTCGGACGGCACACTCATGGGCATGGCTTGGCCATAGCGCTGTTGTGGGTCCAGGACGCAGTGCGTGCGCGTGAAAACGGTCACCATGCACTTGTTGTTGTGGTCGCAGCGGCTGCGCACCTCGGGATCGCTGATCATCTTGTTGACCAGATCCGGTTCGCGCAGCAGTGCCCTGCCCATCGCCATGAAGTCGAAACCCTCACGCATGCCGGTCTCCAGATGGTCACGGTTGGTGATGCCACCGAGAAGAATCAGCTTGGTGTTACCCATGATCGGCACGAACTGACGTGCTGCGGGCAGCATGTAAAGGTCCTCATACGGATAGTTGCCCATCGCCCACTTACCCATCACACGTACGCCGGGGCGCAGCGCAGGTGGCATCACTCGGGCGAACTCGCGCACCGGCACATCACCGCGAAACAGGTACATCGGTTTGAAGACCGATGATCCCTGGGTCAATTCGATGGCATCCAATGTCCGATCGGCGTCCAAAAGCTGTGCTGTGCGCAGCGCCTCGTCGATCCAGATGCTGCCGGGCAACCCGTCGTCCATGTCCAACTTCGCGATGACGGCGATCCGCTCGCCGACGACCTCACGGACGCGACGCGCGATCTCCCGCACGAACCGCGACCGGTTGTCGATATCGCCCCCGTACTCGTCTTTGCGCCGGTTGATCAGGGGAGAAAGAAACGAGCTGGGCAGATACAGGTGGCCGAAATGCAGTTCGACGGCGTCGAAGCCTGCGTCGACTGCCACCTGCGCCGCCGCGCCGAACTGATCTATGACGGCCACGATCTCATCGCGCCGTATCTCCCGGCAATAGGCGAACGAGGTGGGATTGACAAAGCGGCTCGGCGCGATCGCGGTGACGCCGGTCAGCTTCTTCTGAGCGACCACACCGGCATGGCCGAGTTGAGCGGAGATGGCGGCGCCCGCCTCATGCACCGCGTCGGTGAGCTTCTTGAGGCCCGGCAGAGCCTTGGCGTCCATCACGATCTGCCCCGGCGCGCTGGCCCCCTGCTTGGACACGCAGCAGTAGGCGACCGTGGTCATGCCGACCCCACCTCTGGCAAAGCTCAGGTGGAAATCGATCAGATCGTCGGTGACCAACCCGTCGGGTGAACGGCCTTCGGATGTCGCGGCCTTGATGACGCGATTGCGCAGTCGGACCGGACCGAGCTGCGCCGGGGCGAACGGATTCGGGCTGAGATCCTTCATCGCCTAACCGTCCTCGCTGCCGACGGCGTCCGTCAACGCCTGTCTCCCGATGTCCGGGACTGCAGCCGGTCTCACGACTGGCCCGCCCCTAGCCTGGTCGCATGGCTGACGGTGAAGTCTTCGTCATCGACCGTGTGCTGACCAAACCGGGGCAAGCACGACGGTTCGTCGATCGCTACCTCGCCGAGTACGCGCCCGGAGCCACGCATCGCGGGATGACACTGCGAAGTGTGCTGGTCAGTCCGCCCATCTGGTTCGACGACGAGTCGAACACCGTCACGATCACGTGGGCGTTGCCCGGCCCACTGGCCTGGTGGCAGATGACCTGGCAGGGCCGCAATGATCCCCAGCTGGGTCAATGGTGGTCGGAAATCGGTGAATTGGTGGCCGAGCGCACCCGCTCGGTTGCGGCCGCGGCAACCGATGTCGACACGCTGTGTGCGCTCGAGGAAGAAGCCGATGTTTAACGTCACCAGACTCCTCGACGTCGAGCCGGGCGAACTCGACCGGGTGCGGGCCGACCTGCGAGCGTTGGCCGAACACAGCGGGGCCTTGCGTTGGGTCATCGGACCTACCGATCCCGGCTCGCGAAACGGTGGCGACATCGTGGTGCACCTGCGCTTCGCCGAAGAGCCGTTCTGGCGCAGTGTCGAGTCGCGGTTTGCCGCAGCGCTGGACGATGCCGCGATCACGCGAGTCAACGGCGCCACGTACCGGGGCGGCCCGACCAGAACGGGCCGGACCGGCACGGTCTATCGGACGCTCCTGCTGAAAGTACAGCCGGAGACACCATCGCAGACCGTGGCCCGATTCGAGGCGGAGCTGAAGTCGATGGCCGACTATGTCAGCACCATCTGCGCGTGGCAGCTGAGCACAGTGAGCGAGGCGACGGGCACCACTGCCTGGACGCATGTGTTCGAGCAGGAGTTCACCGATGTGGCCGGGCTGGTGGGTCCGTATCTGATGCACCCGATCCACTGGGCAGTGGTGGACCGCTGGTTCGATCCTGAGACCACCGACGTGATCGTGCGCGAGCGCGTCTGCCACAGCTTCTGCACGACAGATCGTGGCGTCCTACAGCCGTGACGGCATCACAGCCCGGCGGGCAGGATGTTCGGATTGGCGGTCTGCGGAGGTGCCAGGGGCGGAAGCACCGTTGCCCCATCGAGGCTGTGCACTGCCAGCTTCTGCGACCACGGGTAGTGCAGGCTGAAGGCCACCAATCCGGTGCGCGCCGCCGCCGGAAGGTGGCACATCGCCAAGACCGTCTCGGCCAGGTACTCCACCGGCTCGGTGGGAAACGAATCCGGTATCAAGGCGGCCGCACCGGGGGTGCGCACGGCGCTTGACGGTCCGACGGCGTTGACGGCGATGTTGGAGTCCAGCACTTCGGCCGCGACCCCCTGGGTGAATCGATGCAAAGCGGCCTTCATCGACGCGTAGACGACGTCACCGGCCGACTTGTTGTATTCGCGGTAGGGCCGGGCCGGGGCCAGCCCGGTGACAGAGCCGATGTTCACGATCCAACCCGCGCCCTGCCGGCGCATGTGCGGGATGGCCGCCTGGGTCAGCGCGAACGGCGTGCGCAGGTAGTGTTCGACGGTGCGGTCGAAGGTCGCCATCGACATGTTCTCGATCACGTCGTAGTCGGCATATCCGGCGTTGTTGACCAAGATGTCGATTCGACCGGTTCGCTCGACCACGTTGTCGACCAACCCGGCTCGCTGCTGTGGATCCTCCAAGTCCGCGGCAATGCCGAATGCCGTGCCGCCGGCCGCCTCGATGAGCGCGACGGTCTCGTCGATCGTGCCCGGCAACGCCTCGGTCTGACCCGCGCGTGTCGACGGCGACGTCTGATGGGAACGCGCGGTCACCGCGACCGTCGCCCCTTCCGCGGCCAGCCGCTGCGCGATCGCTCGTCCGATCCCGCGACTGCTGCCGGTCACCAATGCTGTTCTACCAGCGAGTAGTCGATTCATCGAAGGATGAGGTCTTCCTCGATCGGCGCACGGTGACTCTGCCACACGTCGATCAGCCGGAACGGGAACGCGGTGACGATCCGCCCACCGCCGGAGCGGTAGTAGGTGTGCGCGGTGGGTGTGTGGCACCAGACGGTGTCTGCCATCGCTTGGTCGATCTGTCCGACGTAGCTCTCGAAGGCCTCCGGCGTCACCTCGATGGTCGCGGCGCCGCGCAACGCCATGAGCTGCAGGCATTCCACCACGTAGTGGACCATCACCTCCACGCCGAAGTTGTGTCCGGCGCCATGACCCGGGCTGTAGTTGGGCGCCGACGAGATGAACAGGTTGGGGAATCCGGGCACCATGCCGCCCCGGTATGCGCTCGGGCTGTCGCCCCAGACCTCTTTGAGCCTGATGCCGTCGCGGCCCCGGATGTCCACTGTCGACAAGAAGTCCAGGTGGTAGCCGGTGGCGTAGACGATGACGTCCAAGTCTATCTGCCGACCGTCTTGAGTGACGATTCCGCGCTCGTTGACCCGAGCCGGCTCACTGGCCTCGACATCGACATGCGACTCGGTCAACGCTTGGTAGTAGCCACCGGGGTCGCGGATGATGCGTTTGCCGTACGGCGCAAAGTCGGGGGTGACCTTCTTCGCCAGCTCCGAGCCGGCGCCGAAGACCCGATCGATGTAATCGAGGCACATCTGCAGCAGCCGGTCGTTGGCCGGCGAGATCGACAGGTGATCTGCTGCCCACTCGGGGTCCCGCACGATAACCGGATAGTTGTTGTCAGCGGTTCCCCAGAACGACTTGAGGCGAGTCCAGTTGGCGTAGAACGGGATATTCGTGTTGAGCCACCTGCGGTATTCGGGCACGTCATCGGTCAGGCGCTTGCGGGGCGCCACCCAATGCGGCTGCCGCTGGAACACCGTCAGATGCTCAACGTCGCCGACGCAGGCATCGACGATCTGTACCGCGGTACAGCCGGCCCCGATGATCGCCACCTTCTTGCCGCGCAGGTCAAGGTTCGGGTCCCATTCGGCGGAATGGATGCTCACGCCGGCAAAGGAGTCTGCGCCGTCGATGTCGGGCAGTCGCGGACGGTTGAGGTAACCGGCCGCCGGGATCACCACGTTGGCATAACTGATATCCCGACCGCCGTCGGGACCGACGGTGTGCACCTGCCACTTCCTGAGCTGCTCGTCCCACCACAGCGCCTCGACCTCGGTGCTGAACCTGGTATGGCTGCGCAGATCGTTTTCTGTGGCAACCGACTCCAGATACTTCTGATACTCAGCGCCTTGCGGGTAGTAGCTCGACCACGCGCCATTGATGTCACGCGACAGCGAGTAGTAGGCCGACGGGGTGTCGACACCGATGCCCGGGTAAACGGTGGTGTACCAGGTGCCGCCCACCTCGTCGTTGCGGTCGATGATCTCGTATTCGATTCCGGCGGCGGCGCATTCCAGGGCAGCGGCCATGCCGGCGATTCCGGCGCCGACAATGACGACTTTGAACTCCCTCGGGAGCTCAGCGGTACGCGGCAACACCGGCTGCGACGGGTGAAACCCGCCCTGCTCCAACAACAGCCCCACATACTCGTCACCCACCGCGGAGCCCAGTGCCAGTGGCGCGATCCGGGCAAAAAGTCCGGGATCGTCGCTGGGCAGCGCGCTTGCAGGACGCGGACGGCCGAGCGCTTCGACCACCGACTCCACCAGCGCTTCGCGGGTCTGGGGGTCGGTGACACCCACCTGCTCCGGGGGGTCGGGCTCGAACGAGATCTTGTCGGCGAACCGTTCCACCACGGCGGGATCTCCGGTCAGTTGCGCCAGTACCGCAACCAGGACTCCGGCGTCGGCTTGGCCCAGATAATCCCGCAGTTCGCCGGGATTCGAACCCCCGTGGTCGGCTGATACGGTCGCGTCCGTCGTCATCGAACCTCCTTGCTCGAAGTCTGAGTATGTGTTCGCCCGCTGCTGTCCGCCCGCGTCCTGTCTACTCAGCGGGACGTGGCTTGGCGGGAGCCCGCCCGCCGGCCCTACAGTCCAGGTCATGAACGAGCTGGATGACATGCTCGCCGCGGCACGCAGTCACGCACTCGGTGACATCCCGCGCCGCTCGGCGCGCAAACAGCCGGACAAGATCGCGGTGATCGACGGCGATGTCTGCCTGACTTTCGCCGAGTTCGAGCGCCTGGTCGATCGCACCACGGCGGCGTTGCAGGACAACGGGTTGCGCTGCGGTGACCGCGTCGCGGTGCTGGCGCACAACTGCTGGCAGTATGCGGTGCTGGCGTTCGCCACCGCGCGGGCTGGTGTGGTGTTGATACCGATCAACTTCATGCTGACCGCCGAGGAGATCTCGTTCATCCTCGAGCACAGCCGCGCGGTCGGTCTGATCGCCGAAGCCGGCCTGGCGCCCACCGCCGCCACCGCGATGCGGCGCGGCGGCCACGTTCGAACTACGGCCGCGTTTGCCCTCCCCGGACAAATCCTGCCATCGGGCTGGGATGACTTCAGCCGATGGTTGCAGACCACGGCCACCGCGCCCCGACCGCACGTCGCCGACGATCAGCTCATTCGGCTGATGTACACCAGCGGTACGGAGTCGCACCCCAAAGGCGCGATGCATTCCACCCGAAGTCTGATGGGCAACTACATCAGTTCGATCATCGCCGGGTCGATGACGGGTACCGACATCGTGGTGCACTCACTGCCGCTGTATCACTGCGCGCAACTGGACAACTTCTTGATCCCCGCTGTCTACCTCGGTGCCACCAGCGTCATTCTGCCGCGACCGGAACCCGATCTGGTGCTCCGGTCGATCGAAACATACAGAGCTACCAGCTATTTTGCGCCGCCAACGGTGTGGATCTCGCTGCTGCGATCCCCGCTTCTCCAACAGGTGGACCTGTCCAGTCTGCGTAAGGGGTACTACGGCGCGTCGGCGATGCCTGCGGAAATCCTTGCCGAGATGCGCGAGCGGCTGCCCGAGCTGCGGTTGTGGAACTTCTACGGCCAGACCGAGATGGCCCCGTTGGCATCTGCTCTGGGACCCGAGGAGCAGGACACCCACGCCGGCTCTGCGGGCAGGCCGGCGATCAATGTGGAAACGGCGATCGTCGACGAGGACAACATCCCCGTCGGGCCCGGCGTCGTCGGCGAGATCGTCCATCGAAGCCCGCATCTGATGCTCGGCTACCTCGATGACGACGAGAAGACGGCGGATGCGTTCCGCGGCGGCTGGTTCCACTCCGGCGATCTCGGCTACTACGACGCGCACGGTCTGCTGCATGTCGTGGACCGCAAGAAGGACATGATCAAGACCGGCGGAGAGAATGTCGCCAGCCGCGAAGTCGAAGAGGTCATCTACCGTCATCCCGGCGTTCAGGAAGTTGCCGTATTCGGGCTGCCTCACCCGCGTTGGGTGGAAGCGGTGGTCGCCGCCGTGGTGGTCCGCGACGGAATCGTGATCACCGAAGACGAACTCCTCGGCCATTGCCGTGCGCATCTGGCCGGATTCAAAACACCCAAGCAGCTGTTCTTCGTCGACTCGTTGCCCAAGAATCCGAGTGGGAAGCTGCTCAAACGCGTGTTACGCGAGCGGTTCACCCTGACCCAGCCCGCGCCCAGCTGATTGATTCGCTTGCTCTTGCGGCCAATCCGCGCTGAGTTCATCGGGCATGAGCAGCCTGAGCCGGGCCGACCACGCGATGACCACTGGGCGGGAAGGCGAGATCCACTGCTTGCTCGAACCGAATAGTCTGCCGCGAGGGCGGCACCTCCCGGCTTCCGGCCGCGACGACGGCACCACCGCAGCGGGCGCCTGACATCGAATCTGATTTCGCATGAAAGGAACTCAGCTGTGAGTCCACGCCAACACACGGGTCGCATCGCCCGGTTCGACGAGCCCGGAAAGCCGTTCGAGATCGACACGGTCCCGTTGCCCGAAGTCGGCCCAGGCCAGATCCTGATCAAAGTGACCCGGGCCAACATCTGCGGTTCCGACGTGCACGCCTGGCACGGAACTTTCGCCACCCGCGGCCTGGGCGGGCAGCTTCCCACGGTTCTCGGCCACGAAATGGTCGGATCGGTGGCCGAACTCGGCGAGGGCGTCACCGCTGATTCCAACGGCAGGCAGCTCAGTGTCGGCACGCGAGTGGTCTTCCCGTACTTCTTCTGCTGCCACACCTGCCGCAACTGTCTGGCCGGGCGCCGCAACGCCTGCCTGAACCTGAAGATGGCGATGCTGGGCCGCGCCGACGAACCGCCGTACTTCGTCGGCGGCTATGGCGACTACTTTCTGCTACCGGCCGGCGCGGTGGTCTACACCGTCCCGGACTCCGTCTCCGACGAGATCGCGGCCGGCGCCAACTGCGCTCTGTCGCAGGTGATGTACGGGCTGGAACGGGTTGATCAGCAACTGGGCGAGTACGTGGTCATCCAGGGCGCGGGCGCGCTCGGCCTGTATGCCGTCGCAGTGGCCAAGGCCCGCGGCGCCGCCAAGGTGATCGCCATCGACGGCATCCCGGAGCGACTCGAACTGGCCACGGCGTTCGGCGCGGACTTCGTCATCGACATCACCGAAGTCACCACTGAGAAGGAACGCGCCAAGCTCGTCCGCAAGCTGACCGACGGGCAGGGCGCCGACGTCGTGGTCGAAGTGGTCGGTCATCCCTCGGCGATCGACGAGGGCCTCAAGCTGCTCGGCCAGTTCGGCCGTTATGTCGAGATCGGCAACATCAACATCGGCAAGTCTTTCCAGTTCGATCCGTCTCGTTTCGTCTTCGCCAACAAGACCATGGTCGGGGTCTCGCTCTACGATCCGGCCGTGCTTTCCCGGGCCCTGGACTTCCTGGCGGAGCATCAGCACAGGCTGCCCTTCGAACGGCTCGCCGCCGCCTGCTATTCGCTCGACGACATCAACGAAGCCTTCGCCGCCGCCGAAGGCAAACGCGATGTCCGCGCCAGCATCGTCCCGTAGAAACGCAGATGAGCGGAGAGCAACCATGAGCAACGACCACGACTACACGCGCACCAAACTCTTCATCGACGGGCAATGGGTGGACCCCCAGGGCACGGGCACCGTCGAGGTGATCGACCCGGCGACGGAGAAGGTGTGCGGCCATGTCCCCAGCGGTACCGAAGCCGACGTCGACGCCGCGGTCACCGCGGCACGCGCCGCGTTCGATCCGCTGATCAGCGTCACCGAACGGCGCGAGCGTCTCGATGCGGTGATCACCGCAATGGAACGGCGGCTGCCCGACATCGCCGAAACGATCACGCGCGAAATGGGCGCCCCGATCCGCATCGCACAGGGCGTACAGACGCAGGTGCCCCTTGCCGTCGCTCGCGGATTCGCCGAGGCCCTGGCCACGTTCGAGTTCGAGGAGAGGATCGGCAATTCACTGGTGGTGCGGGAACCCTACGGTGTGGTCGCGGCGATCACCCCGTGGAACTACCCGCTGTATCAAGTGGTCGCCAAAGTCCTGCCCGCCATCGCAGCCGGTTGCACTGTCGTGCTCAAACCCAGCAACGAGGCTCCCCTGTCGGTATTCGAGTTCGTCGACGCGATCGCGGATGCGGGTCTGCCTCCGGGGGTGGTGAACCTGGTGTCGGGACCCGGCCGGATCATCGGCGAGCGGATGTCGAGCCATCCCGATGTGGACTTCGTCTCGTTCACCGGATCCACCGCGGTGGGAAGCCGAGTCGGGGAACTGGCCGGCAAGTCCATCAAGAAGGTGGCGCTGGAGCTCGGCGGCAAATCGGCCAATGTGATTCTCGACGGCGCCGACTTAGCCACCGCGGTCAAGGTCGGCGTCGGAAATGCCTTCCTCAACGGTGGCCAGACCTGCATGGCCTGGACCCGGATGCTGGTGCCGCTGTCCCGATACAGTGAAGCCTTGGAGCTGGTGGAGGCTGCGGTTTCGAAGTACTCCGTCGGGGACCCGTGGGATCCGGGCACCCGGCTCGGTCCATCGGCGTCGGAAGCCCAGTATCAATCGGTGCTCGGCTTCATCGAGCGGGCGCCGCAGGATGGCGCCCGCCTCCTGACCGGGGGCGGCCACAAGCTGCCCGATGTGGGCTACTACATCGCCCCCACCGTCTTCGCCGACGTCCACCCGGACTCCGAACTGGGCCAGGAGGAGGTGTTCGGGCCGGTGCTGGCTGTCATTCCGTTCCGCGACACCGACGAGGCGCTGAGCATCGCCAACGGCACGCCCTACGGCCTGTCCGGTGCTGTCTGGGCGGCCGACGACGACACCGCGATCGCCTTTGCCCGCCAGGTAGAGTCCGGTCAGATCGATGTCAACGGCGGCAAATACAACCCCGCGGCACCCTTCGGCGGCTACAAGAAATCCGGGATCGGACGGGAGCTGGGACGTATCGGATTCGAAGAGTACCTGCAGATCAAGTCATTGCAGCTGCCCTGATCGGCACTGCCCACACGGCGACGATCCCGCTCCGCCGCCAGAATCGAGGTATTCCCATCATGAGCACAACTACCGGTCCGCTGGCCATCGCGTCCGAAGGCGCCGTGCAGGTGTGGACCATCAACCTGCCGCACCTGGGCAATGCCATCACCGACCAGGACTTCATCACCGCTTTCGAGGGCGCAGTCGATGCCGCCAATTCCGACACCGGCGTGCGGGCGGTGATCCTCACCGGTGCAGGAAAGATCTTCTCAGCCGGCGGCAACGTCAAAGACATGGCCAACCGTGAGGGCATGTTCGGGTTGGAAGCGATCGAGCAGCGTTATGCCTACGTCGACGGCATACAGCGCCTACCGCGAGCGCTGGCGCGTCTCGAGGTTCCGATCATCGCGGCGGTCAACGGCGCGGCGGTCGGCGCCGGCTGTGATCTGGCCACGATGTGCGATATCAGGATTGCCTCCGAACGTGCCTCCTTCGCCGAGAGTTTCGTACAGATCGGGCTTGTCCCCGGCGACGGCGGCACCTGGTTTCTGCAACGGGCTATCGGCTACGAGCGGGCCGCCGAGATGACCCTGACCGGCGACCGCATCGATGCGACCACCGCGCACGCTTGGGGGCTGGTCAGCCGAGTGGTTGCCCATGAAGATCTCATGAGCGCAGCGATGGAGCTCGCGGAGCGGATCGTCAAGAATCCCCCGCATGCCCTGCGGATGGCCAAGCGGCTGCTGCAGGAATCACGAACCGGTCTGCTGGAGTCCACGCTGGCCATGGCCGCAGCGATGCAGCCCCTGGCGCACCGCGACGCCGAGCATGAGCGGCGCATCGCGCAGTGGCGGAGCGTCTGATGGCCCTGTCCCGCCTGGTCCCCGCGGCGACCGCGGAGTCGGCGGACACCGCTGCACTGCGAGCCGAAGTCCGGGCATTTGTCGCCGAACAGCTCTGCGCGGGCAGTTTCACCCCGTCGGTGGATGCCTGGCTGTGCGGTTGGGACGAAGACTTCACCTTGGCGCTGGCCGCCCGGGGCTGGTTGGGCATGACTGTGCCGAAAGAATATGGCGGACATGGGCGTTCCTTCCTGGAGCGATTCGTCGTCACCGAGGAGCTGCTGGCGGCCGGCGCGCCGGTGGCGGCGCACTGGATCGCCGATCGCCAGATCGTCCCCGCACTGCTGAGGTACGGCACCGAAGCACAGAAGCGCGAGTTCCTGCCGAAGATCACGGCCGGTGAGTGCTTCTTCGGTATCGGCATGAGCGAGCCGGACTCCGGTTCGGATCTCGCCAGCGTGCGGACCCGTGCGGTTGCGACCGACGGCGGTTGGAGCTTGGCCGGCACAAAGGTCTGGACGTCGGGAGCACACCGTGCCCACGCGTTCATCGTGCTCGCTCGCACCGCGCCGGTCGATCCCGCTCACCGGCACGCCGGACTCAGCCAGTTCATCGTGCGGTTCACCGACCCCGGCGTCGAAGTACGGCCCATCATCTCGATGAACGGCGGCCACCACTTCAACGAAGTCATCCTCGATGACGCATTCGTACCCGACACCATGGTGTTCGGTGCTATCGGCGATGGGTGGCACCAGGTCACGTCCGAACTCGCCTTCGAGCGAAGCGGGCCCGAGCGACTGCTCTCCACCTTCCCGCTGCTGGCCGCTTCCGCGGAGAGTATGGCCGGCCAGGCGATCGGCCGCGATGCCGATCTGGGTCGTCTGGTGGCCAGGGTCGCGGGGCTGCACCGGATGTCCACCGCTGTGGCCGGTGCCCTGGAACGGCGTGAGCCCGCCGACGTCGCGGCCGCTGTGGTCAAGGTGCTCGGCACGACTACCGAAGGCGACATCGCCGATTTCGCCGACCTGTACGCCGGCGACGACTCGACCATCGGATCCCGGTACCGCGAGCTGCTCGGGTCCGCGGTGGATCAACGCCCCGGCTTCACGCTGCGTGGCGGCACGAACGAGGTACTGCGCGGCGTGATCGCGCGCGGATTGGGACTGCGATGACCAACACTCAAGCCACGGACGCCACCGTCGACCTCGAGCTGGTCAAGATGATCGATGCCGTGCTGGCGGAACACCGAGCAACCCGGCCTCGCAGCGCACCGATCACTCGCGACATCGAATTATGGTCGCGCCTGGATCAATTGGGACTGGTCCGACTGTCGGGTTCGGAACGGTCCGGCGGAAGCGGTGCAGGCTGGCACGAAGCGGCCGAGCTGATCAGCGCGGCGGTCCGCCACGGCGTACGAGCTCCGTTGGCCGAACATGACGTGTTGGCCTGCTGGCTGCTCGAAGCCGTCGGCGCACCGGTCGACGAGGTCGCACGCACCGTCTGCATCCTCGACGTGGCCGGCACCGCAACGGCGGTGCCGTGGGCCTCGACGGCTGACCGGATCGTGGTCGTCTGGCCGGACGGAGCGGACTACCTGATGGCTGACGTGGATCGCACGGACCTGCGAATCACGCCGGGCGCCAACCTTATCGGAGAGCCCCGCGACACCGTCACCGCCGATATCGCTGCGCTGAGCGGGAGGGCGGTCTCCGCGGAACTGGTCACGCAGCTGCGGCGCAAATGTGCGTTGGTGCGAGCGATCCAGGTCTGCGCCGCATTGGACAGCATCCTCGAGTTGTCCGTCGAATTCGCAGCGGCACGAAATCAATTCGGCCGGCCGCTGTCGAAGTTCCAGGCGATCCAGCATCTGATCTCCGATATAGCCGCCGAAGCAGCACTCGCGCGCGCGGCCACCGAAGCTGCCCTGGCAGCGGCTGTCGCCAGCGACTGGTCGGCATCCAGCTTGGGATTCCTCGTCGCCGTGGCGCGCTCCTGCGCGGGACACGCCACCTCAGTCGCAGTCCGAAACGGACATCAGATCTTCGGCGCCATCGGTTCCACCGTCGAACATCGACTGCACGAGTACACCCGTGCCGCACTGGCCTGGCGTTCGGAGTACGGATCCGTCCGGCACTGGGACGAGGAGGTCACGCGTGCCGCACTGGTCGCCGGGGCGTCCGGTCTGTGGAGCCTGATAGCCGACTGACCCGATGTTCCACTGATCGGTTACCTCCGTGCCATCGGCCCCGGATTCCCGGTTGACTCCCAAGAGACCACCTTCGGGTTCCGCACGATCGACACCGGGAGACGACTTTCGTGAGTACTGACGCTGCTATCTCGCTGGCCGAGCTGCAAAGCTTTATCGGCCGGTTCTGGTACCACTACGATCAGGCCGACTACGCGCAGATGGGTGCAGCGTTCGCCAGCGATGCCGTCTACCTCAGCCGCAGCGACTCCGGGTCCTGCCCGTTCGAAGAATCGCTCGCCGCGGAGCTGAGCACCGCAGCGGAGATCGTTCCCTGGCTGACCGAGCACCGTCAGGCCAGCCCGTACCCGCTGCGGCATCACACCACCAACCTGCACATCACCGGCACGGACGGCGACATCACTTCAGCCCGGTTCTACATCTTCGTCAATCAGGTGACGAACTTCGTGCCGTTCGCCGTGTCCAGCGGTGTCGCCGAGATCGAGGTGCGCCGCACGGGCAGCGGCTCCGGTGAGCTCGAGTTCACCAAGATGTCGGTCATCCTCGACGTGACCAACTCCGAACCCCTTGCCGGCGCCGGGCTGCAAGGAGCCGCGGATACGTCGGCGAACAGCTGACCGGTGCGTACCACTGAGACAAGCCCAGCCGAGATCTTCGGCGGTGGTGTCGCCGTCATCACCGGGGCCGGCGCCGGTATCGGCGCCGGCCTGGCCCGTCACGCTCACCGCCTGGGGATGTCGGTGGTCCTGGCCGATGTCGACGGCGCTGCCATTGCGGCGATGCGCGACGAAATCGTCGCCGACGGCGGTGCGGCAGTCGACGTGGTCTGCGACGTCCGCGACCCCGAGGCGGTGGCCGCCCTGGCGGAGCGCACCCAGCGCGAGGTCGGACCGGTACGGCTGCTGGTCAACAATGCCGGCGTGGAGCAGTTCGGGTATCTGTGGGATACGCCGGTAGCCAACTGGAACCGCGTGATGGACATCAACGTCAGCGGTGTATTCCACGGCGTCCGAGCTTTTCTGCCCAAGATGATCGCCGCCGGCGAACCGGCATGGATCTGGAACCTGTCGTCGATCGGGGGCGTGGCAGCCGTTCCCCTGCAGACCCCCTACATCGTCAGCAAACACGCAGTCCTGGCTCTGACCGAGTGTCTGCGCCTGGAGGTCCAGTTGGCCGGTCATGACGACCACATCCATGTCCAGGCGGTGCTGCCCGGTGCGGTGAAGTCCAACATCTTCGAGGCGGCGGGCGGCGCCGACGCCGACCTCGACGGCGCGGACGTCGATGCCGCCGACTCACAACGCGACGCGATGTTGGCGATCAAAGCGGGGGCGATGGATCCTCTCGAAGCCGCCGAAGTGATTTTCGAGCAGTCCGCTCAAGGCGCGTTCTATGTGTTGACGCAGCCCGAGTATGTGCGATCGGCGATGGCCGAGCGGGCCGAAGCGCTGCGCACCCTGGTACCGCCGTCGTTGCGGGACAAACGCCGTTTCGATCCCGCCAAACACTAGGAGCCCAGCCGTGAACGGGCCGCACATCCCCGCGTTAGACCCCGACGCCGCCGCCAGGGTTGCGTCATTCGGCGCGTCGACGCCGATTCGAGAACGCGGCCTCGACGTGGTGCGCGCAGCCCTGGAATCCGCGCCATTGCCGCCCGATATGGCGGAGATGGCCGACATCATCGACGCCGAGGCCGCCGGGCCGGGCGGCGCGATTGCGCTGCGGATCTACCGTCCGCACTCCGGCGAGCAGCGCTCGCCGGTGATCGTTCACCTCCATGGCGGCGGACTGGTCATGGGCTCCAATCGGTCATTCGAGCCGATGGCCCGGGCGATGGCAGCCGCGAGCGGTGCGGTGGTGGTCGCCGTCGACTACCGACTGGCACCGGAGAATCCCCCGCCTGCACAGTTCGAAGACGCGATGGCAGCGATCGAGTGGACCGCTGCCCATGCGGCCGATCTGCAGCTCGAGCCACGCAGACTTGTCGTCTCCGGCGACAGCGCCGGCGGCGGTGTGGCCGCGGCGGTCGCCGTGGCGGTCCGGGACCACGGCGGCCCCCCGATCTTCGCCCAGCTGCTGATGTACCCGGGGGTGGACCGCGACATGGCCGCAAACTCGGTTCTTCGCCTTGCGGATGCCCCGATGCTGACCCACGACGACATCGTCTACCTACACGAACTCGCCGACCTCGGAGCGGGATCCCCGCACGACGTCCGCCGCGTCCCGGCCTACGCCACCGACCTGCGCGGCCTGCCCCAGGCCATCGTCGTCACCGCGGAGCTCGACCCGATCACCGACTGGGGTGAGCGCTATGCCGGCCGCCTGCGCGATGCGGGGGTACAGACCACGATCACCCGCTATCCGGGGATCTACCACGGCTTTCTGATGCGGCCGGAGGCGACCGCACGAGGGCGGTTGGCGATGGCAGAGATAGGCGCGCTGTTGCGCGCCAAGTTCGCACACCCCATGCCGTTCTAGGCGGGTGCGCTGCACGGCCCGCGGCCGACTGTCGTCCCGATGATTGGACACCAGGGGTTCGGGATAGCGGTGGCGCAGCACACAATCGAGACCAGCAACGGGCGTGTGGTTCAGCGCCGGAACTACAGAAAAGGAGTCCCTGTGATGCTCACCGAAGAGCGGCGAATGGAGCTTTCCGACATCCTGCGCCCCGCTTCGCCGCCCCGCGAGATTGCCGATGTCTACACCGACGACCAGCGCGATCGCCTCCTGGACGTGGTCCGCAGGGACGGGCCGTGGAAGTTGATCATCGCGCAGCACTTCGCTTCCCCCGAAGAACTCATCGCCACCATGAGCGGCAAGTTTCCGGAGGGCTTCACTCCGACCTTAGATCTGTTCCTGACGCCCACCTTTCGCGGCTTTCTGGCCAATCACGGCACAGTGCTCTACCCCGAGCTACACGACAGCTTCTACAACGCCGGGTTCTTGGACATGGCCAAGTCGTACTGGAACGCCGAGTACGCCAAGCCGCAGATGATGTTGTTCAACATCAACGGCCCGTGCGCCAATCGTGACCCGGGGCATCTCGATTCGCCGAGTTTTCGCGGTGTGCGCTACGAAAACGCCCCGACCTGGCTGGTCAGCGTCATGGGCAAGTCCGGCCTGTTCGCCGACTACATGATCAAGATGGCACAGGTCATCACGTGGTTCTCCTTGGACGAAGGCAGCGGGTTCACCTACTGGCCCAACGGTCCGCTGCGTGCACCCGAGCGCATTCGTCCGCCGGTCTACAACCGGGGCGTGGTGGTGCAGAACGAGATGCTCGTACACCGGGGCGAGGCAAACGGTCCGCTCGACCAACAGGTGCCCGCCGGACTGGCATTCGACACGGTGTTCGCCGGCGACTCGGAGTCCCGCGACCACTGGGTGCTCAAGAACGGCGACGACGTCATCGCACGCCATCACACCGACGAACTCCGATTCCTGGTGCACTGGTCATCTGAGATCTACCAGGACTACGACGAGCTCAAGAAGAACATGGATCACTCCGACGATCTGACGATCGACAAAGCCATCGACATGATGGTCGATGACTTGAGCAAAAGGGGTTACAAACTCGACATCCCGAGCGAGCCGCTGCACGACGCCGCGTTCATCGGCGCACTGAACGCGGGCTACGACCTGGGCGGCCCCGCGGTGTATCCGCAAGAAGCGCCGTTGAGCGCCTTCCAGCTCGGCTGACGTCTCACGGAATGCGATGGGGCGCCACGGATCTTCCTTCCGTGGCGCCCCGTCGCTCGAGCCTTCAGAACTCGTCGAGAACGGGCAGTGAACCGGTGCGCGCGGCGTGCTCTATCGAAGCGCGCAACATCGGGCACACCAGGAGGGCCCCGGACCGTTGGAGCGCGCCGTCCGTCGCGATCGATGCACGGTGCTCCCCTCGGCGCGGGCGCTCAAGGCAACGGCCCATCGAGTCGCGGCTCCATTGCACACTGGTCTGTTCCCAGCTGCTCTTGCGAGCCAACACCCGGGCACCGCACGATCCGCAGATCACCGGAGTCATCGGCGCATCGCTCAACCGGTTGTCAGAACGCATGGTCTGAGGTCGTCAGACCTACCAGCCGAGGCAGCCGATTGGCGGCGATGTTGTCCTGCACTTCGCTCATCCAGGCCGCACGGGGACGGGTGGTGTCGATCTCGAACTCGAATCGATCAACCATGTCATCGGTGACGTCGTCGACGTCGACATAGAACTGCTCGTACCACCGGCGCACCTGGTAGACGGGTCCGTCCTCCTCGCACAGCAGCGGATTGTCGATCCGGGCTTTGCGTCGCCAGATGGCCACGTCCTGCTCGAAGCCCATCTTCACGAAGTCGCCGAGCGCGATGGCCATCTGCATCGCAGCATCCTCAGGCAGGCCCTCCGATTTCTCCACGGTGATGCCGTATTGCAGGACAAACGAATTCGCGTCAATCGGGTAGTGGCAGTTGAGCAACACGGTGCGTTGATCGCCGTGCTCGTAATGGTAGGTGAGGTCGTCGATCATGAACGAGGGGCCGTAGTAGGACGCCACCGATGTCGTTCCGAGAATCGCGGCTCCCTCACCAGAGCCGAGATCCGGTCGCGCCTCACTCTTGTAGTACTGGGTGGCGATGTGCCCCTCGAACACGTTCTTGAAGGCGGTCGGAAGACCACCGTGAATGTAGAAGAAGTGCGCCATGTCGACGATGTTGTCAATGATCTCGCGACAATTCGTGTTGACGACCGTGCTGTACCAATGCCAATCGGTCCACTGTTCGCCCCCGACACCTTCGATGCGCGGAATCGTCACATCGGGCGGCGGCGCCGTCTTCTCCGGGTCGTTCCAGGCGAACAGCATGCCGTCCTGCTCCATGGTCGGCCAAGTCGCCGTACGTGCCAGCTTGGGAACCCTTCGGCTGTAGGGAATCTTTTTGCAGCGGCCATCGCCGCCCCAGCGCCAGTCGTGGAACGGACAGGCGATCTCGTTGCCCTTGACCTCACCGTCGGACAGATCGCCACCCATGTGCCGGCAGTAGGCGTCCAGGACATTGATCTTGCCGTCCTCGCCGCGGAAGACCACCAACTTGCCGCCGAAGGCATTGATCGAGTGCGGTTTTCCATCGCCCAGATCACGGGTCAGTCCGAGGCAATGCCAGCCTCGCGCATACCGTGTCGGCGCGGCCTGCGCCTCGATCTCACGGACCTCTTCGGAGCAGTTGTGCCCTGACGGTGTCATTCCGGCCATCCTCGCTGTTCATCGCCTGCAAGAGCTGCTTTCGTTCTAGCACCGCGCGAGGTGATGAACGGGGCGGTGTTCCACTGACCGGGCAGGGTGGCGATATCTCGTGGCTGCCCGTCCGACAATCAGTCGGTGACCGAACCACACAACATCACTGTCGATCTACTCATCGTCGGTTCTGGTACCGGAATGGCGGCGGCACTGGCCGCACACGAGGCGGGCTTGTCGACACTGATCGTGGAGAAGACCTCCTACGTCGGGGGGTCGACGGCGCGTTCGGGCGGCGCGTTCTGGATGCCGGCCAACCCGATTCTCACCCAGTCGGGATCTGACGACACCCTGGCGGCTGGACGCACCTACCTCGACTCGGTCGTCGGCGAGGCGTCAGCTCACGACCGGGCACACGCCTTCCTCTACTACGGTGGGCCGACAGTTCAGATGCTGCAACGCACCACCCCGATGAAATTTCAATGGGCAAAGGGCTATTCGGACTATCATCCGGAAAAGTCCGGGGGCAGCGCGATCGGCCGCACCTGCGAATGCCGCCCGTTCAACACCGCTGTGCTCGGCCCGGAATTGGCCCGGTTGCGTCCCGGCGTGATGAAGTCGTCGTTTCCCATGCCGGTGACCGGCGCTGACTATCGTTGGCTCAACCTGATGGTCCGGGTTCCACGAAAGTCGTGGCCTCGAATCCTCCTTCGCGCCTTCCAGGGCATCGGGGGGCTCGCTTTGCGCAGGCGATACGCCGCGGGCGGACAGGCGTTGGCGGCAGGCATGTTCGCCGGCGTCGTGCGCGCCGGTATCCCGGTATGGACCGACTCCCCCGTCTCCGATCTGCTTGTCGACGGCAGCCGCGTTGTCGGTGCCGTTGTGAACCGCAGTGGCACCGCGGTGGCCGTCACCGCCCGTCGTGGTGTTGTGCTGGCTGCGGGCGGTTTTGACCACCGGATGGACTGGCGCCACAAATTTCAATCCGAACGGCTCGGCGAGCATGCCAGCCTCGGCGCCGAAGGGAACGTCGGTGACGGGATTCGCCTGGCCCAGGATTCCTGCGGCGCCGGCACTGCGCTGATGGACCAGGCATGGTGGTTTCCGGCCTTCGCGCCGCTGCCCGGCGGCGAGCCGACGGTGATGCTTGCCGAACGTTCCCTTCCCGGTTGCCTGCTGGTCGACCAGAACGGGCAGCGATTCGTCAACGAAGCCGTCGACTACATGTCGTTCGGACAGAAGCTGCTCGAACGCGAACGCGCGGCCAACCCGGTCGAGACGATGTGGATGATCTTCGATCAGAAGTACCGCAACAGCTATCTCATGGCCGCAGAACTGTTCCCGCGGATGCCGATCCCCGCCACGTGGTATGACGCCGGTATCGCGCACCGGGCCGACGATATGCCGGCACTGGCGCGTGCGATCGGTGTCGATCCGTCGGCCTTCGGCGCCACGCTCGATCGCTTCAACCGGTTGGCCGCCGCAGGTGACGACACCGATTTCGGTCGGGGCGCGAGTGCATACGACCGCTACTACGGCGACCCGACGATCGCCCCGAATCCCAATCTGCGTCCCCTCGGCAGCGGACCGTTCTACGCCGTGAAGGTGGTTCTCAGCGACCTGGGAACCTGCGGCGGACTTCGCACCGACGTCCGCGGGCGGGTGCTGCGCGAGGACGGATCGGCCATCGATGGGCTCTACGCGATCGGCAACACCGCGGCCAACGCGTTCGGCGCAAGCTATCCCGGGGCGGGTGCGACGATCGGTCAGGGCCTGGTATTCGGATACATCGCGGCGCAGCACGCGGCCGGCAAGCTCGAGTGAGCGGGCGACCCGGCCGCTAGGTCTGGTCGTCTTCGGCGGCGATACGCCGCTCGACTTCATACCAGTAGTCGCGCACCGGGAACTTCGTGCCCTCTTCACCGCCCTTGGCGAAGATCTCGTCGACCTCGTCCAAGTCCTTGATCATCTGCAGTGCCAAGTCCCGTTCGGCCGCGTAGTAGTCCTCCGACCAGCGCAGTGCCAGCCGGGCGTAGGACCACGCCGGCTCCTCACCGGTCCAACGCGCCTCGGTTGCCGCCGCACGATGCATCTGCTCGACGTGGGCGACATGCGCGGTGAGAATCTCCCGGAGCCGGCCAGGATTCATCAGGTGACCGAAAATGACCCGCAGCAACGGGTTGTGTTTGAGGGTGGGAGGTTCAACGGGTTCCTCGTTGGCCCACTTTGTCACCGCGGCCAGTCCGGAATCGGTGATCTGATACATCCGCCGACTGCGAATACCTGCATCGACGCGGGATGTGACCAACCCCTGCTGCTCAAGCCGCTTCAACTCCGAATAGATCTGACTGTATGCCGGACTGGAGTAGAAGAACCGGATGGTCCAGTTGAACCACTTCTTGATGTCGTACCCGGAGAGCTCGTCTCCGCCCGACAGCATCCCCAACAGCGCGCAACCTGTGGGCGACACGCTCCACGCGTCGCGAGCATTGTCGGCTGCTTCGGTCACCGAACAAGGCTAACAACGCCAGCCCTCACCGAAGCGTCGCGGCTACCGCTGACCGGGATACCACGTTGCACCGGTGGACCCCCAGGACCGACAGTGACAAGCAGACGAATTCACCCGCGCGAGGAGACGCATGCCCGCCACCACCACCCGAACGCCACCCGGCGACCTGCTTGTGCCGCAGGCTCCGGCGATGCGTCACGTACTGGGGCACTTCTGTACCGGTGTCGCCGTCATCACCGCACATGATGGATGCAGTCCGCTCGGTTTCACCTGCCAATCGGTGACGTCGGTATCACTGGACCCGCCATATGTCTCGTTCTGTCCGGCCAAGGCCTCCAGCAGCTGGCCGATGATCCGCGACGTCGGCCGGCTCTGCGTCAATATCCTCTCCGAACATCAGGTGGGCGTGGGCACACAGTTCGCCGGTCGTGGCCGCGACAAGTTCAGTGGGATCAGCTGGTACCCGGGTGTCAACGGGGCGCCCACATTGGACGGCACGCTCGCGTCGATCGAGGCAGACGTCGAATCCGAACATGACGCCGGCGACCATACGATCGTGATCGCACGGGTGACCGGTCTACGGGCCCACCAGGAAAGCGGTCCCCTGTTGTTCTACCGGGGCGGCTTCGGCGGTTACAGCGACTTCGGCGGCGGCCGCCATGGCTGACTTCGATTCGGTCTTCGATGTGGTCGTCGCGGGTTCCGGGGGCGGCTTGGCGGGCGCCTACACCGCAGCACGCGAAGGCCTTTCGGTACTGCTGGTGGAGGCTACCGACCGGTTCGGCGGCACCACCGCGTACTCCGGCGGCGGCGGGGTCTGGTACCCGTGCAATCCCGCGCTGAAACGTGCCGGCGCCGACGACACGATCGCTGACGCCCTGCGCTACTTCCACGCGGTCGTCGGCGACCGCACTCCGCGCGACCTCCAGGACACCTACGTTCGCGGTGGTGCGGGATTGATCAAATACCTGGAACAAGACCCGGGGTTCGAATTTGTGGCCTTCCCCTGGCCGGACTACTACGGGTCTGTTCCCGGCGCCCGCGCCGACGGCTACCGTCATACCGTCCCGGTGCCAGTGCCCGATCAAGAGCTCGGCAGCTACCGCGGGTCGGTGCGCGGGCCGCTGGATGCCGAACGCCTCGGCAGCCCGGCCCCGGACCTGCTGACCGGCGGCCGCGCACTGGTCGGACGATTCCTGGCCGCACTCGACAAGCTTCCGAACGCTCGGTGCTGGCGAAACGCCCCCCTCACCGAGCTGATCGTTGAGGACGGCACAGTGGTGGGCGCGGTGATCGAGCACGACCGCAAGCCGGTGCGGGTTGGGGCCACGCGCGGAGTGCTGCTTGCGTCAGGTGGCTTCGAACAGAACGCGGCCATGCGCGCGCGGTACCGCGTGCCCGGCAGCGCACGGGACACCATGGGCGCACCGGGCAATGTCGGAACCGCCCACCTGGCGGCCATCGCGGTCGGGGCCGATATCGATCTGATGGATCAGGCCTGGTGGTCACCGGGGATGATTCACCCCGACGGAAAGGCAGCCTTCGCGCTGTGGTTCACCGGTGGCATCTTCGTCAACCACGATGGCAGCCGATTCGTCAACGAATCGGCCCCCTACGACCGGCTCGGGCGCGACGTGCTGGCGCAGATCGCCTCCGGCAAAGCGTCATTGCCGTTTTGGATGATCTATGACAACCGGACCGACGGTATTCCCCCGGTCGGCGCGACCAATGTGTCGATGGTCGACGCGGCCGACTACCACCGAGCCGGCCTGTGGCATACGGCGGACACTCTGCACGACCTCTCCGAGGCCATCGGCGTTCCGAGCGCCCAGCTGACGGCAACCATCGAGCGATTCAACAAACAGGCAGCAGCCGGTGCCGATGAGGACTTCGGTCGAGGAGACGAAGCCTATGACCGAGTGTTCACCGAGGGCGCCTCGCCGCTGGTCCCCATCGACACCCCTCCGTATCACGCCGCCGCGTTCGGCGTCTCGGATCTGGGTACCAAGGGCGGTTTGCGAACCGACGCACGCGCTCGGGTCTTGACCGCCGATGATTCCGTCATTCCGGGGCTTTACGCCGCCGGGAACACCATGGCTGCTGTCAGCGGAACCACCTATCCCGGCGGCGGCAACCCGATCGGCGCCTCAATGCTGTTCAGTCATCTTGCCGCGCTGGACATGGCAGCACGGGAGGACCGGTGCTGAGCGAGCCGATCACGCCGGAGGACGTGCAGCGCGCACAGGCCGTCTTCGAACCGTTGACCCAATCCCTGCGTGAACTCATCGACGTCACGATTCGCAGCCGCGCGGACGAGTCCGAGGTGCGCAGGGCGCACGCCCTGATCCAACAGGCCGGCGAGATACTGGGATCGCGACTGGACCCCGCACCCTTCGGGGTCCGCACCGCCACGGATGGGCGGCCACTGCTCTGGGGCAACGTGGCGATCGGCATGCGCAACGCCATAGCACCGCCGCTGCGCGTTGACCGTGACGAAGCGGGGCAGCGCGCTGTGGCCGACCTTGTGCTGGGCGCCGCCTACGAGGGCCCTCCGGGACTCGTCCACGGCGGCGTGTGCGCGTTGATCCTCGACCACGTGCTGGGCGCCACCGCACACCGGCGCGACCGTCCCGCCTTCACGGGGACCCTGACGCTTCGCTACGTGGCGCCGACTCCGCTGGGCAGATTGCGGGCGGAATCCTGGGTGGAGCGCGAAGACGGCGGGAAAACGTTCGCCGAGGGGCATCTTCTCGATTCCCAGGGCCGCGTCACCGTCCATGCCACGGGGATCTTCATCAGGCCGGTCGCCAGAACCTGATTACCGAATCACACCGGGTCGAGCGCCGAAATCAGCCATTGGGCATCGACTTTGGCCAGGCTCACCACCACGCTGCTGGCGGTGAGCGCAGGCTCTGGCCGTTCGCGGCTGACCGTTTCCTGGTTGAGAAACACCAGCACCTTCGCCTCGTTCGGCTGGATCTCCATCAGGCCCGCATTCACCACCTGGGCGGTCGCCTTGATTCCCTTGGTGCGCACTGCCGGTGCGACGACATCAGTGGTGAACTTGCTGTAATAGGTCAGAAAATCGCCGGACATCAGAGTCCGGGACCGTTCGATGTCCTGATCGAGAGTCTCGGGCGCATACGACAGCAATGCCACCGTCGCCGATGACGCGGCGCGGACGGCCGCGTCGCCGGCCGCATCACCGGACTGCTGAACTGGACGGTAGGCGGTCACATAGAGCACCGTCGCCAACAGCGCTGTCACCGCCAGGATGAGACCGAGGAAAAGCGCCTTGCGGCGTGCGCCGAGCACTACCTTGGCTCGGCCGACCACTCCGGGGGCCGGCACGACGGCGGGGACGTGATCGTCCACACCCCGCGGCTCGTCGGCATGCGCCGCACCATCGGCTTCCTCGACGAATGGAGCGACGGAGCCTTGCTCAACCGTCACGGTACGAACTCCACTTTTGACATCTTGATCTGGTCTCCTTCCCGCCGCAGATCGACGGTCAGACGCCACCTGCGGGGAGATTCGTCGGCGCCGGCAGCATTGGTCACCGTGGACGAGGCCGACACCAGGACCACAGCGGTGTCCGAGGTCATCGATTCGACCGCGGCTGCCGTCGCCGTAGCTTTGGTGGTCACCTTGGCATCCGTGGCGACTCTGCTGAAGTCGTCCGCAGCGCCCAGGAATTCATCCCGGAACGGACCAGTCGAATTGTCGACGATTCGCTGCACACTGCCCTGGGGATCGTTGAAATCGATCGACATCAAGGTCACCACGGCTTGGCGCGCCGCGGCGACGAACTCAGCACGGTTACGCTCCTGTGCCTGCGCCGTCTGCTGAGATCTGAGCATCAACGCGCTCGCCACGAGCAGGACACACGCGCACAGCACGATGACGGCCGTGGCCAGCTGTCGCCACCGGAGTCCGGAAAGGCGAGCCCGAGTCCACGTAAGCCATGACGGATCACCGCCAACGGGCGCGGGCTCGTCACGTTGTTCGGAAACTGGCACGACCTCGGAGACCGAGGCGAGATTCTGCGCTTGCTGCTGCAAGCGGATGACGCGGGCCCGCGCTTGGGCTGCCAAGGCTTCTGCCGCAGCGGCCTCGGCCTCGGCGCGTTTCACCAGTACGCCGGCATCTTCGGCAGTCGACTCGGCAGGATCGACCGCCGAGGGCTGCGCGGGGGGCATCACCGCGTCCGGCATGGTCTCGGTTTTCGACATAGCGCCCACCGGTTTCCCTTCATCGCCGGGTCGGGCCGATCACGGCCGACGTCGGAACACTAAGCCCGCCCACCGCCGCCGTGGCGACGCTCTCCCACCCAGCGGGCGGGTTCCACCCGCATCGGGACCGCCGGCCGGGGATCGATCACCAGTGGCGCAACGCGCACAGTGCGCCCTTCGGGCCGTCGGCGGTGGCGACCACGGCTCCGTCCACCGTCAACTCACACCGAAACCCCGGCTCCGTCGGCGAACGGCCGCTCGTGGCCGTCACCATCGCCCACCGCTGCGGATCGACCAATGTGGCACGCAGCACCCACGGTCTGCCGGGGCCGATGTCGGCCCGCACTTTGGGGCTGAACTCATAGGGATTGTGGCTGTAGTCCGCCCACGTCGGCGGATCCGTGTCCCGGTAGTAGATGTCCGCGGCCACCGGGGACTGCGTGGTCACGGTGTAGACGACCTCGTGCGGACCGGGAGGGTCCGCGTGTGCGGGCGCACACAGAAAGACCAATACGGCCAGCGCCGCCGCCACGGGCTTCCTAGCCATCACCGCGACTCCAGCGGGGGGCGCCGTTCTTCGACTGACAGCTGAGAAACAGTCCATCGGGAGCCTGAGCCACCCAGTTCTCGTATCCGGCACAGCTTGAACCCAGTTCTTTGATGCCCGCCATCGACGGGGAGCGGAAGTATCGCGGCTCGTAACGTCGCGGCGATCCGCAGAACACCAGCCTGTCCGGCTGAAGGGAGGGTCCTGCGACAGCAGTCCCGAAAACGTAGTAAGCGGTATCGTGACACGCCTGCCCCAGGACGACTCCCGTGGCCAGGCCCGGTACGCACGACGGGTCATCACACGAGACGGGATCTGCCCCGGCAGGGGCCGTCGTCGTCAACGCCACCACCAAGGCCGCCGCAGCCAATAGCGCTCTTCGCCGCATACCTGGCAACTTTGTCAGGCCGATGCCGCTCCGAGATGTTGACAGTCCACTCAGCGGACATATTGGCCTGCAGCTGCCCCGGAGCGAGGTTTACTGCGGACGCCGAAGACTAGCTGTCCCAGACCGATCCGAGGAGCATGCTATGCCCCGTGGGCCCGCCATCGCGGTCACCGTCGCTGCGGTGGCGCTCACCAGCACAGCTTCCATTCCCGTCGCGCAGGCCGATCACCCCGACTGGGGCCTCAACGGCACCTACACCGCCACCTCCAACGGCGAATGGGCGCGCAAGAACGAGGTTTTCTACGATCAGCCCAGCCGGCGCAGCACCTGGACCATCAGCACCGAATGCAGCTACCCGGGCGAGTGCACCGGGACGGTGCGTAGCGACGAGACCTGGACAGCGCCCATCTACCAGAGAAGTTCGGTGTGGTACGTCAAGCGGCCCATCGACAACTGGGTCCCGTGTCCGGATGGCAGCACCGCTCCTGGACTGCAGACCTTCCGATTCAAGGCGATGACGCCCGAAGGCGCCAACGCGGACCCGACGTCGACCACGCTGGTCGGCGAAGACATCACCACCGGCCCCAGCGGCGCGTGCGGGTCGAACAAACCGGTGTACATCAACATGCCGTTCAAACTCACCAAGATCGGATGAATCGGCGGATCTGCTGATCCTCTGCCCGTTGCGGACGGGCGCTCATTTCGGGAGCATGTCTTCCCAACTCCGCGGCGCCGGACGCACCAGGTCCGATTGGCTGTACACCTTGCCGTCGGGTGCCGCGTACTGCCCAGTCCGGGGGTTGTAGGTGGCAAATGCCACCGACGGGCCGGCGGTGCCCGCGGCATAGCCACTCGGCGCAACAGAAGCGGATCCCTCAGGAGCCGAACCCGTTACCTCCGGGGGTGCCGGATCACCCTCGGCGGCCCCCGGAGCCGGCATGGCCGGGTTCTCGGCAGGGCCGAAGATTTGTTCTCCGAAGGTGATCCGATCATCCGGCGGAACACCCTGAGCGATCAGCGCAGGGTCGATCGGGTAGGGGCCGGTAACATGCTGGCGCATGGCCAGCGGCTCGAAAGGCTGGTCGCTCTCACAGATCTCGACCGTCGGCGCGCGCTTCCCGGGCTGATTCATGCACGGAAAATTTCTCGCACCGCGAACCCCGATGGCAGAATCCTGCGGCAGTTTGCAGTACAACCCGTCCGGCGTATCCACGTCGCTCAGGTCCGCCGGGGAACGCCATGACGACGGCGGCAAGAACCCCACCGTGCATGCCGGCGGGTCGCCGAGAGTAAGGCTGAACTCCGAAAGCGCCATCCCCGTCGGATTGTTCAGAGAAGACCCGTAGGACTGGGTGGCGGCCAAATACGGCGGCAACAACACCAGCAGCTGCTCGATGGATCGATGGTAGACCAGGCCGATCTGGCCGACCGTGGTGAGATTGGCCAACAGCAGCGGCAGCGTCGGCTTGATCTCGGACAACAGGCGGGACGCCTCGTCCGCTGCGCCAGATCCGGCGCGAAGGATGGTCCGGACTTCCGAATCACGCGCATCCACCTGCTGGGTGATCCCGGCCAGGCTGCGCGCCCAGGTTCGGATCGCGTCAACGCTGTCTACCTGACCCTCCAACAGCGGCCGACTGTCGTCGATCAGGCCGCGCGTACTGTCGGCGGCTCCGTTGAGCCGGGCGGCCAGCTCGCTCGATGATTCGAACAGAGAGCCGAGGTCGTTACCTGTTCCATTGAGCGCCTTGAACGATTCGTCGAGTAAGGCCCCCAGCTTGCCGGTGGGGATGCTGGTTACCAACTCGCTCATCTGATCGAGCATCGGGCCAACCGGCTTCGGCAGCGACACGTTATCAGCGGTTATGGTGGAACCGTTTTCGAGGTAGGGACCGGCATCGGTGCGCGGTACCAGATCCACGTATTGCTCGCCTACCGCCGATACGCTTCGCACGTTGGCCTGCAGATCTACGGGAATCCTCGGCGAGGACTTCAAGGACATCGAGACGTGCGCGCCCAGGCGGGTTGGCCGGATGTCGGTGACCTTGCCCACCTCTACACCTCGGTAGGTCACGTTGGAGAACTTGTACAAGCCTCCGGTGGTCGGCAGTTGCAGCGCCACCGAGATGCGCCCGATGCCCAGCAGGACCGGCGCCTGCATGTAGACCAAGACCATCGAGCTGACACCGATCACCGAGGCGATGGAAAAGATGATCAGTTGGTTGCGAACGAAACGGGTCAGCATCAGCTTCCGCCCTGGGCCGGTGGGGACGACACGTGGCCGTCCTGTGGGGGTGAGCTGACGGGCCCGTCCGTAATCGCGTCACCGTCGGTGTCGGCGGCCGTCAGCGGCGGCAGGCTTGCCACCTCGGTCGGCGGCGGCCCCAGGGGTGCATGCAGCGGGTCCCGCGTATAGGTCGAGTACCACGGGTCCCCGGGCGCCGGTACGAGTGAGGTGCTCGCGTCACCCCACCGGGTTCCGAGCAATATGCCCCTCTTCATACGGGGAATGGTGAAGTCGAACACGATGAACTGGTTCATATAGTCGCCGCGGATGCCGCGGTCGATGAACTCCTGCGTGTAAGGGTAGGTGGGCAGGTAAGAAATCGCCGTGGTCAGGTCCGGCCCGATGTCGGCGAGTGCGCGCACCGTCGGCTCGAGATTCTTCAGGTTGCGAACGATGTCGTCCTGTGAGTCGTTGATGAGTCGGTTCGCGGTAGCACTGAAGTCGCCCAGCTTGTCCAACGCAGTGATCAGTCGCGGCCGCTGTTTGTTCAACACCTCGAGGGCAGGAGGAATCCGGTTCAGTGCGCCGGTCAGTACGTCGCGTTGTCCGGCGAACGTCGCCGCCATCCGGTTCAGCGACGAGATCGTGGCGATGATGTTGTCGTGCTGACTGTCCAGCAGCGTCACCACCGTGTTCATCCGGGTCAGCAGATCCCGGATCTGAACTTGCCGGCCGTCGAGGGCCGCGTTGAAGTTATGGACGATGTCGCCGATGCGAGTGAGGCCACCGCCGTTGACCACCACCGACAGCGACGACAGAGTCTGCTCGGTCGAGGGGTATGTCGAGGACTTGGACAAGGCAATGGTCGCACCGGGAGCCAACCGCCCCGTGGGTGCCTCGCCCACAGGCGGGTCCAAGGCGAGGTGCATCGACCCCAACAAACTGGTCTGCCCCACCGCTGCGACCGCGTTTCCCGGAATCACCGCATCAGGCCGGACCGAGATCTCGACGTCAGCCCGCCAGTCCTCCACGTTCATCCGGCGAATAGCGCCGACAACCACGTCGCTGACCATCACCGGTGAATTCGATTCCAACGTGCCGATGTTCGCGATCTGCACGTGGTAGCTCACCGCGTCGGAGCCGGTTCCGACCGTGCCGGGAAGCGGCAGCGAGTTGAGCCCGTCGAAGGAACAGCCCGACGTGGTCAGGGCCGCGCAGCAGGCGGCGATGGCCAGCCTCCGGATCGACATCATCCTCGTCACGGCGCACCCCCCGGGGCTGACAGGCCGGCTCCTGGCGGTAACAGCAGCTCGGTCACATCCGATGCGGCCGGCACCGGTGGCGGCGCCACCCCGGGCGGAATGGGCGCACCCGGATACAGGGCCGGGTGCCGATGCGCGGGCATGCCGTCGGGTGCGTAAGCCCCCGGCGGATGTGCCGGATCGGTCCACCCCGGCGGAGGGGGCACGTCGCCGACACCGGTATAAGCCGAGACCGCCGGCGAGATCTCCTGCGGCCCGCGATCGGTTCCCCCGCCCCCGGGCGCCAGCGCGGGGTCGGAATAGATCACGTTCTTCGGAGAGGGACCCAGGTAGGCGTTGAAGGGTAACGGCAGATAGTTGAAGTTCATCAGGCGTAGGGCCGGTCCCAGATACTGCGCGCACGCCTTGCCCGACGCCTCGGCCGTGACATTTTCGACGGCTGCGATCGCCGAGCAGATCGTCGCGACAGGATTCGCGAAATTGTTCATCGCGAACGATCCTCGGGGGCCACCGGTGTCCGGGTTGTAGATGTTGTAGCCGTTGACCAAAGCATTCGGCGCCGCGTGCAGCACGTTCTTGACCACCATGCTGTTGTCGGAGAGCACCTGCGTCACATTCGCCAGTCGCTCGACCTGTTCGACGGTCTGATCACGCGAACCCGCGATGAACCGCTGAATCTTGCCGACGACGGCCGACAGCTCGGTGATGGCCGAGTCCAGATCCGAGCGGCTGCCGTCGATCACGCTCGTCACATCGGCGAGGCGACCCTGGAACTCCACGATCTGCGTATTGCTGTCACGTAGCGCGGCGACGAAGGTCTGGAGATTGGTGATCACCCCGACGATGTCGCCGCTCCCCTTGCCCAGAACCCTGCCGACATCGGCCAGCTGGGTTATGGTCTGGCGCAGTTTGTCACCATTTCCTGCCATGGCGTCGGCGGTGGTATCGATGAAATGTCCCAGCGAAGTGCTCGACACGCCGCTGGACGGGCCCAGGTCGGAGGCGAGCCTGGTGAGCTGCTCTTTGATCTCGTCCCACTCGACCGGTACGGCGGTCCGGTCCTCGCCGATCTCGGCACCGTCGCGCATGGTGGCACCACTGGCCGCGGGACTCGATTCATAGGCCGGCGTCAGCTGCACATAGCGAGCCGACACCAGGTTGGGCGCCACGATGATCGCCTTCGCGTCTGCGGGAACGGGCACCGCACGGTCCACCGCGAGGACGATCCGGGTGCGAGTTCCCAACGGCTCGATAGAACTGATCGTGCCCACCCGCACGCCCACCACGCGGACCTCGTCACCGGGATAGATAGCCGTTGCCGATGTGAAGTACGCGACGATCGTCTTGGGCCCCATCAGCTTCTGATAGCCGACGAACACGACGGCAGCGGCCATCAGCAACGCGATACCGAGGGCGGCCAATTTCTTTCCCCGGCTGTCGAGCACTGTCCTGACACTCATCGCGAACCCCCGGGAATCCCGTTGTAGGGGAATGGGAATTCCGCCCGCGGACCGGCGTTGTCGGGCGGCTGGCCGGCGTTGACTCCGCGACGGAATCCGAGTGCGTAGTCGAGGAACGGCTGGATCGCCGGCCCGGGAAGCAGATTGGACGCAAATCCGTTGTAGTAGAACCCGTTGTTGACGGCCTCACCTTGCGTCAGCTGGTATTTGGCCAGGCCCTTGAGGGACTTCTCCAGATTGTCGCGGTTGCGTTCAAGCATCTCCGCGACCTTGTTGAGCTGCGTGAGCGTAGGAGCCAGTTCCTGCTCGTTGTCATCGACGAGCCCGGAAAGTTGCTGTGCCACGGCGGAGGTATTGGCCAGCAGGTCGACAATCGCGTGGCGACGATCCTGTAACACCGCCAGTAAGTCGTCGGCATTGAGGATCAGCCGATTCACCTGCTCACTGCGTTCGGCCAGGACCCCGGTGACATCGGCGGCCGAGGAAAGCAGGGCGCTCAACGACTCGTTTCGGTTGTTCAGCGACTTGGACAACCGACTCACCCCTTCGAAGGTGGGGGCCAGTTGAGGCGCCAGTCGCTCGATGGTCGCCGACAACGTGTCCAGAGACTGGTTGATGGTCGCGGTGTCGGTCGCCGCGGTGTTCGAGGTGAACTCCCCGAGCGCGTCGGTCAGCGAATACGGCGAGGCGGTGCGGGTCAGCGGGATGACGCCGAGAGCGCCGATACTGCCGGGACCGCGCGGTTCGATGACCAGGACCCGCTCACCGAGCAGCGTCGCGATTCCGATGTGCGCTGTGGTGTCGACGCCGAGTCGCACCCGACTGTCGACGGCGAAGCTCACCCGCGCCTTGCCGTGATCGAGGGAAACCCTGGACACCGTGCCGACGTTGACGCCCGACACCTTCACATTGTTGCCGGCAGCCAGGCCGCCGGCCTCGGCGAACAACGCCTGGTATCGGATCGACGTCGCCATCGCCAGGAGCTGCTTGGGTTGCAACCCGACCATGATGATCAGCACTATCAGCACAAGACCAACGAATCCCAGACGAACAAGCGATGATTCCCGGTACTTCAACATCAGGGCTCTCCGCACCTTCCGGTGTTCTGGACGACCCAGGGGAAGTGAGCCGTACGGCCCTGCAGATCAGTGACCCGAACCGAGACGCCGCAGATGTAGAGGTTCAGCCAACTGCCATACGAGCCCAGACGGACCAGTTTGCGATAGTTCTGGGGAGTCTTCTGCATCAGCAGGTCAAGCCTGGCCAGGTCGGTTTCGTTCGCCAGCAGCGGGGCAAGTCGGGTCAGCTGATCCACCGTTCCCGACAGCGGTGAGCGGGCCTGGGTCAACAGGCCGGCCAACGAGGCCGTCCCATTGTCGAGCGCCGTGATGGCTTGGCCGATCGGATCGCGCTCGGCGGCCAGACCGCTCACCAGGCGCTCGAGGCCGTCAACCGTGCCGGAGAACTTCTTCCCGTCCTGCGACAGCACCGCCAGGGTGTCGTCGAGATTGGCGATGAGCTGCTCCACGACGTTTCCGTTGTCGGCCAATGCGTTTGTGAACGACGACGTTCTGGTGAACAACGACTCCAGGTCACCGCCCTGTCCCTGCAGGATCTGAATCAACGAGCTGGTCAGCGAGTTGACGTCGTCGGGATTGAGACCCTGGATGACGGGCTTGAGACCGCCGAGCAGCAGGTCGAGGTTCAGGGCCGGCTCAGTCTGTTCGACACCGAAGCGAGATCCCGGTGGCCGGATCCTGGTCGACCCCGGCTCGTCGATGAGCTCCAAGTAGCGGTCGCCAACCAGATTCAGGTAGCGAACAGCGACTTTGGTGCTCTCGGTCAGCCGCACATTGTCGTCGGCGTCGAAGGACACCAGGACGGTATTGTCGCGTTGCAGAGCGATCTTGCGGACGGTGCCGACGCGAATGCCGGCGACGCGCACAGAATGTCCGGCCTTGAGGCTGGAGGCATCCTGGAAGACCGCTGAGTAGGCGTTGGTGGCGCCGGACCGGTATTGGCTGAAGATCGCGAGCATGACAGCGGTCAACATCACCATCGTCAGACCGAACGCACCGAACTTGGCCGCCGTCTTGCCGAGGCCGCTCATCCTGGCTGACCGATCTGTGCGCCGTTTCGTGGTGGTCCGTCGATCGGCCCGTACAGCAGCTGCTTGAGTCCGTCGGAGTTCAGCAGAATCCCCTCGTTGCCGTATTGCGCGGGGTTTGCGTTGACGTCGGCGATCACGAGCGGTGGGCTCTTCTGGAATCCGACCTTGGGGAGGTCGGTGCACTGTGGCCCGCCCGTGGCGGCGACCTTCGGCAGGTTCTGCGGATACCGGTAGCGCTCTTGACCGAAGACCACGGTCTGCAGGAGCAGGCCGCCGGGCACCGGTGTGCCCGGCGCTTTGGCGAGCTCCACCGCACCGCCTAACCCACAGGTCAGTGCCTCGTGGTACTGATTGGTGAGGTCTGTGGTCGGGCCGAACAGGTGCATGACGTCGGTGATGGCCTGGCGGTTGGTTCCCACGACGTCATTGCCGGTGTCGGCCAGGCCGATCGCGCTGAGCAGCAGCGTGTCCAGGTTGTGCTGTTCGCTGACAATCGTCTGGCTCATCCGGGTCGTTGCCGCGGCGGCGGAGGTCAGGTCAGGTGCCGCGTCGGCATAGGCATCGGCCACGGCGGGTGCGACTGTGAGCTCGCGCTCCAACGCCGGCAGGCTCGAATCGGTTCGCGCCAGGAACTCATCGAGGTCGCTCATCATCTGACCGATCCGATCGCCACGGCCGTCCAATGCGGTGGCCAGCGCACCCAGGGTCTCGTTGAGTTTGGTGGGTTCGATCTTCTGCAGCACCGAGGACAGGCGCTCGAACACCGAGTTGATCTCGACCGTGACATGTTCGGCATCCAGCACCTGTCCCGTCCGCAGAGAGTCAGCCGAGGGTTCTTCCGGCGGAAGCAAATCGACGAACTTCGCACCGAACACGGTGGACGAGGCGATGCCGACGCGCACGTTTGCGGGGATGACGTCCAGGTAGGAGGGGTTCATGGCGAGGTGCAACGCGGCGCGCCCATCGGGTAGCGATTCTATTGACTTCACCGAGCCGACTTGGGCCCCGTGCAGTTTCACCTTTGCGCCGGTGTCCATCACCAGACCGGCGCGCTGCGACAGCACCGTGACGGGAACGGTCTTGGTGAAGCTGCCGCGGAAGAATCCCAGGGCTACCGCGACGGTGGCCACGGCCACCGCCACGGTGGTCAATCCCAACAGCATTCGCCGTGCCTTCGAAGTCGTCGCCATCAGTGCTGTGCCGCCCCTAGCCCGACAGGTTGAAGTTGCCGTTGGATCCGTAGACCGCCAGCGACACCAGCAGTGTCACCGAGATCACGACGACCAGTGAGGTCCGCACCGCTGCGCCCACGGCCACCCCTACTCCCGAGGGTCCCCCCGCGGCGAAGTAGCCGAAATAGGTGTGGACCAGCAGTACCGCGATCGCCATCAGGATCGCCTGCAGAAACGACCACAACAGGTCCTGCGGATTGAGGAACGTGGCGAAGTAGTGGTTGTACAGGCCTGCCGACTGTCCGAACATCACCACGGTGGTCAGCTTGCTGGCGGTGAACGACAGAATCACGGCGATCGAGTACAGCGGTGCGATCGCGACCATTCCGGCCGCAATGCGGGTGCTCACCAGATATTCGACGGCGCGGATGCCCATGGTCTCCAGTGCATCGATCTCCTCGTTGATCCGCATGGCACCCAACTGCGCCGTTACCCCGGCACCGAACGTCGCCGCCAGGCCGATTCCGGCAACCACCGGCGCCGATATCCGAACGTTGATGAATGCGGCCAGAAATCCGGTCAGGGCTTCGATGCCGATGTCGCCGAGCGAGCTGTAGCCCTGAACCGCCAACGTTCCGCCCGCGGCCAGCGTGAGAAACCCGACGATGACGACGGTCCCGCCGATCATCGCCAAAGTACCCGCCCCCATGCTGATCTCGGCAATGAGGCGGATCACTTCATGACGGTAGGTCGATGCCGCGCGTGGCACACCGGCCAGTGCGCGCCCGTAGAATGCGGTGTGATCACCTATCCGGCCGATGACCTCGATCGGTCTGTTCAGCTCCCGCGTCAACTGCGGGTGAAGTACGCGTATGGCGGCCATCGTGATAACCCGGCTAGTCCGACGTCATCTGGATGCCGATGGCGGTCACCACCACGTTCACCACGAACAGTGCCATGAAGGCATACACCACTGTCTCGTTGACGGCGTTCCCCACCGCCTTGGCCCCTCCTCCGCTGATGGTCAGCCCCCGATAGCAGGCCACCACGCCGGCGATCAGGCCGAACAGTGCCGCCTTCACACACGAGATGAGCACTTCCGGAACCCCGGTGAGCAGGGTGATCCCGGCAGCGAACGCCCCGGGGTTGACACCCTGAATGAAGACCGAGAAGGTGTAGCCGCCGAGGATCCCGATGATCACCACCAGGCTGTTGAGCAGCAGTGCGACGATGCCCGCGGCCAGCATCCTGGGCGCCACCAGGCGCTGAACCGGGTTGATACCGAGCACCTCCATGGCATCGATCTCTTCGCGGATGGTGCGCGATCCCAGATCAGCGCACATCGCCGTTGCCCCGGCACCGGCCACGATCAACACGGTGACCATCGGTCCGACCTGGGTGACCGCGCCGAACGCCGCCCCCGCCCCGGACAGGTCCGCGGCCCCCAGCTCGCGCAACAGGATGTTCAGCGTGAAGCTGACCAGGACGGTGAACGGGATGGCGACAAGAACGGTGGGCATCAGTGAAACCCGGGCCACAAACCAGGACTGTTCCAGAAGTTCTCGGCCTTGGAAGGGACGCCGGAACAGGAACTTCACCGCATCGGCCGACATGGCCAGCAGGCCGCCGACTGCCTGCATGGTCCCGGCTCCGCCGGTACCGAGCACCCGCAATCCGGACGACCAGCGGTCCTGGGCACCGTTCACCATGTACCGCAAACCCTTCGCTGGTGGTTCGACCTGTCACCGTTCCGCCCGACTCGGCGGCGGCTACAGGACACGTTGACAGCCGAAGGTGTCCGCCGACACACGATGTCCCACCTACCGGGAAGCGTCGCGGCGCCGAGGCTGGTCGGACGGGAACGTATCGGGCTGTCCAGGCGCGTCGACCACAGCGATAGGGGTTCCCCTGTGCCACTGCCCGCCGAGGCCCCGCCTGACCTCTCCCGCTGCGTTCAACCTCGATGGAGGATTCCCATGAAGACGGCGAGACTGCTCAGTGCGCTTTCAGCGCTGGTGATGCCGATGCTGGTCGCGTCGCCGCTGAGCCATGCCGAGCCGTTCTTTGCCAATTACCAACTGATCATTCCGGACCGCAACGACTTCCACACGTGGACGTGGGCCGTGTCTCGATGTATCGACGGTCCGGCAAACTGCGTACACATCAGCGCAATTCCGATGCCGGTAGCCAGGGCATTCGAGTACACCGGTGACGCCCATATCTCCGACGGCCGCTACACCTTAGCCGTCGACGTTCCGGACGGGCTGCGGTGCGGCAACATTTACTACGGTCAGCTCATCCCGACCCACGATGTGTACTCCTGGGATGCGAACACGTTGCAGGGAACACTGACGTCGTCGTTTGCCGGCGGCTGCGATGGGGCGCCGGCGGGTAGCGTCAGCTATCCGTTCACCCTCGTCCGTCTCTGATCGAGCAGACGAATCGCCGCGATGAAAAGACGGCGCGCTGGGCGTCTTGTCAACTGTCGCCGAACAGGGTGGCGGCGTAGTCCTCGACGTACCGATAGTGGCTGCGGTCGGGACGCTGGTAAAAGCCGGTGACGACCGGCTTTTTCGGCAAGTCCACGCGCTCGCGCTCCACTTCCCGATAGGGAATCGACCGCAACAGGTGCGCCATCATGTTCAGCCTTGCATGGGCCTTCACCTCGGACTCGACCACGTACCAGGGGCTTGACGCCGTATCGGTGTGAGACATCATCTCGTCGCGGGCCCGCGAGTAGTCCTCCCAGCGGCGCAGTGCCTCCAGGTCCATCGGCGAGAGCTTCCACTGCCGCAGCGGGTCGTTGCGGCGCTTACGGAAGCGGCGCAACTGCTCGGCCTGGGAGACCGAAAACCAATACTTGCGCAACAGGATTCCGTCGTCGATCAGAAGCTGCTCGAACACCGGCACCTGCTTGAGGAAGCGCGCATGCTCATCGGCGGTACAAAAGCCCATCACCTTCTCCACCCCGGCCCGGTTATACCAGGACCGGTCGAAGAGCGTGATCGCACCGCTGGCCGGCAAGTGTGCGACGTAGCGCTGGAAGTACCACTCCCCCCGTTCCCGCTCGGTGGGGACCGGAAGGGCGGCGATGCGAACCGTGCGTGGGCTCAGGTATTCGGTGATGCGCTTGATGACGCCGCCCTTTCCGGCGGCGTCACGGCCCTCGAAGATCACCACCACCCGGGTGCCCGTTGCGCGAACCCACTCCTGGAGCTTGACGAACTCGCTCTGCAGACGCAGCAGCTCCTTCTGGTACACATCGTCGGCGAGCCGCCTTGAGGCAGATGCGAATTCGTCGTCGCTCACTGTGCTGCCTCCAACAGTTCGGCCAAAGACTCATCCAGCAGTGACGAGACCATACCGACGTCGCTCATCGCCTTGCGGTCGGCATTGACACCGAAGTACAGCTTGCCGTTGTAGGACGTCACCCCGATCGCCAGGGCCTTGTTGGGCAGCAGCGGCGGCACGCTGTAAGTCTCGAGCAACTTGGCGCCGCAGACGTAGAGCTGTCGTTGCGAACCCGGCGCATTGGTGATCAGCAGGTTGAACACCCGCCCGGAGAACCCGGCATAGGCGGTCGCGACCCGCACACCCATCGCGTGCAGGGTCGGTGGGGCGAAACCCGCCACCGTCAAGATGGTGCGGGCATCCACCAGCCCGGTCGAGGTGGGATGCGATTCGGTGGCATAAGCGATCTGGGAGAGCCGCACTACCGGATTGGGTTCTCCCACCGGAAGATCCACCAGGAAAGGCGTCACGGAACCGATGGGCTGGCCGGCGGAGTCGATCGCGTGGTCAGGGTACACCGACAACGGCGCCAGTGCCCGAACCGTGCGCGTCGGCCCGACCGGCTCCCCACGGGCCAGCAACCAGTTCCGCAGCGCTCCGGTGATCACCGCGAGCACGACGTCGTTGATGGCGCACTCATAGCGCGCCCGGACCTTTCGGTAGTCCTCCAGCGAGCCGCGTGCCACCGTAAACAGGCGGTTCTGCGAAACCTGCGTGTTGAGCGGGCTTTGCGGAGCGGCGCCGCGGACGACGGCCCGCAGCGCATCGAAGGTCTTGCGGCCCGCCCAGGCCACCGGTCCGCCCACCGTCGCCCCCACCGCTTGAAGCTGGGTGCGCGGAGCGGCCACCCAGTCGCCGAGGGCGCCGAGTACCAGTTCCACGGCGCCGGGCTCGTCGCGCGGCACCCAGATGTCTTCGTCGAACGGGGGCGGACGTTGGGTGCGGTCCACCAGCACATGCCCCATCGCCGGAGCCGCCATGCCGTTGACCAACGCCTGGTGCGACTTGAGGTAGACAGCGATCCGGTTGTCGGCCAGCCCTTCGATCAGGTAGACAGCCCACAGCGGCCGGGCCCGATCCAACGGTTGCTGTCCCAGCCGCGCGATCAGCTCATGCAGCTGCCGATCGCTGCCGGGAGACGGCACCGCCAGATGCCTTACGTGATAGGTGATGTCGAATTCGTGGTCATCGACCCACACCGGGCGGGCCAGGCCCAGGGTGACTTCGTGGATGGTCTGCCGGTAGCGCGGGATCTGCGGCAACCGCTGCTCGATGGTCTCCAGCACCTTGTCATACCCCAGCCCGCCACGCGGGTTGCGCAGAATGAACAGCGACTGCACGTACATCGGCGTGGTGGTGTTCTCCAGCCGGTAGAAAGAGGCCTCCGACGCCGACAGCCGGTTCACCATCGCGGCCCGCCCTCCCTGCTGAATCGATCCGGCCCCGGGCGCTGAACCAGCCCCCGGATCGGAGAAAAACACTGCCGCTCACGGTAGCCCGCCCGCCCGACGCGGCGCACGCGAATACGCGCGTGCCGCCGTTGTGCGATGATCGGGCGCACACGCCCTGCCACTCTCCAGCAGGCCCGCCGCCCGGACCGAATGTGGAGAGTTGCCGTGCCTGCCGACCCCTGCCTGCCCCAGCGCCCGGCCGTCGCGCCGTTGGGCGACTACGAACCACCGGCCAGCCCGACACCACCGGCTCCGCCCGGAGGTTCACCGGCGCCCTCGGCGTGCGTCCGGGTGCGCCACGGGCATTCGGGCCGACCTCGTCCCGCACGCCCGGCTCGCACCGCACTACCTGCGCCGTTGCGGTCGGCGGCGATGTTCGCCGACGCCGCCCTGCGCCGCGTCCTGGAAGTGCTCGACGGGCGCCGACCCGCCGCACACCTGTTTGGGCTGCTTGCCGCGGGACTGGCCGAAGCCGTGCTGGCGGTGCGCCTGGCCGCCCCCGCGGGCCGGGTCGAACCGGCCACCCTGGTGCGGGTGCGCGTGCAGCCGGCGGGTTCGGGTGAGGTGGCTCGCGCCGTGGAGGTCTTCGGCACCTACCGGCGCGGACAGCGCACGCATGCGCTGGCGTGTCGCGTGGAGCCGGTTCCCGGAAGCCGCAAAGACACCGCGTGGCGGGTCGTCGCCCTGCACATCGGGTGAGGCCGAGTCGGTGCCTCAGCCCTTGCGCGGCACCTTCGGCAACCGCGACCCCCGGCCCTCCCGGCGGGCCGCCTCCCGGCGCTCCCGGCGCGACTGGGGGGTGTTGGCTCCCGCGGGCTGCAGGTCGCCGCTGCGCCGCACCTGCGCGGAACCGTCCTCGGCCGGCCCTGAATAGGTCAGCCCCGCAGCACCGTCGGCACCATCGGCGCCATTGGCGCCGTCGGCTCCGTTGGCGCCGTCGATGCCCTTGGCACGCAGTCCGAACTCCGCCAGGCCTTCAGGCGCGTCCACCGGTGCCACCGGCTGCTTCGGCACCGCCTCGACGGCGACGTTGAACAGGAAGCCGACCGACTCCTCCTTGAGCCCGTCGAGCATGCCGCGGAACATGTCGAAGCCCTCCCGCTGGTATTCCACCAACGGATCGCGCTGCGCCATCGCCCGCAGACCGATGCCCTCCTTGAGGTAGTCCATCTCGTAGAGGTGTTCGCGCCACTTGCGGTCCAGAACACTGAGCAGCACCCCGCGTTCCAGCTGCCGCATGGCTCCGGGGCCGGCGGCCTCGTCGACCTGGGCTTCCCGTGCGGCGTAGGCGTTCTCGGCGTCGGCCAGCAGCGCCTCGAGCAGCTCTTCACGCGTCAGGTCGTCGGCTTCGCCGATGTCGTCGGCGTGCAGCAGTTCGTGATAGTCGATGCCCACCGGGTAGAGGGTCTTGAGCGCCGTCCACAACTGCTCAAGGTCCCAGTCCTCCGCGTAGCCCTCGCCGGTGGCACCGTCGACGTAGGCGGTGATCACGTCGACGAGCATGTCGTGGGCCTGCTCGGCCAGGTTCTCCCCGTCGAGAATGCGGCGGCGCTCGGTGTAGATGACCTTGCGCTGCTGGTTCATCACCTCGTCGTACTTGAGCACGTTCTTGCGGATCTCGAAGTTCTGCTGCTCGACCTGGGTCTGGGCGCTCTTGATCGCCCGGGTGACCATCTTGGCCTCGATCGGCACATCGTCGGGCAGGTTCAGCCGGGTCAGCAATGATTCGAGGGCCGCACCGTTGAACCGCCTCATCAATTCGTCACCGAGCGACAGGTAGAACCGGGATTCGCCCGGGTCGCCCTGCCGGCCGGACCGGCCGCGCAGCTGGTTGTCGATACGCCGCGACTCGTGCCGCTCGGTACCCAGCACGTACAGGCCGCCCGCCTCGATCACCTCTTTGGCCTCGGCGGCGGCCTCGTCCCTGATCTCACGCAACGCCGCATCCCAGGCGGCCTCGTACTCGTCGGGCGTCTCCACCGGGTCCAGTCCCTGACTGCGCAGCCGCTGGTCGGCCAGGAAGTCGACGTTGCCGCCGAGCACGATGTCGGTGCCGCGGCCGGCCATGTTGGTGGCGACCGTGATCGCGCCGCGCCGGCCGGCCTCGGCGATGATGTGCGCCTCGCGCTCATGCTGCTTGGCATTGAGCACGTTGTGCGGGACCCGACGCTTGGTCAGCTGCTTGGACAGGTACTCCGAGCGCTCGACGCTGGTGGTGCCGATCAGCACCGGCTGGCCCTTTTCGTAGCGTTCGGCGACATCGTCGACGACCGCGAGGAACTTGGCCTCCTCGGTCTTGTAGATGAGGTCGATCTGGTCGATGCGTGCCATCGGCTTGTTGGTCGGGATGGGCACCACCCCGAGCTTGTAGATCTCGTGCAGCTCGGCGGCCTCGGTCTCGGCGGTGCCGGTCATGCCGGCGAGCTTGTCGTAGAGCCGGAAGTAGTTCTGCAGGGTGATCGTGGCCAGCGTCTGGTTCTCGGCCTTGATCTGCACCCGCTCCTTGGCCTCGATGGCCTGGTGCATGCCCTCGTTGTAGCGCCGGCCCACCAGCACGCGGCCGGTGAACTCGTCGACGATGAAGACCTCACCGTTGCGGACGATGTAGTCCTTGTCGCGGTTGAACAGCTCCTTGGCCTTCAGGGCATTGTTGAGGTAGCTGACCAGCGGGGAGTTGGCGGCCTCGTAGAGGTTCTCGATGCCGAGCTGATCCTCGACGAATTCGACCCCGGCCTCGTGCACACCGATGGTGCGCTTGCGCAGGTCGACTTCGTAGTGGACGTCCTTCTCCATCAACGGAACGATCCGGGCGAACTCGCTGTACCAGTGGGAGCTGCCGTCGGCCGGCCCGGAGATGATCAGCGGGGTCCGGGCCTCATCGATCAGGATGGAGTCGACCTCGTCGACGATCGCGAAGTTGTGCGAACGCTGCACCAACTGGTCGAGCGAATGCGCCATGTTGTCGCGCAGATAGTCGAAACCGAACTCGTTGTTGGTGCCGTAGGTGACATCGGCGTTGTAGGCGATGCGGCGCTCGTCGGGGGTCATCTGCGACAAGATCACCCCGACCTCCAAGCCGAGGAATCGGTGCACGCGGCCCATCCACTCGCTGTCGCGCTTGGCCAGGTAGTCGTTGACGGTGACGACGTGCACGCCCTTGCCGGCGAGCGCGTTGAGGTACGCCGGAAGCACACAGGTCAGGGTCTTGCCCTCACCGGTCTTCATCTCGGCGACGTTGCCGTAGTGCAGCGCTGCACCGCCCATCAGCTGTACGTGGAAGGGCCGCTGGCTCAGCACCCGCCAGGCCGCCTCCCGGGCCACCGCGAAGGCCTCCGGCAGCAGGTCGTCGAGGGACTCGCCGCCTTCGTGACGCGCGCGGAACTCGTCGGTCTTGGCCCGCAGCTCGGCATCGGTCAGCGCCTCGACGTCGCCGGCGAGGGTGTCGATGTAATCCGCGACCTTTCTGAGCCGTTTGACCATGCGGCCTTCACCAAAACGCAGCAACTTGGACAGCACGGCTATGTCCCCTACTCAGTCTTCGGCATTTACGAGCGTCACCCATGGTAGGTGACACCGTCACCGAGGGCGGTAATGCGCCGCCAACGCAGCTGTCGAGGCCCTGCCCTCAGACCAGGCGGATCAGGCCGTAGTCGTAGGCATGCCGCCGGTAGACCACCGAGGGCTGGTCGGTCTCCTTGTCGTGGAACAGGAAGAAATCGTGCCCGACGAGCTCCATCTCGTAGAGCGCATCGTCGACAGACATCGGCGTGGCGGTGTGTTCCTTGGTGCGCACGATCCGGCCGGGTCCGTGGCCGTAGCCCTCGCTGTCGTCACGGCGGTCGGGTTCGGCGGTGCCGCCCCGGTCGAAGGCACCCGCCACGAACGCCGGGTCCAGATTGCCGACCCCGGTGGCCTCGGCCACCGAAACCGGTGTTTTGTCTCCGTAGGAGACGTTGCGCCGCCCCTTGTCGCGACGCAACCGGCTCTCCAGCCGGTCGATCGCGGCCTCGAAGGCGGCATAGAAGCTGTCGGCCCTGGCCTCACCGCGAACCACCGGCCCACGGCCGTGCGCGGTGATGTCGATCCGCTGGCAGGACTTTCGCTGGCGCCGGTTGTTGGCGTGTTTGAGCTCGACGTCAAACAGGCGAATCGAGCGGTCCAACCGCTCCAGGCGGGCCAGCTTCTGGGACACGTAAACCCGGAAATGGTCAGGAATCTCGACGTTGCGGCCCTTGACCACGATCTCCGCGCCCGCCTGCTCGGGCCGCTCATCGGCATCGACGGACGCCGGTTGGATTTCCACAAATTGATTTGCCATGTTCGACACTCTCCTGTCGTTTCGACCACGAACTGATGGCGCTCTACGGTCCCGGGGACCTCATGATGACGACCGTAGCCATGCCGCCCGATACGTGCCACTGGTTTGGCGCACCCATTTGGAACCCATCTCATACCGACGCGATCACAAGTGCGGCCGCGACCGGCAGACGGGCTTGACACAGCACCCGAACCGACTCGGCCAGCGTGGCACCCGTGGTGAGAACGTCATCGACGACCACGACATCACCGGCGCCACAGATGCCCGCCAGCCGCCGCCGGCGCAGCACCACGCGGCCGGCGACGTTGCGCTGCCGGGCGCCGGCCCCCAGCCCGACCGAGTCGCGAGTCAGCGCCCGCATTCGCAGTACCGGCGCCACCCTGACGCCGCACTCGCGGTCCGCCACCGCCGCGGCGATCCGCGTGACCGGATCGCCGCCCCGCCGCCGGGCGGCGCCGGCGCGGGTAGGTGCCGGAACGAGCGTCACCGGCAGCTCCAGCAGCTGCCAGCTCAGCAGCCGCTGCAGCGCTGCACCCACGGCGCATGCCAGCGGCGCGACGAGGTCGCTACGCCCCCGTTCCTTGACCCCGACAATGGCCTGCCGGCGGGGCCCGGCGTAGCGGCCGAGGGCGAACACCGGCACCTGCGGGTCCAGCCTTGGGACCACCACCCGGGGGTGGTCGTCCCCGACGGTCAGCTGGGCGGCGCAGGCGGCACACCAGCGGGCGCCGGGCGCACCGCAGCCCCCGCACTGCAGGGGAAGCACCGCGTCAAGCACACGCCGATCTTGCGCCGCGGTACCGACAACCCGCCGTCACTGTCCGGCCAGGTCGGCCGAGAGGTCCGCGACGTGCATGCCCGCGGGAACCTGGACCTCCTCGATCAGCTCGGGCCGGTCGTCGAACTCCAGGCGCAACGCGCGACAGATGACGGAGTGCATGTCATACATGCAGGTGATGTAGGTCAACTCCAGGATTTCGGGGTCTGAGAGGTTCGCCTTGAGGACCGCGAAGATCTCGTCGGAAACCCGGCCGCCGTCATAGACCAGGGCATCGGTGTATGCCAGCACCGCCCGCTCGAGCCCGGTGAAGGCGTCGCTGACCTGCCAGGACGGCAAAGCGGCGATCTTCTCCTCGGACATGCCCAGCGAACGCATCTGCTTGCAGTGCTGGGAGTAGACGAACTGGCTGCCGCGCGCATAGCCGGCACGGGCCTGACCGAGTTCGCGCAGCAGTGGGTCCAGCGAGGCGTTGCGATACAGCGCGAAGCCGCGCACCGCGTGGGAGAACACCGCGGGCGCCTGGGCGAACACCGTCCACCAGTCCCCCGGCGTGCCGTGGATGGTGCGGTAGCCCTCCGGGCCGCCGGAGGGCGCTTCGGGATCTGTGTGCTCCACCGGGTCTACGCCCGCGCCGAAGATCCGGTCGTAGAAGAACAGAATCTGCTTGTCGGTCACTTCGGCGCGCGGGATCTCGCGGAGTCGGGGCATGGTGTGAGTCCTTTCCGGTCCGCGTCGCGGACCGCCACTAAGGTATGCGCCGCTGCGGCGTCAAGGGGTATTTGGTCCACAGAGAAACTAACGCCCGGCCCCAAATTCCGATGGTCCCCAACAGTTTCGAGAACATTCTTCCTCGATACTGTTAGCGTCCCGTCATGAGCACCGATGCGACGGAGTTAGGCGCCCCCACCAGCGGTTCCGGGCGCAGTGCGGCGCTGGTCGGCAAGGGCTGGGCGCAGGGCGTGGCCCTGGTCATGATCTTCGGCTTCCTGGTGATGGGAATCCTGGCCTACCGCACCTACACCGCATCGATGCCGATGCCGGCGCGCGTCACCACAGCGTCCGGCCAAGAGCTGTTCTCCGGAGCCGACATCACCCGTGGCCAGCAGCTGTATCAGGCCCGCGGCCTCATGCAGTACGGATCGGTGCTGGGCCACGGCGCCTACCTGGGCCCGGACTACACCGCCGAGTACCTGCGGTTGGCCACCGAAGACGTGACCGAGCAGTTCCGGGCGCAGGGCGTGGCAAACCCGCACGACGACGTAGTCGCCGAGTTCAGGACCAACCGCTACGACGCCGACACCAAGACCCTGGTGTTCACCGACAAGCAGGTCAAGGCGTTCGACACGATCCAGCAGCACTACGCCGACTACTTCGGCGAACCCTCCACCAAATACGGCCTGCTGCCCCACCTGATCACCGACCCCGGCGAGATCCGGGACCTGACCGCTTTCTTCGCCTGGACCGCGTGGGCGGCCGCCGCCGAGCGGCCCGGCCACAGCTACAGCTACACCAACAACTGGCCCGCCGAGCCGCGCGTCGACAACGGCCCCACCGGATCGGTCGTAGTGTGGTCGGTGTTGTCGCTGATCATGCTGCTGGGCGGCATCGGCGTCATGTTCACCGTCTACGGCCGCTGGAGCCAGAACATCGGCTGGCACGGCACCGAGACGACCAAGCTGCACTTCCGCCAGCCGGGCGAGGTGCCGCTGACCCGCTCGCAGCGCGCGGCGATCTGGATCTTCGCCGTGGTGGCGGTGCTTTTCCTGGCCCAAGTCGTGCTCGGCGGCGCCGTCGAGCACTATCGCGCGGATCTCTCGGAGTTCTACGGGATCGACCTCGCCAAGATCCTGCCCTACAACCTGGCCCGAACCTGGCACCTGCAACTGTCCCTGTTCTGGACCGCGGCGGCGTTTTTGGCCGGCGGAATCTTCCTGGTGCCCTTCATCACCCGCCGCGAACCGGGCAAGCAGTCGCTCCTGGTCTACGGGCTGCTCGGGGGGCTGGCTGTGGTGGTGTTCGGCTCGCTGACCTTCGAGGCGCTGTCGATCTTCGGTGTGATCAAGCCGGGCACGCCGGTATCGCAGCAGTGGGAGTTCCTGGACCTGCCGCGGGTGTTCCAGGTGCTGCTGATCGTCTGCCTGTTCTGGTGGATCGTGATCATCTGGCGCGGGATGCGCTCGAAGCTGGCTACCACCTCGAAGATGAACCTGCCCTGGATGTTCTTCTTCACCGGCCTGGCCATCCCGACGTTCTACGCGGCCAGCCTGCTGGCCGGCAGCGAGGCACATTTCTCGGTGGCCGACTTCTGGCGGTTCTGGATGGTGCACCTGTGGGTGGAGGACTTCCTGGAGCTGTTCACCACCGCGATGGTGGCCTACATGTTCGTCCTGCTCGGCGTGGTCCGCGAGCGGGTCGCGTTGCTGGTCATCTTCCTCGACATCATCTTGTACTCGGCCGGCGGAGTGATCGGCACCATGCACCACCTGTACTTCTCCGGCACACCGGTGGAGCACATGGCGCTGGGCGCGTTCTTCTCGGCGGCCGAAGTGATCCCGCTGACCTTCCTGACCGTGGAGGCCTGGGCTTTCCTGCAGCTGGGTGCACGTCAGGAGGCCGGTGAGCAGAACAACTTCCCGGCGCGCTGGGCGGTGATGTTCCTGGTTGCCGTTGGGTTCTGGAACTTCCTGGGCGCGGGCATCTTCGGGTTCCTGGTCAACCTTCCGGTGGTGTCCTACTACGAGATCGGCACCGCGCTGACCGCCAACCACGCCCACGCCGCGATGTTCGGGGTCTACGGCATGCTCGCGGTGGCGCTGGCGATGTTCGCGTTCCGCTATGTGATCCCGGCCGACAAGTGGCCGAACAAGCTGGCCCGGCTCTCCTTCTGGGGCATGAACATCGGCCTGGTGTGGATGGTCTTCGTCACCCTGCTGCCGCTGGGCGTGCTGCAGCTGTTCCACTCCGTCAACGCCGGGTACTTCGAGGCCCGCTCCCTGGGTTACCTCACCCAGCCCGGCAACACACTGCTGGAATGGATGCGCCTGCCCGGTGACCTGATCCTGATCGGGGCCGGTGTGGTGCCCTTCGTCTGGATCGCCTGGATCGCGCTGCGCAACTTCCGCACCGGAGAAACGGTTGAGGAGTTGCCGGAGCATCCGCTCTACACCGAGGTCACCGCGGACGCCGCGCCCACCGGCAAGGCCCGGTCGTGACGGGGCCGGCGACCTGGGTGTGGCTGGTGGCCGGCTACGCGCTGCTGCTGCTGTCCTTCGCCTGGGGCTTCGACCGGTTGGCCCAGCGGACCTCCGACCGGGCTGCACAGTGGCGCACCGGCAAGTTCGTCTACCACCAAGACCACGACGCCTGGAAATGTCCTGAGGATCAGTGGCTGTGGCCCACCACGTTCGACCCCGACAATCGCGTGATGCGGTACCGCGCGACTCCGTCGATCTGCAACGCCTGTCCGGTCAAACACACGTGCACCACATCGCCCCACGGCAGGGAGATCAGCCGAGCCGTCGACCCCTGGCCGCATTCGGAAACCGGCCGATTCCACCGGGGCATCGCTTGTGCGGTAGCCGGTTTCGGCATCATTCTGCCGTTGGCGACGCTGATTGTGAACCATTCGGCCGCCGACCTTCTGGTGCTGACCGCCGCGGTCGCAGTGGTGGCGGCCGGCGGCTTTCCCCTGGTGCGCCACCTGTGGAATACCCCCAGCAACGCGCCCGGTGACCCAACGGGGGCGGATCAGGCACCGAAGGCGGCGAAGGTCGAGGCCGCGGTCGACCGATACTCCACCCGATGGGGCGGCTTCTCCGCCCCGGCGTCGGCGAAACGGCCGGTGAAATGAGCGAAGGAGTGATCACCGCGCTGGTGCTGGGCGTGGTGGCGGTGACCGTGCTGGCATTTTTCGCGCTGAACGTGGTGCGGGAGTACGAACGGGGCGTGGTGTTCCGAATGGGTCATGCCCGGCCCCTTTACCAGCCGGGACTGAAGTTCCTCATCCCGCTGGTGGACAAAATGTTTCGGGTAGACCAGCGCGTGGTGACGCTGACCATTCCCCCACAGGAGGTGATAACCCGCGACAATGTTCCGGCGCGGGTGAATGCCGTGGTGATGTTTCAGGTCACCGACCCGCTCAAGGCAATCATGGAAGTGGAGAACTACGCCGTGGCCACCTCGCAGATCGCCCAGACCACACTGCGGTCGTTGTTGGGCCGCGCGGATCTGGACACGTTGCTGGCGCACCGCGACGATCTCAACGCCGACCTGCGCACGATCATCGACAAGCAGACCGAGCCGTGGGGAGTGCAGGTACGGGTGGTCGAGATCAAGGACGTGGAGATCCCCGAGTCGATGCAACGGGCGATGGCCCGCGAGGCCGAGGCCGAGCGCGAGCGGCGCGCGAAGGTGATCAACGCCCGCGGCGAGCTCCAGGCCTCCGAGGAACTGAGCCAGGCCGCCGAGAGGCTGTCCCAGAATCCGGCATCGCTGCAATTGCGTTATCTACAAACTCTTTTGGAGCTGGGAGCCGACCAGAACTCCACGGTGGTCTTTCCGCTCCCGGTGGACATCATCACCCCGTTCCTCGGCTCGCGCAGTGCGGATCACCAGCGCGACCGGCGGGCCTCGTCACAGCGGAATCACGAGGGCCCCAGACCCCCGTCCGCTTAGCGAGCCACCATCCCGCCGTCGGCGTGGATGGTCTGACCGGTGATGTAGCTGCCCGCATCGGAGACGAGAAGCATGACCGGACCGACCATTTCATCGGGATCGGCGATGCGCCGCAGCAAGGTGGAATCGCGCAGCGCTGCGATGAACTCCGGCGGGTTGTTGCGCACCATGTCCGTGTCGACCGGGCCGGGGGCGATCGCGTTGACCCGGATCCGCGACGAGGCGAGCTCGGCCGCCATCGAGCGGGTGAAGGACACGAGTGCGGCCTTGGCGGCCGAGTACATCGAGGTGGCCGGCGAGTAGACGAAGGCGCCGGCCGACACCACGTTCACGATTGCCGCGTGCCCGCTCTTGCGAAGATGCGGCAGCGCCGCCTGAACCAGAAACACCGGCCCTTGCAGGTTGACCGCGAATGACTTGCTCAATGCCTCCGGGGTGATCTCGCCCAACGGCAGCGCGAGCGCGTTGGCGGCGTTGTTGATCACGATGTCCACCCCGCCGAACCGCTCGACGGTGGCATCGACCAGGCGGGCGATCGCATCGACGTCGCCGAGGTGGGTGGGCACCCCGATGGCCTCGGCGCCGGCCTGCCGCAGTTGCTCGGCGGCGCGTTCGCACGCTTCGCTCTTGCGGCTGGCCACCACCACATTGGCGCCGGCCGCGGCCAGCCCGTGCGCCAGCGCAAGACCGATGCCGCGGGTCCCGCCCGTCACGATGGCGGTGCGTCCGGTGAGGTCGAACAACGCGTTGAGGGCAGACCTGTCCACTGGGATCTCCTCGTATGTGGGCCGACGCGCATGAAGCGTAGTTCACGCAGCCGAAGGGGGCAGCCGACGGATCGGGGCTTTGTACCCTGGGTATCCGCAGGTGCCGCCGCTAGCGTGGGTTGTGGCTGCGCGTGCCGCGACGGCGGCTTCGGGCGAGAGGACGCGATGTGGTCAGAGTCTTTCTGGTAGACGATCACGAGGTGGTACGGCGCGGACTGATCGACCTGCTCGGCGCCGATCCCGAACTGGACGTGGTCGGCGAGGCCGGTTCGGTGGCCGAAGCGCTCGCCCGCATCCCCGGGTTGTGCCCGGACGTCGCGGTGCTCGACGTGCGGCTGCCGGACGGCAACGGCATCGAACTGTGCCGCGACCTGCTGTCGCGGATGCCCGAGCTGCGGTGCCTGATCCTGACGTCCTTCACCTCCGACGAGGCGATGCTCGACGCCATCCTGGCCGGCGCCAGCGGCTTCATCGTCAAAGACATCAAGGGGATGGAGTTGGCCCGCGCGGTCAAGGAAGTCGGCGCCGGCCGGTCGCTGCTGGACAACCGGGCCGCGGCCGCCCTGATGGCCAAGCTTCGGGGTGCCGCCGCGAAACCCGACCCGCTCTCTGGCCTGTCCGAGCAGGAGCGGACGCTGCTGAGCCTGCTCGCGGAGGGGTTGACCAACAAGCAGATCGCCGACCGGATGTTTCTGGCGGAGAAAACCGTCAAGAACTATGTGTCCCGGCTGTTGACCAAGCTGGGCATGGAGCGCCGCACGCAGGCCGCCGTCTTCGCCACCAAGCTGGAGCGTGCGCGCAATGGCTGATCCCGCGCCCGCGGATGGCTCGAACCCCCTGCACGACAAACTCTTTCATTTGCAGTTGCCCGAATTGCTGGTCGGCGTGCACGACCGGGTCCAGCAGATCGCGCAAGGACGCGACCGCCTCGACGGACTGCTGGCGGCAATGCTGGCGGTCACCTCGGGGCTGGAACTCGATCAAACCCTGCGGACCATCGTGCAGACCGCCACCAACCTTGTCGACGCCAGGTACGGGGCGCTGGAGGTCCACGACCGCGACCGCCGGATGCAGCAGTTCGTCTACGAGGGTATCGACGACGAAACGTTCACCAAGATCGGTCGGTTGCCTGCGCAGGTGGGGGTGGTCGGTCTGCTGATCGACGAACCCCAGACCCTGCGACTGGACGACCTCTCACAACATCCGGCGTCGATCGGGTTTCCGCCCCACCATCCGCTGATGCGGACGTTCCTCGGCGTGCCGGTGGGCGTGCGCGGTGAGGTCGTCGGCAATCTGTACCTCGCCGAGAAGGCCGACGGGCAGCCGTTCAGCGAAGACGACGAAGTGCTGGTGCAGGCGCTTGCTGCCGCCGCCGGGATCGCGATTGCCAACGCCCGGTTGTACGCCCAGGCCAAAGCGCGGCAGTTCTGGATCGAATCCACCCGCGACATCGCCACCGAACTGCTGTCCGGTACCGACCCCACCACCGTGTTCCGGCTCATCGCCCAGGAGGCGACAAAACTCACCGGTGCGCAGTCGGCGTTGGTGGCCATCCCGCTGGACACAGATGCCCCCGATGCCGGGGTCGACCAGCTCCTGGTGGTCGAAACCGTGGGCACCGCAGTGGATTCGCTGTCTGGGGAAGCCATCCCGGTGGCCGGCTCGCCGGTCGGCGAGGCCTTCTCGAAGCGGGAGCCACACCGGGTCGACCGTTTGAGGCTGACCGGTGTCGATACCGCCGGGCCGGCTCTGATCCTGCCGCTGCGCGCCACCGACGCGGTGGCCGGCGTGGTTGTGGTGATGCGGCACAGCACCACCGCCCCGTTCAGCATCGAGCAACTCGAGATGATGGCAGCGTTCGCCGACCAGGCCGCGCTGGCCTGGCAACTGGCTACGACGCAGCGCCGCATGCATGAACTCGACGTGGTCACCGACCGGGACCGGATCGCCCGCGACCTGCACGACCATGTCATCCAACGGCTGTTTGCCGTCGGCTTGTCGTTGCAGGGCGCCGTGGCTCGCAGCGGGGAGGCCGCGGTGCAGCGCCGGCTCTCCGACGCGGTCGACGACCTGCAGGGGATCATCGGCGAGATCCGCACCACGATCTTCGACCTGCACGGCGTCGCGTCGGCGGCCCGGCCGCTGCGGCAGCGGCTGGACAACGCGGTGGCCCAGTTCTCCGGATCGGGACTGCACACCAGCGTTTCGTTCGTCGGCCCGTTGTCGGTGGTCGAACCCGGCCTGGCCGATCACGCCGAAGCGGTGGTCTCCGAGGCGGTCAGCAATGCGGTCCGGCATTCCGGCGCGACCACTGTGACCGTGCAGATCAAGGTCGAAGACGACCTGAGCATCGAGGTGACCGACAACGGCCGCGGGCTGCCGGAGGTGATCACCCGCAGCGGCTTGACCAACCTGCAGTGCCGCGCCGATCAGGCCGGCGGGACCTTCCGTATCGAGTCGGCCGAGGGCGGCGGAACCGTCCTGCACTGGTCGGCGCCGCTGCTCTAGTCAGTCGCGCGGCAGGCCCGCGCCCGGCGGGGGCTGCCATTGCACCGTGTCGTTCAGGCTCCGCCGCGGGGTGGCCGGCAGTGGATCGGCGTTGATCGGAGCCCAGCCCACCCGCAGCAGCATCTGCGGGTAGCCACTGGTTCCGAACACGTCTCGGCGCACCGCGGCACGGGTTTCGGCGATCTCCAGCGGTTCGGTGACCGGGCAGCTGGCCAGCCCCAGCGCCGTCGCGGTCAGCAGGACCACGCTGGTGGCCTCACCGGCGCGCAGCTGCGCCAGCCGATCGTCGGCCTCGGTGCCCAGCGCCAGCATCACCGCGCGATCTTCGGCCGCCTCCGCGCCGGGCGGCTGGGCCAGTGCCGGACCGGCGAAGAACCGTCCGGGGATCGGGGCCTGGGTATCGGGCACCGGGACGCTGCGCGCCGGAACCCCCGCCACCGATCCGTAGCGCCCACTCCAGGTCGCCAGTTCGGCGAGGTACTCATAGTTGGTGCGATGCTCGAACACCGCGCGGGCTACCACCGCGTTCAGCCGATCCAGGGCGTCGACCCGGCGCAGCATCACCCCCGACCGGGCCGCACGTGCCCCCATCAAGGCGATGTCGGCGGCGGCCACCGGCCAGCCGCTGTAGCAACGACGATCCGTGCGCCGCCGCGGGATCGCCGCCGCCAGCGCGACGTCGACTTGCGAGACCCCCGGTCGCAGGCCGCCGGCAGCCAGCTCGATCGCCGCCAGGTGGTCGGGGCGTTGCGCGTCGGGCAGCCGACGCACCTTGACCTGCTGCCCCAGCGCGGCGAACGCGACCACACAATGGTGCAGGGCCGCACCGCAGCTCAGAATCATTCCCCGGCCGTCGGGGTCGACGCTGGGCAGGTTCAGGTCCGGTTCGACGAACAGATGAAGCTGCGGCGCTGCCGGGTCGGACTCGACGCGCCAGCGCCACGGCTGGGAGTTGTGCACCGACGGTGCGCGGGCGGCCAGCAGCAAGGCGGTGCGGATCAGGTCCGGGTGAGCCGTGGCGTCCGGGCAACCCGCATGCTGTTCATCCACGGTGCGGCCCCTTTCTTCCCCGCCGCCCGAAGCGGCGCCGGCGCTGGGCCCCACTGGCCCGTGACCCTTTCACCATGCCTGTGGGCGACCCCGCCCGAACAGGGCACGAAGACCCGTAGCTGCCAGCCCCGCTCGGGACTTCTGACCCTGCCCACGTCGCGGGCGGGCGAAGCCCGCCGGCACTCAGAAGGCTCCGGCGAATTCCGGAATCAGGCTGGCCCACAGGTCGGCCGCTGCGCCCGAGGCGAATTCGGTGGCATCGGCAGCGCCGGCAGCCGGTGCGCCCAGCAGCTCGGCGATCTGTTGCGGCAGGTCGTTGAACAGCAGGGGCATCAGCCCGCCGAACCACCCGCCGTCGAGCGTGAAGGCGTCGAAGTCGCTCAGACCCAGGCCGTCCAACAGTCCATCCAGGTTCAGGTTGCCGGTCAGATCGCCCAGCAGCGCACCCAGCCCCAGGTCCCAGGTGCCCAGGCCGCCGAGCAGACCGCCCAGTGTCATGCCGCCCAGCCCCACACTGCCCAGCAGGTCGGGCAGCGTCATCTCCCCCAGCCCGACATCGCCGAGCAACGCGGGCAGGTTCAGGCCGCCCAGCCCGAGGCCGTCGAACAGCCCACCGAGCGTCAGGTCGTCCATGCCCAGATCGGCCAGCAACCCGGGCAGCGTGACATCGGCCAGATCCAGCGCATCCAACAGCCCCGGCAGGGTGAAGCCGCCGGTACCCAGGTCGGTCAACAGCTCACCGAGCGTCAGATCGCCCACGCCCAGGCCGCCCAGCAGACCGGGCAGGGTCATATCGCCCAGGCCCAGATCGGTCAACAGAGCGGGCACGAACATCCCGCCGATGCCCAAACCGCCCAGCAGGGCCGACAGCGTGGCGTCGCCCAGGCCCACATCAGTCAGCAGCGACGGCAGCGTCGCGTCGCCCAGACCCAGATCGATCAACAACCCCGACAGCGTGAAGTTGCCGGTTCCCAGACCACTGAGCAGCTCGCCCAGCGTCAGATCTCCCACGCCCAGGTTGCCGAGCACCCCCGCGAGCGTGACATCGCCCAGCCCCAGGCTCTCCAGCAGGCCGGGCAGGAAAAAGCCGCCGATGCCCAAACCGCCCAGCAGGGCCGACAGCGTCGCGTCGCCCAGACCCAGATCGGTCAACAACCCCGGCAGCGTCGCGTCGCCCAGACCCAGATTGGCCAACAGGCCCGACAGTGTGAAGTTGCCGGTTCCCAAGTCGCTGAGCAGCTCGCCCAGCGTCAGATCTCCCACGCCCAAGTTGCCGAGCACCCCCGCGAGCGTGACATCGCCCAGCCCCAGGCTCTCCAGCAGGCCGGGCAGGAAAAGGCCGCCGATGCCGAAGTTGCCCAACAGGCCCGCAAGAGTCGCGTCGCCCAGACCCAGATCGGTCAACAACCCCGGCAGCGTCGCGTCACCCAGACCCAGATTGGCCAACAGGCCCGACAGTGTGAAGTTGCCGGTTCCCAAGTCACTGAGCAGGCCGCCCAGGGTGAGGTTCTCCAGGCCCAGCCCCTCCAACAGGCCGGGCAGCGTCAGGCCGCCCAAGTTCAGCCCGCCGAGCAGAGAACCGAGGCCGAGGTTGCTCAGCTGCAGGTCCTCCAGCAGCCCACCCAGTGTCAGGTCACTCAGGTTCAGGTTGCCCAGCAAGGAGCCCAGAGTGAGTTCGCCGGTGGCCAGGTTGCCCACCACGGCGCCCAGCGTCATCTCACCCAGCCCCAGGTTGTTGACCAGACCCGGCAACGTGAGGTTGCCCACCAGGCTTTGCAGCAGGTTGGCCAGGTTCACCTCGTCGATACCCAAGGCGCCCAGTAGACCGTCGAGGTTCAGGGCACCCAACGTCAGGCTGCCGACCACGTCGTTCAGTGACAAGGTTCCGATTCCCAGGTTGTCGAGCAGTTGCGGCAGGCTCACGCCCAGGCCCAGGCTGTTGAGTAGGCCGACCAGATTGTCGTCGCCGAGGCCCACCGCGTTCAGCAGCCCGTTGACGCTCGTGTGTTCCAGCCCCAGGACCTGCAGCAGGCCGTTCCATCCGGTCCAGCCCAGGGTGAAGTTGCCCAAGCCGAGGTTCAACAGGATCAGGGGCAGGGTCTGGTTGTAGAGCCCCAACCCGTGCAGGACGCCGTTCAGGCTCACCCCGGCACCCTGCGCGGCGATATTGCCCAACAGGGAGTTCAGGGTCACGTCGAGGCCGAAGAAGCTCAGCAGACCGCCGACGGTGATCCCGGTCGCATCCAAGGGGCCGTTGAGATTGAGGGCGTCCAGGGCATCGGAGATAAACCCGAGGTCGACCCCCAAGAACCTGAGCAGTGAACCGGCGCCCAGGGTGACGTCGAAGTCGTGCAGCAGCCCGCCCAGACCCTGCTGCCCGACGCCGATCGTGTTCAGCAGGTCCACCAGGGTCAGCTGGCCCATACCGAGGTTGTTGACCAGGCTGTGCAGGCCCATGGTGCCCAACCCCATGCTGTTGATCATGGTGCCGATGCTGATGTCGCCCAGCCCGAGGTTGTTCAGCACGTCCTTGACGACCAGGCCGTTCATGTTCAGGTTGTAGAACAGCGTGTGCAGGCTCATCCCGCCCAGCCCCAGGTCGCCCAGGAGGCCGCCGAGGCTTTGGTTGCCCAGTCCGAGGCTGGTCAGCATGCTCGGCAGTGTCGTGGTGCCCAGCAGGGAGCCGACCAGGCCGGACAGCGTGATGTCGCCCATGTCCATGTGGCCCAACAGTTCTGGCAGGGTGGTGCCGCCGGCCCCGATGCCGCCGACCAGCCCGCCCAAGGTCAGCTCGGTCAGCCCCAGGTCGCCGATCAGGCCGGGCAGCGTGGTGGCGCCCAATCCGATGCCGGTCAGCAGTCCGTTGAGGTCCAGGTTGTCCAGGCCGACGGCGCCGACCAGGCCGCCCACACTCAGGCCGGTCAGGGCCAACGTGTCCACCAAGCCGCCCAGTGTCAGGTCCGCGGTGCCCAGACCTGCCAGCAGGCTGCCCAGCGTCAGATCGGTCATTCCCAGGTCGTCGACCAGGTCGGGCAACGTGGTCCCGCCCAGCCCGATGTCCCCAAGGAAGGCGCTGACGTTCAGGCTGCCCAGCCCCACCCCGTCCAGCAAGCCGACCAGCGTGGTGTCGCCCAACCCGACGCCGTCCAGCAGCCCGGGCAACGTCATATGCCCCAGACCCGCGCCGCCAAGCAGCCCGGGCAGGGTCATCTCACCCAGCCCCAGACCGTCCAACAGCCCGGTCAGCGTGGTGTCGCCCATCCCCAGGTCCTCGATCAAGTCGGGCAACGTGGTACCGCCCAACCCGACCGCGCCCAGCAGCGCCCCGACGTCCAGACCGCCCAGCCCCACCCCGTCCAGCAAGCCGACCAGCGTGGTGTCGCCCAACCCGACGCCGTCCAGCAGCCCGGGCAACGTCATATGCCCCAGCCCGGCGCCGCCGAGCAGCCCGGGCAGGGTCATCTCACCCAGCCCCAGACCGTCCAACAGCCCGGTCAGCGTGGTGTCGCCCATCCCCAGGTCCTCGATCAAGTCGGGCAACGTGGTACCGCCCAACCCGACCGCGCCCAGCAGCGCCCCGACGTCCAGACCGCCCAGCCCCACCCCGTCCAGCAAGCCGACCAGGGTGGTGGTGCCCAACCCGACGCCGTCCAGCAGCCCGGGCAACGTCATATGCCCCAGCCCGGCGCCGCCGAGCAGGGCGGGCAGCGTGAGGTCACCCAGCCCGACGCCTTCCAACAGGCCGACCAGCGTCAGTTCGCCCAGTCCCAGGTCTTCCATCAGGCCGGCCAGCCCGGCACCGCCCAGGCCCACATCCGCCAGCAGCTCCGACAGTGGCGTGTCGCCCACTCCGACATCGTTCAAGAGTTCGGCCAACGTGGTGTCGCCCAGGCCCACGCCACCCAGCAGCCCCGTCAAGGTCATGTCCCCCATGCCGACGTCGGCCAGCAGGTCGCCCAACATCACGCCGTTCAGGCCCACCCCGCCCAGTAGCCCGCCCAGCGTCAGGCCGCCCAATCCCAGGTCGCCCAGCACCTCGGGCAGCGTCACGTCCCCCAACCCGATGGTCCCCAGCACCTGATCGAGACCCAGGCCGCCCATTCCGACACCGTCGAGCAGGCCGCCCAGTGTCATGCTGCCCAGCCCGAGGTCACCCAGCAGTCCCGGTAGCGGTGTGGTCAGCACGTGGTCGAGCACTCCGCCCAGGTCGATGTCGGCGCCACCCAAGGCGTTGAGCACCGTGCCCAAGCCGCCGAGCAATCCGTCCAGCTGGGTCAGCAGTTCTCCGACGGGCAGCTGGGTGTCGAGTGTCTGCGTGGGAACCAGCAACCCGTTGAACGCCGGGATGCTCACGCCCAGCACATCGAGGTTGTCCGAGCCGTTGAGGTAGGCGTTCAGCAGGTGGGCCGGGGCGGTCAGCAGCGCGGCGAGGATGTCCTGCGGATCGGTAGCCGCCTGCATGGTGCCGATGATTCCGTTCAGCTCGTTGAAAGTGGCCACCGTCGGCCCCAGACCGGCGATCAACATGGCCAGCGGCACCGAGAGGTCTACCGATATCGGCGCCGGCAGCGGCAGGATCTGGGCGCCGATCACCGGGAGCAGGGTCGCCAGAAGGCTGCTCACCTGCTGCACGTTGTTGGAGATGTTCTCCAGCACGCCACCGATCGATTGCGGATCGGCGCTGAGCTGCTCCAGATAACCCGTCCAGTTGGTGACGATCTGTTGCAGTACCGGAAACGGCTGGGCAAGCCACTGCTGGTTCATGGCTTGCACGTTGGCCAGGGTGTTGGCGTAGAGGTTCTGGTAGGGCCCGATGATGTCTGCCGTGTCCCCGGCCAGCGTTACGGCCCGCACCTGGACGTCAGCGGGCAGCGGCTGGATCGGTGTGACGGCGATGACGCTGGCGCCGAAGAGTACGACGCCGGTCGTGATGTACGGACGGAGTGCCTGTCGCATGATCCGCTCCTGAGGTCGGGGCCGGCCTTGGTCGGCGACTCGGATCTCGGCAGCGTATGACACAGGCGATTCTTAGGTTGACGCCGAATTAGTCATTGTTACTTCTCCGTGATTGATTCGTTATCATTCCGTGATTTTTATATGGTGCTGATGTCCAGTCTCTTTACATCGCCAACGCGGCGGGTAGCGGAATACGTGAATTGTAAATTTGGTGGATCCTCGACGCCTTTTGGGGCCACCAGCCGTTTCGACGGCTCCCAGTACGTGGCCGCCAAACCCTGCCGCTTCCAGCGCATAGGCCCCGACTCCCCGCACTGAAGCGACGATGACCCCCGCCATGCCGGACAATTGCAATTAGTTCGGTCATGAATGCAGGCGGGCCCGCGTCCGGGCCGCAATTGTTGGCACCGAACTGTCGTTGTGCTAATTCAGGCGGGCGAGAAGACACCCATCTCCGGGGCTAAGACGGAGGCCGGCGGGCCGGGTTCTCCCCTCGGTTTCGGCACCTTGACGCCGTCAGAGACTGACACTTTCCACGGCTTTTGCACAGGTAATCCACACAGTGGGGATGGATGGCGGCGCTGCCGGCGGCTTAACCGGGCAGTACCGGGACCGCGCCGCCGACCATGAACGGTCCGATGGGCGACCAGCTCTGCTCATCCTCGGCCGCTGCCGACGACAGCGCCAGCACGCCACGGGGGTCGGCCACATACACCGTCGAGGGGTCGGCGACGATGGTGGACACCGGGGGCTGCAGATTGCCGCTGGGCGCATCGGAGTTCACCCCGTCGATGTTGACGTAGGACACCGGATGTTTGGGATCCGACCGACTCACCACGATGTCGTCACCGGTGCGCCAGCTCAGCGATACCGCCGAGGAACCGAGCCCGAAACCCAGCCGGCGGGGGTAGTGCAGGGTGAACTGGCCGCCGGGCATCTGCTCCACGCCGGCCAGGATCACCTGGCCGCCGATCACCATGGCCGCCCGGGTGCCGTCCCGGGACAGTTGCAGCTCGCTGATCGGACCGGGGAACCGCGCCGAAACCGCCCCCGAGTCGACCGGAATCCGGGCCGGCCGGCCGGTGGCCACCTCCTGGATGGCCCGCAGCACGTTGTTGCCGTCGACCACCACCCAGACCGCCTCGTCCAGCGACCAACTCGGCCGCGACAGGGTGTGGCCCTCCGCCGCCTGCACGGCCTCGCCGCCGAGGTCGCCGATCCACAGCGTGGACTCCGGATCGCCGGGGTGCACCACCACCGATGCGACCTGGCGCCCGTTGCGCGACAGTGCGGACGACTCCTGATCGGGCTCCCGGCCGAAGGCCCCGGGCACGCGGTTGGCCTGCTGGCCGTCGAGGACCAGCAGCGATCCGCCCACCAGTGCGTGGATCCCGGCGCCGGCGCCGTCGGAGGCGCCCGGGTCGGTGGTGGCGACGTCCGAGGTGGTCCACCCGTTGGGGAACCTGTCGTCGAGTGCCGCACCGTCGGCGTCGATCACATAGGGACCCTTGATGTCGGCCCGGTTGAGCGTCCAGATCAGTTGCGCGGCAAGCAATTTTCTGGTGTTGGGGTCGGTGGTCGACAAGCTGTCCAGGTCGATCTTGGCCCCGCCATAGCCGCGGCCCACCCCGCTTTTGCCGCCGTCGGCGCGGGTCACCGGCCCGCGCAGCCGTACCGGCGCCGACAGCAGGTTGCGTACCCCGGCCATCTCCGGGCGGGGGCCGGCGATCAGCTTGGACACCAACTCGGTTGCGAGCTGGTCGGGGTCGGAGACCGCGACGTAGCGCGGGTCGGGAACCACGGTCTTGCCCGTCGGGTCGACGAAGTAGAGCGTATTGCGCTTGTAGGCGGCCTGGAACTGCTGCCAGTCCAGGAAGACTCCGTTGGGCAGCCGGTCGATGCGCCACCCTTCGGAAGTCTTGAGCAATTCGATCGGCTCGGGAGCCGGCAGCGCCCCCTCGGCGGTCTCGAACACCCCCATGTCCGACAGGGACCCCAGGATGTCGGCGCGCATGGTGACCGCCACCCGTCCGGCGCTGCGCGTCTCGACGAACACCACGTTGTCGATCAGCAGCGCGCTGCCGGCGTCGTCCCACGAGTCGGATGCTTCCTGCGTGAGGAACTGCCGCGCCGCGCGGTGCCGGTTGGCCGGATCCGCGGTCGCCTTGAGGAATTCCCGCAGCAGGACATCGGGATCCATGCCCGGGGTGGGCTTGGGTAACACCGACGGCGGCGGCGATTCGACCGTGCCGACGGCCTGCGGAGCCGAGTTGCTGGGCACCCCGGCGCACCCCGCGAGCGCCAGGACCACCGCGGTCACGGCCAGCATCAGCACCGCCGTACGCATGCGGCGCATCATCCGATCCTCTCCGCGTGCTCGCGGGCGCGCTGACGGCGTTCGCGCCGCTCGGCGGGGCTCACCGGCTTCATCGGCAGCGGACTGGTGGTCACCTTGTGTCCGCGTACCAGCGGCAGGGTGAGGCGGAAGCAGGCGCCCTTGCCCGGTTCGCCCCAGGCCTCCAGCCGGCCCTGGTGCAGCCGGGCGTCTTCCACGCTGATCGCCAGCCCCAGCCCGGTCCCCCCGGAGCGCCGCACCCGAGATGGGTCGGCGCGCCAGAATCGGCTGAACACCAGCTTCTCCTCACCCGGCCGCAACCCGACTCCGTGGTCGCGCACCGTCACCGCCACCGTATCGATATCGGCCGCCATCCGGATCACCACGGGCTTGCGTTCGGCGTGGTCGACGGCGTTGGCGATCAGATTGCGCAGGATGCGTTCGACCCGGCGCGGGTCGACCTCGGCGATCACCGGATCCGCGGGCATGTCCACCTTGAGCTGAACGTCGGCGTCGGCGGCCAGGTGCCCCACGTTCTCCAGTGCGCTGTTGACCGTCGACCGCAGGTCCACCGACTCCACGGACAGTTCCGCGACGCCGGCGTCGTGGCGGGAGATCTCGAGCAGATCGTTGAGCAGCGACTCGAATCGGTCCAGCTCACTGACCAGCAACTCGGTCGAACGCCGCAGCGAGGGTTCCAGATCGTCACTGTGGTCGTGGATCAGGTCGGCGGCCATCCGCACCGTGGTCAGCGGGGTGCGCAACTCGTGACTGACGTCGGAGGTGAACCGGCGCTGCAGGTTGCCGAACTCCTCGAGCTGGGTGATCTCGCGTGACAGGCTCTCGGCCATGTCGTTGAACGACACCGCCAGCCGGGCCATGTCGTCTTCGCCGCGCACCGGCATCCGCTCGGACAGATGTCCCTCGGCGAACCGCTCGGCGATCCGGGATGCGGACCGTACCGGCAGCACCACCTGTCGCGACACCAGCAGGGCGACACCGGCCAGCAACACCAGCAGCACCAGGCCACCGGTGGCGATCGTGCCGCGCACCATGCTGATCGTGTTGCGCTCGGTGCCCAGCGGATAGATCAGGTACAGCTCCAGGTTGGTGATCCGCGACGCCGTCGGGGTCCCGATCACCAGCGCGGGACCGGAGAAGCCCTCGACGTGGACGGTGGCGTACTGGTAGCTGACCTGGCCGGCCTTGACGAATTCGCGCAGCGCGGTCGGGACCTGGTCCACCGGGCCCGCGGAGGTCGCCGCACGCGGGCCCTCGCCGGGCACCACCAGCACCGCGTCGAATGCGCCGGCGGTTCCGCTGCCGGCAGCCGGGTCGGTCTTGGACATCAGCGTGTTGCGCGCCAGCTGCAGACTCGAGCTCAGCGAGCGGGCCTCCTCACCCCCGACGATCCCGCCGGCGGTGACCCGCGCCCGCCCGATCTGTTCGGTGGCCGCGCGGACCTTGACGTCGAGCACGCGATCGGTGATCTGGCTGGTCAACACGAAGCCCAGGCCTAAGATCACCACGGCCGACAGCCCGAGTGTGAGCACCACCACCCGCAGCTGCAGGGAACGACGCCAGGCGGCCTGCACCGCGCGGCGCAGGGTGTTCACGCCGAGCAGCAGCGGTCCCGACCGTCGGGGGCGTCGTCTGGAACTGAAGATCACGTGCGTTTCTCTCCCCCGCAGGCGGGAGGTACCCCCACAGCATCACCGGCGCGGCGCCCTGTCGGAGAAGCGAGGATCACCTGCGCTTCTCCCCGGCGGGGATCACGGAGGTCCGGCCTTGTAACCCACTCCTCGGACGGTCAGCACCACGGTCGGGTTCTCGGGATCCTGCTCCACCTTCGCCCGCAGGCGCTGGACGTGCACGTTCACCAGTCGGGTGTCCGCCGGATGGCGGTATCCCCAGACCTGTTCGAGAAGCACCTCACGAGTAAACACCTGCCGCGGCTTGCGTGCCAGCGCCACCAGCAGGTCGAACTCCAGGGGGGTCAGCGAGATCTGTTCGCCGGCCCGGCTCACCTTGTGCGCCGGCACGTCGATGTCGATGTCGGCGATCGAGAGCAGCTCCGCCGGCTCGTCGTCGTTGCGGCGCAGCCGGGCGCGGACCCGGGCCACCAACTCCTTGGGCTTGAAGGGCTTCATGATGTAGTCGTCAGCACCCGACTCCAGCCCGAGCACCACGTCAACGGTGTCGGTCTTGGCGGTGAGCATCACGATCGGCACACCAGAGTCCTTACGCAACACCCGGCAGACGTCGATGCCGTTCATTCCGGGCAGCATCAGGTCCAACAACACCAGGTCGGGCCGAAGCTCGTGCACCGCGGTCAGCGCCTGGGTGCCATCACCGACGACCGCGGTGTCGAAACCCTCCCCACGCAACACGATGGTGAGCATCTCGGCCAGCGAAGCGTCGTCGTCGACGACAAGGATCCTTTGCCTCATGGCGTACATGGTGTCACCAGATTGAGACAAAACGCGGCTATCACACGGGCGTTTCGCAGAGTTACCCGTGCATTTCCGCAGTCACAGCGACCGCCAGAGCGGCCGGATCGACCGTCGGGCCGACTACCTGCCAGCGTCCGCCGAACCCGGCCCCTGCCAAACCGCGGTATACCTCCCCGGTGCGGCGCTGCAGACCGTCATCGCGCTCGTAGCTGTCCCGGGCGCGTGCGGCGTCCTGATCCTCGCGTTGCCTGGCGCGCTGCGCGGCCAACTCCGCCGGGACGTCGAGCAGCACCTGGCAGTCCGGTGCGGGCAGCCCGAGCCGGCCGAACTCCAGCTGTCGCACCCAGTCCACCACCTCGCCGGCGGCGTCCTGATGCAGGCGCGCGGCACTGTAGGCGGCGCTGGAGGCGACGTAACGGTCGAGGATCACCACGTCGTTGGCGGCGCGCAGGGCCGCGATCCGGTCCTTGGCGCCGGCACGGTCTAAGGCGAAGAGCATCGCCATGGCATAGACGGAGTCAGCCAGGTCGCCGTGACCGCCCCGCAGCGCCTCGGCGGCCACATCCGCGGTCACCGAGTCGCCATAGCGCGGGAAGGCCAAGGCGGCCACCGACTGGCCGGCGCCCTCGAAGGCCGCGCGCAGCCCCTGCGACAAGGTGTTCTTGCCGGCGCCGTCCACGCCCTCTATCGCGATCAGCACGCGCCGAGCCTAATCCGACGAGCAGACGCAGAATCGCACACATGGGTAGCCCATGGTGCGATTCTGCGTCTGCTCGCGCGGAAAGAGATCAGTACCGGTAGTGGTCCGGCTTGTACGGGCCGTCGACGTCGACACCGATGTACTCGGCCTGCTCCTTGGTGAGCTTGGTCAGACTTCCGCCCAGAGCTTCGACGTGGATGCGGGCCACCTTCTCGTCGAGGTGCTTGGGCAGCCGGTAGACCTCGTTGTCGTACTCGTCGCCCTTGGTCCACAGCTCGATCTGGGCGATCACCTGGTTGGAGAAGCTGTTGCTCATCACGAACGACGGGTGCCCGGTGGCGTTGCCCAGGTTCAGCAGCCGGCCCTCGGACAGCACGATGATCGATTTACCGGTGTCGGGGAACGTCCACTGGTCGACCTGCGGCTTGATGTTGAGCTTGTGGGCACCCGACTTCTCCAGCGCGGCCATCTGGATCTCGTTGTCGAAGTGGCCGATGTTGCCCAGGATGGCCTGGTCCTTCATCGACTTCATGTGCTCGAGGGTGATGATGTCCTTGTTGCCGGTGGTGGTGACCACGATGTCGGCTTCGGCGATGGCCTCCTCGACGGTCTTGACGTCGAACCCGTCCATCAGGGCCTGCAGCGCGTTGATCGGGTCGATCTCGGTGACGGTCACCCGCGCACCCTGGCCGGCCAGCGACTCCGCGCTGCCCTTGCCGACGTCGCCGTAGCCGCAGACCAACGCCTTCTTGCCGCCGATGAGCACATCGGTGCCCCGGTTGATGCCGTCGATCAGCGAGTGCCGGCAGCCGTACTTGTTGTCGAATTTGCTCTTGGTGACCGAGTCGTTGACGTTGATCGCCGGGAACACCAGCTCACCCGCGGCAGCCAGCTGGTACAGGCGCAGCACGCCGGTGGTGGTCTCCTCGGTGACACCCTTGATCGACTCCGCGATCGTGGTCCACTTGTTCTTGTCGGTCTCGTAGCGCTCCCGCAGCTGGCCCAGGAAGACCTTCCACTCTGCGGAGTCGTCCTCCTCGGCGGGCGGGACCACGCCGGCCTTCTCGTACTGGGCGCCGCGCAGCACCATCATGGTGGCGTCGCCGCCGTCGTCGAGGATCATGTTGGCCGGTTCGCCCTCCCAGGTCAGGGCTTGCTCGGCGCACCACCAGTACTCCTCGAGCGACTCGCCCTTCCAGGCGAAGACCGGGGTGCCCTTGGGCTCCTCAATGGTGCCGTGCGGCCCGACGACGACCGCGGCGGCGGCGTGGTCCTGGGTGGAGAAGATGTTGCAGGAGGCCCACCGGACCTCGGCACCGAGGTCGACCAGGGTCTCGATGAGCACCGCGGTCTGGATGGTCATGTGCAACGAGCCGGTGACGCGGGCGCCCTTGAGCGGGTTGACCCCGTGGTACTCCTGACGCAGGGCCATCAGGCCCGGCATCTCGTGCTCGGCCAGACGGATCTCCTTGCGGCCGAACTCGGCCAGCGACAGGTCGGCGACCTTGTAGTCGATTCCGTTGCGGCTGTCCGTGGTCAAACTCATCAGTACGCCCCCGTTAAGGATTCGGTGAATTGGCTCCGCTACAAGCTACCGGCGCAGGCCGCAGACCGCTCGGGCGGGTCATTCGCTGTCGATAACACCGTAAGTCTCGACCGCAGGGGTGAACAATCGGGCCAGGTCAGCAGCTACATCGTGGTCGGCTTCCGGGGGCATCGAAACATAGCTGATGGCCAGCCGCACCACGGCCCGGGACAGAATCCCGGCGTCGTCCTCGCTGGCCTTGACCCAGCTGTGCATGAACGATGACGTGAGACGCTGCGAGCAGCGGGTGATGATCGGGCCGCTGTCGGTGGTGATGATCTGCAGCAGATCGGGCTTGGCGACGCCAGTCAGCAGCGAGATCACCAACGGGTCGACGGCCGACTCGGTGAAGAAGGTCCGGAACGCCTCCAGCAGCGCCGCGTGCACATCGCCGACATTGCGGTAGATGGCGTCTTCGACGGCGTCGACGAGCCGATCGGCCAGCCTGATCGCGTAGCCCTGCGCCAAGCCCTGGCGGGAACCGAATTCGTTGTAGATGGTCTGCCGGCTGACCCCGGCCGCCTGCGCCACCGCGGCCAGCGTGATCGACGACCAGTCCCGGCTGGTCAGCAGGTCCCGCATCGCGTCGAGCACCGAGTCGCGCAGGAGCGCCCGGGATGCCTCGGCGTAGGGGATTCGTTTCACGACCGCGAGATTAGCTGGCATCACACCGACGCTGCCGCTCATCGCGCCATCCTGCTCGCCAACGCGCTGCGCGGCGCCGCCGAACCACGCGCGTTCACCACCGTTTCGTGCGGACATCTTCGACTCCCAACGCTCTTGTCCCGCCACACCTCCGCGGACTGGGCGCCCCCTCACACCCACTCCTGTGAGCTGAATCACTGTCAATGCTGGACATTACAGCTGAATGCGTCTGCTGTCTAGACATTCATTATTATTTTGTATACCCAAGGTGGCGCGTCTCGTTCCGCGGCATCCATATACCTTGAGAGCACAACGCACTCAGGGATGGGCTCCACCGCGATGACGACTGCAGGTTCGGGCGCAGGCGCGCGGCCACGTACCCCCGTGCGGGTCCGCGACTACGCGGCCGGGCTGGCCTTCGCCCACCTGCTCACCAGCGCCGAGGCGATCGCGGTGGTGGTGTCGCTCCACGGGGAGACCCCGCTGACCGACACCACCTTGCTGTCGTGGCCGAATGTGGTGCCGGTGGTGGTCCTGGTCTCGCTGGGCACCCTGTCGGTGATCGCTCTGGGAAGCGCCAGCATCGCGCCGTCGCTGCGTTGGTACAGCGCGGGGGTCCAGCCGGATCGCGAACAACGGCGCTTCGCCGGCAACCTCCTGCGCCGGCAGTCGGCGATCGTCCTGGGCACCTGGCTGATCGGCGGAATCGTCGGGTTGGCGGCAAGCCGCTCGCAGAATGCGGGGCTGCTCGCTCTGCTCGCCACCATCATCGTGTTCGGCGGCGCCGCGTCGGTGAGCACCAGCATGCTGTTCACCCAGCGGACGCTGCGGCCGATCGTGGCCGCCGCCTGGCACGGCTCTCACGTGCGCGCGACCGCCCCCGGAGTGCTGGCCCGGCTGGTGACCATGTGGTTCGTCACCTGCGCGCTGCCATCGGCGGCGATCATCGCGCTGATCGTCTGCCGGCGGATGGGCTGGATCATCGACCCGGAGTCGTCGGTGGAGATACCCGTGCTGGTGCTGTGCGTCGTGGCGGTGCTGCTCGGTGTGCGCGCCATGATCCTGGTGTCGCGCTCGATCTCCGACCCGGTCGGAGAGGTCGTCAATGCGATGGCCCGCGTCGAGCGCGGCGAGATGACCACCTCGGTCGGTGTCTACGAGCAGTCCGAGATCGGCCGGCTGCAGACCGGTTTCAATCGCATGGTCGCCGGGCTCGCCGAACGCGACCGGCTCCAGGACCTGTTCGGCCGGCACGTCGGCTCCGATGTCGCGCGGCTCGCGGTGGAACAAGAGCTCGCGCTGTCCGGTTGCGTGCAGGAGGCGGCGATTCTGTTCATCGATCTGGTGGGCTCGACCGAACTGGCCGCCACCCATCCCCCGGAAGAGGTCGCCGAGGTGCTCAACGACTTTTTCCGCATTGTGGTGGACGAGGTCGACGCCCAGCGCGGTTCGATCAACAAGTTTCAGGGCGACGCGGCCCTGGCGGTGTTCGGCGCACCCGTCCCCTCCGACGGCGCGGCCGGGGCCGCGCTTGCCACCGCCCGCACCCTGATCGCCCGGCTTCGCCGGCTGCCGCTGGTGGACTTCGGGATCGGTGTCTCGGCGGGGCCGGTGTTCGCCGGGAACATCGGCAGCGAGAACCGTTACGAGTACACCGTGGTCGGCGATGCCGTCAACGAGGCCGCCCGGCTGGCCGACCGCGCGAAGGCCGTCGCGGCCCGGGTGTTGTGCTCGGCGACCGCGCTCGAGCGAGCCGACGAGGCCGAACGTTCGCGCTGGACACACCACGGCTCGGCGACATTGCGCGGCCGTGCGCAGCCCACCGAAATGTCGACACCGGCCCCCGAGCCTGCGGCCGATGGTGAATGGGCAGGCACGCGCGTGTCAGACTCCGAGAATGGCTTATGAGATCGCCCGTCCTCAGATGGAGGGCAACATCGCCGTCGGAGAGGACCGACAGCTCGGGTTCGCCGAATTCGGCGCACCGCAGGGCCGGGCAATGTTCTGGCTCCACGGCACGCCCGGCGCCCGGCGGCAGATTCCCGTCGAGGCACGGCTGTATGCCACCGAAGCCAACATCCGCCTGATCGGGGTGGACCGGCCCGGCATCGGCTCCTCCACCCCCTTCCAGTACGAGACGGTGTCGGAGTTCGCCGATGATCTGCGGACCGTGGCCGACACCCTCGGGATCGACAAAATGGCGGTCATCGGCCTGTCCGGCGGCGGCCCCTACACGCTGGCATGCGCGGCGGCCATGCCCAACCGGGTGGTGGCTGCCGGCATCCTGGGCGGCGTTGCCCCGGCGGTGGGGCCGGAAGCCATCGACAGTGGCCTGATGCGGCTGGCCCGGCTCGCCGAACCGGTACTCGACCGCGCTGGACGGCCGATCAGCATGCTGGCCGCCAGCCTGATCCGGATGGTCCGCCCGGTCGCCTCTCCTGCGCTGGAGTTCTACGCCCGGCTGTCGCCCGACGGCGACCGCGAGATGCTGTCCCGCCCGGAGTTCAAGGCGATGTTCCTCGACGACCTGCTCAACGGTTCCCGCAAGCAACTCGCCGCCCCGATCGCCGACGCCGTCCTGTTCGCCCGCCCCTGGGGTTTCCGCCTCAGCGACGTGCACGTGCCGGTGCACTGGTGGCACGGCGACGCCGACCACATCGTCCCGTTCTCGCACGGCAAACACGCAGTGGCGCTGCTTCCCGACGCGCGGCTCTACCCGATCCCCGGGGAGAGTCATCTGGCCGGATTGGGCCGCGCCGAAGAGATACTGTGCACCCTGCTGCAAGCCTGGGACACCGCGGTCGAACCGACGTGACCGCACCGCAATCGATCCGGGAGTTGTTCGATCAGCTCGGTCTGCACGAGGTGCCGTCGGCCGACGGCACCCTGACTCTGCAGATGCCGGTCGACGAGCGGGTGGTCAACACCGCAGGCGGGCTGCAGGGCGGATTGATCGCGACCATGGCCGATGTGGCGGCCGGGCAGCTGGCCGCGCGCAGCACGCAGTTCGGCAACGGAATTGCCACGACGGATCTGTTCATCCGGTACCTGCGGCCGATCACGATCGGTCCCGCCCGCGCGGTGGCGGCCATCCTGCGCACGGGGCGGCGTTCCGTGGTGGTCCAGGTCGATATCTACCGGGGCAACGACGACCAGCTTGCCGCCACGGCGACGGTGAATTTCGCGGCCATCGAGCTGCCCGGCTGAGCACCGGGCTGGCGACTGCGCCCCGGCCCGGCTTATGCCCTATCGGGCTGCGCCGGCGCGCCGAGCTTCGATGAAGTGCGGTAACCGGAACCTGCGCGGCGCACGCACCGCGGCGTCGTCCTGCGGCGCTCCGCCGCTCTGGGCGGCGGCGTAGGCGGCCGGGTCGCCGGTGACGCTCAGCACCTGGCCGTGCCAGGTGATGTCGGCCTCCCGATATGCCTCGAGCAGAGCCCGCTCGAGCAGCATGTCGGCCTCGGCGATCGACAGCGCCTCCAACTCGACGAACTCACCGTCCCGCGCGTCGAGTCGCAGCGTGGTGGGGCCGGCCTCCACCAGATCGCAGCTGGCCCGGATGCTCAGTTCGGCGTTGGCGCGTGTCAGCCCGGCCAGCACATAGGCGGCCAACAGCACACGGCACGCCTCGTCCCCGGCCGGACCGCAGTCGAATCGCAGTTGCCGCAGTGCGGCGAAGCTGAGCACCTGGGTGCGGATGATCCGGCTGCAACACACGCCGGTGTCGGCCAGGGCACGGGAATCCGCCGGCGCCCCGTCGACGAGCACCCCGATGATCTCGCCGGACAGCACCCCGCGGAAACGGCTCTGCCCGGTGCCGAGAGCGGAGTCGATCGCGCCGAAGGCCAGGCTGCCGGGACTCAGCCGCAGCAGGGTACGGGCATTGTCGAGGGTGCTCTCGCGGGCCGCCCGGTAGGCCGGGTGTGTGATCGCAGGCTTGCCGTCGATCGATCCGGTGAGAAAATGCCCGTCGAAAATGCGTTGCGGCAGTTCGAGATCGGTGTACACCAGCCGACCGCCCTCGTAGCTGACCTGGGTGCGCGGCACCCGGCTCAATGTCGGATGCTGGTCGCGAATGCCCTGCAGGATCGCGGCCTCGACGCGCTGCACCTGGCTGTGGTTGTCGTCGATGAGCACCGTCGCCGTCGGCGACCCGTCGATCAACCGGGTCGCAACGGTCGACGCCGAGCGCCCCGAGCCGCGAGCCGGGCGGATCGCGGTGTGACTGCCCCCGGCCGGTGCCAGCTCGGTGGACACGCTCAGGGTGCTCCCCCCGCCGGCCTGGCAGGCGGCGGTGAGCTGCTGGTAGGACAGTTTGGACACGGCGATCAACCTTTCTGCTGCACCGAGTCTGGCACAGGGGTTCGGTCCAGATCGGGCTCGAGATAGATGACCAGCGCCGCCGGGACGGCCGCGCGGATGTTGGCTTCGGCGGTGTCGATGGTGGCCGCCACCCCCGCCAGGTCGAGTTGGGGAACCACCGCGATCTTGGCGCCCACCAGCATCTCGTCCGGCCCCAGATACTGGGTGCGGATGTGGATCAGACGGGTGACGTTCTCGGTGTTCTCCAGCGCCGCCCGAATGGCCCGGTCCTCGGCAATGGTGGCGCCCTCGCCGATCAGCAGACTGTGCATCTCGACCATCAGGAACACGGCGACCACGCCGAGCAGCACACCGATCCCGAGGGTTCCCACGCTGTCCCACACCGGGTTGCCGGTCAGCACCGACAATCCCACGCCGACCAGCGCGAGCACCAGCCCGATCAGCGCGGCGGTGTCCTCCAGCAGCACCACCGGAAGCTCGGGATTGCGCGAGGTGCGAAGGAAACGCCACCAACTTCCCTGGCCCTTCAGCGGGCGCGACTCGACCACAGCGGTGCGAAAGCTGTAGGTCTCCATGCCGATCGCCACCACCAGGATCACGATGGCCACCATCGGCGAACTCAACTCGACCGGGTGGCGCAGCTTCTCGTACCCCTCGAACAGCGCGAACATCGAGCCCAGGCTGAAAAGCACCAGCGCAACCACGAACGACCAGAAGTACCGGCTGCGGCCGTGCCCGAACGGGTGCAGCGCATCCGGCGCCCTGGTGGCGACACGCTGGCCCAACAGCAACAGCGCCTGGTTGGAGGTGTCGGCCACCGAATGCACCGCCTCGGCGAGCATGGCGGCGCTACCGGTGATCAGGTACCCGGTGAATTTCGCCACCGCGATACCGGCGTTGGCCACAAGGGCCGCGACGATGGCCTTGGTGCTGCCCGACGACGACACGCTAGAGGCCTATCGTCGCCCGGAACAGGGCGGCTGGTTGCTGGGCCAGCAGCCGGATCGGCCCGTCATCGCAAGGCACCCAGGCAGACTCGCCGCGGCGCAACGTCAACGTCTTCGATTTGGCGTGCACCGTGATGGAGCCTTCGGTGCACAGCAGGATCTGGGGGCCGTCATGGCGCGCCGGCGCATCCACCTCGTGGCCCAGGTGCGGGCCGTCGAGCGCCAGGCGCGACACCGCGAATTCCTCGGCGGGGGTCCGGTAGACCACCTCCAGTCCATCGGTGTAGGTGGCCGGCCGCAGGGCCTCCTCGGTGGTCGGAGTGAAGTCCAGTACCCGCAGCAATTCGGGAACGTCGACGTGCTTGGGGGTCAGCCCGCCGCGCAACACGTTGTCGGAGTTGGCCATCACCTCCAGGCCCACCCCGTGAAGGTAGGTGTGCAGATTTCCGGCCGATACGAAGATGGCTTCTCCCGGCGCCAGGCTGACCCGGTTGAGCAGCAGCGAGGCCAGCACCCCGGCATCCCCGGGATACCGTTCGCCGAGCTCGAGCACCGTCTTGGCCTCCGCGGAGAATTCGCCGGCGGCGGAGCTGAGGTACTGGATGGCCCCTTCGAGCACCGCCGGCACCAGGACGTCCAGGTCGGGCTGGGGCGCGGTGATCCACGTGGTGAACAGCGCCCGCAGCCCGTCGGCATCGGACTGCGCATCGGCGAGGGCGCTGCCGGGCGGGCCGCCGAGCAGGTCGATGAACGGGTCCAGGTCCGACACCGCCAGCGCCCGCAGCAACTCAATGGTGCGCGCCACCGGCCGGAAACCGGCTAGCGCCTCGAACGGCTGCAGCGCCACCAGCAGTTCCGGCTTGTGGCTGGTATCGCGGTAGTTGCGAATGGGCGAGGACACCGGCACCCCCAGCCGCTCCTCGCGTTCGTAACCCTCGATCGCCTGCATGGCACTGGGGTGAGCCTGCAGGGACAGGGGCTCGTCAGCGGCCAGCACCTTGACCAGGAACGGCAACCGGTCACCGAAGCGGGCTTGGGCCAACGGGCCCAGCTGACCCTCCGGGTCGCGGGTCAAGACGCTGAGCAGCGACACCTCGCCGGTGTCGGTCTCCAGGCAGGCCGGATCCCCCGGGTGCGCGCCCAGCCACAGCTCGGCCTCGGGATGCGCCGCCGGAACCGGCCGACCGGTGAACTCGGCGATAGCGGTCCTCGAGCCCCAGGCGTAGGTCCGTATCGCGCCGCGTAGCTGTTCCACTGTTCCCGTCAACCCCGCAAAAGTCGCACGTAGGCGGCCGTCATCTCCAACCGCACGGCCAACACCGCAAGCTGTTGTTCGGCCCGCCCGCTGTGAGGCAGGGCCCCCGGACCGACCGCCGCCTCCTCCACGGCGCCCCCCGCCAGCGGTACGTCCTCGGCCGCCACCAGATCCACATCATGCATGCCGCTGATCCGGGCAGCCACCACCGTACGCTCGGCGGCCAGTGTCAGGGCCAGCACCCGCAGCCGGTCGCCGGCCGGACCGTCGATCTGCTCGTCGTGAAAGATGTCGGCGGCATCGTGGCCGCCGGCGGACCGGGCCCGCACCGCGTTCATGGCATCGGCCAGCCCGGCTGCGGCCACCGTGCTCCGGCCGACCCCCAGCATCACGGCACTGCCGTGGCGGGCCAGTGCCAGGGTGGCCGCGCAGTCACCGGCCAGCGCAACGTCCCGGCCGACGATGCGGTCCGCCAGAATCTTGGCCGGGTTGGTGAACAGCTCGCGCGCGGCACTGTTGCGCAGCGCCTCGGCGTCGAGTTCGTCGGCCAGGGCGGCCAGGTCGATCCCGGCACCGGCGTCCTCGCCCTCCAGGGCGTCGAGGATCGCCAGCCCGGCGGCCAGGTAGCGCGGGAGGCCGAACTCCGCCGGCACCGCGATCCGCGGCTCCAGCACCGCGACGCGCCCAGCGGTGGCGTCGCGCAACGGGCCCTCGTAGGGCGCGACCACCACCACCTGTAGCCCGCGTCGCACCCCGGCCGCGGCAGCGGCGACCAGCGCCGGATCCCCCGGGTCATCGCCGGCGACCACCAGCACATCCAACGACCCGATCCAGGCCGGGGTCTCGGCGGCCAGGACCAGCGGTGCGCGGGCCGAGTCGCCGCGCGCTGCGGCCAGCAGGCTGCCGGCCGTTGCGCCGGTGCCGCGGGTGGACAGCCAGATAATCGTGCGGGGCGGATAACTGCGGCTCTGCTCGCGCAGCCCGTCCAGAACGCCCTCGTCGACCGCGGCGGCGGTAGCACGCACCTGCGCCCCGGCCATCGACGCGGCCCAGAGCACACCGTCGCGGTCAGCGGCCAACAGGGCCTCGGTGTCATCGAGGTCGACGGTGGAGAACGAGCCGGAAAAAGCGGTCACGGACCCGACTTCTCCGCGGCGGCGACAGCCTCGATCTGCGCCGCGACCTGGGCCACCACTGCGTCCACGGCGGCGGCATCGGGCGCCTCGACGTTAAGCCGCAACAACGGCTCGGTGTTGGAGCTGCGCACGTTGAACCAGCGGCCCGCACCCAGGTCGACGGTCACACCGTCGAGGTGGTCGACAGCCACCTGGTCTCCGAAGGAGGAGACCACGGCGTCCACCAGAACGGACGCCTCGACTCCATCCGTCAGGGTGAAGTTGATCTCGCCCGAGGCCGCATAACGCTGGTAATCGGCCGTCAGCTCCGACAGCGGTCGTTGCTGTTCACCGAGTGCGGCCAGCACGTGCAGAGCGGCCAGCATGCCCGAGTCCGCTCCCCAGAAGTCCCGGAAGTAGTAGTGCGCCGAGTGCTCCCCGCCGAAGATGGCCCCGGTCTCGGCCATCAGCGCCTTGATGAAGGAGTGCCCGACCCGCGACCGCAGCGGCGCGCCGCCGCGCTCGGCCACCAGTTCCGGCACGGCACGCGAGGTGATCAGGTTGTGGATCACCGTGGCGCCGGGCTCGCGGGCCAGCTCGCGGGCGGCCACCAGACCGGTCACCGCTGACGGCGACACCGGCTCGCCACGCTCGTCGACCACGAAACACCGGTCGGCGTCGCCGTCGAACGCCAGGCCTATATCAGCGCCGCTTTCGCGCACGAACGCCTGCAGATCGGTGAGGTTGGCCGGGTCCAGCGGATTGGCCTCGTGGTTGGGAAAGTTGCCGTCGAGTTCGAAATACAGCGGCAGCAGCGTGATCGCCTCGACCGATCCGAATACCGCCGGCGCGGTGTGGCCGGCCATCCCGTTGCCGGCGTCGACGGCCACTTTGAGCGGACGCAGACCGGAGATGTCGACCAGGGAGTGCAGGAATGCCGCGTAGTCGGCCAGCACGTCGCGTTCGGTGACGGTGCCGCGCGGCACGGTGCCGTCACCGGCCGTGTCGACACCGGCGATCAGCTCGTCGCGGATCCGGCCCAGACCGGTGTCGGCACCCACCGGCTTGGCGCCCGCCCGGCACAGCTTGATGCCGTTGTAGGCAGCGGGGTTATGACTGGCGGTGAACATCGCCCCCGGACAGTCCAGCGCCCCCGAGGCGAAGTAGAGCTGGTCGGTGGAGGCCAGGCCGATCCGGACCACGTCCAGGCCGCGGGCCAGCACGCCCTCGGCGAAGGCCGCCGACAACAACGGCGAACTGTCCCGCATGTCGTGGCCTATCGCCACCTGCCGGGCGCCTTCCTCGGCCATCAGCCGGGCAAAAGAGGACCCGACCTCGGTGACGAGGGTTTCATCGATCTCCGAACCGACCAGGCCACGTACGTCGTACGCCTTGATCACACGGTGGACAGCCGCAGCGGGCCGAGACATGGACAGGGCTCCTGACGAAGTGGACTCTTGACACTCAAGCCTAGCCCGGAACCTTCGATCAGTCCGACGGGTCTGGCAACACGCGCAGGTGGCCGCGGCGACGGCCGTTGGTCTTGCCGGGCGGGCCCGGCGGTGCCAGCACGCCGCCCCCGGGCTCCGGGTTGGACGCTCCCCGTGTCGGGGAGTCGCCCGGATTGCTGTGGGGGTACCAGCCGCTGGCGGGGGCAGAGCGCCCGGACTCGCGCTCCCGCACCGCCTCGGCGAGCGCGATCAGGTCGTCCTCTTCGGGAGAGACCCAGGGGCCGGGGTGGCGGACCAGTTCCCAGCCGCGCGGCGCCGTGATCCGGCCTGCGTGGCTGAAGCACAGGTCCCAGGAATGTGGCTCGGCGGCAGTCGCCAGTGGGCCGACCACGGCGGTGGAGTCCGAGTAGACGAACGTCAGCGTCGCCACCGCATAGTGCGGACACCCTGGCCGGCAGCAACGGCGGGGAACGTTCACGCCCGTGAGGCTATCGTGGCCGCCCGCCGCCGCGGCGCCGGACACGCGCAAGGGCCCGGCAGCCTATGCACAACCGTTACCATCGTCTGCGTGATCGCCACGCGCCGCCGACGCCGCGGCCGCGAGCCCCGCGGGCCGCTGCTGCCGCCGACCGTGCCGGGCTGGCGCACCCGGGCGGAGCGGTTCGACATGGCGGTGCTGGAGGCCTACGAGCCGATCGAGCAGCGCTGGAAGCAACGGTTGAGCACACTGGATGTCGCAGTCGACGAGATCCCGCGGATAGCGCCCAAAGATCCCGACAGCGTGCAGTGGCCGCCCGAAGTCGTCGCCGACGGACCGGTGCCGCTGGCCCGTTTGATCCCCGCCGGGGTGGATGTTCGCGGAAACTCGACGCGCGCTCGAGTTCTGTTGTTCCGCAGGCCAATCGAGCAACGGGCAAACGACAGGACCGAACTCGGCGATTTACTGCACGAGATTCTGGTGGCGCTTGTCGCCACCTATTTGGATGTTGAACCCTCGGTCATCGACCCGACGATCGACGACTGACCCGCGCTTGCGCCGCTGGGGCTCAGATGATGCCGCGCTTGAGGCGCCGGCGCTCCCGCTCGGACAGCCCACCCCAGATGCCGAACCGCTCATCGTGCGCCAGGGCGTACTCCAGGCACTCGCTGCGAACCGCGCACCGCTGGCAGATCTTCTTGGCCTCCCGAGTCGAGCCGCCCTTCTCCGGGAAGAACGCCTCGGGGTCGGTCTGCGAGCACAGGGCACGGTCCTGCCACTGCTCGTTGGTGGCCGTTTCGGGGTCGAACGGGTCGAACTCGTCGTAGGCCTCAGGCTCGGGAACCAGACTCAGATGGGGCCGGCTGGGCATCGCGTCGAGCCCGGTCGGCAAAGCCATCTCGGCACTGGCGTGCGACGCCACCCCCATCACGCCCCAAAGGTGCTCATAGGACATGCTCCGCCTCCTCACCTGTAGCGCGATCCTGCTTATGTCGGCCGAATATCGAGATATTCACCATGTCATTCGAACATGTGATCGAATCTCGGTCTGCGACACCGAAATCGGCTGGCCAACCGGGAAAATGACACTAGTGTGATTAGACACGGGTTGATCAGCGGGGTCAAGCCGCTCGGCCAAATTCCTTACCATCTCGTGATCGATTTCCCACGTGTCCGAGACCGGCGAGTCCTTGTCATCTACCCCACACGGGGCCCTCGGCGTGTCTTACCGCGGGCCCGCCGAAGCCGTGCGATGGCAGTCCGCCGCGGCGGGCGCCTGCCCGCCAACGGTACTGTCGTGCGCTGTGAAGGTCACCGTTCTGGTCGGGGGGGTCGGCGGCGCCCGTTTCCTGCTCGGCGTCCAGAAACTGCTGGGTTTGGGCCAATTCGCCGGATCCTCAGCCGACAACGGGACCGTTGCGCACGAGTTGACCGCGGTCGTCAACGTCGGCGACGACGCCTGGATGCACGGGGTGCGCATCTGCCCCGACCTGGACACCTGCATGTACACCCTCGGCGGCGGCGTGGACCCCGACCGCGGCTGGGGGCACCGGGACGAAACCTGGCACGCCATGGAGGAGTTGGCGCGTTACGGAATGCAGCCCGACTGGTTCAGTCTCGGCGACCGGGACCTGGCCACCCATCTCGTCCGCACCCAGGCCCTGCGGGCCGGTTATCCGCTCACAGCTGTGACGTCGGCGCTGTGTGAGCGCTGGCAACCGGGCGCACACTTGCTGCCGGTCACCAATGACAGCTGCGAAACCCACGTCGTCGTCACCGATCCCGCCGACGGCGCCCAGCGGGCGATCCACTTCCAGGAGTGGTGGGTGCGCTACCGCGCCCAGGTTCCCACCCACGGGTTCGGCTTCGTGGGCGCAGAGAAGGCTGCCGCCACACCGGAAGCCGTCGAGGCCATCACCGGCGCCGACATCGTGCTGGTGGCCCCGTCCAATCCGGTGGTGAGCATCGGCGCCATCCTGGCCGTACCGGGCGTCCGCTCGGCGCTGCGCTCCACCGCGGCGCCGATCGTCGGCTACTCCCCGATCATCAGCGGAAAACCCTTACGCGGCATGGCCGATACCTGCTTGAGCGTGATCGGCCTGGAGTCCACCTCGCGGGCGGTCGGCGAACACTACGGCGCACGCAGCTCGACCGGGATTCTGGACTACTGGCTGGTGCACGAGGGCGAGTCCGACGACGCCGACATCCCCGGTATGACTGTTCGCGCCGCTCCCCTGTTGATGACCGACCCGGCGGCGACCGCCGAGATGGTGCGCACCGGAATGGACCTGGCGGGCGTGCGATGAGCGAGCACGGCAGCGCCGCCACAGTCGAGATTCTGCCGGTCACCGGTCTGGGCGAATTCCGGCCGGGTGACGATCTGGCTGCCGCCCTGGCCGCCGCCGCCCCGTGGCTGGCCGACGGCGACATCGTCGTCGTCACCAGCAAGGTGGTGTCCAAGTGCGAAGGCCGGATAGTCCCGGCACCGCACGACGCCGAAGCACGCGACGCGCTGCGCCGCCAGCTGGTCGAGGCCGAGGCGGTGCGAGTGCTGGCCCGCAAGGGCCGCACCTGGATCACCGAGAATCGCATCGGCCTGGTGCAGGCCGCCGCCGGCGTGGACGGCTCGAATGTGGGCTCCGACGAACTGGCGCTGCTGCCGGTGGATCCCGATGCCAGCGCCGCGGCGTTGCGAGCGGGACTGGCCGAGCGGCTCGGCGTCGCGGTGGCGGTGCTGATCACCGACACCATGGGCCGGGCCTGGCGCAACGGACAGATCGACGTCGCGATCGGGGCATCCGGTGTGACCGTGCTCAACGGCTACGCCGGTGCCGTCGACCGGCACGGCAACGAGCTGGTGGTCACCGAAGTCGCGGTCGCCGACGAACTCGCCGCCGCCGCCGACCTGGTCAAGGGCAAGCTCACCGATGTGCCGGTGGCCGTTGTGCGCGGGTTTTCCAGTCCCGACAACGGCTCCACCGCGGCGGCCCTGGTGCGTTCCGGTTCCGATGACCTGTTCTGGCTGGGCACCGCCGAGGCCATCGAAGTGGGACGAACCCAGGCGCAGTTGCTGCGCCGATCGGTGCGCACATTCACTACCGAATCCATTCCGGCGCAACTGATCACCGACGCCATCGCCGAGGCGCTGACGGCCCCCGCGCCACATCACACCCGCCCGGTGCGGTTCGTCTGGCTGCAGACACCCGGCTTGCGCACGCGCCTGCTGGACGCCATGGCGCAGCGCTGGCGAGCCGATCTGACGGCCGATGGAAAAGCTCCCGAAGCCGTCGAGGCGCGCGTGGCGCGCGGCCAAATCCTCTACCAGGCACCCGAAGTCATCATTCCGATGATGGTGCCCGACGGCGCCCACCACTATCCCGATGAACACCGCACCGCAGCTGAGCACACCATGTTCACGGTCGCCGTGGGCGCCGCCGTCCAAGGCCTGCTGGTGGCACTGGCGGTACGCGGCGTCGGCAGCTGCTGGATCGGTTCCACCATCTTCACCCCGGATCTGGTCCGCGCCCAACTGGATCTGCCGTCCACCTGGGAACCCCTGGGCGCCATAGCCATCGGATACCCGACCGAGCCGCTTGCGCCCCGCTCCCCGGCCGCCGTCGAGGACCTACTGGTGCGTCGATGACGCTGCACGAATCCGCCGTCGCGACCCTGAGCTCCTGGGCCGCACCCGATTCCGCGCAGGACGCTCTGCGGCATGCGGTGCTGGCGTTTCTGGCCGCCCGCCCCGATGCGTGCCGGCGCGAATGCGCTGCCGGCCACATCACCGCGTCCGCGCTGGTGGTAGACCACACCGGCGAGAACACCCTGCTGACGCTGCACCCGCGGGTGGGCCGTTGGCTGCAGCTGGGTGGGCACTGCGAGGAGTCCGACGACGACATCACCACGGCCGCCCTGCGCGAGGCCACCGAGGAATCCGGGATCGTCGGCCTGCGGCTGGATCCGCGGTTGGCGGCGGTGCACGTGCATCCCGTGACGTGCTCGCTGGGCGTACCGACCCGGCATCTGGATCTGCAGTTCGTGGCGCACGCGCCGGCAGACGCCCAGATCGGGATCAGCGACGAGTCACTGGCACTGCGCTGGTGGCCGGTGGCGGCGCTGCCACCGGATGCCGACGACGCCTTGGCATACCTGGTGCGGCGGGCCGTCGCGACCCATCGCGCCTGAGCCCGGCGGCTCACGGGGAGTCGGTCACCCGCGTCCAGGGCTGGCAGTTCTGCGACTCGAAGGCCTTGACCGTGGCCGGAATGCTCGCATACATCGGCCCGACAGACGTGTTCGCGGCGACCACATGGTCCTTGGCAGCATCGGGAGTGCTGTAGGTGAACCACGAACACATCGACTCCGGCGTCGGCACGTTGTTGATCCACACACCGAAGGCCGACCCGGAGCCGCCGGTGCGGTAGAGGCCGGGCTCGATATCGGTGCCGACCTGAAAGACCCCGTTACCCGGAATCGGGTCGAGCGGATCTGCGGCGGCCGGCGTCGCCATGGCGACTGCGGCGAGGCAGGTGATGAGGACCCTGGTGAACATGGCTATGACTATCCACCGTTGACACTGCGGGTACGAAGGAAAAGTCCGAGAAGGGTGCGCGGTGAGCGCAGAGTCAGCGGGAAAACCGGCTCAGACGTCGCTGGAGTAACGGATTCCGCAGTCCGGGATCGACACCCCGGGCCACACCCGCGCCCCGCGCAGCAGCTCGCAACGCGCCCCGATGTCGGCGCCGTCACCGATCACCCCGTCGCGGATCAGCGCCCTGGGCCCGATCCGGGCGCCGAACCCGATGATCGAGCGTTCGATCACGCTGCCCGCCTCGACCTTCACGCCGTCGAAGATCACCGCGCCGTCGAGCCGCGCACCCGGGCCGATCTCGGCGCCCCGGCCCACCGCGGTACCACCGATCAGCACCGCTCCCGGGGCCACCGATGCGCCGTCGTGCACCAGCGCCTCGCCGCGCCGGCCGCCCAGCGCCGGTGAGGACGCGATGCCGCGCACCAAATCGGCCGACCCGCGCACAAAGTCCTCGGGTGTGCCCATGTCGCGCCAGTAGCTGGTGTCGACGTAGCCGCAGACCTTCACGCCGTCGGACAGCAGCGCGGGAAACACCTCGCGCTCCACCGAGACGGGGCGCCCCTGCGGGATACGGTCGATGACCTCCCGCGACATCACGTAGCAACCGGCGTTGATCTGGTCGGTCGGCGGATCTTCGGTCTTCTCCAGGAATGCCGTGACCCGCCCGTCGCTGGTGGGTACGCAGCCGAAGGCGCGCGGATCGCCGACCCGCACCAGATGCAGGGTGGCGTCGGCCTCCTGCTCGCGGTGGTAGTCGTGCAAATCGGTCAGCTCCGCCCCCGACAGCACGTCGCCGTTGAACACCATTGCGGTGTCATGGCGAAGCTTGGACGCGACGTTGGCGATTCCACCGCCGGTGCCCAGCGGCTCCTCCTCGGTCACGTAGTCGATCTGCAGGCCCAGTGTGGCGCCGTCGCCGAACTCCTCGGAGAACACCTCCGGCTTGTAGGACGTGCTCAGGATCACATGCTCGATCCCGGCGGCGGCGATTCGCGACAGGAGATGAGTCAGAAACGGCACGCCCGCGGTGGGCAGCATCGGCTTGGGTGCCGAGAGGGTGAGCGGCCGAAGCCGGGTGCCCTTACCCCCGACCAGGACGACCGCGTCGACTTGGCTCAGTGTCACGGAAGTCCCTTCGTCATGGTGCGGCGGGCATTGCGCACCGCCAGGTGTGAGCGCACCGCCAGTGCGCCCCGCATGCTCCAGCGCAGCGGGGCCCGCCACCAGCCAGTGTGCCGGTCGGCCAGGTAGGTGTAGGTGCTGCGGTGGTGCGCGGCCAGATTGCGCGCGGGGTCCTTGCCGGTGGCGTGGCCCTTCTGGTGCAGCACCTCGGCGGACGGGACGTAGACGTTGAGCCAGCCGGCCTTGGCCAGCCGGTCGCCCAGGTCGACGTCCTCCATGTAGAGGAAATAGCGTTCGTCGAAGCCGCCGACCGCCTCGAACGCGGCGCGGCGCACCAGCAGGCAGGCCCCGGACAGCCAGCCGACCGGCCTCTCGCTGGGTTCCAGGAGCTCCTGCCGGTAGGCGCGGGTCCAGGGGTTGCCGGGCCACAGCGGACCGACCACGGCGTGCATGCCGCCGCGGATCAGGCTGGGCAGGTGCCGCGCCGAGGGGTATACCGAGCCGTCCGGCTCGCGGATCAGCGGGCCCAGCGTCGCCGCCTGCGGCCACCGGGCTGCCGCCTCCAACAGCGCCTCGATGCTGCCCGGCCCCCACTGCACGTCCGGGTTGGCCACGATGAGAAATTCGCTGCGCTCGCCACCCTCGGCGTCCAGCAGTGCCACGGCGGCGTTGACCGCTCCCCCGTAACCCAGGTTGGCCCCGGTATGCAGCAACTCCGCGTTCGGGTACCGCTGCGCGGCTTCCTCGGGAGCGCCGTCGGTGGATCCGTTGTCGGCCATCACAACCCGTACCGGACGCTCGGTCGCCAACGACAACGACGCCAGGAAGCGGTCAAGATGCCAGCCCGGCGAATACGTCACCGTCACCACCGGTAGCGCCTCACTCACGGCGTAGAGGTTATCTGGCCAAGGCGGCGGACAATGCATCGCGCCACCGGCGCAGCGGCGGCAGGCCGGCCTGCGCCGACTCAGCCCCCGACAGCGCGGAGTAGGCGGGCCGGGCCGCCGGACGGGGAAGAGCCGCGCTGCCGACCGGACGCACCAGGTCCGGATCGGCGCCGACCGCGGCGTACACCGCACGGGCCTGTTCGTAGCGACTCGCAGCCCCGGCGTTGGCGGCATGCAGCACCCGCGCGCTCGGCGGCGAGGCGGCTAGGGACAGCAGCGCCTCGACGAGGTCCCCGACGTAGGTCGGGGACCCGGTCTGGTCGTCGACCACCTCCACGCGCGCACCGCTCGACGCCCGGTCCCGCATCACCGCGACGAAGTCCGAGCCGCCCGCGGCGCCGGTGTAGACCCAGGCGGTGCGCACCACCAGCGCATCAGCGGATGCCGCGAGCACCGCGTTCTCACCGGCCAGTTTGGTCCGCCCGTAGACCGACAGCGGCCGGGTCGGGTCGCCCGGCTCGTACGGGCGCGGCGCGGCGCCGCCGAAGTCGCCGTCGAAGACGTAGTCGGTGGAGATGTGGATGAGCAGCGCACCGGCGCGCGCGCAGGCCTCGGCCAGGTGACCCGGCCCGGCGGCGTTGACTGCGTGCGCACGCTCCGGGTCGGCCTCTGCGGCGTCGACCTGCGTATATGCCGCACAGTTGACCAGCACGTCGCCCGGTCGCAGGCCGATGCGCGCCACGGCGGCGGGATCGGTGATGTCGCACTGCGCCGAGGTCAGGGCCAGCACCGCATGCCCCGTCTGGGCGGCGCGGGCCGCCAGGAATGCACCGACCTGGCCGCCGGCGCCGGTGATCACGATCCGCTGGCTCGTCATAGCCGCCGAGCTTATTCGGCGGTCCCGCCGGGTCTGGCACGCCGGACTCGGCTACCGCCGTTACAGCCGTGACACAAGTAATCTGAAGTGATGCCTGCGCAACGTGTGATTCGGGTGATCGCCACGGTGGCAGCCGTCACCGTCGTCCTGGGCACCGGTGTGGCCTGGAGCCGCGTCCGGTCCTTCGAGGACGGCATCTTCCACGTCTCCTCGATGGCGCTGGGCAAGGGCGGCTCCGATGGCGCCGTCGACATCCTGCTGGTCGGCATGGACAGCCGCACCGACGCGCACGGCAATCCGCTGACCCCCGACGAACTCGCGGCGCTGCGCGTGGGCGACGACGACGCCACCAACACCGACACGATCATCCTGGTCCGGATCCCCAACAACGGGCAGTCGGCCACCGCCATCTCGATCCCCCGCGACTCCTACGTCTCGGCGCCCGAACTGGACAAGACCAAGATCAACGGCGTCTACGGAGCCACCCGGCTGGAAACCGCCGATGCACTCGTGGCCACCGGGATGGATCCGGTCCAGGCGCAGGCGCGCGGCACCGAGGCGGGCCGCGAGGCGCTGATCAAGACGGTGGCCGACCTGACCGGAGTCACCGTCGACCACTACGCCGAGGTGGGACTGCTCGGCTTCGCCCTGATCACCGACGCCCTCGGCGGCGTCGACGTCTGCCTGCGGGAACCGGTGTATGAGGAGCTCTCCGGCGCGGACTTCCCGGCCGGCTGGCAGCGGCTCGGGGGCGGCGAGGCGCTGAGCTTCGTGCGGCAGCGCCATGGACTGCCGCACGGCGACCTGGACCGGGTCCGCCGCCAGCAGGCGGTGATGGCCGCATTGGCGCACAAGGTCATCTCCGGCAAGACGCTGTCCAGTCCTGGCACACTGTCGCGGCTACAGGCGGCGGTACAGCGTTCGGTGGTGCTCTCCGAGGGCTGGGACGTACTGGACTTCATCACCAAGCTGCAGGATCTGGCCGCGGGCAAGGTGGCGTTCGCCACCATCCCGGTGCTGGAGGAGGCCGGCTGGAGCGACGACGGCATGCAGAGCGTGGTGCGCGTCGATCCCGGCCAGGTGGCCGACTGGGTGGCCTCCCTGCTGCACGAGCAGGACCAGGGCAAGACCGAGCTGCTGGCCTACAACCCGGAAGAGACCACCGCCAGCGTGCTCAACGACACCGACATCAACGGCCTGGCCGCCGCGGTCTCCGGGGTGCTCGGCGCCCGGGGATATGGGACGGGAACTGTGGGCAACAACGAGTCCGCGCATGTGAGCACCAGCCAGGTGCAGGCCGCCTCGGCCGACGACCCCGGCGCGCAGGCGGTGGCCCGGGACCTCGGCGGGCTACCGGTGGTGTCCAACGATGCCGTCCCGACCGGCACGGTGCGCGTTGTGCTGGCCAACGACTACACCGGGCCCGGGTCGGGCCTGGGCACCGGCGACCGGGCCGAGATGGCCGCCATCGCCCGCACCGCGGACGAGCAGGCACCCCAGATTCCCGCCGCCGCACCCATTCTGACCGCGGGCGCAGGCGACCCGCAGTGCGTGAACTAACGTCGCCTGACGTGACCAACCTCAGTTCGGCGATCCTTGATCCGATCATGCGCGCCGACCCGGTGGGCCCGCGGATCACCTACTACGACGACGCCTATCACAGCACCGCCACCCCCGAGCGCATCGAGCTGTCCGCGGCGACGCTGGCGAACTGGGCCGCCAAGACCGGCAATCTGCTGCGCGACGAACTCGGCGCCGGAGCGGGCAGTCGTATCGCGGTGTTGCTGCCCGCCCACTGGCAGACGGCTGCGGTGCTGTTCGGCGCCTGGTGGATCGGGGCGGAGGTGCTGCTCGGCGCCTCGGGCGACGACGCCGATGTCGCGCTGTGCACCGCCGACCGGCTTGCGCAGGCCGACGGCGCGGTTGCCGCCACCGGCGGCGAAGTGGCGGTGCTGTCGCTGGACCCGTTCGGGCGGCCCGCGCCCGAGGTGCCGGTCGGCGTCACCGACTATGCGACCGCGGTGCGGGTGCACGGCGACCAGATCGCCGCCGAAACCGTCCCCGGCCCGGCCCTGGCCGGCATGTCTGCCGACGACGTACTGGCGGCATGCGCCACCAGCGCAGCCACGCGGGGCCTGACCGCGGCGGACCGGGTGTGGTCGGCCCACGACTGGGACACCCCGGCCGCCCTGATCGACAACATGCTGTCGGTGTTCGCCGTGGGCGCGTCGCTGGTCCAGGTCGCCCGGCCCGATCCCGATCTGCAGGAGCGCCGGCGGGCCAGCGAGAAGGTCACCCGGATCCTGAGCTGAGCGGCCCCGGCCCTTCCGGCCACCCGGACGATTCATGCATAAATGCTTATATGCTGATACTCTGGCCCGCAGAATCCAGACACGAGGAGATGGCTCATGGCGGTGCAGGGATTGCTGGCAAAGGCGGCGTCGACGGTGTTCACCGGGCTGGTCGGGGTGAGCGCCTACGAGGTGGCACGCCGGGCACTGAACAAGGCCCCGCTGCACCAGGCTGCGGTCACCGCCACCGAATGGGGCCTGCGCGGAACGCGGCGGGCCGAGGAGGTCGCGGAGTCGGCGCGGCTGAAGGTGGCTGATGTGGTCGCCGAGGCCCGCGAACGCATCGGCGAGGAGGCCACCCCGCCGGCGGCAGCCGTCGCGCACGACCACGACCACTGACCGTCCGGGCCCGACGATGGGGAGCGCAGCGATGACAGGCAGCGGCGCTGCACGGATCACGCCCGGCGATGCGGAGTTGACCGTCGTTTCCGACGCCGCGGGCCGCATGCGGGTGCAGGCCCCGTGGGTACGCGGCGATTCGCGCCGCGCGGTGGCCGCCGAGGAGGCCGCGGGCAGGGTAAACGGGGTGCGGACCGCGCATGGCTATCCGCGCACGGGCGCCGTGGTGGTGTGGTACTCCCCCCAGCGCAGCGACCCCGCGGAGATACTCGCCGCGATCGCGTCGGCGGCCACTGTCGCCGCGGAGCTGATCCCCACCCGCACGCCGCGCTCGGCCGACATCCGCAACACCGATGTGCTGCGCATGGTGATCGGCGGGGCGGCGCTGGCACTGCTGGGGATGCGCCGCTACGCCTTCGCGCGGCCGCCCCTGCTGGGTCCCAGCGGCCAGCTCGTCGCTACCGGCGCCACCGTCTTCATGGGTTATCCCTTCCTGCGGGGAGCGCTGCGCTCGATCCGCTCCGGCCGGGCCGGCACCGACGCGCTGGTGACCGCCGCGACCGTTGCCAGCCTGGTTCTTCGGGAGAACGTCGTCGCGCTCACCGTGCTGTGGCTGCTCAACATCGGTGAGTACCTGCAGGATCTGACGCTGCGCCGCACCCGGCGCGCCATCTCCGATCTGCTACGCGGCAATCAGGACACCGCCTGGGTCCGGGTGGGCCAAGGGCCCCCGGAAAACGCGGAATACACCGAGGTTCAGGTGCCGATCGACTCGCTGCAGATCGGCGACGAAATCGTCATCCACGACCACGTGGCGCTCCCGGTCGACGGCGAGGTCGTCGACGGCGACGCCATCGTCGACCAGTCCGCGATCACCGGGGAGACTCTGCCGGTCAGCGTGATCACCGGCGCAACCGTGCATGCCGGTTCGGTGGTGGTGCGTGGCCGGCTGGTGGTCCGCGCCACCGCGGTGGGAAGCCAGACCGTGATCGGCCGCATCATCAGCCGGGTCGAGGAGGCGCAGCACGACCGGGCGCCGATCCAGACCGTGGGCGAGAACTTCTCCCGACGCTTCGTTCCGGCGTCGTTCATCCTCTCGGCGGCCACCCTGGTATTCACCGGCGATGTCCGCCGTGCCATGACCATGCTGCTGATCGCCTGCCCCTGCGCGGTGGGTCTGTCCACGCCGACGGCGATCAGCGCGGCGATCGGCAACGGCGCGCGGCGCGGCATCCTGATCAAGGGCGGTTCGCACCTCGAGCAGGCCGGCCGCGTGGACGCGATCGTGTTCGACAAAACCGGAACCCTGACGGTGGGCCGGCCGGTGGTGACCAATATCGTTGCGATTCACCCTGACTGGCAGCCCGAACAGGTACTCGCCTACGCCGCCAGCTCGGAACTGCACTCCCGGCATCCGCTGGCCGAAGCGGTGATCCGCTCCACCGAGGAACGCCGAATCAGCATCCCGCCGCATGAGGAGTGCGAAGTTCTGGTGGGCCTGGGCATCCGCACGTGGGCCGACGGTCGCACGCTTCTGCTGGGCAGTCCCAACCTGCTGCGCGCGGAGAAGGTCCGCATCTCCAAGAAGGCGGCGGCCTGGGTCACCAAACTGCGCGCCCAGGCCGAGACCCCGCTGTTGCTCGCGGTCGACGGCGTGCTGGTCGGGTTGATCAGCCTGCGCGACGAGGTGCGCCCAGAAGCCCGCGAGGTGCTCGAAGCGCTGCGCGCCAAAGGTATTCGCCGCATCATCATGCTCACCGGCGATCATCCGGAGACCGCGGCCGCGGTCGCGGACGAACTCGGCATCGCCGAATGGCGAGCCGAGGTGCTGCCCGAGGACAAGCTGCAGGTGGTCCGCGAGCTTCAGGACGAGGGCTACGTGGTGAGCATGATCGGCGACGGCGTCAACGATGCACCGGCACTGGCTGCGGCCGACATGGGAATCGCGATGGGCTTGGCCGGTACCGACGTCGCCGTCGAGACCGCCGACGTTGCCCTGGCCAATGACGACCTGCGCCGACTGCTCGACGTGCGGGACCTGGGCGCACGGGCCGTCGAGGTGATCCGGCAGAACTACGGCATGTCGATCGCGGTCAACGCGGCCGGACTGTTGATCGGCGCCGGCGGGGCGCTGTCCCCCGTACTGGCGGCACTGCTGCACAACGCGTCGTCGGTGGCCGTCGTCGCCAACAGCTCGCGGTTGATCCGCTACCGACTGGACTCGGGCCCGTTGGCATCAGCCCCCGCGGTGCCGTAATCTGACCGGGTCCCGACTGTTCCTGTCGAGCACCACCACCAGCTCCAGGGCAGTCGGGACTTCACGTTTCACCGGGCGCAGCAATCGCGGCGTCTCGGCAGCGCTCAGCAGCCGCAACCCTCACCGCGCCAGGAGCGGAAGCCCTGCCACACCGAAACGCCGGCCACCCCCAGACCGATCAGCGGGTCCAGCCACCAGGCCCCGGCCCACTGCGCGGTAAGGGTCAGCCCCACCAGAACCGCGGCCGCCTGAACCGCACACAGATAGTTCTGCACTCCCTCACCGACCGTCGCCGCCGAACCCAGCCGGACGCCGAGCCGTCGCTGGGCGCGGCCCAGAATCGGCATCACCAGCGCGGCCCCGGCGGTGATCGCAATACCGATGACACTGCCTTCACTGCGCTGATCGCCGAAGAAGTGGTGCACGGATTCCGCGGCGATGTAGGGCGCGTTGATCCAGAACGAGATCGCCACTCCGATCTGGGCGCGGCGCTCAGCGGTGTCGGACAGCGTGCGGGCGCCGGTGAAGCGCCAGATCACCACGGCCCCGGCCAACGCCTCGGGAATGGCGCCCAGCGCCCATCCCGTCAGGGCGATCGAACCGGCTGCCAGGCCCTGCCACAGGCCGAGCACGCCTTCCACGCCCACCAGGATCAGGCTTATCCAGGCCAGCCGCCGGGCCCAGATCGCGGCGCGGCGCCAACCCGCGTCGTGAACGACGCGAACGCGGTGCTGGTGCCCCGCGTGATCATGATCGTGGTGCTCAAGGGTCGCCGCCGGAGCGTCGGTCACCGGGTAAGTGATGCCCGCTTCGGGGCCCACGACGCTACCGTCCACGCAAAAAATGCTACCTGGCGGTTCGATGAGGCAGCCGTCACAGAGACAGTCCGCGCGAGCCTCAGCGGTTGCCGTTCACCTTGACGACCCGGTCGTTGCCGCGGTCGGCGACATAGACGTGGCCGTGCCGGTCGACCGCGACATCCAGCGGCGCGTTGAGCCCGGTGAACGGCAGCACCTCCGGGATCGCCGCGCCGGCCGCCAGTTTCACCACCCGGTTGCGGTTGTGTTCGGTGACGTAGATGTCGCCGGCATCGTCGACCGCGATGCCCCACGGCGCGACGATCCCGGCAAAGGGCAACACCACCTGTTCGTTGGTGGCGGCAGGCAGCTTGAGCACCCGATCGTTGCCGGTGTCGGTGACATAGACATTGCCGGCGGAGTCCACCGCCACCCCGTCGGGCCTGTCGAGGCCGACGAACGGCACCGCGGTCGAAACGTTGGTGTCGGCGTCGAGTCGCAGAACCACATCATTGCCGCGGTCGGCGACGTAGACGTTGCCGGCAGAGTCCACCGCCACCCCGTCGGGATCGTCGAGGCCGACGAACGGCAACACCGTGTGGACGTCGGAGCCGGCTTCCACTTTGACCACACGACTGTTGACGTCGGAGAAGTACACGGTGCCGGTGTCGTCGACCACCACACCGCGCGGCTGGTACAGGTCGCTGAAGGGCACCACCGTCGATGCATGCGAATCCGCGGCCAGGCGCACCACCCGCCCGTGCATACCGTCACTGGTGACGTAGACGTTGCCGTCGCCGTCCAGTGCCACCCCGCCCGGCGAGAGTCGGTAGTCGAGTCCGGTGAAGGGCAGCACGTCCTGCGGGGGCGCAGCCACCGGTGTCGCCGACGAGGGCCGGAACAGCAGCTGCCCGACGCCGCCGACCACCATGACTGCGGTAATCGCCGCGGCGGCCAGCAGCACCGGCTTGCGCGGCGGCTGCCAGCGCCGCGACGGGGTGGGCATCACCGGGGCCTGGGCGCTGTGCAGCAGTTGCGGCATCGGGAACGGCACCGGGGCCGGACCGCCCAGGCCGGCCTCAACGGCACCACCGAATCGGAGGTCCGGCGGCGTCCCGGGCGCCCGGACCGGTTCGGTGCGGCTGAACCGGGGCTCGGGCTCGAGGCCTGCGGGCAGGTGCAGCGCGGGCTCGCCACGCCGCAGGATCCGGGCGACCTGGTGGCGTTCCGGCTCGGTCAGGGCCTGGTAAGCGGCTGCGGCGAGCTCCCCGGCGCTGCTGTAGCGCTCCTCGGGTTTGGCCGACAGCCCGCGTGCCAGCACCGCATCGATAGCCGCCGGAACACGCCCGGGACGCACTGCGCTCGGTCGTGGAGGTTCGGCGGTGCGGCGCTCTTCGATCGCCTCGTCGACGGTCGCTGCCGAGAATGGGGGCACCCCGGTGAGGGCTTGCGCCAACACCGCGGCCAGCGAGTAGATGTCGGCGAGGTGCGTGACCGGCTCACCGGCCAGGCGCTCGGGCGCCATGTGGGCGATGACGCCAGCCGCCGGGTCGGCCCGCACGCCCGGTTCGGCGATGGCCGCCGCGACACCGAAGTCCGTCAGATACGCCAGGTCGTCGGAAGTGAGCAGAATGTTCTCGGGCCGGACGTCGCGGTGCACGACGTAGGCATCGTGTGCCGCGTCGAGCGCCGCCGCGATCTGGCGCACGACGGCCACCGCCCGCGGCGGGCTCAGCGGGCCGTCCTCGGCCAGGACGGTGGCCAGGTCGGTCCCGTCGATCAGGCCGGTTTCCAGATAGAGCAGGCCCTCGATCTCGCCGTAGGCGCGGATCGGCACGGCGTGCGGCTCGGTCAGCTGAGCGGCGGCCTCGGCCTCATCCTCCAGCCGGCTGCGGAACGCGGCGTCGGAGAAGAGCGAGTCGCAGATCAGTGTGAGCGCCACGGTTTCGTGGTTGCGGGTGTCTTCGGCCCGGTAGGCCTCGCCTACCACCCCCTGGCCCAGCAGTCGGCCCAATTGGTACGGGCCGAATCGCGATCCGGTTCGCGAACCCGGCTCGGGACTGTTCACCGACGGCGCTCCCTTCGAGCACAGTGCCGCGCACTGCGGCGAAAGATTGGGTACCAGACTAACCGGCACCCACGCCGCAAACGCTTACGAGATCGCGTTCGCCGACGCCAGAAGCCGGGATTTGAGGGGCTCCGGCACGGGAACGAAGCCGTACTGGTCCAGGCCCTCCTGGCCAGGACCGATCGCGGCCTGCAGGAACGCCTTGACGGCCGTACCGGTGGCGGCGTCGGGGTATTTCGAGCAGACGATCTGATAGATGGCCGTCACGATCGGGTAGGCGCCGTGGTCGGCGGGTCTGTACAGCGACGCCGGGTCGAGCACCAGGTCGTTGTGCGGATTGCCGTCGGCGACGACCCTCGCCCCGGCCAGTGCCTTGCCGACCGACTCTGCGGAGACCGCCACCGGGGCCGCGCCGGCGGTGATGAGCTGTGCCATCGGCAGCTGCTTGCCGACCGCGAACGACCATTCGCTGTAGGTGATGGATCCGTCGGTGGCCTGCAGTGCCGACGCGGCGCCGTTGTTCCCGACGACCGCTTCACCGATCCCGCCGTTGAACGTCTCGCCGCTGCCGAACCACCCGCCGTCCGAGGCGGCCTCGAGATACTTCTGGAAGGCGGCGGTGCTCGGCGACCGGTCGCTGCGGTACACCACGTGGATGGGCAGCGTGGGCAGCGCCGCACCGGGGTTGAGGGCCTTGATCGCGGGGTTGTCCCAACTGCCGATCGTGCCGCTGAAGATCTTGGCCAGGGTGGGCCCGTCCAGGATCAGGCCGTTGACGCCCGGGATCTGATAGGTGACGGCGATCGGATCGAACACCAGCGGAAGGTGCCAGGCCGGCGCCCCGCACCGCTCCGCCGCCCGCTCCGGCTGCGTCTTGGCGGGATCCAGCGCCGCTTCGGAGCCGGCCAGGTCCAGGTCGTTGTCGATGAAGTCGTCGACCGCCGCGGATGCGCCGCCGGCACGGTAATTGAGCGTCCGGCCCGGGCACGCCGCGGTGTAGGCGTAGACGAACTGCTGGACCGCCTTCGCCTGAGCGCTCGGGCCGCCGGCGCGCAGCTCCTGCTTGCCTGCGCAGTCCACGGCCGCCGTCGGGGCCTCGTCCGGCACCGGCTCGCCCGCGCGACCGCCGCACGACGAAACCGCCAGTGCGCCAACAGCGAGCAGCGCAGTCAGCGACGCCGATCGGCCCCATTTCACAGGACGGAACTGTACCGCGCTTCGCCGCGGGGCGGGTCCGATACCGCCGGAGCACCCCTGCCGCCACGCCCATCGGACGGGTGCTCAGACGAACTTCCAGGCGGCCCGCGCGATCGCCAGCTCCTCATTGGTGGGGACCACCAGGACGGCGGTGGGCGATCCCGGCGCGGAGATGATGCGGGCGCCGTTGCAGGCGCGGTTGCGTTCGGGGTCCACCACGATGCCCAGCCCCTCCAGACCCGCCAACGCGTCTTCGCGCACGCTCGGGGCGTTCTCCCCCACCCCACCGGTGAAGGCGATGGCGTCGACCCGACCGAGCACCGCCAGGTACGCGCCGACGTATTTGCGCAAGCGGTGAACATAGACGTCGTAGGCCAGCCCGGCGGCCGCGCCCGACTCGCCGCCGGCCGCACGCTGCTCCAGCAGCGCCCGGAAGTCGTTGACCCCGCAGAGACCCTTGAGCCCGGAGCGGCGGTTGAGCAACTCGTCGAGTTCGTCGACGCCCAACCCGGCGGTGCGGTGGAGATGGAACAGCACCCCGGCGTCGATGTCGCCGCTGCGGGTGCCCATCACCAGACCCTCCAGCGGCGTCAGCCCCATCGACGTCTCGACCGCCACCCCGCCCCGGATCGCCGACGCCGACGCCCCGTTACCGAGATGCGCGACGATGAGGTTCAGCTCGGCGGGGTCACGGTCCAACATCTCCGCGACCTCCCCGGCCACGTACTCGTGCGACGTGCCGTGGAATCCGTAGCGGCGGATGCCGAATCGGGTGGCCAGGTCGTGATCTATAGCGTAGGCGGCGGCCGCGGCCGGCAAGGAATGGAAGAAGCCGGTGTCGAACACAGCGACGTGCGGAACGCCGGGGAAGTCCTTGCGGGCCACTTCGATCCCGATCACGTTGGCGGGATTGTGCAGGGGTGCCAGCTCCGCCAGCCGCGCGACTTCGGCCACCACCTCGTCGGTGATCAGGGTCGGGCGCCAGAACAGTCGGCCACCGTGCACCACCCGATGACCGACAGCGCGGACGGCCGCCAGGTCGATGCCGGAGTCGGTGAGTTTCCGGTGGATCAGCCGCAGGCCGGCGGCGTGGTCGGCCACCGGGCTGTTCGCCTCGCCGATCTGCTCCACCAGTCCGGACAGCAGCGCGGTCCCGGCCACCGGGTCGACCAACTGGAACTTGATCGACGACGAACCGGAGTTGAGCACCAGCACCAGACCGGGTGCGCCTGCTGTCACTGGAGCGCTCCCTGCGCCTGGATCGCGGTGATGGCCACTGTGTAGACGATGTCGTCGACCAGCGCTCCCCGGGACAGGTCGTTGACGGGTTTGGCCAGGCCCTGCAGCACCGGGCCGATCGCGATGGCACCGGCACTGCGTTGCACCGCCTTGTAGGTGTTGTTGCCGGTGTTGAGGTCGGGGAACACCAGCACGGTGGCCCGACCGGCGACCGGCGAGTCCGGTCTCTTGGCCGCTGCCACCCCCGCGTCGACCGCGGCGTCGTACTGGATGGGGCCGTCGGCGAGCAGGTCCGGGCGACGCTGGTGCACCAATTGCGTTGCCGCACGGACCTTGTCCACGCCGGCACCGGAGCCGGATTCGCCGGTCGAATACGACAGCAGCGCCACCCGGGGTTCGATGCCGAACGCCGCCGCGGTGGCCGCCGAGGAGATCGCGATGTCGGCCAGCTGTTCGACGGTGGGATCGGGAACCACCGCACAGTCGCCGTAGGCCAATACCCGGTCCGACAGACACATCAGGAACACACTGGACACCGTCGACACCCCGGGCGCAGTCCGGATGATCTCGAACGCCGGCCTGATCGTGTGCGCGGTGGTGTGCGCGGCACCCGACACCATCCCGTCGGCAATGCCCTGCTGCACCATCATGGTGCCGAAATAGGAGATGTCGCGCATGATCTCGCGGGCACGATCCTCGGTCACACCCTTGTGGGACCGCAGCCGGCTGTATTCGGCACCGAAGGCGTCCCGCAGCTCGGAGGTCTCCGGGTCGATCACCCGCGCGGCGTCGAGGTCCACCCCCAGCTCGGCGCCGCGGCGGCGCACCGCGCCTTCGACGCCGAGCAACGTCAGATCGACGATGCCGCGCGACAGCAACCGGCCGGCGGCCAGCAGAATCCGGTCATCGGTCGCCTCCGGCAGCACGATGTGCCGGCGGTCGGCCCGGGCCCGTTCCAGCAGCCGGTATTCGAACATCTGCGGGGTGACGACGTTCGACGCCGGCACCCGGATCCGCTCGGCCAGCTCGGCACCGTCGATGTGCTTGGCGATCAGCGCGATTGCGGTGTCGACCTTGCGCAGTGCATCCACGGTGATCCGCGAACCGGTGTTCGACACCATTTCGGCGGTGTCGTAGGTGCGGTGGCTGGTGGCGATCAGCGGCAGGGTCGGCCGAAGACCCTTGACCAGCTTGTCGATAGCGGGATGAGGCAACAGCCCGCCGTTGAGAATGATCCCCGCCAGTGACGGAAAGCCCTGCGCTTCATGGGCGTTCACCAAAGCCAGCAGCACGTCGGAACGGTCGGCCGGCACGATCACCACCTGCCCCTCGGACAACCTGTCGAGAATGTTCTCCGCGGTCATGCCACCGACCATGACGCTGAGCGCCTCCCGGCGAAGCAACTCCGGGTCGCCGCTGTAGACGGTGCCGTCCAGTGCCGAGCAGAGTTCGGCCATCGTCGGGGCCGACAACAGCGCCACCTCGGGAACTGCGAACACCGGCACGTCGATGTCGGGCAGCTGCTGCGAGATCGCCTGGCTGACATCGCAGAGCCGGTCGGGATCGCAGCGGTTGGCGATCACCGCCGCCGGATGGGCGTGTACCGCCGACACCTCGGCCAGGCAGCGTGCGGTGATCTCGGCGACGGACTGGGCGTCGCGGTTGTAGCCGTTGACCGCAAGCACCAAGGGCGCCCCGAGGTTCACCGCGACCCGGGCGTTGAAGCTCAACTCACTCGGGTTGACGACGTCGGTGTAGTCGCTGCCGACCACCAGCACGGTGTCGCAGTGCCGGGCGACATCGTGGAATCGCGAGACGATCTCGCCCAGCGCCGCCTCCCGGTCAGCGAAGACCTGCTGGTAGGTCACGCCGCGGCAGGAACTGTGGTCCTCGATGGCGGCGGTGGCATGCGCGAGCAGCAGTTCGAGTTGCCCGTCCGGCTCGTCCAGCGAGCGCACGATCGGTCGGAACACCCCGACGCGGGCCGAGGAGGCCGCCAACAGGTGCAGCAGGCCCAGCGCGAGCACGGACTTGCCGGAGCCGCCCTCGGCAGCGGCGAGGTAAATGCTCGATGCACCGGCAGATGTTTGCGACATCGGATCAGACCCATTCTCCGGCTGCCCGGGCGACACCGTAGGCCGCAGACAGCGACATGTGGTGAAGCCTAATCAGATGCCCCAGCCCGCGCAGCCCACCGACGTACACGGACAACTCAGGCGATCTGGTCGATCGCGCGACTCAGCCGCGCCACCGTTCCCTCGATGTCGGCCAGCTTGTCCAGCCCGAACAATCCCACTCGGAAGGTGGAGAATGTGTCCGGCTCGCCGCATTGCAGGGGCACTCCCGCCGCGGTCTGAATCCCCTGGGCCAAAAACTTTCGCCCGGTCCGGATCTCGGGGTCGGTGGTGTAGCTGACCACCACACCAGGGGCTTCGAATCCCGGTGCGGCCACGCTGGGGAAGCCACGTTCGGCCAGCAGCGCCCGCACCTTGCGCCCCAGCGTGAACTGCTGTTCGCGCACCGCATCGAAGCCGCGGTCGCGGGTCTGCGCCATGGCGTCGCGCAGTCCGGTGATGACACCGGTCGGCATGGTCGCGTGGTAGGCGTGCCCGCCGTTCTCGTAGGCGATCATGATCTCGCGCCACTTCTTCAGGTCGAGCGCGAAGCTGGTGCTGGCGGTGCGGTCCATGACATCGACGGCCCGCTCGGACAGACAGACCATCGCGCAGCCCGGCTCGGCGCTCCAGTCCTTCTGAGGTGCGGTGACCAGGATGTCAACCCCCAGCGTCGCCATGTCCGCCCAGACCGCACCGGAGGCGATGCAGTCCAGCACGAACAAACCTCCCACTGCCGCGGTCGCCGCGCCGACGCGCGCCAGGAAGTCGTCGGGCAGCAGGATCCCGCTGGCGGTTTCGACGTGCGGGACGCACACCAGCGCGGGACGGGTCCGCGCTATGGCCTTCTCGACCTCGTCGATGGGCGCGGGCGTCCAAGGCGCCTGGTCGCCGTCGCCGGTCGGGCGGGCGGTGAGAACAGTGATGCGGTCGGTGATGCGGCCGGTCTGCAGAATCTGGCTCCACCGGTAGCTGAAGAACCCGTTGCGCACGACCAGCACCTCGGCGTCGTTGGCGAACTGGCGCGCCACCGCCTCCATGCCACACGTGCCGTTGCCGGGCACGATGACTGCCGCGTCGGCGTGGTACACCTCGCGGAGCATGGCCGAGACCTCGTTCATGACGGACTGGAAGCGTCCGGACATGTGGTTGAGTGCCCGGTCGGTGTAGACGACGGAGTACTCGAGCAGACCGTCGGGGTCGACCCCGGGCAGTAGTCCTGGCATGAAGCCTCTCCTAGGTGGGACGGACAGCGCCGAATGCCCCATGTCGGGCCGGCGCAGTGGGCTTATCACTGCTGAAGGCGAACGCCTTCGATCTGCACATCGGCTACGTTGCGGCCCCCCAGCCACATCCCCAGCGCCTCCGCGGTGCCGCGGACGACGCGCCCCCGGCCCCGGGGCCGGCCGATCCCATTGGTGGGCTCGACCCGGTAGCGCAGCAAGGTCGGCTGCAGCTTCTGCACGGTCAGGCTCACACCCTCGGCAAGGATGGCGGCCTCTTCTACGGGCGGGATCGTCCGGGTACGGCCCAGGCCCCGCAGCACATCCTGGTGATGCATCGCCACGTCGCCCAGCAGCAGGCCGGCCAGCGCCCGGTCCGGCACCTGCGCCCAGCGGCGGCCGGCGGCGATCAACTCCGCTCGCCTGCGCCGGCGTCCGGCGGCCACGGCCTCAGCGTTGATCCTGTGCAGCCGCCACGGGGCACGCAGGTAGCGGCCGATCTCCGCCGTACCGATCAGGTGCGACAGCACATCGCGCGGCGACCAGTCGGTGCACAAGGTGGTGCCGTGGTCGAATTCGGCGTCGGTGAGCCCGTCAACCGTGTCGACGAACGCGTGCCGAGCGTGTCGGGCGATCTCGATTCGGGAGCTCACGATGTCAGCGCAGGAGGTGCCGGCTCATCACGACGCGCTGAATCTGGTTGGTGCCCTCGTAGATCTGGGTGATCTTGGCGTCACGCATCATCCGCTCGACCGGGAAGTCGGTGGTGTAACCCGCGCCGCCGAACAACTGCACCGCGTCCGTGGTGACCTCCATGGCAACGTCGGAGGCAAAACACTTGCTGGCCGCCGAGATGAAACCCAGACCGGTCTCGCCCCGCTCGGCGCGCGCCGCGGCCGAGTACACCATCAGGCGGGCCGCTTCGAGCTTCATCGCCATGTCGGCCAGCATGAACTGGACACCCTGAAAGGTGCTGATGTTCTTGCCGAACTGCTTGCGGTCCTTGGTGTACTCGATCGCCGCGTCCAGCGCGCCCTGGGCGATACCCACCGCCTGGGCGCCGATCGTCGGGCGGGTGTGGTCCAGGGTGCGCAGCGCCGTTTTGAACCCGGTTCCCGGCTCGCCGATGATCCGGTCCCCCGGAATCCGACAGTTCTCGAAATAGAGCTCCGTGGTCGGCGACCCCTTGATGCCGAGCTTGTGCTCCTTGGGCCCGATGGTGAAACCCTCGTCGTCGATGTGCACCATGAACGCCGAAATCCCGTTGGCGTCCAGATCCGGATCGGTCACGGCCATCACGGTGTACCAGCTGGACTTGCCGCCGTTGGTGATCCAGCACTTCGACCCGTTGAGGATCCAGTCGTCGCCGTCGGCCTTGGCGCGCGTGCGCATCGCCGCGGCGTCACTGCCCGCTTCGCGCTCGGACAGCGCGTAGGAGGCCATCACCTCGCCGGCGGCGAGCGCCGGCAGCACCTGCGCCTTGAGCTCTTCGGAGCCGGCCAGGATCAGCCCCATGGTGCCGAGCTTGTTCACCGCCGGTATCAGCGACGACGAGGCGCATACCCGGGCCACCTCTTCGATCACGATGCAGGCCGCGACCGAGTCCGCGCCCTGGCCGCCGTAGGCCTCCGGCACGTGCACCGCGTTGAAACCCGATGCGTTCAGCGCGGCCAGCGCCTCGTCGGGGAACCGGGCCTGCTCGTCGACCTCTTTGGCGTACGGAGCGATCTCCTTCTCCGCCAGCGCCCGAATCGCCGCCCGTAGTTCGTCATGCTCCTGCGGGAGTTTGAACAGGTCGAACGACGGATCTCCGGCCCACCCAGACATGACAGCCTCCTAAGCTACTCGCCGGTAACTTTACCTTGAAGCATCGCGTCCTTCGCAAGCACGCTCTGGGCCAACTGGTCTTGATAGGCCACCATGCGCGCCCGCAGCGCCGCGTCGGCAGAGCCCAGAATGCGCACCGCCAGCAAACCTGCGTTACGCCCACCACCGATGGACACGGTGGCCACGGGTACACCCGCCGGCATCTGCACGATCGACAGCAAAGAATCCAGCCCGTCCAGGCGCGCCAGCGGGACCGGCACCCCGATCACCGGCAGCGGTGTGGCCGAGGCCACCATCCCGGGCAGGTGCGCGGCGCCGCCCGCCCCGGCGATGATCACCTCGATGCCGCGTCCCGCGGCGTCGCGCGCGTAGTCGAACATCCGCTGCGGTGTGCGGTGCGCCGAGACCACCCCGACCTCGAACGGGACGTCGAACTCGGCGAGCGCCATCGCCGCGTCCTCCATCACCGACCAGTCGCTGTCACTGCCCATGATGACGCCGACCCGGGGACCGGGCCTGTGCTCACTCATGCGGATTCCATCCATCGCTCCATTCCCCGTGCGACAACCAGTGTGCCGCGCTTTCGGCCCGCTCGCGCAGCGTCACCGCGTCCGTCGTGTCACGACCGAGCAGGTTGATATGGCCGATCTTGCGACCGGGCCGTTCGCCCTTGCCGTAGAGGTGGACCCGGGCTTCGGGATAGCGCGCGAAAAGATGGTGCAGCCGCTCGTCCATCGACATCGACGGGGTTTGGGCGGCGCCCAGCACGTTGGCCATCACGGTCAGCGGGGCGATCGGCGTGGTGGCCCCGAGCGGATAGTCCAATACCGCGCGAAGATGCTGCTCGAACTGGCCGGTGGCCGCCCCGTCCATGGTCCAGTGCCCTGAGTTGTGCGGCCGCATCGCCAGCTCGTTGACCAGCAACTGACCGTCGACGGTCTCGAACAGCTCAACGGCCAGCACGCCGACGACGCCCAACTCATCGGCCAGCCGCAGCGCCAGTTGTTGGGCGCCAGCGGCTGTCTCGTCCGAGAGTTCGGGGGCGGGCGCGATCACCGTCACGCAGATTCCGTCTTCCTGCACGGTCTCGACCACCGGCCAGGCCGCGCCCTGGCCGAACGGTGAGCGGGCCACCAGCGCGGAGAGTTCACGGCGCATCACCACGCGTTCCTCGGCCAGCACCGGCACTCCGGCCGCCAGATAGTCGGCGACCACCGCCCGGGCCTGAGGCAGGTCGTCGACCAGGGAAACCCCACGGCCGTCATAACCGCCCCGGGCCGCCTTCACCACCATCGGCCCACCGGTCAGCTCCGCGAAACGCTCGAGGTCTTCGGTGGTCTCGATCGCGGCGAACCGGGGCACCGGCGCCCCCAACTCCGCCAGTCTGCGGCGCATCACCAGCTTGTCCTGGGCGTGCCGCAGAGCAGCCGGGGGCGGTGCGACGTTGACCCCTTCGGCGACCAGCCGGTCCAGCAGTTCGCCTGGGACGTGCTCGTGGTCGAAGGTGAGCACGGTGGCCCCGTCAGCAGCGCGGCGCAGGTCGTCGAGGTCGGTGTGGGAGCCCAGTACGACGTCCGGGGTGACTTGGGCTGCCGGCTCGTCGGGAGCGGCCGCCAGCACCCGCAACCGCTGTCCGAGCGCTATCGCTGCCTGATGGGTCATCCGCGCCAGCTGACCACCGCCCACCATGGCGACCAGGGGGCGGCGGCCATCCGATGACGTCGGGGTGGTTGCGGCGTTCGGCACGGTCAATATCGTGTCACGCCCGCACGCAGCGATCGCAAGTGCGGCGCAGCCGCGCGCTGGGGGCACCTCCCGTTTGCGGGGGACGGGTCGCCGCCTGGGCCCCAGGGTCGTGACGCAGTCGTTAGGTGCGAAGGGTGCCGAGTCCGTACACTGGCAACCTGTGTCTTTTACCGACGCCACCATCGCCCGCCTGCCGCGGGTGATCCGTCCGCTGGCCGAACGCCATCATGAGCTGATCAAGTTCGCCATCGTCGGCGCGACCACATTCGTCATCGACTCCGCGTTGTTCTACACCCTCAAGCTGACCATCCTGTCGCCCAAGCCGGTCACGGCCAAGGTCATCTCGGGGATCGTCGCGGTGATCGCCTCCTACATCCTCAACCGCGAGTGGAGCTTCAAAGACCGGGGTGGCCGGGAGCGCCACCACGAGGCACTGCTCTTCTTCGGGGTCAGCGGGGTCGGGGTGCTGCTGTCCATGGCCCCGTTGTGGTTCTCCAGCTACGTACTCGGGCTGCGGGCGCCCATGGTGTCGTTGACCGTCGAGAACCTGTCAGACTTCGTCTCGGCCTACATCATCGGCAACCTGCTGCAGATGGCGTTCCGGTTCTGGGCATTTCGCCGCTGGGTCTTTCCCGACGAGTTCGCCCGCAGCTCCGATGCCGCGCTGGACGCCACGCTGCAGACCGGCGCGCTCGCCGAGGCGATCGAGGACTCGCTGGAGGCCAGCGGGGACACCGGCGTGGTGACCTTGTTCAGGCGCCCGGCCCGTCATCGACCGCCGACGGACGGCCTGTCGAAGACTTCGTGATAGAGCAGCGTGTGCACCTGCTCCACGCGCGGAATGTCATAGAACTCCAACGGCTCCTGTGACGCCGACTCGATGATCAGCGTGCCGGTCCGCAGGATCCGGTCGATGAACCCGTGGACGAACTCCACACTGTTGATCCGCGCCAGCGCGATATCGATGCCGCTGCGGGTCAGCAACCCGTGCCGGAACATCACCCGCCGGTCGGTGACCACGAAATGCGTGGTCAGCCAGCTCAAGAAGGGCCAGAGCGTCAGCCAACCGACCACCACCAGCCAGATCGCCCAGATCACCGCGAACACGACGTTCTTGGCGGTCGGATCCCAGGCCAGCGGGTTGATCAGACCGGCGGCGAACGCCGCGCAGGCCGTGGCCAGCAGCAGCACCAGCACCGGCGCAACCAGGCGCTTGACGTGCGGGTGCCGGTGCAACACCACGTGCTCATCGGCGGCGAGCACGCTTTCCGGATAACCCACTGGCAGCCCTATTCGTTGGGCCGCAGCCGGGTGACGTCGCCGGCAGAGACGGTGACGGTGCGCTCGCCGGTGTCGATGACCAGGCGCCCCGTGTCATCAATGGATTCGGCCAGTCCCTCCACGCGCCGGCCACCGGGTATGTCGGCGCGCACCTTGGCGCCCAGCGTGCAGCTGTGCCGCCGGTAATCCGACAGCAGCGCGTCGTCGGCGCCACCGGCCGCGCGCCAGGCCGCGATCCGATCCGCCAGCTTACGAAGGACCTTGGTGGCCAAGATATTTCGATCGACTACCGGGGAACCGAGCATGGCCAGCGACACCGCCGTCGGCTCCGGCGCCTCCTGCGCCGTCATGGTCACGTTGAGTCCGAGACCCACCACGATCAGCTGCTGGGGCGCGGCCACCTCGGCGAGGATGCCGGCCAGCTTGCCCTCCCCCACGATGACGTCGTTGGGCCACTTGAGACCGACGCGCAGGCCCGCGAGGTCGGCGATGGCATCGGCCACCGCAACCCCGGTGGCCAGGGGCAGCCACCCCCAGCCGGATGTGGGCACAGTGTCCGCGGCCACGCCCACCGACAGCGCGAGCTGGCTGTGCGCCGGGGTGCTCCAGTGCCGGCCGTGCCGACCACGACCGGCGGTCTGGTGCTCAGCCAGCAGCACGGCCCCGTCGATGTCTTCCCCGGCGGCCGCGCGCGCCAACAGATCGGCGTTGGTGGAACCCGTGCTGCCGACGACATCCACGACACGCCACGGGCCGTTGGGCGTGGTCAGCGCCGCCCGCAGCACGGTCGCGTCCAGCGGCGGCCGGGGCGGAGAACTCATTTGGCCAGCTTAGCCACCGGCTCCCCGGCCACACCGGTTGAAACGCCCGGTTCGCGGGTAAGCGGCCAGGTGGAGGAGGTGATCGTATGGTCACCAGGGGTTCGACGCGGCGTGTTCACCACCGTCACAGCGCCCAGTCGGTCGCGGTGTCGCTGGCCAGCCGGTTTGTGGTGAAGAATCTGGTGCGCGTATGGGCGCTGCAGCCGGATCTGGGGTGGCCGCTCGCATCGGTGGACCGACTGGCCGGGGTGGTGCCGCGTCCACCCTCAGCACGAGTGGAGCGCTTCAGCCTCGGTCACTGCGCCGCTGAGCAGGTTCGCGCCCAGGACGCCTCCGACCAGCGGGCCATCCTGTATCTGCACGGGGGCGCGTTCTTGACCTGCGGACTCAACACCCATCGCACGCTGGTGGCCCGATTGTCGAGAGCGGCGGACGCCACTGTGCTCAACGTCGGCTACCGGATGCTTCCGCAACACCGGATCGCCGACGCGATCGATGACGGCCTCAACGGCTTGCGCTGGTTATTGCGGCAGGGCTACGACCCGGAACAGATCGTGGTGGCCGGGGACTCCGCCGGTGGCTATCTCGCATTCCTGACCGCTCTGACCGCCGTACAGACGCAGCTGTTGACTCCAGCGGGCGTGGCGACCGTCTCACCGTTCACCGACGCGGACCCGACCGCCAAGCTGGCGCACCGCAATGCCCAGCGCTGTGCCATGTTTCCGTGCGAGGCACTCACGGCGTTCACCCGTTACCTGCTGCGTGCGCGGGCGATGTCGCCGATCGACGCCGACCTGTCGGCGCTGCCGCCGGTCACCATCCACGCCAGCATGGACGAACTGCTGCTTCCCGACGCCGAGGTGATGGCGCAGCGCCTGGATGCCGCGGGGGTACGTTGCGACCTGCACCTGTGGGAAGGCCAGGTGCACGACTTCCCGCTGGCCGCCGACGTGCTGCCTGAGGGACGCCGGGCCATCGGCTACATCGGCGACTTCGTCAAGGAAGTCACCCGCGGCCCGGCGCAGCGGCGGCCGGACATCGAGCCCTCGCTACCGGCCCGAGAAGCCGGCGCCCCCGACGGGCTCTTTGCCTAGGCGGGTCCGGTCGGGCGGTCCGATGGCCCGCGATTAAGATCGTTTCTTATGACCAGTGTTACTGAGCACGCCGGTGAACCCCTCGTAGAGGCACAAGCCGAGCATGTCGTCGACATCCACACCACCGCGGGCAAGCTCGCCGATCTCAAGCGTCGGACCGAAGAGACCCTGCACCCGGTCGGTGAGGCCGCGGTCGAGAAGGTGCATGCCAAGGGCAAGCTGACCGCTCGGGAGCGGGTCTACGCATTGCTTGACGAGGGCTCATTCGTCGAGCTCGACGCGCTGGCCCGCCACCGCAGCACCAATTTCGGCCTGGCCGACAAGCGCCCGCTCGGCGACGGCGTGGTCACCGGCTACGGCACCATCGACGGCCGCGAGGTCTGCATCTTCAGCCAGGACGCCACCGTGTTCGGCGGCAGCCTCGGCGAGGTCTACGGCGAGAAGATCGTCAAGGTCCAGGAGCTGGCCATGAAGACCGGCCGGCCGCTGATCGGGATCAACGACGGCGCCGGCGCCCGCATCCAGGAGGGTGTGGTCTCGCTGGGTCTGTACAGCAAGATCTTCCGCAACAACATCCTGGCCTCGGGGGTCATCCCGCAGATCTCGCTGATCATGGGCGCGGCAGCCGGTGGCCACGTCTACTCCCCCGCGCTGACCGACTTCATCGTGATGGTCGACCAGACCTCCCAGATGTTCATCACCGGCCCGGACGTGATCAAGACCGTCACCGGTGAGGAGGTCACCCAGGAGGAGCTGGGCGGCGCCCACACCCACATGGGCAAGTCCGGCACCGCGCACTATGTCGCCTCCGGCGAGCAGGACGCGCTGGACTACGTCCGCGACCTGCTGAGCTACCTGCCCCCGAACAACTACGCCGACCCACCGCACTTCCCGGTACCGGCGCCCGAGGGCTCCATCGAGGACAACCTCACTGCCGAGGACCTCGAACTCGACACGCTGATTCCGGACTCGCCGAACCAGCCGTACGACATGCACGAGGTCATCACCCGGATTCTCGACGACGACGAGTTCCTCGAGGTCCAGGCCGGTTACGCCCAGAACATCATCGTCGGCTTCGGCCGCATCGAGGGTCGGACCGTGGGCATCGTGGCCAACCAGCCGACCCAGTTCGCCGGCTGCCTGGACATCAACGCCTCGGAGAAGGCTGCGCGGTTCATCCGGACCTGCGACTGCTTCAACATCCCGATCGTGCTGCTGGTCGATGTGCCCGGCTTCCTGCCCGGTACCGAGCAGGAGTACAACGGCATCATCCGGCGCGGCGCCAAGCTGCTCTACGCCTACGGCGAGGCCACGGTCGCCAAGATCACCGTCATCACCCGCAAGGCCTACGGCGGCGCCTACTGCGTGATGGGTTCCAAGGAGATGGGCGCCGACGTCAACGTCGCCTGGCCGACGGCCCAGATCGCGGTCATGGGCGCCTCCGGCGCCGTCGGGTTCGTCTACCGCCAGCAGCTCAACGAAGCCGCAAAGAGCGGCGACGATGTCGATGCGCTCCGGTTGCAGTTGCAGCAGGAGTACGAAGACACGCTGGTGAACCCCTACGTCGCCGCTGAGCGGGGCTACGTCGACGCGGTGATCCCGCCGTCGCACACCCGCGGCTACATCGCCACATCGCTGCGGCTGCTGGAACGCAAGATCGTCCAGTTGCCGCCCAAGAAGCACGGGAACATTCCGCTGTGAGCGACGACGCCAGCGAAGTCACCGAGACTTCCGAAGTCCCCACCGCCGCCGAGCCGCACATCAAGGTGCTGCGGGGCAACCCCACCGACGAGGACATCGCGGTGCTGGTCGCGGTGCTGGGTGCGGCCGGCGGCGGCGCTGCCGAGCCTGCTGCCCAGGACCGCAATATGTGGGGACACCCCGTCGACAAGCTGCGGATGCCGGTGTTCAGCTGGCAGCGGATCACTCTGCTGGAACGCACCCACATGCGCCGGTGATGTGTCGGTGACACACCGGTGACGCGCCTGGTCCTGGGTTCGGCCTCCTCCGGTCGGCTGGCCGTCCTGCGCGGCGCCGGAATCGACCCCCTGGTGGTGGTCTCCGGTGTCGACGAGGACGCCGTCATGGCAGGTCTGCCCGAGGATGCCGGCCCGGCTGCCGTCACCGGCGCCCTGGCCGCCGCCAAAGCCGAGCAGGTGGCTGCCGTTCTGCAGCCCCCGGTAAGCGCCGATTGCGTTGTGATCGGCTGCGATTCGATGCTCTACATCGACGGCAATCTGTGCGGCAAGCCGCCGACGATAGAGCAGGCCCGCACCCGCTGGCGCGCGATGGCCGGTAAGTCCGGCCAGCTGCACACCGGCCATAGCCTGATCCGGCTGCGCGACAACGCGATCACCCATCAGATCACCGAAACCGCCGTCACCACCGTGCGATTCGGTCGCCCCGACGACGACGACCTGGAGGCCTACCTGGCCAGCGGGGAGCCGTTGCGGGTGGCCGGCGGATTCACCCTGGACGGTCTGGGGGGCTGGTTCGTCGACGGTGTCGACGGGGATCCCTCCAGCGTCATCGGCATCAGCCTGCCGATGGTGCGCCGGCTGTTGCGTCACGCCGGTCTCTCGGTCGCGGAGCTGTGGGCGACCAACCCCGCTCGCCGAGCGTGAACTCCGGGCGGGATTCCCGCCGGATTCCGCCACCACTTCACACTCGGTGCACTGTCGGTGCTGTTCGGCAGGCTCTCGTCATGGACGAGCCCTTCCTCGGCGGCGAGGCCCTCGCAGCCGGGCGCTTGACCCGGCACGCACTCCGCAGCCGGCACCGCGTCGTCTGTCCGGGCGTGTACCTGCCCGCGGGCAAGCCCCTCACGCCGGTGAACCGTGCACAGGCCGCCTGGCTGTGGTCGCGACGGCGCGCCGCGCCCGCCGGCCGCTCGGCGGCGGCGCTGCACGGCGCGAAGTGGCTCGACGCGGGTTACCCGGCCGAGCTGCACTACGCCAACCGCCGTCCGCCGCCGGGCATCCGGACGTGGGCTGACGAACTCGCCGACTACGAGGTCACGGCGGTCGGCGGCATACCGGTGACGACGCCACTGCGCACCGCGTTCGACATCGCGTCGCGCTACCGGCTGGATGCGGCCGTCGCCACGATCGACGCGCTGGCCCGCTCGACCAGGTTGACGGTGGCCGACATCGAACTGTTCGCCCAGCGCCACCCGGGGCATCGGGGCATCCGGAACGCGCGTGCCGCCATCGGCCTGGTCGATCCGGGGGCCGAGTCGCCCAGGGAAACCTGGCTGCGCCTGCTGCTGATCAGAGCCGGCTTCCCCCGGCCCAGCACCCAGATCCCGGTCTACGGCGCATACCGCACGCTGATCGCGGTCGTCGACATGGGTTGGGAGGAGATCAAAGTCGGCGTCGACTACGAGGGCGACCATCACCGTCTGAGCGCCAGGCAGTTCAACCACGACATTCGTCGTGCCGAGGCGCTGGCCGAGATGGGCTGGATTGACGTGCGCATCACCAAGGACGACACCGTCGGCGGAATCGTCGGTCGGGTGGGGGAAGCACGAGCCCGCCGAGTGTGAACTGGAGGCGGGATTCCCGCCTGATTTCCGCCCCCAGTTCACACTCGGTGCGCTGGCCAGAGCAAAGCAACGCGGTAGGCTCGGCATCGTGCCAGTTCCTGCCGATCCCACGCCCGCCCTGCAGTCCTACGCCCACCCCGAACGCCTGGTCACAGCCGATTGGCTCGCGGGCAATCTGGGCAGGCCGGGCCTCGTCGTGGTGGAGTCCGACGAGGACGTGTTGCTCTACGACATCGGCCACATCCCGACCGCGGTCAAGATCGACTGGGTCACCGATCTCAACGATTCCCCGGTCCGCGACTACATCACCGGTGAGCAGTTCGCCGACCTGATGAACCGCAAGGGCATCTCTCGTGACGACACCGTGGTCATCTACGGCGACAAGTCCAACTGGTGGGCCGCCTACGCGTTGTGGGTGTTCACCCTGTTCGGTCACGAAGACGTCCGGCTGCTCGACGGGGGGCGCGACCTGTGGGTCTCCTCGGGCCGCGAGACCACCCTCGACGTGCCGTCGAAACAGTCGACCGGCTATCCCGTCGTGACCCGCAACGACGCTCCCATCCGGGCCTACAAGGACGACGTGCTGGCCCACCTCGGCCGGGTGCCGCTGATCGACGTCCGCTCGCCGCAGGAGTACACCGGCGAGCGCACCCACATGCCGGAATACCCGGAGGAGGGTGTGCTGCGCGGCGGCCACATCCCCACCGCGGTGTCGGTCCCATGGAGCAAGGCCGCCGACGATGCCGGCCGATTCCGCAAGCGCGAGGAACTCGAGCAGCTGTACTCCTTCCTCGAGCCCGACGACAAGCCGATCGCGTACTGCCGCATCGGTGAACGCTCCAGCCACACCTGGTTCGTGCTGACCCACCTGCTGGGCATGGAGGGGGTCCGCAACTACGACGGCTCGTGGACCGAATGGGGTAACACCGTTCGCGTGCCCATCGTCGACGGACCGGAGCCCGGAGCACTGCCAGCAGCCGCAGCCGGCTGATGAGTCTGCCGGAGGCATTGGCGCAGGTGGTCTCCGACTTCGCCGAGGTCGAAGGCCAGGACAAACTGCGGCTGCTGCTGGAATTCGCCGACGAGCTGCCCGATCTGCCCGATGACCTGGCCGAGTCGGCCATGGAACCGGTACCGGAGTGCCAGTCGCCGTTGTTCCTGCATGTCGATGGCGCCGACCCGCAACGGGTGCGGCTGTACTTCAGCGCGCCCCCCGAGGCGCCGACGACGCGCGGCTTCGCCTCGATCTGGGCGGCGGGCCTCGACGGGCAGCCGGCCGACGTCATCCTGGCCGTGCCGGAGGATTTCGCCTCCCGGCTGGGCCTGGCGGCCCTGATCAGCCCGTTGCGACTGCGCGGAATGTCGGCCATGTTGACGCGCATCAAGCGGCATTTGCGCGCCGCGTAGGGGCACCTGGAACAGGTTGGGTGGTCGCGCTTTACACTGCTGTGAAGTTACATTCTTAAAGACGTTTCTTAAACATGCCATCAGGAGGGCCAGTGGCGAACCATGCCAGCTCGAAGATCTCCAAGGTGCTCGTCGCCAACCGCGGAGAGATCGCAGTCCGGGTGATCCGCGCCGCGCGCGACGCCGGATTGGCCAGCGTGGCCGTGTACGCCGAACCCGACGCCGACGCCCCGCACGTCCGGCTCGCCGACGAGGCGTTCGCGCTCGGCGGTCAGACCTCCGCGGAGTCCTACCTGGTCTTCGAGAAGATCCTGGACGCCGCGGCCCAGTCGGGTGCCAACGCCATCCACCCGGGCTACGGCTTCCTCTCGGAGAACGCCGACTTCGCGCAGGCCGTGATCGACGCCGGGCTGATCTGGATCGGGCCGAGCCCGCAGTCGATTCGCGACCTCGGTGACAAGGTCACCGCGCGGCACATCGCCGCCCGCGCCAAGGCGCCGCTGGTGCCCGGCACCCCGGACCCGGTCAAGGACGCCGACGAGGTCGTCGCCTTCGCCGAGGAGTACGGCGTCCCGGTGGCGATCAAGGCCGCGTTCGGCGGCGGCGGTCGCGGCATGAAGGTGGCGCGCACCATCGAGGAGATTCCCGAGCTGTTCGAATCGGCCACCCGAGAGGCGATTGCGGCCTTCGGTCGCGGCGAGTGCTTCGTGGAGCGCTACCTGGACAAGCCGCGCCACGTCGAGGCGCAGGTGATCGCCGACCAGCACGGCAACGTGGTGGTCGCGGGCACCCGCGACTGCTCGCTGCAACGCCGCTTCCAGAAGCTCGTCGAGGAGGCCCCGGCGCCTTTCCTGACCGACGCGCAGCGCAAGGAGATCCACGAGTCCGCCAAGCGGATCTGCAAGGAGGCCGGCTACTACGGCGCCGGCACCGTGGAGTACCTGGTCGGCCAGGACGGGCTGATCAGCTTCCTGGAGGTCAACACCCGTCTGCAGGTGGAACACCCCGTCACCGAGGAGACCTCGGGTATCGACCTGGTGCGTGAGCAGTTCCGCATCGCAAACGGCGAGAAGCTGGACATCACCGAAGACCCCGAGCCGCGCGGCCACTCGATCGAGTTCCGCATCAACGGCGAGGACGCCGGTCGTGGCTTCCTGCCCGCCCCCGGCCCGGTCACCCGTTTCGACCCGCCGACCGGCCCCGGCATCCGGATGGACTCGGGCGTGGAGACCGGCTCGGTGATCGGCGGCCAGTTCGACTCGATGCTGGCAAAGCTGATCGTCACCGGCGCGACCCGCACCGAGGCCCTGGAGCGCGCCCGGCGCGCGCTGGACGAGTTTCACGTGGAGGGGCTGGCGACCGTCATCCCCTTCGACCGGGTGGTGGTTCGCGACCCGGCGTTCGTCGGCGACGAGAGCGGCTTCTCGGTGCACACCCGCTGGATCGAGACCGAGTTCGAGAACACCATCGAGCCCTTCAACGGCGGTGAGCCCCTCGACGAGGACGACGCCCAGCCGCGGCAGAAGGTGGTTGTCGAGGTCGGCGGCCGGCGCGTGGAGGTGTCACTGCCCGGCGATCTGGCCCTGGGCGGCGGCGGCGCGGCCGGTGGAGCCATTCGCAAGAAGCCCAAGCCGCGCAAGCGTGGCGCGCACGGCGGCGCGGCGGTGTCCGGTGACGCGGTGACCGCCCCGATGCAGGGCACCGTGGTGAAGGTTGCCGTCGAGGAGGGCCAGGAGGTCGCCGCCGGTGACCTGGTCGTGGTTCTCGAGGCGATGAAGATGGAGAACCCGGTCACCGCGCACAAGGACGGCACCATCACGGGCCTGTCGGCCGAGGCCGGATCGGCCATCACGCAGGGCACCGTGCTCTGCGAGATCAAGTAACCGGTCTCCGCCGTCCGACGGCCGTGCTGAGCGCAAGAGCGAGGAGTCGGGCATAGAGCCGGTCGAGATCAACGCCGGCCCGTGGTATCTGCGGATGCCACGGGCCGACGACCGGGTCGATGATCGCCCGAGTCTTGCCGACCTGGGTGAGACGGATCCGGACTACGTGGCCAAGGCCGCCCTCGGGTGGGCCGGCGAGACGCGCTATCTGTGGGCGGTGTGCGAGCCCACGACGGGCGAGCTGCTGGCCGAGGTGACGCTGGATCCGGTCTCGGGGGAAATCAGCACCCGCCACCGGGCGGGCCACAAAGACGCCGCTCAGACCGGGGCACAGTCGGTGTCCCGTTTTGCCGCAGGCGCTTTAGGGATGACGGTGGTGAGCGCCGGCGGGGTGGGTGGCCCGGTTTCGAGCGATGTAAAACCAGATCGAGCCGACGATCGCCAAGACTAGAGCCACGATCCCGAAACCCAGGGTCCACTGACCGTTCTGCTGCGCGGCGGCACACAGCGCGCCCACCAATGCAGCCGTGGCCATCAGCAGCACGGCCAGCGCCGGCAGCTCATGACCGTCCTTGAACACCAGCCCGGTCCGCGGTCGCGTGGTGCGCCGTCGGTCGATTCCTTCCTCGGTGTCGTCCATGCGACTGTCTGTACCCGAGGCGCGGTCCCCCGAAACCCCGACGGACCCTAGGCCGCGGCGTCGCGCAGCGCCGCCAACAGCGGTCCGGCAGCCTCTTCGAAGAAGGCCTCCTGGGATTCGCCACCGATCTGGATCAACGCGATGTCGGTGAATCCTGCTTCCCGATAGGCGCCCACGGCCTCGACGATCGCGTCCAGATCCGGACCGCACGGGATCGCCGCCGCGACGTCCTCGGGCGTCACGTAGCGAGTGGCCGCCGCGAACGCCGCCGGGGTGGGCAGCTCCGCGTTGACCGGCCAACCGCCGCCGAACCAGCGAAACTGCTCGTGAGCGCGCTGCACTGCCGTGTCGCGGTCGGAATCCCAGCACACCGGCAACTGCCCGACGATGCGTCCGCCGGGCAGCCCGGTCCCCTGCCGCGCGGCGTGCCAGGAGTGCACCAATTGGCGGTCGGGTTGCACCGCGATCAGGTGATCGGCGGCTGCGGCGAACCTCTCGACGCCCTTGGGGCCCGACATCGCGACGGCAAGCGCTACCGGGATGTCGGGGAGGTCCCACAACCGCGCCTGGTCGACGTGGAAGTGATCGCCGTCGTGGTTGACCGTCTCACCCATGAGCAGTTCGCGGATGATCTTGATCGCTTCAGTGAGCATGGCTTGGCGCCGCGCAAGATTGGGCCAGCCGGGGCCGGTCACGATGTGCTCGTTGAGGTTCTCGCCGCTGCCCAGGCCCAGGGTGAAGCGGCCCTCGGCGAGGATCTGCACGGTGGCCGCCTGCTGGGCCACGATCGCCGGGTGATATCGCATGGTGGGACAGGTCACGTAGCTGTACAGGTCCAGCTGGGCGGTGGCGTGGGCGACCGCACCCAGCAACGCCCAGGCGTTGGGAGCATGCCCCTGCGATGCCAGCCAGGGCGAAAAGTGATCGCTGCACACCGCGAAATCGAAGCCGTGTTCCTCGGCCGCAACCGCGCAGCGCACCAATTCGGCGGGGCCGTTCTGCTCGGTCATCAGGGTGTAGCCGAAGCGTGTCATGCGGGCGGGGTACCCACGGTCGATTCGGCGAAACGGCACCACCGTTTGGTGAGGCGGGTGTGCGGGGTACCCGCGAAGGTGCCCACTGCAGCGATTCAGACCGAAGCGACCCTGCCCGCGGATTGCGGGCCCCTGTCGGCGACGGTGTGCCGGCTGCTGCGCCGGCCGCCCGGGACGTCACCCGGGCCGCTGCCCCCCACCGGCGTCGACGGCTATGCGCGAGACCTGCAACTGGCGCTCTACGTCTGCTACGAGCTGCACTACCGGGGCTTCGCCGGCGTGGACCCCGGCTGGGAATGGGACGCCACGTTGTTGGCGCTGCGCGCCGAACTCGAGCGGGCGTTTCTCGACCGGGTGCGCAGTGATGTCGGCCCTGTGCCCGCGTCCGCGTCCGCCAGCGCCACGATGGATGCTGCCGCAACGGAGCCGCTGCGCGGTACCGGGCCGTCCTGGTACCTGCGCGACCACGGCACCTGGGACCAGGCTCGCGAATACTTCGTGCACCGCTCGCTGTATCACCTCAAGGAAGGTGATCCGCACGCCTGGGTGATCCCGCGGCTCACGGGCCAGGCCAAGGCCTCGTTCGTCGCGGTCGAGTTCGACGAGTACGGCGCCGGACGGGGCGCGCGGGTGCACCAGCAACTGTTCGCCGATCTGCTCACCGCCGCCGGCCTGGATGCCGGGTACCTCGCCTACCTCGACGTGGTTCCCGCCGAGTCGCTGGCAGTGGTCAATCTGATGTCGCTGTTCGGGCTGCATCGTCGCTGGCGGGGCGCGGCCGCCGGACACTTCGCCGCCACCGAGATCACGTCGCCCCCCGGCTCGAGCCGAATGGTGGCGGCGTTGCGCCGCTTCGGTGCACCGGATGCCTGCGTGGCGTTCTATGCAGAGCACGTCGAGGCCGACGCAGTGCACGAACAGGTGGTCCGCGCAGACGTGATCGGCGACCTGTTAGACCATTCTCCGCAGCTGGAGACCGATGTCGTGTTCGGTATCCGTGCTCACGATGCTGTGGAAAGTCGGCTCGCCGATGTCATGATATCAGCCTGGTCAGCGGGACGCTCATCGCTGCTGACAAACTGAAAGTTAAGGTTTAACTGGGAGTTTCCCGAAATGTCGATCGATCCCTTTACCGATCGAAGCGAAAGTCGGTAACGTCTGGATTCTCCGGTTGAGCTCACAGCCGCAGTGAAGCGTCACCATGTCTGATTACGTTGACGTGATCCAACAGCACGATTCGTCGACTGATGGAGCCGAGCATGACCACCATCGATTTTTCGCAGAACGCATTCGCCGCGCCCGCAACAGAAGCCACCCAGGTCTGGCGGAGTCATACCGCCCGGTTCACCGTCCGTTGGGGCCGCACGGGTGCCGTTGTCGCCGTCAGCGGAGAGGTCGACGCGGTGAACGCCAGCCCTTTCGCCGACTACGCGCAACGTTGCGCCGAATGCTGCGAATGGCTGGTTGTCGACTTGGCGGAGCTGACATTTATTGGCACGACAGGCTTTTCGGCTCTGCAATCGATCAGCGCGCGGTGCGAAAGTGCGCAGACCAAGTTCAAGGTCGTCGCAAGCCCCGCACTGTCGAACCTCCTGCGAATCTGTGACCCGCAGTCGCGCCTTCCGCTGGTGGCGTCGCTGACAGAAGCACTGGCCGACGTTCAGCGGTCGGGCCCGCTTCGCCTGGTGCCCTAACAGTCCTCACCCCACCGTCGGCGGAGCCCTCGGCCGCCACCGAGTGGTCGCTCGGCTGCGCGTTTCCTTCGCCCTGTGCTCTGCGTCGGAAAGCCACTGGATGGGTATCCAGCCAGGAACATCGGCGACGGGAAGGACAACACACGTGGGTGGGCAACCGGCCGTGCTGTTCGACATCGACGGCACCCTCGTCGATTCCAACTACCTACATGTGTATGCCTGGCAACGTTCGTTCGCCGAGCTGCACATCGAGGTGGAATGCTGGCGCATCCACCGCGCCATCGGCATGGACGGCGCGGAGCTGGTGCGCACATTGTCCGGCGATGCCGATGAGGATGTTCGCCAACGGCTCCACGGCCTGCACTCGCGCTACTACCTTGAGTCCGCGGAACTGCTCGCACCACTTCCGGGAGCTCGCGCACTTCTGGAATCGGTTGCCGCCTTGGGCCTTCCGGTGGTGCTGGCCACTTCTGCCCCAGAGGACGAGCTGGCGGTCCTGCGCAAGGTCCTGGCTTGCGACGAGCTGATCGCGGCAGTCACCTCATCAGCCGATGTCGACGTCGCCAAGCCGCACCCGGGCATCATCGGCGTCGCACTGGATCGCGTCGGCGCCACGGCTGAAAGTGCGGTCTTTGTGGGCGACGCGGTCTGGGACGCGAAGGCATGCGCGCGTGCGGGCGTGGTCAGCATCGGCCTGCTCAGCGGCGGCGTATGCCGCTCTGAGCTGGACAACGCCGGGGCCGCTGCCGTTTTCGACAATGCCGAGGATCTGTCGGCACACCTGGATCAGACGCCGATCTGCGAGTTCGCCAGCGGCCGCGGCCCGCAGTGAATTACGGCCGTGCCGCGGGACGGCCGCCGAGAGTCGGCTACTTTCCCCGGACCCGGCGGTTGTGCTTCTTGATCGCCGTGACCAGCTCCGACTTTCGCATCGTCGAGCGTCCGGGAATGTCCAGCCGCCGGGCAAGGTCGAGCAGGTGCCTCTTGCTGGCGTTGGCGTCGACGCCCTCCGCTGACCGTCCGGAGTTGTTCGGCCCGCCGCCGGCCGCGAGCTGGTCCGAGGGGCCACGCTTCTTCTTCGGCTCCCAATGGTCGCCCACCTTCTCGAAACTGTGCTTGAGCGCTGCGTAGGCGACCCGGTGGGCGCGCTGCTCGCTCCCGTACTCCTTGGCCGCAGCATCATGGGCTTTGGCGAAGGTGCGTTGCGCCTTGGCGCTGGAACGCTGCAGCGTAGTGGGCAACTCGCCGCGTTTGGCGGTGCCGCTTTTCGTCGTCTTGGGCATAAGACCTCCAATAGCGATCCGACGCCTCCGGGATACCCACCGGGTCCGGCCGGAAATCCTCTGCCACATCCGTGCGGATGCTCAAACCTCGCGCCCGAGGCCGGTTTCTGCGAATCAGGTTTGAAATGGCTTTGCCAGGGGAATGTTGGCCCTACAGGTGAATGGAGGACGGATGCGCTTCGGTGGATTGGCCGGGACGGTGGTGCTGCTTTGGTTGCTCATCGGCGCCTTCGCGGCATGGCAGCGCGGGTACTTCCACGAGGGCCCGACCAGTTGCGCATCGGCCGGAACCATCGCCGTCACCGTCTTGGCCGGCCCGCTGAACTATGCGGGCGTGAAGCCTGTGGTCTCGGATTGCCGTTTACCGCAGCCCTCTTCGCTGGATGCGGTCAGTTTCATTGTGTGAGAGAAGGGATTAGTGATGATTGCCCTCGGAGTAATCCTGATTATTCTGGCGCTCATCTTCAAAATCAACATCCTGTGGACGGTCGGCATCATTCTGCTGATCGTCGGCGCGGCACTGTGGCTTCTGGGCGCGGTCGGGCGCCCGGTAGCCGGCCGGCGCTACTGGTATTGATCGGTACTCACGGCACGCCGGACGCCCCCGGACCGCGCCTCGCGCTGATGGATTCGAGCCTGCGCTGCGGCTCGTTCACGCGCGGATAGACGGGGCTGGGTGCGATGACGGTCACCGCCGATCTTCAGCGCGGCCCTGCGGGGCACATCGCCCTGTTCTACCGGTCACCGCAGGAGTATCTCGACTACCTGGTGCCGTTCGTCGCCGACGGTGTGGCGGACGGGCAGCCCGTCTTGGTGGCGGTGCCCGGGCCGAACCTGTCGCGACTGCGCCAGGCCTTACCGGCGGACACCGCCGCGGCTGTGAGCCTGGTCGACATCGGCACCGTGGGGCGCAACCCCGGGCACGTACTGGGCGGGGTGCTGGGCACATTCGCCGACAGGCACCCCTCCGGTGCGGTACGGATGGTTTGCGAGCTGGTCTGGCAGGGTCGGTCGGCACCGGAGTACCCGGCCTGCGTCCAGCATGAGGCTCTGGTCAACGAGGCCTTTGCCGGCCGGGATGTCACCGTGCTGTGCCCCTACGACGCGGGCCTGGACTCGAAGATGCTCGCCGACGCCGAGATCACCCATCCCCGGCTCGGACGTGCCGGGCAACCAGAGCGAGCCAGTCCGGGCTTCGCACCCGACGCCGCGTGGGACCGCTACAACGAGCCGCTGCCGCCGAGCCCCACGGCGGCGAGCTACACGCTGCACCGGCTCACCGATCTGGCCGGTGCCCGGCAGTTCTGCGCGAAGTACGCGCGCTGGTTCGGCTTCTCCGCCACCGATATCGCGGACTTGCAACTGATCGTCAATGAGCTGGCATCCAACAGCCTGCAGCACGGGCGCGGCCCGTGCACACTTCTGCTCTGGGACACCGGCGGCCAATTGGTCTGCCAGGCACGCGATCTGGGGCACCTGACGGACCGATTGGCCGGTCGGCGGCCCTTCATCGATGGAGACGGGCACGGATGCGGCCTCTTCGTCGTCAACGCGACCGCGGACCTGGTCCGCATCCACACGGCTGCTACGGGAACCACCGTGCAGGCGCACCTTCGGATGAGCTGACCGGCGTGCTGCGCCTCGGCCCGGCCGGGGCGTCATTCGCGCACGTGGCGCGCAGAGCACCGGCGGGGTACCCGCTGCCCAGGAGAGCAGGCAGACAGCAGGTACCCCGCCGACGCGCGCGGTGACATAGCGGGCGGCAATGGCACACGCCGGTGGCGGCTGACCTCCAGACCGGTGCTGTGTCGAGCACCCGGGCCTGCACCGCCGCACCGTGAGGTGCCCGCGTACCACCGCTGCCATGGTGTTATCGCTGGAGCATCACCTCCTTCTTCGCGGCCTGGCAGTCACCGCGGTCTCGGAGGCGATCGCTGTGTCGCCCACACGGTCCCGCTGCGCTGCCGCGGTTCCCACCCGCACCGGGGCGGTACGAGTTCGGGCCAACCACGCCGCGCCGGACTGACGCCGGCGAGCGTGCGAAGACGAGGCCGGGCGACGGGCATTTCGGTGCGTGCCGCGGTGCAGGTCTGCGGTATCGCGGCGAACAGGCGCAACCATTCGGCGCGCACAATGTCCTCCGCTTCGTCGAGGACCTCCACGGACAGGGTGTCGGCGGTCGTGGTGCTCACCTCCTTCACCGGGTAGCAGGCCGCCGCCCGGCCCCTCGCAATCAGGCGTTGATGATCCGTTCGCCGTGCCCGCTGGCGATCTTGATGCGGCGCGGCTTCGCCTTCTCCGCGACCGGGATGGTCAGCCGTAGCACGCCGTCGTGGTAACTGGCCTGGATGTGTTCGGCGTCAAGGTTGTCGCCGAGGAACAGTTGCCGGCTGAACACACCGCGCGGCCGCTCCGCGGACACCATTTCGCGGTTCTGGTCCAGGGGGCGTTCGGCGTGCACCGTCAGCACATTGCGTTCGACATCGAGATCCAAGGAATCTTCCGCGACGCCGGGCAGGTCGAATTCGACGATGAACTGGTCACCTTCGCGCCAGGCGTCCATGGGCATGACCGCCGGCCTGGCCGCGGTGCCCAACACCTGCTGGGTCCACCGGTCGAGATCACGCAACGGGTCCGTACGCATCAACATCATCTCCACCTCCTAGTCCTACGGCAGAACATCTATTTCCGCCGACATAGATTTTTATATAGCACCAGTGCTAGATTGCCGCAAGAGGTATCGACGGAGTTTTCGGCGAGTGGAAGCGCTACCCGGTGAGTGATGCGATGAATGCCCGGTCCGGGCTGGGGGTATACGGCATCTCGGTGGCTGCTGAGTTGTCCGGTATCGGCCCGCAGACCCTGCGGCTCTATGAGAGCCGAGGGCTGCTCACACCGGCCCGCACCGCGGGCGGGACCCGTCGTTACAGCGATGACGATCTCGCTCGGTTGCGCCGCATCACCGAGCTGGTCGCCATCGGGATCAACACGGCGGGCATCGGGCAGATCCTCGGCCTGGAAGCCCGAAACGCCCGGCTGGAGGCCGACAACGTCCGGCTGGAGTCGGACAACAATAGACTGCAGTCCGACAACACTCGGTTGAGATCCGACAACACTGCGCTGAAGTCGGACTACGCCGTGCTCGCGGCAGTCCAGCGCGGCGACCGGTCGGCGCAGGCCGCGCTGCGAGCCGGGAAACGAAAGGGGTCATGATGAGCAACCCTCAGGAGCCGACCTACGCATCGGAGGCGGATCTCGCCGAACAGCGCGTCCCCGCCGACGCCGACGACGAGGGGCTGGACCCGGCCCGGCTGGAAAACCTCGCCGAGGTCGACGCCAATCCTGCCGACGTGATCGAACAGGCCATCAGCGTTCCGCTGCCCGACGACGACTACGAGGCCGAGTCCTAGACGGGGGCTACTGCGTGTCGGCCCTGTCGCCGCCGGCCCCGCCGCGCGCCCCCTTGCACCGCCGATGGCTGGTGTCGCACAGCGGATAGTTGCGGCTGCGCCCGCAGGTGCAGATGGCCACCATGAACCGATCCGATTCGACGACACCTTCGGGCGTCTCGATGCGTACGGGCCCGGCAACCAGCACCGGGCCGTTGCGGACTGGCCGCACCACGGTGCTCACGGCTTATCCGCCCGGATGACGACCAGCTGTTCCACGCGGCAGCCGCGCGGCACTCGACCGGTCTGCTCCAGCCAATCGGCGTGCGCCGAGAGCACCGGGCCGAACGGGATGTCGCGCACCGCCACGACCTGCGCGGCAAGGCCCGATCGGCGCAGACTCCGCAACGAGTGCGCCACCCCGGCAAGAGCGGACTGCACCAGCAGCAGGGTCCCGCCCCCACCCAACAGCGATACCGCGGAGCGGCACAGCGGATCCAGCACGATCCGTCCGTCGACGCCGCCGTTCCAGGACCATTCTGGTCCGCCCGCCGACGGGATGGGACCGCCGTCGGCCGGCGAGGGAACGTAAGGCGGATTGGCAACCACCAGATCGAAGGGCGCGCACCGCAGTGCCTGACTCCAGGTCCCCTGCCGGATCGTCACGTCCACACCGGCCGCACGTGCGTTGTCGCGTGCGCACCGCACCGCGCGCGGGCAGATGTCGTAGGCGGTGACGCTTGCCGCGCCCGACTCGGCCGCCGCGATGGCCGCCACCCCACTACCCGTGCACAGATCCAGCACACGGGCGCCGCCCGCCAGGCCGGTGTCATTCATAGTGTCGATCAGAAGGTGCGAATCGTCCTGCGGCGCATAGACGCCGTCCAGGTTCAGCGGACTACGGCGCAGTGCGCTGGGCCGGTAGAAGGTTGTCATCGGCGGCTAACCGCCGTTCTTGCTGCGGATGTCGCGCACCGACTGCCGGGCGGACTCGGTGAACTCATGCATCTTCTGTCGTGCGCCCTGGGCGACGACGCTTGCCCTGTCCGGGTCCTTGAGCATCGCTTTGGCGGTGTTCTTGGCCATCGTCTTCTCAATGCGCGGCGGCATTGGCGGGACGTCAGGATCCACAACCACTTCCAGCACCACCGGGCCGGGCGCGGCCAATGCCTGATCCCACGCGGCGCCTATGGTCTCGGGGCTGTCGCAGCGGATGCCGGTCAAACCCAGCAGCTGCGCGAACTCGGCATAGGGTACGTCTGGAAGCGTTTGCGAGTCTTCGAATTTCCGATCACCGCCCATCGCGCGCTGCTCCCAGGTCACCTGGTTGAGGTCTTTGTTGTTGAACACGCAGAAGATCAGCGGTCCCCCGGACAACCGGTCGCGATAGCGCTTCACGGTGATCATCTCCGCCATGCCGTTCATCTGGAACGCGCCATCGCCGACGATGGCGATCACCGGCCGATGCGGGTGGGCCAGTTTGGCGCTGATCGCATACGGGGTTCCGGGGCCCATTGTCGCCAGGTTGCCGGACAGCGAGGCCGCCATGCCGCGCCGTAGCCGCAGGTGCCGCGCCCACCAGTTGGTGACCGAACCGGCATCGGTGGTGACCACGGCGTTGTCGGGCAGCCGCTTGGACAGCTCATGAACCACCAGCTCGGGGTGCAGCGGGCTGGCCTTGTCGTGAGCGCGGTCGTCCAGCACCCGCCACCAGGTCTGCACCTCGCGTTCGATCTTGTTCCGCCACGACCGGTCCTTCTTGCGACGCAGCAGTGGAATCAGCTCGGCGAGCGTGTCTTTCGAGTCGCCGACCAGGTTCGCCTGGACGGGATAGCGCACCCCGATCATCTTCCCGTCGTGGTTGATCTCCACCCCCCGGGCCTGCCCCTCCTCGGGCAGCCATTCGGAATAGGGAAAGCTGGTCCCGATCATGAACAGGGTGTCGGCGCCCGACATCATCGCGTCACTGGCCGTGGAGCCCAGCAGGCCGATCGGACCGGTCACATAGGGCAACTCATCGGGTAACGCAGCGCGGCCCAGCGCCGTTTTGGCCACCCCGGCGCCGAGCAGATCGGCGGCCTCAGCCACTTCGTCGGCGGCATCGGCGGCGCCTGCTCCAACCAGGATCGCAACCTTCTCGCCCTCGTTGAGGATCTCGGCGGCTCTGCGCAGTTCGCTCGGCGGCGGGATCATCCGCGGCTTGGTCCATCCGACACTGCTGAAGACGGCACCGTGCTGCCGCGGCGGCGAGGTCACCGCCTCTTCCTCGGCGACGTCCTCCGGCAGGATGATGGTGGCCACCGTCCGATTGGTCAGCGCCACCTTGCAGGCTCGGTCCACCAGATGGCGGGCTTGCACGGGTGCCATGCACGTTTGGACGAAATCCGAAGCGACATCCTTATACAGCGAGTTTGCGTCGATCTCCTGCTGGAACGCCGTACCCAGCGACAACCGCCGCTGCTGACCGACGATCGCAACCACCGGCTGGTGGTCCAGCTTGGCGTCGTAGAGGCCGTTGAGCAGATGGATGGCACCGCCGCCGGACGTGGCAAGGCAGCAGCCGAGTTCTCCGGTGAACTTGGCGTGGCCGGTCGCCATGAACGCGGCCATCTCCTCATGGCGCGGCTGGATGAACTCGGGATCGCCGCCGGCGCGGTCCAGCGCACCCACCATCGACAGAATGCCGTCGCCGGGGTAGCCGAAGATTCGGTGGACCCCCCACTGACGAAGCCGCTCGAGGATGAAGTCCGCAGTATTCGGCATCAATTGCTCCCTTCGACTGGCACTCGGTTACCCGCCACCGGCGTTGTCAAACGGTGGGTTGCGCCACCGGCGCACCGGTTTCGCTCACGGCTTTGCGAGCCACCCGTAGGTCGTCGACGAAGGCTCGGTAAGCCTCGGCACGCTGTTCGCTGCGGTCGCGCAGCACTGCCGAGGGATGAACGGTGGCCAGCACCTGCGGCCTGCCGCCGGATCCCGCCAGGCCCGGCAGGCACCGCAGCTCTCCGCGACCGTGGGAGATGCGAAATGACGGTCCCAGCAACGACTGTGCGGCGGTGGCGCCCAAACAGACCACCACGTAAGGCCGCACCGAGTCGATCTCGGCGATCAGCCACGGGCGGCACGCCACCACCTCGGTGCGGCTGGGCGTCTGGTGAATCCGGCGGGTGGTTCCCGTACGGCTGGTGAATCTGAAATGTTTGACGGCATTGGTGACATAGGTCAGTTCCGGGTCGATGCCGGCCTCCCGGACGGCTCGGTCCAGCAAGCGCCCGGCGGGACCCACGAACGGGTGCCCCTCGAGATCCTCGTGGTCGCCGGGTTGTTCACCGACCAGCATCAACGGTGCGCCTCGGCGGCCCTCGCCGAACACGGTCTGGGTCGCATCGCGGTACAGGGTGCAGCCGCGGCATTGACCGGCTGCCTCGCGCAATGCTGCCAGTGTTCGCCGCTCCGGCAGGTAGCGTTGCGCACCCGGAACTTTCGTCTCTGCCATCGCTATGCCACCGGTTCGAGAGCGCACTGGACTGTCCGCGAGCGCCGTGCGTCGCTGCGGCACCGCGGCCGCACGTGGTCGAGCACGGCGATGCGGTTCAGTTCCCAGTCGCCGGAGCGCTGACGGAGGTCGATTCCGAAATCGTTGTGGTAGCGGCGCCCGTCGTGGACGGAGTGCTCACGGTCTCTGAGGTGTCCACGGACTCGGGGTCCGCACTCGCGGGCCCGGCCGAACCCGGCCCGGCCACGATCACGACTGCGGCGGTCGCCAGACCTGCGATCGCCACCGATGAGGCCAGCGTCTTGCCCGATAGTCTCAGCGCACCCATGGTGCCCCCCTGGTAATTCCGTCGTGCCGTCGGTGGCACGTTCTGCAGGGCGTTTACCCCGATGGTCGGGGCATAAACATCGGTGGCGGAACCGGGTCGTAAAACGCCGTCCGTAGCCACCCGGTGTGCCGTTAGCCACGCAGGTCATGCGGGCACGCCCAGCGGCACCGCCGGCGGCGGTTCGGCCGGGCATCGCGAAAGCGCAGGGGCACGCCAGTGCGCTGGGCCCCCGCTACCGGAGAATGTGCATGCTGGAGATCACCGTGGCGATCGCCTCACGACGACTCCTGGGCCCGGCGGCGATACGACGCAACGCAAAGTCGACGGTAATCCCGAGCCAGGCCGGCCACCTGGGGCGCAGCAGCCCGCGCCGGCGGCCCAGCAGCCCCAGAATTCCGCCCATCGCCGCAGCGCAGGCGATCAGGTGCAGCGGGAGCCGTCCGCGGCCCTCGCCGATGGCGGCCCGCCACCCGTGGCCGTGCTCGCGGCGCATCAGCTCGTCGTCGCGGTTGCCCCGCTGGACCCCCACACTGCTCAAGACGCGGCTGGTGTCGGACCCTCGGCCGGCTATCGGGCGCGCAGTTTCGCGTGTCCCGACCGTGATCCGGCCACCCGCCTTCGTCAGGCACAGTGCAATATCGGCGTCTTCGCGATATGCGCGCGGGAAACGTTCGTCGAAACCGCCGCAGGCCACCAGCGCCTCGCGCCGATAGGCCATGTCCGCGGTGATCCAGCGGGCATCGGCCAGTCGCAGGGTGCGCCGTTCATGATCGAAGGGGCAGCGGTAAGCCGGCCTGGGCACCACGATCCTCGCCTGCGAGCCGACCACGTCCGGGCCGGCATCACACAGATCGGTCTCCAGGCGCTCGCACCAGTTGCGTCCGGGCACCACGTCGTCATCGAGAAAGCAGATCCAGTCCGCGCGAGCGGCCTGCCAGCCGACGTTGCGCGCGGCGGCCGGTCCGCGTCCCCCGGATCGCAGTCCGGTGATCGCAAGGAAACCCGTTGTGGGCCACAGCGGCGCCGGCCTGCCCGGCCGGTCATCGACGATGATCACCTCGCCGGCCGGCAGCCGGGCCCCCTCGCCCAGCGCCGCCAGCAGCCGATTCAGCGATGGGCGTCCTATCGTCGGTATCACCAGTGCGTAGCTCGGCGTCATCAAGCATGCCGCCGAATCACAAAGGGCCCCAGCGCCGAGACCATCGAACGGCCGGCGGCATTGACGCTGGTGTTGACCACCACCGGAACTCCAGACACCAGCGGGCGGCGGGCACAGGCATCTCCCAGGTCGAGAAGGCCACCGGCTGCTTGCCGTGCTTGCGCCGGCTGAACCGCTCATCCTCGCCCGTCGCGACGATCCGGCCGTCGGCGACCACCGCCGCGGCTGGGTCGTGGAAGAAGGCGTTGACGCCCAGAACTTGCACCCGCACTCCCCCGGACTACGCGAACCGCTTCGATACCGAAGTGGACTACCCACCCGAAGCGCAGCTAAACGGTTGGCGAACCGGTTGACTAATGCCTTGCGGTGAAGCCGATCTGGCTTCGGCACCAGGAAACGGTCCGCTCGAGGCCCTCGGCAGCTCCGACGACTGGATGCCATTGCAGAGCTTCGAGGGCCCGGCGGATATCCGGGCAGCGTCGGCGCGGGTCGTCCGGTGCTGCGGGCACATGACGGATCGGCGACACGCTTGCCGACACCTCGCGGATCAATTCGGCGACGTGCAGCACGGTGAGCTCGTCCGGGCTGCCGATGTTGACCGGGCCGGTGACGTCGCGCTCGGCCAGGGCGATCAGCCCGGCGAGGGTGTCGTCGACGAAGCACAGTGAGCGGGTCTGCAGACCGGTGCCGGCGACAGTGATCGGTTCGCCACGCAGGGCCTGTCTGCAGAACGTCGGCACCATCCGGCCGTCGTCCGGCCGCATTCCGGGCCCGTAACTGTCGAAGATTCGGGCCACCCCGATGTCGGCCTCGCGGGATCGGTGGTAGGCGAACGACAGCGCCTCGGCATACCGCTTGGCCTCGCCGTAGACGCTGCGTGGGCCGATCGGATTGACGTTGCCCCAATTACTTTCAGTCTGGGGGTGCACGGTCGGGTCGCCGTAGACCTCACTGGTGGACGCCAGCACGAACCGCGCTCGGCATGCCTCGGCGAGACGCAGCGCGGCCAAGGTGCCCGCAGCGCCGGCGCGCAGGGTCGCTATCGGCAGCCGCAGATAGTCCGCCGGCGAGGCCGGCGAGGCCAGATGGAACACCGCATCAAGTGGCCCGAACCGGGTGGGATCGTCAAAACCCAGAGTGATGTCGTGCTCGACGAACTCCAGTCCGCCAAGGCGGCTCACTGCGGCGAAATTGGCCGCCGAACTGGTGGATAAATCGTCGACACACCACACCCGCTGCGCGCCCCGGGCCAGCAGTGCGGCGCACAACCGACTCCCGAGGAATCCGGCGCCGCCGGCGATCAGAACCCGGTCGAGCGCGTGCACCGCGGCCACGTCCCCATGGACCCGATCCGCCGACCGGGCCCATCGCCGCTCGGTGTCAGGTCTGGCTCGTCCAGATCAACACGTCCTGGGCGCCGTCGTTGTAGACCACTTCGTCCGGCGGCGGGCCGGTGACGTCGAAGTAGATCTTGCCGTTGGCCGCGCTGCCCTGGGTGATGGGCCCGGGGTTGATACCGCCCGGTGTGGGCACCGTGTTGATCACCTGATAGGCCTGGCTGTCACCGGCGCGGGCGCTGAAGTCGGCCACCACCGGGGTCACCGTTCCACGGTCGGCGTGGGCGGTCACGTCGGCTTGGTAGAGCTTGCCGCGGGGTTGGTAGCCGGGGATCACGACGTCGGCCGGGCCCAGATCGCTGACCGTGTAGGTCGTCGCCATCGCCCCACCGTCGAGCTGTTCGGGTGTCCCGAACGGTTGAGTCGCCGGCTCGGCCATAGCGGTGGAAGCGGCGAAGACGCCCAGCAGGGCGATTCCCGCCGCACCGGCAGCCCTTTTGACCGCAGTTTTGGAAAGCTTCACCTGACCCCTCCCATGGAACGGATACTTAACGGCAGGCCCCCCTTGCGGGAACCTCTCCGCACCTCGTCACAGCGCTTACCCAGCACGACGTGCGGGGAAACACGGATAAGGTGGTTGCACGGCATGGCGCACTTATGGATAGTTACGAGGCTCGGGCGTTCAGTAGGCAGCGCCGGTCGGGACTGTCCGGGTGTTCACGCCTGCTGTTCCAGACCGCGGCTCGCCCGCCGGCGGTGGGGAAATCAACTCATGTCGTTGAGGTAGGAGAAGGCGGATATGCGGTGATCGGCGATGTCGATGCTTCGTTCGCGACACCACGGGGCGGCGACCCCGAGGTCCACAGCGACTTGGACCTGATAGTCGGCCATGGCGAGCCGCAGCGGGTCGGCCGGTTTCGGTACTGGCTGGGCGAGCAGCGCTGGGAATGGTCGGATGCGGTGGCGCGCATGCATGGCTACGAGCCCGGAACGATCGTGCCGAACACGGAGTTGCTGCTGCAACACAAGCATCCGGAGGACCGACCTCAGGTTGCCGAGGTGTTGGAGCGGGTGCTGCAGGGCGAGCCGTTCAGCAGCCGGCACCGGATCATCGATACCGGCGGCCAGGAACACTGGGTGATCGTGGTCGGCGACCGCATGCTCGACGAGGCCGGCGTGGTGACCGGCACGGCGGGCTTCTACGTGGATGTCACCGAGGTGCTGCAGGCCGATGTCAGCGCCGCGGTCTCCGAGGTCGCGCAGTCACGAGCGGTGATCGAACAGGCCAAGGGTGTGCTGATGGTCGCCTACGGCATCTCCGCCGAGCGGGCGTTCGACATTCTGGTGTGGCGTTCCCAGGAGACCAACGTCAAGGTCCGGGACCTGGCGACCCGCTTCCTGGCGGCGTTCACCGGCAGGTTGCCGGGCGACGTCCTGTCCGATCTGGACCACACCCTTTTGACCGTAACCTGACACAGCGCCCGAAGAATACGCTGGACATCGCCGCACGGTGAAGGTTGGCGGCGCGGCCGGAGTGGGTAGCCACCCCAATGTGGTGAGTGTGATGGCAAGCAAATCCCGCCCCCTGCGCGTCGTCGGCGGGGGGGCGTCAGCCGGCGAGGTTGGGGCGAGGTCGCGGGCCGGCACGGCCTGCCCGCAGGAGGACGACCCTGACTAGCGCGCCGAGTCAGCTGACGGTGACGGTGGCGACCGCCGCCGGGTCCTGCCTGCTGACCGCTGCTGGCACGTTGGACAGCAGCACCTACCTCGAACTGCGCGACTGTGTGATCAGGGCGGCGCTCGCGGAGCCGCCCGCCGTGGTGGTCGACGTCAGTGGGCTCGATGTCCCGGCGTCGTCGGCTTGGTCGGTATTCACGAGTGCACGTTGGCATGTCAGCACCTGGCCGGCTATACCGATCCTGCTGGTCTGTCCGCGACCAGACGTAGCCGCCGCGATCGCGAACGCCGGAGTGACGCGCTACCTCTCGGTGCACGCCGACGTCGAGTCCGCGGTGGGCTCACTGACGGGGGGACCGCTTCCGCGCCGACGCGTCCATGCGGTGTTGCCGCATCGCGTCAGCAGCCTGCGCGGTTCCCGGGACTTCGTAGCCGAATGGCTGACCAGGTGGTCGCAGGAACTGCTGATACCGGCAGCCAAGGTGATCGTCGACGTACTGGTGGAAAACGTGCTGCGGCACACCAACAGCCCCGTGGTGGTAGCGCTGGAAAGCACCAGCGCCACGATCACCATTGCCGTTCACGACAACAGTGCCGTCCCCGCGATTCGCCACGAACTCGCCACTGGGGGAGCCGATCGGGCTTCCGGTCTGGCAGTTGTCGGCGCCCTGTGTCGCGCATGGGGCAGCAACCCCGCCCCGAACGGCAAAACGGTGTGGGCTGTGCTCGGCCCGGAGAACCGGCTTTGACCGTCGCCGACGGGCCGCGCCGACTCACCGCGCCCGGCCGCTGTCCCTGGCATCAGCGGTGGTTCACCACTTGCTGTGCCACCCCCGCCAGCGGAGTGTTCGACGTCTGCGACAGCCGCTTGAGCAACTCGAAGGCCTGCAGGGCGTCGATGCCGAACCGTTCCATGAGCATGCCCTTGGCCTGGCCGATGACGTCGCGAGAGGCCAACGCGCTGCGGAACTGTTCGTCACGACGAACCATGTGCCAGGCCAGCGCGGCGTGGGTGGCCAGCGTCAAGCCCACCTCCACCGAGTCGTCGTCGAACGCGTGAGCGGACTCGGAGTAGAAGTTCAGCGCACCGGTGGTGTCCTGGCCGGTGAACAGTTCGAACGCCAGGATGGACCGGATGGGCGTGGTGGCCAACACCTCTCGACAGAAGGACGGCCAGCGCTGCTCGCACGCGATGTCGTCCACCCGGACCACGTGGTGCTCCCAGGCCGCTGCCAGACACGGACCTTCCCCGAGACGGCGCTGGGCATCGTCCAACAGAGCCGGGTATCGGTCGGTGGCCCACGGGGTCTGGATCTCGCGGCGCGCGGTGGTGAGCGTTACGCCGGCGTGCTGGGCACAGGGCATGTGCGTCAAGAGGTTCGCCACCAACTCATCCAACGCACCCGCAGACGCGACGCCCGATCGCTGATTCAAGTTCTGAACCAGGTCCGCCACCTCGCGCATCATGTCGTTGCGGCTCGTCACCGCCATCCTTCGCTCCGCCCTTCAGATGCATACATGTTCCTCCGCTGAGGCCGACGGGGCAACTACTTCTGGCATCGGCTGGCACGTCAGGGCTCACCGGGAGCCGGGCGCATGGGCCACCCTGCGGGCCGACGGAACGGCCGGCAGGAGCCGTTGGTAGACCCGCAACGTGTCGCCGGCGATCCGATCCCAGGAGTATCTCGACCGGGCCCGTTCGCGTCCGGCGGCCCCGAAGCCTTCCGCTGCGCGGGGGTTCCCCAGGATGGCGCCGATCGCGTTGGCGCAGGCCACCGGATCCTTCGGTGGTATCAGCAGGCCGGTCTTGTCGTGCACGACGGTGTCGAGCATGCCGCCCACCGACGACGCCACCACCGGCACCCCACAGGCCATCGCTTCCAGCGGAACGATGCCGAAAGGCTCGTACCACGGTGTGCATGCCACGACATCTGCGGACCGCAACAGGGCCGGCATATCGTTGCGGGCCACCGAACCGCACAGCGAGACTCGTTCGGCAACACCGAGATCGGCGGCCAGCTCCAACAGCCGTCGTGCCTCGGGCACGGTGTCGAGATCGGTTCGCTCGGGGCCCCCCGCGATCACCAACTCGGCGCCGGGCAGGCGGGGCAACGCCGCTATCAGCGTGTCGAATCCCTTGCGTGGGACGAACCGGCCGACCGCGACGATGCGCCGTCGCGCCGAGCGGGGCGCGACCGGACCGCGGGGAGTGAACCGATCCACGTCGACGCCGCAGGGCACCACCGAGATCCGCAATCGGTCCCGGCCCAGTCTCATCAACTCGAAAACCTCGTCGGTACAGCCGGCCGTCACCCAGGTCGCATCTTCGGCGACGCGGGCCTCGAGCCGCAGCCGCTCGGCCGGGCTGGTATCGCGATTGCCCTGGTGGCGCCGCTTCACCACGCCCAACGCGTGAAAGGTCTGGACCGTGGGCACCCGGCGGCGTTTGGCGGCCAGCTGGGCGGCGATCCCCGACATCCAGAAGTGCGCATGCGCGATGTCCGGCCGCTCGCGCTCCCACTGCGCGTCCAGGTAGCGACCGAAGCCGACCATGTAGGACAGCAGTTCGTCTTTTGGCACGGGCAGCGGCGGCCCCACCGGCACGTGCACCACCGTGTAACCCCGGTCGGTGCGCACGCGTTCGCGCAGCTCGGGGTTGTCTCGACGGGTGTAGACCTCGACATCGTGACCGCGGCGGGCCAGCGCCGCCGACAGTTCGGCGACGTGGACGTTCTGGCCGCCCGCATCGGCCCCGCCCAGTGCCGCGAGCGGACTGGCATGTTCGGACACCATGGCGACCTTCACTGCACCCCTCCCCCGGTACCGCCGCCCGCGGACGTGCACTGCGCCTCGATGGCCCGGTCCCATTGGTGCAGGAAGCGATCAAGGCCGAAGTGCTCCATGGCGTAGTTGCGGGCCGCCTTGCCGACCACCTCGGCCAGGTACCGGTCGGCGATGAGGCCGCGGAGCGCGGCCCCCAACGTGTCGAGGTCGGCGCTGACCACACCCGCCTCGGGCGGCACCACCAGCGGGGCCATGGTCGCGGCCACCGCCACCACCGGCATTCCCAGAAACATGGCTTCCAGTAGCGACAGCCCCAACGAGGTCCAGCGCGCGGTATGCAGATACACCCGGCGGTGCGCCAGTTCTTTCATGAGCTGGTCGGACCGCAAGTCGCCACGGCCGACCACGCCGGCGCACCGATGCGCCGGCTCGTTGAGGGCTTCGGTGCCGATGCCCCACACGTCGACCGGCGCGGATTGGCCCAGCACGCCCAGCAGGTCGGCACCCACCGTGCGCCACCGCCGCAGCGGCTCGTTGATCAGAACACCTGCGGCCGCAATGTCGCCGGTGTACAGATGGCCCGGGTCGGCGATCCCGTGATCGATGACCATGGTCGGCGCCCGACCGTTGTCCCACATCAGCTGGTTAAAAGCGGTGACGTGGATGAGTGGGATGTCGTCGCGGTCCGCGATCGGGTGCCGGCTCTCCACCACAAACGGCCGAGGAGTGTTGTGCTCGACGTACACCGCGGGGACATCGACTCCGGGGCGACGGCCCAGGAGGCGTGCGGCCAGTTCCAGCTCGTGCGGCCGCTGCAGCACCACCAAGTCGATCTCCCGCTCGCGCAGGGCGCCCACGGGAACTTCATGCGCGTTCCGCCAGTCCCGGCCGCAACACCCCCGCCCGTCGGGAGCACGGGGCGCGTTGACCGGAATGAGATAGCGGTGCGGACCCGCGACAAACGAATCCATCCATGAGCCGTGCACATGCCAGACCAGGATGCAACGCGGGGTGGTCTGCGCAAATGCCATTACCGGCTTTTACCCCGACCTGCGGCGGTCAAACACGAACGCACCGGGGAAGCGGTTTGCTGCAACGGAATCGGGGCGCGCTGCCATAAGCGCCGTTACCGAATCGTTGCAGAGCGGCGAATATCGGCGTAGGTTGACTAGCAGGTTGAGTTAACAGCCACCCGGAAAGACGCGTCACCCACGCTCGCCAGGGAGGCTTCCTCCCTGCATCTCATCCGTGAAGGTGTAACTCGCATCGACGCGATCCACAGTATGAGACTTAACTGATGGAGCAATCCCCATGCCCGCTTTGAAAACCGTCGACTCGGCGTCCCCGCCGCACGCCCCTCCCCCATCCGATACCTGGGAAAGCCGCACCGCGCGCTCCGTCACCCGCTGGGGACGCTGCGGTGCCGTGGTCACCGTGGGCGGCGAACTCGACGCCGCCAACGCCGGCCAACTGGCCGACTACGTGCAGCAATGCGTACGCTACTGCGAATGGTTGGTTCTGGACCTCGACAACCTGGATTTCTTTGGTGTCGCAGGCTTCTCGGCGCTACGGACCATTGCCGAACGATGCGCTCAGACCAGCGTCCACTGCACGACGGTCCCCGGCGCGGCGGTAGCGCGCCTGTTGCGCATCTGCGACCCGACGCAGGCCCTGCTGACCTCGTCGTCGCTGGACGAGGCCCTGGCGGGCGTGCAGAACCTGGGCCGGCGCCCCTGAGTGCACTTCGCTCCGAGGTCGGCGGCCAACGGCTGCCGCTTCGGAGCGAATGTCGTTGCGGCCCAGGATCCGCTCGCCGACCGGCCATGAGCCGCGGGGTCTCCCCCGTGCTAACTATCCGACCCGGCCCCGCGCCAGCTGGTGGGCGGCGAAGTCCGCTCCCTGCTGAACCATCGAGGCATCGGCCCCGGCATAACTGTCATGTGCGGCAAAGTTCATACCGTCGGAACACACCGCATCCTCCGGCGCACACACCTGCAGCGTCTTGGCCCGATACAGGGGGCCGATCACGACCGCGGGCTCGTTGAGGAAGTTCATCGCCCGCTCATTGGGCATGGCGAACAGCACCACGGCTGCCACATGCTCGGCGACGTCGGGATCCAGCGGCTTGGGCACCGTGGCGGGGTCCACCCCGTCGGGGACCTGAGCCGACGTCACGAAGCCCATCACCGCGGCGCCCTGGGAGTAACCGCCCAGCACCATCTTGGTATTGGGGCAGGCCGTGGCCCGGGAGACGACGTGCGCTCCCGCGTCACGAATGCCATCCACCCCGGTGTCCCAGTGATCATTGGCCGGGTAGTTGACCGCGTAGACGGCCGGGCTGGTTCCCAGGCGTGCGTTCAGCGCGTTGAGGAACGCCTGTCCGGTCGGGCCGACGCCGGGCGCTTCTCCGGTCCCCCGGGCAAAGACCACCTCGGTATCGGGGCACGAAGCGGCGCCCGCCCCGGGAGCACCGGGGCCGAGCAGCACCGATGCTCCAGCCGCGGATACCGCGATCGCCAGCGGGGCAAGGGAACCGAGACAGGTAGGCGCGAACATGTCGATGGAGGTAACCACCTCTGGACCCACTCAAACCGGCCGAGCCAAAGTTTTATGGGCGGCCACGGTTTTCGCAGCACCACTGGACAACGGCCCCCTGCTTTGTTAAGACAGGTAGGTCAGGTCTCTGCCTTCAGACGGAAGGGCAGCGATCCGTGGTGTCTGGTATGCCAGCGGATCAAACCAAGCCTCACGGGCCCTGTGTCGACTTTCTCCCCTCTCGCACACCCGGCCGCCGGGCCTTGGCATCGGGTCTGCGTGGAAAAGGGGAGAAAATATGTCGAAAAGCACAATGCACCGCCGGCATCGGGGAGTCGCGCTCACCGCGGCGTTGCTGCCCGCCGTGATCGGCTTCGGCGCGGCCTCTGGGCCCGCGGCCGCGGCCGGTCCCGAGTTCTTGCAGGTTCCGTCGGCGAGCATGGGCCGCAACATCCCTGTGCAATTCCAGGGCGGCGGTGCGCCGGCGGTCTACCTGCTCGACGGTCTGCGGGCCCGGGACGATCGCAGCGGCTGGGACATCGACACGCCCGCGTTCAGCGAATACAGCGGTTCGGGAATGTCGGTGGTGGCGCCGGTCGGCGGGCGCTCCAGCTTCTACTCCGACTGGTACGGCTCGGCCAACGGGCAGACCTACAAATGGGAAACATTCCTGACCAGCGAGCTGCCCAGCTTCCTGTCCGGCAAAGGCGTGCGTTCAACCCGAAACGCGGTGGTGGGGGTCTCGATGTCCGGGTCCTCAGCGCTGACGCTGGCCGCCTACCATCCGCAGCAATTCGCCTACGCAGCATCGCTTTCAGCACTGTTGACACCGTCGAGCGGCAACGGTCCCACGCTGATCGGCATGGCGATGAACGATGAGGGCGGTTTCAACCCGCAGGACATGTGGGGCCCCTCGGGCAGCGCCGGCTGGCAACGCAACGATCCGACGGTGCAGGCCGGGCGCCTGGCGGGCAACAACACTCGGCTGTGGATCTACAGCGGAAACGGCACACCGTCGGAAATCATCGGCGAGGGAAGCCTTCCCGGCCAGGTGATCGAACAGATCGTCATGCAGAGCAACGTCGCCTTCCGCGACGCCTACACCGGCGCGGGCGGCCACAACGCGACGTTCAACATCGACACCAACGGAGTGCACAGCTGGGGCTACTGGAACGCGCAACTGGTGGCCATGAAGCCGGACATGCAGAGCACGCTGGGCGCCGGCGGGCGGGTGTGACGGCGGCGCCGCGCTAGCCGCTCGCTAGCCGCGCAACCCCAGAAGGGGCGGTCAGTACCAGTGCCGTCTGCCGCCGACCGGCCGTCCCGCTCTACCGAGCAGCCAGAGCACGGCCCCGATGACCAGGAGGACGATCCCGACCGCCCAGAGCACGTAGACGCCGAACACCAGTCCCAGGATCAGGAGCAGCAGTCCGAGGCCGATCATCAGTCGTACCCCAGGATCGCGTCACGGGCGCGATCCATCATCGAGGCGAACGGCCCGACGAAGGCATTGGCCAGTGCGCCCTCCACCCCGGGATGGGGTCGCGTCGGTGCGATGGTCTCCGCGAGCTTGACCGCACGCTCCAGCAGCTTGAGCTCGGAGTCACTGAGTTCGCTGCGCAGTCCTGCGAACTCCTCGCGCTCTTCGTGCTCGGCGTGGTCGACGACTTCGTCGCGCAGTTCCCGGAGCTTCTCGGTGAAGAACTCCGAATCGACGTCAACGTCCTCGAGTTCACTGAGCGTCGTTTTGGCCTGCTTCTCCTCGGCCAGGCGCGCCTGGATCATGCTGCGGCCGTCCTCGAGTTCGTGGGCGGCACGCGGGTGCACGATCTCCTCTTCGGCCGTCTCGTGAACGGCCAGCAGGCGGCGCAGCCGAACGAAAGACTCGTCGCGCTCGCCGCCGGCAGCCCGCAGCGTCTCGTCGAACAGGGCCTTGATCCGGTGATGCTGTTCGGTGAGGAAGTCAACGACATCAATGGGGCCGTGCAAAGTCTTGTGTGCCATGTTCACTGGCTACCCCCACCGGCAGGGGGCAAAACCCTAGGCCACCACGCGGATGTGCTCCAGTGTCGAATCGGTGGCGTCGGGCAGCACCATTCCGGCTGACAGCCCCGAGCGCAGATAATCGATGACCGCGGGGGTGAGTCGCTCACCGGGCACCACCGCCGGCACTCCGGGCGGATACGGCGTGATCTGCTCTGCCGCGATGCGCCCGCCGGCCCGCGATGCGGCGACCATTTCGGTGGCGCCGAAAAAGGCGTCTCGGGGCAGCTGCACCGAATCCAGCTGCAGGTCCCGCGGCGAGGGCAGGCAGATCGGAGCCGGCGGCTCGAAACACGCCGCGGCGCTCCGCCACCCCCGCAACGCATCCAGCAGCCGGTCAGCGGTGCTGGAATCGTCGGAGAATGACAGAGTGGCCAGCACACGCCGATGATCGGCCAATCCGACATCAAGGCAACGGTGTTCGCGTAACCAGTCCCGGGCCTGGTAGCCCGACGTACCGGTGGCCGACACATCGATCAGCACCTGCAACCGGTCCAGATCGTGCGAGGCCTCTGTGCCGAGCAACGCATTCGTCGAGCACCTCGACGTCGGAGATCTCGCCGACGCGACCGCGCACGTCGGCCGCCAACGTCAATGCGGCGTCCAACAGTTCATGCCCGTGTCGCACCATCTGCCGTCGCCAGCCGTCGAGCGCCGCGTAGATCGGCACGCTGGGGCTGGTGGTCATCAACAGGTCGGCGCACGCCCGGAGCCGATCCCGGTCGATGAGATCACCCTGGACGTGGTACACCGAGCCCTGTTCGAAGCCGGCCCCCATCTTGTGCACGCTGACCACGCAAACGTCGGCGCCGGCGTCCATCGCCCAGGTCGGCAGGTCCTCGTGGAAGGGCAGGTGAGCCCCCCATGCCTCATCGACGATCAGCGGCTTGCCCCGGCGATGACAGATCTCGGCGATGGCAGCCAGGTCCGCGCAGGTGCCGTACGGCGAGGGGCTGACAACCAGGGCTCCCGCGGCATCGGGGTTCTTCTCCCAGGCGTCGGCGACCCGTCCGGGCGACGGCGGATGGCACAGATGCCGCTCGGTATCCCAGCGCGGGGCGATCCAACGCGGTGCGATACCGGAGAAGATCAGCCCGCCCACCACCGCTTTGTGGCTGTCGCGCGGCAGCAGCAGTCCGCCGTCGGTGCCGGCCACCGCCATCATCGCGGCCCGCACCGACAGCGAACTGCCGCAGGTGGAGAAGAAGGCCGCCGAGGCGCCAACCGCTTCGGCCATGAGCTGCTCGGGGTCGGTGAGGATATCGCCGCGCGCCGGCCGGTCGTCCAAACCGCCGCGCGCGAGCACGTCGGCCGCGAAGAGATCACTGCCCAGCGCGGCGAGCACCTACGCATCGGCCCCGCGGCCCCGTCGATGTCCGGGCGGGCTGAACCCGTACCGATCCTTGCGTTGGTAGTCGGCCAAAGCTTCCAGTACGGGTGCCCGGCGCTGATCCATAGCGGTGACGCATACCCAGGCAAGGCGACCGGTAACCGGCGGGCGCGGGCCCGTTCAGCGCCGGAACGCGACGAGCAGCGCCAGGAGATCGGCGGTCAGCAGCACCCAACCGGCAACCGGCACCAGGAATCCGCGGCGTCGGCCCGCCGTGAAGAACGACGCCAGGACGGTCAGCGCGGCGATCACCGGAGCGCCGTAATAGAGCACGCCGAAGACCGCTCCGCTCGGCCCGAGGTCGGGGCAGGTTCCGGTGCTGCAGGCGGCCGTACTGAGCACCGCCCCCGTCGCGAACACCATGACCAGAGCGGCACCCGCGACGGTCAGCAGGGCAGCGACCCAGTTGACCCACAGCCGGGCTCGGCGATTATCCGTCTCGGCAGCAATCGGCTCTGCCATTACAACCGCGCCCCACGTACCGCGAACTCCTCGACCAGCGCGCTGCAGAACGCGGGCAGGTCGTCGGGTTTGCGGCTCGACACCAGGACCGACGGCCCGCCGTCGCAGCGAACCACCTCCCGGTCGACCCACTGGCCACCCGCGTTGACGATGTCGGTGCGCAGACTGGGCCACGACGTGAGCTGCCTGCCGCGGACGACACCGGCTTCCACCAGCGTCCAGGGGCCGTGGCAGATGACCGCGACAGGTTTGCCGGCGTCGAAGAATTCCCGGATGAACGCCACCGCCCGTTCCTGCATGCGCAACTGGTCGGGGTTGGCCACCCCGCCCGGCAGGACGAGCGCGTCGAAGTCGTCCGCCGACACGGCGTTGACCTGGCGGTCCACGGTGAATTTGTCTCCGCGGTCCAGATGGTTGAACGCCTGAACCGGGCCGGCGTCGGTGGACACCAGCTCTGCCCGCCCACCTGCCTCGGTGACCGCGCGCCAGGGCTCGGTCAGCTCGACCTGCTCGGCGCCCTCGGGCGCCACCAGAAATGCGACCCGTCGGCCCTCCAGTGGTCTGGACATGATCTCCCCCTCGCATGCTCCGGGCGGTTGCCCCGTACCGGCTGGCATACCCGGGCCGCCGGGCACGGAAACGGAAAGGGTGGTGTAGCAGTGCAATTGCGGGGGTATCCCGCCAGTCATGAAGGGACGGGCCGAGTGCGGGCGAGTTCACCCGACAGCCGCACACCAACGCGGCGCTGCGGGGCATTGACCGCCGGGCCGGCCTACCGTCCGGGCCGGCCCGGTCCGCAGCCCCATGGGTGTCGGTACCCGTGGATGCCGGGCCCCGGCGTCAGACAGAGCGCCACGGGTGGCCGTGGGCGTTAGACGCTAGCGATGCTTGCCGCGGTCACGGCGCTGCGCGCACCTCGATCCGGCCACCGACCTCACGGCACTCCAGCGCCGGCTGATCACCGGTGGCCGGCCCGCGGAGCAGCGTCCCGTCGCTGATGTCGAAGCGTGAGCCGTGGCACGAGCAGGTCACCACGGTGCCGTCCAAGTCACCCTTGCTCAGCAGGCAGCCACGGTGCCCGCAACGGTCGTGGATGGCCAACACCCGTCCACCGTGGCGAAGCAGCAACACCGGTGTGCCGTCGGCATGGGCGGCAAGCAGGCGATCCTCGACGAGCTCGGCACTGTCGAGCACAGGTGTCCAGCCGGCCGGGCCCGGATCGAACGCCGTCTGGTTGACGCCGACGCCGCGGGCATAGGCCAGGTGGCCGCCCAGGTAGCCGCCCAGGCCCAGGGTGAGGGCGCCACCGAGGCCCAGCGATGCAGCGCGCAGTCGCCTGCCCCGTAGCCGGTTGACCAGCGACGCAACATAGAGCAGCAGCGCGCCGGAATTGGCGCTGGCGTGGGCCAGACCCACCCGCCGGACCGCCTCATCGGACAGTTCGGTGTCGGCCCAGTCGCTGATACCGGTGATGGCTGTCGGCGCGAACGCAACGATGCCGACGGCGGTCAGCCGGTTGGCCGCCGCCGAACCGGAACGCGGGGCCAGCACGTCCAGCAGCAGCGCAGACAGAAACGAGCCGATAACCAGGCTGGTCATCGGCGGATGGGCGGGATGCCCCAGTGCGGTTCCGCTGATGAGGTCTTTGAGCCTGCCCCGCCCGACCAGCCGACGCACTCGGGCGGCGGCCAGCTGAGCCGGGGTATCCAGAACGCCTGCGCGTTCCACGGCCTCGGTCAGGCGCCGGGCCAGCACTGTGGCCGTCGATTGCTTGGGCATGTCCCCTCCGATCATCGATATGGCCGCGTCTGTCCGGCCGTAAATACCGCCTGTGGGGCGACCGCGGCGGCGACGGTGCCGCCACGGTCAACCCGTCCGCGACCGCACCATCGCGTCTCCCCCCGCCAAAGGGGCGATCCCCCGTTTGGCCCGTCCGCGATGGCGGTGCCGGCCCCGGTCGACTAGGAAGTCAGTCAGTACTTGTCACACGTCTTGGCGATGGGACCGACGAGGTTGACGTACTGCGCCGCCTCGGGCACCGCCTGCGCCTGCTCGAGCATCTCCTCACGCTGCGGGGCCGGCGAGTTGAGGAAGTTCTGCAGGAACGCCTGTGCCATGGGTGCGGCGTTGAATTGTGCTGCCGCTTCCGGAGACTGCGCGTTCATCGCCGCGACCACCTGGGAGTAGTTGCACGTGGTGTTCACCGCGGGGTGCTGCGACCAGTGGCCGGGCACTCCCGGCTGGCCGGGCGGGTTCAGCTGACCCGGCGGCACACCCTGCTGACCCGGCGGAACCATCTGCTGGCCCGGCGGAACGGGCTGGCCGGGGATGCCGGGTTGCCCCGGGGTGCCCGGGCCCGGAACACCGGGGGCACCAGGGACACCAGGGACGCCCGGGACACCGGGGACGCCCGGCTGGGTCGGCTCGGCGTTCGCCAGTCCGGTGCCGGCCGCCAACGCCAGCGCCATGCCACCGGTGGCGGCAAGCCTGGCCAAAGACGTTGTGATCATGGAATTCCCCTCCCACTCGTGTTCCGTCGACGACGGCACCGAACTAGGCTTGCCGTTTTCGCCCGGGCTAAACCACGGTTTGCCTGCCCGTCGCAGTGGGTATCGGACCCTTTGCTGTGATTACTCGAGTCCTCGCTGTGGCGGGTCTGGCGAGCGGAGCCGTGCTGGGCTGGACTTCCCCCGGCCCCGCGGTTGCCGCGGGTTGTCCAGACGTCGAGGTGGTTTTCGCCCGCGGTACGGGTGAGCCGCCCGGAGTCGGGTGGATAGGCCAGCAGTTCATCGACGCCCTGCGCTGGCGCACCTGGGGACGAGCCGTGGGTGTCTACCCGGTCGACTTCCCCGCGGTGCCCGAGTTCGGCCCGTCGGCCGCCGGTGTCGCCGACGCCTCCCGCCATATCCGGGAGATGACGGCCGGGTGCCCGGCTACGCAACTCGTGCTCGGCGGATATTCGCGCGGCGCGGCTCTGATCGGGTATGCGACCGAACCCGCAGCCGGGGGGCTTGGCGAGGGATTGCCGCCCGACGCCGCAGGCCACGTCTCTGCCGTCGCGCTACTGGGCAAGCCGTCACTGGAGTTTCTGAATTCGCTCGGGGCGCCGGCCCTGGCGGTCGGGCCGGCCTACGCCGCCAAGACGATCGACCTGTGTGCGCCCGGCGATCCGATCTGTTCGCAGGGCGGCGACGGCAGCGCGCACGCGGCGTATGCGGCAAACGGGATGACAGCCCAGGCGGCAGACTTCGCGGTGAGCCGCCTCCTGCCACCGGCAGGACCGCCGGGGCAGCCGCTGTGACTCGCGGGGCGAGCGCTGTGACTCGGGGCGAGGCGAGCAACCGGCGCGGCGATCGACAGCCCTACGGCTTGAGCGTGATCTTCACGGCGCCGTCGCGCTTTTCCTGAAATATCTTGTACGCGTAAGGGGCCTGTTCGAGCGACAGTTCGTGGGTGGCGAAGGTGTCGACCCCAAGGGGGTCGTCGTCGGTCAGCCACCCCATCAGGGTGTCGACCCGCGGCTTGACGTTGGCCTGCCCCATCCGCAGCGTGATCTGCTTGTCGAACAGGGTGAACATCGGTAGCGGGTCGAGCTTGCCGCCGTAGACACCGACCACCGAAATGGTGCCGCCGCGACGCACGATCTCGATCGCCGAGTGCAGCGCGGCCAGCCGGTCGATACCGGCCTTGCTGATCAACGGCCCGGCGACGGCATCCGGCAGAAGCGAGCTCAGCTGCTGCACGGCCTTGGCGCCACCGGAGCCGTGCGCCTCCATGCCCACGGCGTCGATCACCGCATCGGTCCCCTGCCCCGCGGTCCTGTCGCGGATCACCGCGGCGAGGTCAGACACCTCGCGCATGTCGATGACTTCGATGCCGCGGCGAGCCAACCGCCCCAGCCGCTCGGGCACCCGGTCCACGCCGATCACCCGGGCCCCCTGGTGAGCGGCGATCCGGGCCGCCATGTCACCGATCGGTCCCAGTCCCAGCACCGTCACCGAACCGCCGTCGGGGATCGCTGCGTACTCCACGGCCTGCATCGCGGTCGGCAACACATCCGAGAGGTAGACGAAGCGGGAGTCCGGCGGACCCTCAGGCACTTTGATGTGCGTATAGGAAGCCTGCGGCACCCGTAGGTACTGCGCCTGCGCGCCGGGCACCTGGCCGTAGAGCTTGGAATACCCGAACAGCGCCGCGCCGGTGTCCTGATCACGCACCCGGGTGGTGTCGCACTGGGTCGGCAGACCGCCGCGGCACATGCCGCAGTTGCCGCAGGCGATCTGGAACGGGATGACCACCCGGTCGCCCGGCTTGAGGTTGCTTACCTCTCGTCCTACCTCGACCACAATTCCGATCGGTTCGTGCCCGAGGATGTCGCCGGGGTCCATGAACGCACCGAGCACCTCGTAGAGGTGCAGATCGGACCCGCAGATATTGGTGGTCGTCACCTCGATGACGGCATCGGTGGGCTGCTCGATCTTCGGGTCCGGGACGGTATCGACCTGGACTTTGCGCTTGGCCTGCCATGTGACTGCCCGCATAAGGTCGCCTCCATTGTGTCACCGCCCGGCTACCCCCGGACTCCACGATGCAAACCCGTTGCCCACGCGCTTTCGCCGTTCTGCACCGCGAGGTTTGGCGGTGGCGCAGGCGGGTAAGCCGCAGGGAACAATCCAGCGTTGCCCGAGGGAGTCACCATGTTCGTACACAACAAAGAGATGCAGTTCGAGGTCCGAGTGGAGCGGCAGGACCCGCGATTCGCCCGGCTGTTGCAGGAGCAGTTCGGTGGCGAGAACGGCGAACTCAAGGCGGCGATGCAGTACTTCACCCAGGCGTTCATCCTGCGCCGCAAGAATCCCAAGATGTACGACCTGTTCATGGATATCGCCACCGAGGAGCTGAGCCATCTCGAGATGGTCGGTTCGCTGATCACCATGCTGCTCGACGGCCTCAACGACGATCTGAAGAATGCCAACGAGCTGTGCAACTGGATGCCGGCGGTGGCCAGCAACGACGGTCGGGAGCAGCTCCTGCACCAGGTCGCCCTCAATCCGCTGCACTTCGTGGAGACCGGTGGGGGGCCGCACGTCAGCAACGCCGCGGGCACCCCGTTCACCGGCGCCTACATCAACGCCAACGGCGACCCGTCCGTGGACTTGCGCAGCAACCTCGGCGCCGAGTCGCGGGCCAAGGTCGTCTACGAATACCTCAAGCAGTTCACCGATGACCCCGGCGTCCAGGACACCCTGACCTTTCTGATGACTCGCGAAGTCACCCATTTCCAGCAGTTCACCGCAGCGCTCAACGAGTTGCCGGTCAACTTCCCACCCGGTCAGGCGCCGGGCGACGACCGCTTCCAGAATGTGGCGTTCAACCTCTCCGAAGGGGAGTCCAGCCGCGGCCCCTGGAATCAGGGCCAGGGCCCGTGGCCGCAGGGCATGGAGTGGGAGTACATCCAGACGCCGACTCGCGACTGGCTCGACGGCTCCGTTCGACGCAACCGCGGCCCGCAGGACAACCCCGAGGGCAGCCCCGCGGTCCACGCCGAGAAGCCCTTTGCGCACGAACAGCACAGCGCCACAACGTAACCTCTACCCGCCCGCCGCCCCCAAGCGCGCCTCGGCGAGGCGCCGGTTCAGCTCTTGGGGGCGTCGGGCGGGTTGTCGGCGGCCCGGCCGCTGAGCCGGTCGCGCAGGTGGTCGGCGGCGGCGGCGGCCAAGCCCACCGTGTTCTGGGCCAGGCCTCCCGACGGGGCATTGGGGTGCGGCCGGGTCGGGGCGATCTTCTTCGCGGCCTGCAGTCTGTCGCCCAGCTTCTCGAGGTCCTCAGCACCGACCGCCGCAGCGAATCGCGGCCACACCATGGTCTCCTCGTAACTGATGTGTTCGCGGGCCGCGACGATGAATTCTTCGAGCGCACGGTGAAAGTCGGGCTCGCCGGGGTGGCCGTTCTCCAGCTCTTGCAGCAGTTGCTTGCCGGCCTCCTCCTGCGCAATGGCGTGGTCGGCCAGATGGTCTCCGCCGTCGAGCGCAGCACGGACAGCAGGCCAGAACAGCTGCTCCTCGACCGCCTCGTGCTGGGACTCGGCGATCACCAGGTTGGTGACCATGGTCCCCAACCCGCTCTGCTGCGCACCGTCGCCGCGCGGCGCGCCGTCGAGAACCTCCAGCATGCCCAATACGCTTTCGTGGTCTGCGCGCAGAAAGCTCAATGCGTCCATGGGTTTTCCCTCCCCGGTCGGTGATGAGTCCGGCTCCGAACCCACTCGGTCGCATACCCACCCGGATAGGTCCGTAACCGGCACGTTTCACCGGCGTCGCGCGGGGTACTGATCGAACATGACGTCCTTGTGGCTCGCCGACCGGATCACGACCTCACCGCACTCGGGTACTCCCGAAGACCTGCCCGGCTTCGCCGACGTGGTGGTGGCAGGCGCCGGTATCACCGGCCTGATGACCGCGGTGCTGCTGGCGCGGGCCGGACGGGACGTGCTGGTGCTGGAGGCCCGGACCGTCGGTTCCTGCGCAACCGGCAACACCACCGCCAAGATCAGCCTGCTGCAGGGCACGCAACTGTCGGCGATCTGGGCTAAACAGGGCAAACGCCTGGCCGGGGAGTACCTGGACGGCAACCGCGCCGGACAGGACTGGCTGCTGGCGTTCTGCGCGGCGTCAGGGGTCGCGGTCCAGCGCGAGGACGCCTACAGCTTCGCGCAGTCCGCGCGGGGGGTCGCGGCCGCGCGCGCGGAGTTCGAGGCCTGCCGCGCACTGGGCCTGCCGGTGACGTGGGAGCCGCACGCCGACGTACCGTTCAGCTACCACGGCGGCGTGCGACTGGGCGAGCAGGCACAGTTCGACCCGATGCCGTTCCTGGACGCTCTGCGCGCAGAACTGCTCACACATGGCGGGCAACTGCTGGAACACGCACGTGTGCAGCGTGTTTCAAGCAAAAATCACGGCCTTCACCTGGAGGTCAACGGCCCGCGCGGCCAGACCGAGGTGCATGCCAACCAACTGATACTGGCCACCGGAATCCCGATCCTGGACCGCGGTGGCTACTTCGCCCGGGTCAAGCCCAGCCGGTCCTACTGCATGGCGTTCGATGTGCCCGGCGAGATCACCCGGCCCATGATGATCTCCACCGATTCGCCGACCCGATCGCTGCGTTACGCCCCGGTCGACGGCTCGCGGCGCCTGCTGGTCGGTGGGGCCGGACATACCGTCGGACGCGCGAAGTACCCGATCGATGCGCTCGCCGAACTGGAGTCGTGGGCAGTCCGGCATTACCCGGGCGCGACCCGCACGCACCTGTGGTCGGCGCAGGACTACGCCCCCGTCGACGAGCTCCCCTATGTCGGACCCATCCTGCCCGGAAACGACACCACGTACGTGGCGACGGGTTTCAACAAATGGGGCATGACCAACGGGGCAGCCGCGGCACTGGCGTTGTCGGGCCGGCTGCTCGGCGAGCGACCCGCGTGGGACCGGGCGTTCGCCAGCTGGAGCCCTCGCGAGCTCCGCGGGCTGCCGGAAGCCGCGGCGGCCAATTTCGCGGTCGGCCTCAATCTGGCCAAGGGCTGGATCACGCCGACGACGCACATCGGCCAGCACTTCTTGGGTAAGGACGCCGGTGTGGTCAGCGGTCCCCCGTGGCACCTGCAGGCCCATTGCCGGGTGGACGGCGTGGAGCACCGCCTCTCACCGGTCTGCCCGCATCTGGGCGGCATCGTCACCTGGAATGACGCCGACCTGGCCTGGGAGTGCCCGCTGCATGGCTCGCGCTTCGCCCCCGACGGCGCTCTGCTGGAAGGACCGGCCACCCGCGGCCTGACCGCCGGCAGCTGAGCCCTACTGCAGCTGGTCGCGCAACTTCGCCAGCGATTTTGCCAGCAGGCGCGACACATGCATCTGCGAGATACCGACCTGCTCCGCGATCTGCGTCTGGGTCATCGACTCGAAGAACCGCAGGACCAGCACGGTGCGTTCACGTTCCGGCAGGGCTTCCAGCAAGGGCCGCAAAGCCTCTCGATCTTCGATCCGGCTCATCCGGGCATCGACGTCACCGAGCGTATCCGCGATCGAACGGACATCGTCCTCATCCGAACTGCCGCCGCCGTCGATGGACAACGTGTTGTAGGAACTTCCCGCAACCAGTCCTTCCACCACTTCGTCGCGGCCCAGCTCCAACTCGGTCGCCAGTTCCGAGGCGGTGGGCGCCCTGCCCAGCCGCTGGGACAGTTCAGCGGTCGCCATGCCCAGCCGCAGATGCAGTTCTTTGAGCCGGCGGGGCACCTTGACCGACCAACTGTTGTCGCGGAAGTGGCGGCGGACCTCGCCCATGATGGTCGGAACAGCGAAAGAGACGAAGTCCGAACCGGTCTCGACGTCGAAGCGCGTCACGGCGTTGACCAGACCCACCCGCGCGACCTGAACCAAGTCGTCGCGCAACTCGCCGCGTCCCTCGAACCGGCGAGCGATGTGATCCGCCAGCGGCAGGCACCGTTCGACGATCTTGTCTTTGCGATTGCGGAAATCCGGCGACCCGGGTTCGTACTGCGCCAGCTCCCGAAACATGTCGCCGACATCGGAATACTCCGAGCCGGAACGTGAGCCGCTGTCGGCGGCACGCGGAGTCACCGCTCGGAGTCCGCCCGGCGGGTTGTCAGCGTGACCCCGAATACCTCACCCGGGCTGTCGGACTCATGGCCGCCCCGAAACGTCTGCACGTCATCGACCAGGGAGGTCAGGACGTGCCAGCTGAAACTTCCGGGGGCCAGCACGCCGGCCCCGTCGCCGGCCGCCGACGCCTGGATGGTGACCCGGTCGTCGTGCGGGTCGACGACCACCGTCAGCATGGCGCCGGGCGCCGCGCTGCGGATCAGCTGGGTACACAGTTCGTCGATCGCCAGCCGCAGGTCGGCGACGGTGTCGACGTCGAAATCCTCGAATGTGGCGATCGCCCCGACAAGCATTCGCACCACCGCCAGACTTTCCAGTCTGGGTGAGACCCGCAGCTCAACTGCCCGCTCGCTGCACGACTGCTGGGTCGGGTCACTGTGGATTTCGGTCATGAGGCCTCCCGGCGGAATCGGACCGAGACTACTGCTGCGTGTCATTCGACTGCTCACCACCCTCGCCCGCAGGCCCTGCCGCATCCCGCCTTCTGCAGAAACCGTCAACATCGCACGCCGACTGCCCAAAGATCAGACATGGACCGTCTGTACCCCCTGCCCGCGTATTTCAATCCTGATCCCTGCCCCAGCCACGCAGCGGCCCGGCCGGGACGACACCCGGCCGGGCCGCCGTAGACCCCCCCCCGGGTTAGCGTCTGGAGGGCTGTCGAGGCGCCTCAGCGTGTGCCAGGTGCCACTGCCGGTTCACCCTGCCGATCCGGCGATCTTCGAACAGCAGCCATACCGCGCCGAGGCTGGCCGCGAGCACTGCCAGGACCGCCACCTCCACCCCCTGGCGGTCATGACCGGTTCCGAATGCGGCGAGGCAGGCGATTGCGGCCACCATCCCCACCACCAGCAGGGAGTAACCGGGCCAGCCCAAGACGTCGATCATGGCGCGGCCCGCATGGGGCCGGGTCGTCCGGACATGGTCGACGGGGTCATGAAATGTGTCGCCCATCGCGATCCTCCTCCTGCGCGCAGACCGTAAAAGTCGCCCCGGGAACTCCACCGATTTCCAGGTGCGCCCCCGACCGCGACCTGCCAACAATCGTAGGCCGATGCGGCTGACTCAGCCCCTGTCCCGCAGCAGGTTCACAGCGACACAACAGCGAGGTGTCGGGCGATGATCAGGGACGACGACCGCGGTCAACCCATGCCGATGATCGGCACGGTGCTCATCATCACCACGACGACCATCAAGGTCAGCAATAGCCAGCCCGCGCCCTGCCAGCCCCACCACGTTCCCCGCTCCCGCCAGACCCGGTAGGTACGCGCGAAGGCCCGCAGCGCGCCGGCGGCCAGGATCGCCGGAGCGCCGGCGGCGAGCACCATCCGATACGGCCGTGTGCACCCTGCCGACGCCGACGCCGGATCACAAGAACCCACCCACAGCACGGCCACGACGACGAACACCAACGCCGCGACGACGACCACCCCGGCGAATCGGATGGCCGCCCGTACCTCCTGATCCTCCTGCCCCAGCCGATCACCGCGGCGAGCAGATTGCGATGGTTCCACGTCTCCCACCGTCCGCGCTGATGCCCGCTGCGTCAAGAAGATTCAACGCTGGGTTCAACGTTTGAGCGCGCGCCAGCCCGGGAAGCCCTGCCATTGTGGCGGACCCGGACACCGCGTAGGCCCGCCACATTACGAAGGGAGCATGTATGTCCGACGAGAAGAGCCGCGCCAGCAAGGACGGCGTCCGAGGCGCCGTGGAGGGCGTCAAGGGCAAGGCCAAGGAAGTGATCGGAACCGTTACCGGCGACGACGAAACGGTCCGCGAGGGCCGGGCGCAGCAGGACAAGGGCGAGGCGCAGCGCGACGCCGCCAAGCACCAGGCCGAGGCGGAGTCGGCCCGGGCGGGCGCGAAGGCCGCCGAAGCGCGCCAACAGTCCCACCAGTAGCCCGAGGGGAGGACAGGCCCGGTCTGCCAGGCGGGCCGGGTCTGTCGCTACTTCCGGCGGTTACGCCCCCGGCAAACCGGGTATTAAAACCGGGTACTGAAAGCCGTTACGGCGAATGCGTCCACGAGTCGGAGCCAACCATGGAGATCCTTTTACTGACCGACAGCGACGAGTTCGCGAAGTCGCTGTCGGGGTTGCGCGCCTTCGGGCATTCGCTGGTCCGCGGACCGTTGGCCGTCGCCGGGCCGGCTGACTGCCGCAACGCCGAAGCGGTGGTGGTGGACGGCTCCTCGGACGTGTGCAGTGCCCGCGAGAGCTGTCGCAAGATCGCGGCCTGGGATCTCGGGCCTCCGGTCGTGGCCGTGGTGACCGCCGAAGACTTCGCCACCGTCGACCTCGACTGGCCGGTGGATGACGTACTGGTGTCGACCGCCGGTCCGCTTGAGGCCAACGCGCGTCTGCATCGGGTGCTGGCGCGCCGAACCGGATCGGCCCACAGCGCAGTGCGATTCGGGGCACTGGTCATCCGCCCGGACAGCTTCACCGCGTCCCTGGCCAACCGCGAACTCGGCCTCACCCTGACCGAGTTCAAACTGCTCAGCTATCTGGTGCAGCATGCCGGCCACGCGTTCACCCGCACCCGGCTGCTCCGCGAGGTATGGGGCGGCGAGGGCAGCCGGCGCAAAGTCGACGTGCACATCCAGCGATTGCGCGCCAAACTCGGGGCCGAACCCGGCTCGATCGTCGATACCGTGCGCGGGGTGGGCTACATGACGCCCGAGCCGCGTCGGGCGCAATGGCCGATCGCCAATTGAGACCGAGAGGGTGCCAGAGACGATGACCGACCGGCCCGATCTCGATGCCGGGGAGCCCGACGGCTACGACACACTTCCGCCGGAGGAGGCCACCGACTCCGACGAACTCCGCAATGACGATGGTGATGCGACCGTCACCGCCCCGGACAGCTGGCAGGGCGATTATTCGACGCTCCATGAGTCGTTGGACGACAAACTGGCTGCCGAGCAGCCCGATGAGATCCGCCCCCCGCCCGACGGTGCCGTCGAGGTCCCCGAGGAGGGCTCCGGCGGGGGCCGGCACCGCGCTCAGGTCTCCGGTACCCCCGAGGACGGCGAGTCGTTCTTCACCATCGAGGAGTGAGCGCGCACGGCGCGACCCGTTGGTGCCTCAGAACACCACGATCAGGACAGCCAGGTCGGCCAGCAGCAGCGCCCAACCGGAGACCCAGACCGCGATCCCGCGGCGATAGGTCGCCCAGAAGAACGCGAGGAACAGCGTGACGGCGGCCACTGCCGCCGCGCCGTGGTAAAGCAGACCGAACAACGCCCCGTGCACCTTGAGTTCCGGGCAGGCCGCCTTGGTGCACAACGCCATGCCGGAGACCCTGACCAGCGCGAATGCCATCAGCAGCGCAGCAGCCGGTGCGGTCAGCAGCGACAGCGCCCAGTTGGCCCACGTCCAGTCGCGGCATGGCTTCTCCGGCGGCGATGTCCGGCCGCCGGGCACAACGTCGGTGAATATCGGCCGGACGGCCACCGCCGTCTCATCCAGAATCTTCATGCCTGCCCCCCAGCTGACTGGGCTGCGGATACCCGGCCATCCCGGGCCTAAAACCGCAGCACCGGGCATCACCGCGCAGAACTTGGCACGATGGCCAGATGAGCCCGCACGCCCGAGAAGCCCCGGCCGGGCTGGCGCGTTTCTCGGCGCTGACCCGGGACTGGTTCACCAGTACCTTCACCGCGCCCACGCCGGCGCAGGAGCAGGCCTGGTCGGCGATCGCCGACGGCCACAACACCCTGGTGGTCGCCCCCACCGGATCCGGCAAAACCCTGGCGGCGTTTCTCTGGGCGCTCGACCAACTGACCACTCAGCCCGGTGGGGGCACCCGAGTGCTCTACATCTCGCCGCTCAAGGCGCTGGCGGTCGATGTCGAGCGCAACCTGCGCACTCCGCTGGCCGGCATCGCCCGCATGGCCGCGCACCGCGACCTGCCCGTTCCCGGCATCACCGTCGGAGTGCGCTCCGGCGACACTCCCCCCGCGCGGCGCCGGGCGTTGATCGCCGATCCGCCCGACATCTTGATCACCACCCCGGAGTCGCTGTTTTTGATGCTCACGTCCGCGGCGCGCGAGACGCTGAGCGGCGTGCGCACGGTGATCGTCGACGAGGTGCACGCGGTCGCCGGAACCAAGCGCGGCGCCCACCTGGCGCTGTCGTTGGAGCGCCTCGACGCACTGGCCGCCGCGAGCCGAGAGCTCCACCAGGCCCGGCCCGCCCAGCGGATCGGGTTGAGCGCCACCGTCCGGCCCCCCGAGGAGGTCGCCCGGTTCCTGTCCGGACAGTCTCCCACCACGATCGTGGCTCCCCCGGCCGCCAAGACGTTCAAGCTGACGGTTCAGGTGCCGGTACCGGACATGGCCAACCCGGCCGAGGGCACCGTGTGGCCCGAGGTCGAGGAGCGCATCGTCGACCTGATCGAAGCGCACCGGTCCTCCATCGTGTTCGCGAACTCCCGGCGCCTCGCCGAGCGACTCACCGCACGCATCAACGAGATTGCCGCCCAGCGGTGCGCCGACGCCCCGACGGCGCCGCTGGCACGGGCACACCACGGCTCGGTGTCGCTGCAGACCCGGGCCGATGTCGAGGAGGACCTCAAAAGCGGGCGGCTGCGCGCGGTGGTGGCGACCTCGAGCCTGGAGCTGGGCATCGACATGGGCGCTGTGGACCTGGTGATCCAGATCGAGGCGCCGCCGTCGGTCGCCAGCGGTCTGCAGCGCGTCGGCCGCGCCGGACATCAGGTGGGCGAGATCTCGTCGGGGGTACTGATTCCCAAGCACCGCACAGATCTGCTCGGCTGCGCGGTCGCGGTGCAGCGCATGCTGGCCGGTCAGATCGAGACCCTGTCGGTACCGGCCAATCCGCTCGACATCCTGGCTCAGCACACCGTGGCCGCGGCCGCTCTGGAACCGCTGGACGCCGAAGTGTGGTTCGACACCGTACGCCGCAGCGCTCCGTTCGCCACGTTGACGCGCGAGGTCTTCGAGGCGACGCTGGATCTGCTTTCCGGCAAATACCCGTCGACCGAATTCGCCGAGCTGCGGCCCCGGCTGGTCTACGACCGGGACCACGGCACCCTCACCGGCCGGCCCGGCGCCCAACGGTTGGCCGTCACCTCCGGCGGCGCCATCCCCGACCGCGGACTGTTCACGGTGTACCTGGCGGGTTCGGAAAAGCCTTCCCGGGTAGGCGAACTCGACGAAGAGATGGTCTACGAGTCGCGTCCCGGCGATGTCATCGCACTGGGGGCCACCAGCTGGCGGATCACCGAGATCACCCATGACCGGGTGCTGGTCGCTCCGGCGCCCGGACAGCCCGGCCGGCTGCCGTTCTGGCACGGTGACGGTGTCGGGCGGCCGGCCGAGCTGGGCGCCGCGCTGGGCGCCTTCACCGGCGAGCTGGCCGCCCTGGACAGCGCGGCATTCGATCGGCGCTGCGCGGATCTGGGCTTCGATTCCTACGCGACGGACAATCTGAGGCGCCTGCTCGACGATCAGCGCACAGCGACCGGAACGGTGCCCACCGACACCACGCTGGTGGTGGAGCGGTTCCGCGACGAGCTTGGTGACTGGCGGGTGGTGTTGCACTCCCCGTACGGGCTGCGGGTACACGGGCCGCTGGCGCTGGCGGTGGGCCGCCGGCTGCGCGACCGCTACGGCATCGACGAGAAGCCGACCGCCTCCGACGATGGCATCGTGGTCCGGCTACCCGACGCCGCCGACACCGAGGCCCCCGGAGGGGAGCTGTTCGTGTTCGACGCCGACGAGATCGAGCCGATCGTGACCGCCGAGGTGGGGGGTTCGGCACTGTTCGCCAGCCGGTTCCGCGAATGCGCGGCCCGGGCGTTGCTGTTGCCGCGCCGGCACCCGGGCCGCCGCACGCCGTTATGGCAGCAACGCCAGCGGGCCGCTCAACTGCTCGACGTCGCACGCAAATACCCCGCTTTTCCGATCGTGCTCGAAACCGTGCGCGAATGCCTCCAGGACGTCTACGACGTCCCCGCGCTGACCGCGCTGATGACCCGAATCGCCCAACGCCGGGTGCGGGTGTCACAGGTGCAGACCGCGACCCCGTCGCCGTTCGCGGCGTCGCTGTTGTTCGGCTACGTCGGGGCATTCATCTATGAAGGCGACAGCCCGCTGGCCGAGCGCCGCGCGGCGGCACTGTCGCTGGACCCCACGCTGCTGGCGCAACTGCTGGGCCGGGTCGAGCTGCGCGAACTGCTCGACACCGCGGTGGTCGAAGGCGTCACCGCGCAACTGCAGCACCTGACGCCGGAGAAGGCGGCCCGTGATGCCGAGGGGGTCGCCGACCTGCTGCGGCTGCTCGGTCCGCTCACCGCCGAAGAGATCAGCGCCCGGGCCGCCGGCGCCGAGGTCGGTGGTTGGCTGGAGCATCTGCACAGTGCCCGGCGGGTGCTGACGGTGGCGTTCGCCGGCCACCGATGGTGGGTGGCGATCGAGGACATCGGCCGGCTGCGGGACGGCCTGGGAGTCGCGGTGCCGCCAGGGGTTCCGGCCGGCTTCACCGAGCCGGTCGCCGACCCGCTGGGCGAGCTGCTGGGCCGCTTCGCCCGCACCCGGGGGCCGTTCACCACCGGGCAGGCCGCGCACCGTTTCGGCCTGGGGGTTCGCGTGGCGGCCGATGCGCTGGGACGCCTGGCCGCCGACGGCCGGGTGGTGCGCGGGGAATTCGCCGACTTTCCCGACTCCCCGGGCGATCAGTGGTGCGACGCCGAGGTCTTGCGGATCCTGCGCCGCCGGTCACTGGCCGCGCTGCGCTCGGCCATCGAGCCGGTCTCGCCGGGCGCTTATGGCCGCTTCCTTCCGGCCTGGCAGCAGCTCGGCGGGCCGGATGCCGTCGCCGGCGGTGTCGACGGGCTGGCCGGGGTGATCGAGCAGCTGAGCGGCGTCCCGCTGCCCGCGTCGGCGGTCGAACCGTTGATCTTCGGGCAGCGGGTGCGCGACTATTCGCCGGCCATGCTCGATGAGCTGCTGGCATCCGGGGAGGTGCTCTGGTCGGGTGCGGGTGCCCCCGCCGGCAGTAGCCCGGCAGCCGACGGCTGGATCTGCTTTCACACCGCCGAGTCCGCGCCGCTGACCCTGGCGCCAGGCGCACCGCTCGATGTCCGCGACAGCCACCGAACGATTCTGGATGCGCTGCGCGGCGGGGGCGCGTTCTTCTTCCGCCAGCTGTGCGGCGACGCGAGCGAGGCCGATCTCAAAGCCGCGCTGTGGGAACTGATCTGGGCGGGATGGGTTACCGGCGACACCTTCGCGCCGGTGCGGGCGGTGTTGGCCGGCACCCGGCGCGCCTCGCCGGCGCATCGCAGCGCACGCCCACCCCGGCGCAGCCGGTACAGCGTCATGCACGCCGCGGCCCGCGCCCCCGACCCGGCGGTTGCCGGACGGTGGTCGGCCCTGCCGGCCCCCGAAGAGGATTCGACGCTGCGCGCACACCACACCGCCGAACTGCTGCTGCACCGGTACGGAGTGCTCACGCGCGGGGCGGTCGCCGCCGAAGCCGTGCCCGGCGGCTTCGCGACCCTTTACAAAGTCCTGACCGCGTTCGAGGATGCCGGGCAATGCCAGCGCGGCTACTTCATCGAGTCACTGGGGGCGGCGCAGTTCGCCCTGGCCTCCACCGTGGACCGGTTGCGGGGCTACCTCGACGGCCTCGATCCGGCCCGGCCCGATTATCACGCGGTGGCGATGGCTGCCGCCGACCCGGCCAACCCGTACGGTGCGGCGCTGAGCTGGCCGGCGCATCCCGGGACGGCCCGGCCGGGCCGTAAGGCGGGCGCACTGGTGGTGTTGGTGGACGGCGAATTGGCGTGGTTCGTCGAGCGCGGCGGCCGGTCACTGCTGAACTTCGCCGATGACGCCGCGTGCCAGCGCGCCGCCGCGGGGGCGCTGGCCCAGCTGATCGCCGACCGACGGGTCGCCGGGATCCTCATCGAGCGCCTCGACGGTGTTCCGGTACTCGAGGTTCGCGATTCGCCGACGCTGGACGCCTTGATCGAAGCCGGGTTCTCCCGGACGCCGCGGGGATTACGGATGCGCTGATGCCCGAGGGGGACACGGTGTTTCGCGCCGCAACGATGCTCGCCACGGCGTTGGCGGGCAAGTCCTTGACCCGTTGCGATATCCGGGTGCCCCGCTACGCCGAGGTCGATCTGAGCGGTCAGCGGGTCGATGAGGTGGTCAGCCGCGGCAAGCACCTCTTCATTCGGGTCGGCTCATCCAGCATCCATTCCCACCTGAAGATGGACGGCTGTTGGCGGATCGGGCACCACCACCCCGTCGACCATCGAGCACGCATCATCCTGGAGGCCGGCTCCACCCGAGCCACCGGTATCGATCTGGGAATCCTGGAGGTGTTGGACCGCCGTCATGATGGTGCGGCCGTCGCCCACCTGGGGCCGGATCTGCTCGGAGACGACTGGGATCCGGCAACGGCCACCGCTCGCCTGATGTCGGACCCGCAGCGGCCGCTGGCGTCGGCGCTGCTGGATCAGACGGTGATGGCCGGAGTGGGCAACGTCTTCTGTAACGAGCTGTGCTTCGTCGTCGGCCGTCTGCCGATCGCCCCGGTCGCCGACATCGGCGATCCGGGCCGGCTCGTGGCGCTGGCCCGTCAGATGTTGTGGGCAAACCGCTTGCGCTCGACACGCTGCACTACCGGCGACACCCGGCGGGGCCGCCACCTGTGGGTATACGGCCGCAACGGCTCACCCTGCCGACGATGCGGGACCACCGTGGAGTGCGACCGCAATGGCGCGCGGATCCGGTTCTGGTGCCCGTCGTGTCAGCGTTGAGTACGCGGCGTTGAATCGGTTTGGTCAGCGTTGGATGGGCTGCGCCCCGGGGTCACGGCCAGCCACCGCAACCCACGCCGGGCAGGCAGCCACCGCCGCCGCCGGGTCCGCCCCAGCCGGTCGGTCCGCCCGGGATCTGGCCGCCGCCACCACCGGGCCCACCACCGCCCGTCGGGCCGCCCGGGATCTGGCCGCTGCCACCACCGGGCCCGCCACCGCCCGTCGGGCCGCCGGGAATCTGGCCGCCGCCCCCACCGGGCCCGCCACCACCGGGCTCACCGGGGTGTTCGGACCCCGGGCCGCCGGGCATCGGTTCGGTTGTCATCTCAGTCATGGTGGTCGTCATCGTGGTCGTGGTCGTGGTGCTGGTCGGCCCCTCTTCCTTGGCGCCGTTGCAACCCGCGGCCGCCAGCGCGATCGCGCTGCCGAGCACCGCGACCGTCATCTTGCTGTATGCCATCGGAATCAGACTCCCCTCTGCTCTGGTCGTGCCTTCCTGTACCCGGGACGGCCCGGGCCGAAACCCGGGTCAGTCGGCAGCGAGGTCGCGTTCGCTGACGAAGGTCCGTAGCCGCCCGGTGAACGGGTCGTCGAACTCCAGCCGCTGGGCCAGCAGCTGCAGTGGTTGCGAGAAGTCCGCAGCAGCGACCTCGCGGATCTGCGGATACAACGGATCACCGGTGATCGGCAGTCCGAGTGCGGCCATATGCACCCGCAACTGGTGGGTGCGTCCGGTGCGCGGGGTGAGCCGGTAGCGGCCGTCGCCCAGGGACTCCACCAGCGTTTCGGCGTTCGGTTCGCCGGGTTCTTCGTGGGCTTGGAGCTGGCCGCGGCGCTTGACGATCCGGCTGCGCACCAGCCGCGGAAACGGTCCCGTCGGCTCGGCGCCGGATCGCGCCAGGTATTGCTTGCGCACCGCCCCGCGGGCGAACAGGGTCTGATACGGGCCGCGCAGCTCGGCGCGTGTGGTGAACAGCAGCACGCCGGCGGTCAGGCGGTCCAGCCGGTGGGCTGGACTGAGTTCGGGTGAGTCCAGCTCGCGGCGCAACCGGACCAGGGCGGTCTGTGCCACATGGCTACCGCGGGGCATGGTGGCCAGAAAGTGCGGCTTGTCGACGACCACCAGGTCTGCGTCGCGGTGGAGCACCGGGATGCCGAAAGGTACCGGCACCTCCTCGGGCAGGTCCCGGTACATGAAGATGTGCGACCCGGCGGGCAGTGCGGTCGTGGCGTCCACCGGTGAGCCGTCCGCGGTCACCACTTCCCCGGCGGCGACCTTCGCCGCCGTTGCCGCACCGAACCGGGCGCGTAGTTCGGCCTCCACCGGCCCGCCGTGCAGGCGCAACCTGGCCGGCCCCAAGCCGTCGCGCACCGGGAGCGGGGCGCGGCGTCGGCGGCTCATCACCGGCAGCCTATCGCCGGCCCAGCTGCCGGCCCCCGGCGCACGCGGCCGCCGGGGCGTGACGGGAGCCGCGCACCACATCGGCCACGACCGTCGGGGGTCGTGGCCGATGGGGCTTAACGCGGCCGGGGTTCAGCCGAGGCCGAGCATCTCGAACAGGCCCAGATCGCCCAGGAAGTCGGTCAGCGTGGTGAGGTCAGTCACCGGGTCGGCGCCGGTGCCCAGCAGGGCGGTCAGCAGAGATCCCAGCGTCTGATCGCCCAGTTCGCCGATGCCGTCGGGGTCGGCGAGCGTGGCGCCGACAACCATGCTGCTCACGAAGGAATCCCAGCCGGCCGCGAGCTGTTCGGGGCTGATGCCCAACAGGCCGCCGATGGTGGCATCCTCCATGCCGTTCTGGTCCAGCAGGTCGTTGAGCGAGGTTGTCGCGTCGATGCCCAGCAGGGCTTCCAGCAACTCTGCCACCGTCATCTCCGGCGAGAGGTCGGTGAACGGGATGTTCAGCAGGCCGGCGAACTCGCCCAGTCCCAGGTAGCCCAGCAGCGTGCCGAGTTCGGTGGCAGCGCCGTCACCACCGATGAAGCCGCCGAGCAGACCGGTGATCGGGATCGACCCCAGCGGGTTCCCACCGAAGTCGACGTCGTCGAGCAGTGCGGTGATGTCGGCGGACAGCATCCCCAAGGTGGCCGTGTCCAGAGACATCTCGTCCGGGTTGAGCGCGGCGAGCAGCACCGCGAGGCTCGTCGCCGCGCCGATGTCGTCGCCGAAGATCCCCAGAACCTGCCCTACGTTGCCGAAGCCGACGGCGTCGAGCAGGCTCTGCAGGCTCTCACTGAACGTCGGGTAGGTGGCGGTCAGCGTGACCTCGTGTTGTGCCGATGCCGAAATGCCCGCCGAGATCGCCGGAGCGACCGCGGTGCCGCCGAGAAGCGCCGCGCCGGCAAAGGCGGTACCCGCCATCAATGCACCGGCTTTCACCACAAAGCCGCGCGGCCCCGGCGGCGCGGCAAGAGTGGAATACGTAGACATGAATAGGTCCCCCTTCTGAGATCGAGCATTGCAACGATGCGATTCTCACATCCGCATTAACTTAATATGGCCTCAGCGCGTTGTCAACGACATCACGGGCACCGGTTTGCTCTGCACTTTGGCCAATGCACAGCGAACTCCCAGTTCAGGCCCCTATATCTCCAAATCAGGCCTGACGGTATGCCATCAGGGGCTGCGGCGAAGGTTCGAGCGGCACGAAATTACATTCAGGTTTTTTAAATACGCTGCTGTGGCTGGATGGCACCCATCACTCCCCGTGCCCGTCTGCGCGTTAACATCCATTGCTATTCGGCCAATAGGTACGTAATACATCCCGAAATATACCCGGATAATTCTGCTGCGGAGCGAAATATATGGCTAGGCCGCTCGGGGTTTATCGCACAATGCCGGGCGCACCCCGGCGCGCTGCCCAGTCCACGACGGGGCTGCCGGACTCTTCCGGCGGGGACCGCTAGGCCGCCAGCAGGCCCAGGGCTACCAGGAAGTCGGTGACCGCGGTGTCGCCGGCGATCGCAAGCGCGCTGTCCTCCGGCAGGAAGCTGGCCAGGAAGGTGCCCAGGCTCTGCTCACCCCAGGTCTCGCCGGAGGGGTCGAGCAGCGTGCCCCCGAACGGGAGCTCGGCCAGGAACTGATCCCAGGTCTGGGCGGGGTTGAGGCCGAAGAGCAGCGCCAGGGACGCGTTGTCCATGGTGGTGCTGTTGGTGGCGCTGACGGGCAAGATGTGCAGGTACTCCCCCAGGGTGTAGCCGCTTCCCGCCAGGACCGTGGTGGTCCCCGGGCCGAAAAGGGCCGCGACATGCCGGGTGACGTCGGTGGTGGGCACGGTGACGAACGCGGTCAGCCAGTCCACCAGCGAGCTGTTGACGGTCAGGTCCGGGTTACCACAAGCGATTCCGCCGATCCCGCAGTTCACATAGTTCAGGTTTTCCAGGCCGAACGCGTTGATCCAGCCCGCGTACTGGCCGAGCAACGGCCCCAAACCCACCGCTGAGGCCAGGTCGGTCAGCGAGTGCTCGCCGGCACCCTCGCCGAGCACGACGTCGATCATCTCGCCGAGCTCCAGGTTGCCGATCGGCACACCGTCCACCACGAACAGACTGCCGGCGCCCAGCAACGACGGGATGGCGGGGTTGGCACTGTAGAGTGGCTGGGTCAGCGATATGTCGAAGATGTCGGCAAGCGCGGCCAAGGTGGTGCCGTCGGGGTTGAAAGCAGCCAGTACGTCGGCCACATCCGTACTCACGCTCAGCGGGGTGTTCGTCCCGGGCACATCGCCGAACGCGGCAAGCACCTGATCGAGATCACCGAGGGATATCGCGTCCAGCAGGGACTGCAGGCTCTCGGTGAACGTCGGGTAAGCCGTCAGCGCCAAGCGTTGCTGCGCCGCCGACGGAGCCCCGGGGAAGATCGGCGATCCGCCCCCGGCGAGACCGAACAGCCCGGCCGCCGCCACCGCCGTCGCGGCCATCGCCGCGCCAACTCGCACGGAGAGCTCCCGAGAGCTCCACACCCCCGCCCCACCCCACATGAGCTGCCCCTTCCCCGCGCCCGGACCCCCCGTGTGATCCAGCTCATGTGGGGAAGGTAGCCCTGTCGGGAAGGTGTGTCAAACACAAGTGAATGCTGATAACGGTCTAAATGGATGGATTCGGAGCGGCCGGAATACCTCGAGTAATAGCATCGAGTTCAGGTAAGCGGAATCGGCTCCAGGATTTCGGCCCGGGCCTCGGGCGCGCTGGCCCGCAGCGCATCCGCCGAGGCGTCGTCGGGCTGCTCCTGGGACAGGATCTCGGCCTCCACCCGGGCGGCGTAGTTGGCCACCTCCCGCTCCACGTCGGCATCGTCCCAGCCGAGCACCCCGGCCATCACCTGCGCGACCTCGTGGGCGCAGTTCACCCCGCGGTGGGCGTACTCGATGGAGATCCGGGTCCGTCGGGCCAGCACGTCTTCCAGATGCAGGGCACCCTCGGCCAGGGCCGCGTAGGCAACCTCCACTTTGAGGTAGGTGGGTGCATCGGCGATCGGGTCCAGCAGCTCCGGCTGCTCGTCGGCAACCGCCAGCACCTCGTGGATCAGCGAGCCGTAGCGGTCGAGCAGGTGCCGGACCCGGTAGGGGTGCAGGCCTTGTCTGGCACCGACGTGCTCGGTCTGATTGACCAACGCGAAATAGCCGTCGGCGCCCAGCAGCGGCACCTTCTCGGTGATCGACGGCGCGACCCGGGTCGGGACGAACTCGGCGGCGGCGTCGATCGCGTCGGCGGCCATCACCCGGTAGGTGGTGTACTTGCCGCCGGCAATGGCCACCAGGCCCGGTGCGGGGACGGCCACCGCGTGCTCGCGGGACAACTTCGAGGTGTCGTCGCTCTCCCCGGCCAACAGCGGCCGCAGGCCCGCGTACACGCCCTCGATGTCGGCGTGGGTGAGCGGGGTGGCCAGCGCGGTGTTGACGTGGGTCAGCAGATAGTCGATGTCGGCCTTGGTGGCCGCGGGGTGGGCCAGATCCAGATTCCAGTCGGTGTCAGTGGTGCCGATGATCCAGTGGGTGCCCCAGGGGATCACGAACAGCACCGACTTCTCGGTCCGCAGGATGATCGCCGCTTCCGAGACGATCCGGTCCCGCGGCACCACGATGTGCACCCCCTTGGAGGCCCGGACGTGGAAACGGCCACGCTGGCGCGACAGCGCCTGAATCTCATCGGTCCACACCCCGGTGGCGTTGACCACGACGTGCCCGTGGACCTCGGTGAGGGCGCCGTCCTCGGAATCGCGGACCCGCACCCCGGTCACCCGGTCCCCTTCGCGCAGCAGCGCCACGACTTGGCTGGAGGTACGGATGACCGCCCCGTAGTGCGCCGCGGTGCGCGCGACGGTCAGGGTGTGGCGGGCATCGTCGACAACGGTGTCGTAGTAGCGGATGCCGCCGATCAACGCACTGCGCTTCAGCCCCGGACACAGACGCAACGCGCCCGCACGAGTCAGATGACGTTGGGCGGGAACTGATTTCGCCCCGCCCAATTGGTCGTAGAGGAAGATTCCGCTGGCCACGTACGGCCGCTCCCACCACCGCCGGGTCAGCGGATACAGAAACGGCAGCGGCTTGACCAGGTGCGGCGCCAGGGTGGTCAGCGAAAGCTCGCGCTCGTGCAGTGCCTCGCGCACCAAGCCGAACTCCAGCTGCTCGAGGTAGCGCAGACCGCCGTGGAACATCTTCGAGCTTCGGCTCGAGGTCCCGGCGGCGAAGTCCCGCGCCTCGACCAGCGCCACCTTCAGGCCGCGGGTGGCGGCGTCGAGCGCGCAACCGGTGCCCACCACACCGCCGCCGATCACCACTACGTCGAACTGCTCGGCGCCCAGTCGTTCCCAGGCTCGTGCTCGTTGGTCCGGTCCCAGCGTGCTCACGTATGTCAGGCTACGTGGCCGCCGGCGCGGACGAGCCGTGACGCGCGCTGGAGCAGCACCGCTCAGTCGAGGTCGTCATGGGTCATCAGCCGCCGGGCCGCTTCGGTGAGCGAGCCCGACAACGAGGGATACACCGCCAGCGTCTGCGCCAGATCGGCCACGGTGATCCGGTTCTGCACCGCCAGCGCGATCGGCAGGATCAGCTCCGAGGCGATCGGGGCGACCACCACGCCGCCGATGACCGTGCCGGTGGCCGGCCGGCAGAACAGCTTGAGGAATCCGTAGCGCATCCGGCTCATCTTGGCCCGCGCGTTGGTCTGCAACGGCAGCATCACGGTGCGGGCGGGCACGGTGCCGTCATCGATCTGGGATTGGGGCACGCCCACCGCGGCGATCTCGGGCCGGGTGAACACCGCGGCCGCCACCGTGCGCAGCCGGATCGGCGCCACCGCTTCGCCCAGCGCGTGATACATCGCGATCCGGCCCTGCATGGCGGCCACCGAGGCCAGCGGCAGCAGCCCGGTGCAGTCGCCGGCCGCGTAGATCCCGGGCACCGATGTCCGCGACACCCGGTCCACCTGCAGGTAATCGCCGGCAGCCAGGGTGATGCCCACCCGCTCCAAGCCCAGCCCGCCGGTGTTGGGCACCGAACCGACCGTCATCAGCGCGTGGCTGCCGGCCACCGTGCGACCGTCGGTCATGGTGACCAGCACCCCGTCTCCGTCCCGGGTCACCGAGGCGGCGCGGGCATTCTTGACCAGGGTGACGCCACGTTCGGCGAACACCCGCTCCAGCACCCGGGCGGCATCCGGATCCTCGTGCGGCAGCACGCGGTCGCGGCTAGCCACCACGGTGACCTTGACGCCGAGTTCGGTGTAGGCGTTGGCGAACTCCGCGCCGGTGACCCCGGAACCCACCACCACCAGGTGCTCGGGCAGCGTGCGCAGGTCGTAGAGCTGCCGCCAGGTCAGGATCCGTTCGCCGTCCGGCTCCGCGCCGGGCACGATCCGGGGGCTGGCACCGGTGGCGATCAGCACGACATCGGCCTCCAGCACCCGCTGGGCACCGCCGTGCTGTTCCGGCGGCCCCAGCTTCGCCTCGCCTCCGGCGAGCCTCGCTGAGCCGCCGTGCTGCGTCACCCGGATGCGATGCTGCACCCGGCCCGGCTCGGCGTCGATCAACTCCCCGCGGCCGGCGATGACCTCCACACCGGAGTTGAGCAGTTGGGTGCGGATGTCAGCGGACTGTGCCGCGGCCAGCGACTTCACCCGCTCGTGAATCTGGTTCAGCTCGATCTCGGCGTCGGTGAAATGGATGTCGAAACCCAGGTGCGGAGCCCTCCGGAGCTCGGTGCGCACCCCGGACGAGGCGATGAACGTCTTGGACGGCACACAGTCCCACAACACGCAGGCCCCGCCGAGGCCGTCGGAGTCGACCACCGTCACCGATACCGCTTCGGGACCCTTGGCCGCCGCGACCAGCGCCGCTTCGTAACCCGCCGGCCCGCCGCCGATGATCACGATGCGTGTCGAGGGAGTAGTCACAGCGACTAACCTATCTGGAGCGCGGCGTTTAAGATTTCTGCCGTGCCGCTCTACGCCGCCTACGGGTCGAACATGCATCCCGAACAGATGCTGCAACGAGCGCCGCACTCCCCGATGACCGGCACCGGCTGGTTGCGCGGCTGGCGGCTGACGTTCGCCGGCGAGGATATCGGCTGGGAGGGCGCCCTGGCGACCGTGGTCGAGGACCCGGACTCGAGCGTGTTCGTCGTGCTCTACGACGTGACTCCCGAAGACGAGAAGAACATGGACAGCTGGGAAGGCTCGGAATTCGGCATCCACAAGAAGATCCGGCTCCGGGTGGACCGGGTGGACGGGATCACCGCTGACCCGGCCGACAGCGAACCCGCCCCGGTACTGGCCTGGCTGTACGTGGTGGACGCCTGGGAGCGCGGGCTGCCGTCCGCCCGTTACCTGGGCGTGGTGGCCGAGGCGGCCCAGATCGCCGGCGCCCCAGAGGAATACGTGCGCGACCTGCTGACCCGCCCGGCCCGCAATATCGGCCCCGGTTCGTAACCGCCGACCGGGCCGTCACGCCGCTACAGCAGACCGGCCTGGTCGACCACGCCGGCCATCACCCGCACCCCCACCGCCAGGGCCCGCTCGTCGAGATCGAACGTCGGCTGGTGCAGATCCAGTTGCGGTCCGCTGCCCGACCACACCCCGAGGCGGCCCATGGCGCCGGGCACCTGCTCCAGATACCAGGAGAAGTCTTCCCCGCCGCCGGACTGTTGGGTCTCGGCCAGCACATCGGGCCCGACCGCCTCGATCGCGTGGGTCAGCATCCGCGTCGACACCGCTTCGTTGACCACCGGCGGCACGCCACGGTGGTAGATCAGCGTGTGCTCGATGTTCAGCGGCTCCAGCAAGGAGGCCACCGCCTCCTCCACGATGCCCTCCATCGCCACCCAGGTGTCCCGACTCGCGGTGCGCACCGTACCGGCCAGGCGACCCGATTGCGGTATGGCATTGGCCGCGGCGCCGGAATTGACCGCGCCCCACACCATCACGGTGCTGTTGCGCGGGTCGATGCGCCGCGACAGCACGCCGGGCAGTCCGGTGATCAACGTGCCCAGCCCATAGACGAGATCGGCGGTCAGGTGCGGTCTGGAAGTGTGCCCACCCGGACCGCTCACGGTGATCTCGACGGTGTCGGCGGCCGAGGTGATCGGCCCGGGAATGGTCGCCACCCGGCCGACTTTGAGCCGAGGGTCGCAGTGCAGCGCGAAGATCCGGCTGACGCCGCTCAGCACGCCTGCGGCGATCGCGTCGATCGCCCCGCCCGGCATCAGCTCTTCGGCGGCCTGGAACACCAGCCGCACCCCCACCGGCAACTCCGCCGCCGACGCCAGCGCCAGCCCCGCACCCAGCAGAATGGCGGTGTGGGCGTCGTGACCGCAGGCATGCGCCACTCCGGGCACCAGCGAGGCGTATGGCGCCCCGGTCTGCTCGGTCATCGGTAAGGCGTCGATGTCGGCCCGCAACGCCAGCCGAGGCCCGTCCTCGGGACCGAAGTCACACGTCAGTCCGGTTCCGCTGGGGAGCACCTTGGGGTTGAGGCCGGCTCCGGCCAGCAGTTCGCCGATGAACTGGGTGGTCGCGAACTCCTGCCGGCTCAGCTCCGGGTGGCGGTGCAGGTGCCGGCGCCACGCCACCACGTCGTCGGCGTGGGCGGCCAGCCACGCCTCGACGGCGTGCGAGACGGAAGCTGGAGGCATTCAGGCAGTATCCCACCGCCGCGCGCTACTAAACTGAGCGCCCGTGACGGTACCGCTGGCAACTCAGGCGGCAGCGGTGGTGGCTGCCCGCACCGGAGTCGCGACGCACGACGTGGCCGTGGTGCTCGGTTCCGGCTGGGCGCCCGCGGTGGCAGCGCTGGGCACGGCGACCGCGAGCCTGCCGATGGCCGACCTGCCCGGATTCAGTGCGCCCACGGCGGCGGGCCACGCCGGCGAACTGGTGTCGATGCGCATCGGGACCCACCGGGTGTTGGTGCTGGTCGGCCGGATCCACGCCTACGAGGGACATTCGCTCGCCGACGTCGTCCGCCCGGTCCGCGCCGCCGTCGCGGCCGGGGCGAACACGGTGGTGCTGACCAACGCCGCCGGCGGCCTGCGCACCAGTTACGACATCGGCCAACCGGTGCTGATCAGCGACCATCTGAACATGACGGGTCGCTCCCCGTTGGTGGGCGCGCACTTCGTCGACATGGTCGATGCCTACACCCCGGCGCTGCGCGCGCTGGCCCACCAAGTCGACCCCGACCTCGCCGAGGGCGTCTACGCGGGGATGGCCGGTCCGCAGTACGAGACCCCCGCCGAGATCCGGATGCTGCGCACCCTGGGCGCCGACCTGGTGGGCATGTCCACCGTGCACGAGGCGATCGCCGCCCGCGCGGCGGGCGCGCAGATTCTGGGGGTGTCGCTGGTGACCAACCTGGCAGCCGGGATCACCGGTGACCCGCTCAGCCATGCCGAGGTGCTGGCCGCCGGCCGGGAGTCGGCGGCCCGCATGGGCGCGCTGCTGGCCGAGGTGATCAGCCGCCTACCGTCTCCGGCAGCTCAGTAACCGACACCGGAGCTGTGGCGCATACGCGGCCACATCGCAGCCCAACTGCCCCGCGGCTGCTCACACAGGTAGATCTTCGCCGAGCTTTCCCCGTTGCGAACTCCGACGGGGAAACGGATCGAGTCCAGGTAGGTGACATGGGCCCAGTACTGAGTCAGCCTGGGTACGGGCAACCGTCCGACGCACAGCACGGTGGCGGCGTCACCGGCCGGTGGGCCCCATGCGGCGTAACTGCTGTCGCCGCTGACCACCCGACGGTGGATGCCGGCCGCCGGCCCGAGAATCCGCAACGCCGAGGCTTCCCCGTAATTGCTGGTGAAGATCGGGGCGTCCTCCGGCAGTTCGGCCGCCGCAGCCGCGACCTGCTCGACGAATTCCGGCCAGCCGTAGGTCTCCATCGGGATGGGGTTGACCTGGCGCAGCGCCGTGGCCTGCACCGGGGGCAGCACCGGAAGGCAGAACGCCGCAGCGCCCACGAACTGAGCTGCCAGAGCGACCGCCCAACCACGGGGTAGGCGCTGGGGATCCTGGGATTCGATCCGTATCGCACCGGCGGCGAACAACGCCGCGAGCACCGGTCCCGCGTAGTAGCAGCGACCGCCGCTGACCACGCACAGCAACAGCACCACCACCGGAACCACCAGTATCCAGCGGTACTGCCGGCTTTCCGGAGCCGCCAGCCATCGGGCTCCCATCACCCAGAGCAGCACCAGTAGCGGACCGGCGTACAGCAGCAGCAATAGCGGCAATTGCATCAGCGAGCCTGCCGGTCCGCCCATCCGAACCGACATGGCGTGCGCAAAATGCAGGCTCGGCCAGCCCTGACGCGCGTTCCAGATCAGGTTCGGCGCAGCGAACAGCACCGCCACGACGCTGGCCAGCCACGGTCCCGCGGTGCGCAGCGCATCCCGTCGAAAGATCAACAGACCCAGTCCGACTCCGAGCAGCAGGAGCGCGACCGTGTGTTTGGCCTCCAGACCGATGCCGGCAACCACTCCGGCCGGCAGCCAGGCCAGCGCAGTCTTGATCCGCAACGCCCGTGTCACGAGCAACAGCACTGCAATCCAGATCAGCTGATCGACCACGGTCGTACCGAAAAACATGGCCGCACCCATGAACAGCGGGCTCGATGCGACTGCGGCGGCGGCGATCACCTGCGCCACCCGCCGCCCCCCGAACTCCGCGGCCAGCAGTGCCGCCAGCGCGATGCAGGCGAGGTGGATCGCAATGGCCAGCGCTCGCAGGCCCAGCAAGCCGCCCAGCGACGCCACGCGCGCCAGCATCGGTACCAGCGGCGGATGGTCGAAGTACCCCCACGCCGGGTGCTGGCCACAGACCACGTAGTAAAACTCGTCGGGGTGCCAGCCGTACCGCATGGCGAACATCCCGTGTACGACGGCGGCGACAGCGACCACAACGGCCACCGGCAGAACCGCCAAACCACTCTCGGACGTGCCGGCGCGACGCGCAGGCAGGGCAATCGGACGACTCACCAGCACTCCATCGGCGGACTCGATATGAATCGAGGCACTTTACCGCGTGGTTCAGCCGTCAACTGCCGCTTGCCGCAATCGCCGGCTGCCGGGCGCCTGCGATCAGTAGGGCACTCCCGAACTGTGTCGCATCCGCGGCCACATCTCTTTCCAGCTGCCGACCGGATGCTCGCACCGGTAGATCTTGACTGCGTGCAATCCGTTGTGCACGTGATGGGGGATCCTGATCGACTCCAGATAGGTGATTTTCGTCCAATATTGGGTGAGCTTGCGGACCGGGAACTTCCCGACGCACAACACCGTGCCGGCGTCGCCGGGCGGCGGACCCCAGAGGGCGTAATTGCTGTCGCCGCTGACCACCGGACGGTTGATGCCCGCCGATGGCCCGAGAATGCGCAGTGCCGAGGCTTCGCCGTAGTTGCCGGCGAAGATCGGCACATCCTCGGGCAGCGTCTCCGCGACGGCCGCCACCTGGTCGACGAACTGCGGCCAGCCGTAGGTCTCCAGGGGAATGGGATTGACCTTGCGCAGCGAATCGGCGGTCGCCACGGGCAGCATCGGAAGGCAGAGCATGGCCGCGCCGGTGAACAGCCCGACCAGCGCGACTGCCCAGCCCGGCGGCAGCCGGTCGGGATTCTCGGCTTCGATACGCAGCGCGCCGGCGGCGAACAGCACCGCGAAAACCGGGCCTACGTAGTAGCAGCGCCCCCCACTGATGATGACCAACGCCAACACCACCACCGGCACCGCCAGCGCCCAGCGGTGATCCGCCCCCGCCGGAGAGGCGAGCCAGCCGATGCCGAACACCCACAGCACGATCAACAGGGGGCCGGCGTACAGCAAGAGGAGCAGCGGCATCTGGGACAGCGACCCCACCGGGCCGCCCATCCGCAGCGACATAGCGTGGGCGAACGTCAGGCTCGGCCAGCCATGGGCGGCGTTCCAGATCAGGTTCGGAGCCGCCAACACCGCTGCCACCGCGCAGGCCGCCCAGGGCCCCGCCGTGCGCAGCGCATCACGCCGGAAGATCGCCAGGCCGATCCCGATACCGATGAGCAGCAGCACCACCGTCTGTTTGGCCTCCAGCCCGATACCGGCCACCACGCCGGCCGCCACCCAGGCCGGCACGGTTCCGATCCGCAGTGCCCGCATCACCAGCACCAGCACCGCGAGCCAGACCAGCTGGTCGACCACGGTGGTTCCGAAGAACATCGCGGCACCCATGAATAGCGGGCTGGCCGCGACGGCGGCTGCGGTGGTCGCCTGAGCCAGTCGCCGCCCGCCGAATTCCGCGGCCAATCGCGCCGCCAAGGCGATGCAGCCCAGGTGTAGGGCGACAGCCAACAGCCGTAGCCCCCACAGGCCGCCCAGGGCAGCCACCCGGGCCAACAGCGGCACCAGTGGCGGGTGGTCAAAGTATCCCCACGCCGGGTGTTGACCGCAGATGACGTAGTAGAACTCGTCGGTATGCCAGCCATGCCGCGTGGCGACGGCAAGGTGCACGACAGCCGCAACGGCGATCACCGCCGCTACCGGCATCGTGTTTCGCCAACTCACCGGCGAGGAGATTGAACTTCTCGCCAGCAAGGGTGCTGATTCGGCCACCGGTCCCCCCATGTCAAGTGATGGCAACTCGGAGGAGCGTAGCAATTAATTAGCTGACTCATTAGTTACACCTGCAAGCTCACCGCTTGCCACAATCGACAGGTGACCCCCGAGGACTGGATCGCCCACGACCCCGACCCTGTGACGGCCGCGGAACTTCACACCTGCAGTGCGGAAGAGTTGGCCGCCCGGTTCGCGGCACCGCTGCGCTTCGGCACGGCGGGGCTGCGCGGGCCGGTCCGGGGCGGACCGGACGCGATGAACCTCGCCGTGGTGCTGCGCGCAAGCTGGGCGGTGGCGCAGGTTCTCTTGACGCAAGGACGCGCCGGCTCGACCGTGGTGGTCGGCGGCGACGCCCGGCACGGCTCGGCCCTGTTTTCCACCGCAACAGCCGAAGTACTTGCTGCCGCCGGCTTTTCGGCGCAATTGATGCCAGGACCATGCCCGACGCCGGTGGTGGCGTACGCGGTACGCCACAGCGATGCCGCAGCAGGGATCCAGATCACCGCATCGCACAACCCGGCCACCGACAACGGCTACAAAGTGTTCTTCGACGGCGGCATTCAGATCGTCTCGCCGGCCGACACCGCAATCGAGACCGCGATGGCCCAGGCTCCCCCCGCAGATGCGATCCCCCGGTGCCCCGTAACACCGGCCGGCGACGAGCTGATCGCCCGCTACATCGAGCGGGCCGCCACGGTGCGCCGGCACCGCGGCGGGGTTCGCGTCGCGCTGACACCGCTGCACGGCGTGGGCGGCGCATTCGCCCTCCGCGCCCTGCGGGCCGCCGGGTTCACCGACGTCCACGTCGTGGAGTCCCAATTCGATCCCGATCCGGACTTCCCCACCGTCGCGTTCCCCAACCCCGAAGAACCCGGCGCCACCGATGCGTTACTGGCGCTGGCCGGCGAGGTCGACGCCGACATCGCAATCGCCCTGGACCCCGACGCCGACCGCTGCGCCATCGGCGTCGGCAGCCCGGGCGGCTGGCGAATGCTGACCGGCAACGAGACCGGTTGGCTCTTGGGCGACTACCTGCTGTCGCAGCTTCCTCCGGATCGGGAAGCCGCAGCGGTGGTGGCCAGCAGCGTGGTGTCGTCGCGGATGCTGGCCCACATCGCTGCGAGCTACGGCGCGCATCATGTGCAGACGCTGACCGGGTTCAAGTGGCTGGCCCGCGCCGATGACGGTCTTCCCGGCGCCACGCTGGTCTACGCCTACGAGGAGGCGATCGGCTACTGCGTGGACCCGGACGCGGTGCGCGACAAGGACGGCATCAGTGCCGCGGTCCTGGCGTGCGACCTGGTGTCGGCACTGCGAGACCGGGGCAGCTCGATTCCCGAAGCGCTCGACGAGTTGGCCTGCTGCCACGGTGTGCATGTCACCGACGCAGTGACGCGCCGAGTCGACAGTCCCGCCGCGGCAGCTGCGGTGATGGCCCGGCTACGCGCCGATCCACCGGGAACGCTGGCCGGATTCACCGTCGCCGCAACCGATCTGCTGCACCGGCGCGGACCGAACACCGATGCGCTGGAGTTCACCGGGGAGCGTGACGGCACTTCGGTACGGGTGGTGGTGCGGCCGTCGGGAACCGAGCCGAAGCTCAAGTGTTACCTCGAGGTCACGCGCCCACCGTCGGATGACCTCGCCGGCGACCGCGCCGAGGCGCAGCGGGTGTGTGCGGCCGTCGCCGATGCGGCCCGTTCCTGGTAGCGCGCGTTGGGCCCATTCGTCACCAGCCGCCACACCCGCCTCAACTGCCACCAGCCCGACGGGATGTGATGTCTGCCCGCCTTTGAGCGACAACGGATGTCGGGAAGGCTGAATCCACCAAACGCACGAACACTTGTCGCTCAAAGGTGGACAACAACCACCTACCTGCTCGCCGGTTGCCGGTGTGACGGTAGGGATCTCACCGGGGCCCGAACTGGCGGTCGCCGGCATCGCCCAGGCCCGGGACGATATAAGCGTTCTCGTTCAGGCCGTCGTCAATGGCCGCGGTGATCAGCCGCGCCGCCGGTGCCGCTTGGGTCAGTGCCGCAACACCCTGCGGTGCGGCCACCACGCAGACCACGGTGATCTCGGTGGCGCCGCGGTCGGCCAGCAGCCCCAGCGTGTGCACCAGCGAGCCGCCCGTGGCCAGCATGGGATCGAGGACCATGACCGGTGTGGCACTCAGATCGCTTGGCAGCGATGCCAGATACGGCACCGGGAGGTGGGAGTCCTCGTCGCGCGCCACTCCGACGAAACCGATGTCGGCTTCGGGGATCAGCGCGTGCGCCGCCTCCACCATGCCCAGCCCGGCACGCAGCACCGGCACCAGCAGCGGCGGCCGGGCCAGCCGCGCTCCCACGGTCTCGGTCAGCGGAGTGCGCACTGCGACGTCCGCGCGCACCATGTCGCGGGTGGCCTCGTAGACCAGCATCCAGGTCAGTTCACGCAGCGCGCAACGGAACGTCGCGTTGTCGCTGCCCTCGTCGCGCAGCGTGGTCAGTCGCGCCGCCGCCAACGGGTGTTCGACCACACAGATATTCACGCCTGGCACCCTACTGTCATGCGCCCAGAAGGTTGAGGATCTCGAAGGCCACCGCGCCGATCTCCAGCATCGGTGCCAGCGAGATCAACGGCTCGCCGTTGAAGACCGCATCCGGGCCCAGCCAGTCGGCGACGTTCAGCGACACAGACAACTCGCGCCATGCATCGAGCAGGTAGGCGTCCACCTCGTTGGTGAGGTAGTACCCGGTCAGCAGCGCATCCACGACGGAGTCCGGCAGCGGGGAGTGACCGGCGAACCCCAGCAGGTCGTTGATCGGGTCGACGACACTGTGCACGGCGGCGTACTGCAGGCCGGCCAGCATCTGCAGCGGGTCCATCCGCATCACAAGTCCGGCCACATCGGAGCCGTCGGCCAGCTGTCCGCCGGCCGTGACGGCCCAGGGCCCCACGGCATCGGTTCCGTTGACGCCGACGAACGGGTTGCCGGGATTGCCGTAGCCCCAGTCGATGACCAGCTTCAGCATCGGCGCCAGCGCATCGCCGATGACCTTGCCGGCATCACCGAGCTGGTAGATCGGCCACAGGATCGGCAACTGCTGGGGGATCACGTAGAAGTCCGTGTCGCCGACCCTGCCGAGGTCGATGGTGTCGGCCAGGTCGAAGTCGAGGTAGGAGAAATGCACCGTGGCGGTGCCGATCAACGCATTGGCCATGGCCAGCAGGTTGGTGGGATCTTGCGGGAAGTTGGCCAGTCCGTCGTACTGTCCGGTATAGATGTCGGTGTCGAATCCGCTGGTCGGGGTGGGTCCGATACTCAGCGGGATACCCAGAAACGGCAGCCGCACCGGCTGGTCGCCCAGCACCGGATACGCCGGGAAGCGGGTCAGGACGCCGCCGAGTGGATTGTTGGGATTTCCGATCAGCACGAAGTGCAGGTTGGCCGGGGCAACACCGGGTCCTGTCGCGAGCAGGTTGATCATCTCCTGGGTGGAGACGGTGGCGCTCTGCGAGTAGCCGAACACCGTGACAGAAGAACCGTCGCTCAGCTGCGGCTCGAGAGCAGCGTGCAGGAGCTCGACGCCGCGTGCCACCGAGTCCGCGAAGGTCAGGTAGGGGTTCGGCGGCGGCAGGCACACCAGCGGACAGATGCTCGGGGGTGACCAGACCGTCGAAGTGGTAGTCGGGAAACGTCGGCTGCCCGGCGAACCACGGCGAATCCGGCTGCAGGAAAAGGGCTTTGACCGCTTCCATATAGCCCCCGACGGTCGGGTCGGGAATGCTGGTGGGCCCCATGATCCAGCCCTCGCCGGCCAGCAGCGTGAGATCGTGCCGATGCGGTGGGGCGGAGCCCACCGCGCCCAGCCCGCAGGCGGCGCCCAGCACGGCCGCCGTGAGCAGGATCGCTCCCGGCGGCCGCCGGTGCGGCGTCACAGCGAGATGTCGAGAAGGTTGAGCAGGCTGAAGCCCACTCCGACCAGGTCCAGCAGCGGCTGGGCGGAGATCAGCGGCGCCCCGTTGAAGATGGCGTCGGGGCCCAGCACGTCCAGCAGGTTCCATTCGCTGGCCAGGTTGTGCCACCCGGTCAGCAACGCCTGGTCCAGCTCGATCGTGAGGTTGTAGCCGGCCAGCAGCGTGTCAATGTGCGAATCCGGCAGCGGGCCCACACCGGCGAGCTCCCCCAGGTAGTTGCCGATACTGATCAGGCTCTGCGCACCGGCGTACTGCAGGCCGGCCAACATCTGCAGCGGGTCCATCCGCAACATGAAGCCGAGTGAGCCGGTGTCCTCGGACAGCTGACCGGTTGCGGTGACCGCCCAAGCTCCGGCCGCTCCGATCGGGTCCAGGCCGTTCACGGTGATGCCGGCGTCCGGGGCCCCGGGGTTGCCGTAGGACCAGTCGATGACGGTCTTCAGTATCGGCGCCAGCGCGTCGCCGACCAGCTTGCCGACGTCACCGAGGCCGTAGAGCGGTCCGAGGATGGGCAGCTGCTCGGGCAGCATGAAGTAGTTGGTGTTGCCGATCGAGCCAAGGTCGATGGCGTTGGCCAGGTTCTCGTCGAAGTAGGCGTTGTGCACCGCCGGGATGCCCACCAGTGCGTTGATGACGGCCAGCAGGTTCAGCGGGTTCTGCGGGAAGACGGCCCAGCCGTCGTATTCGGTGCTGTAGACGTCCGTCGCGAACGGAACCGTCGGGGTGGAGTCGATGCCCACCGGGATGCCCAGGAACGGAATGTGCTGCATGTTCCCGTCGAACCCGTCCGGGAAGGACAGGCGGGTCAACATGCCGCCGATCGGGTTGTTCGGGGCCCCGATCAGCACGAAGTTCAGGTTCTCCGGGTCATATTCACCACCGGGCGCCTCAGCGATCAGGTTGTGCATCGCCAGAGTGGCGACCACCGAACTCTGCGAGAAGCCGAACACGGTGACGTTGTCACCGGCCTCCAGCTGCGGGCGGATCGCGTCTTCGAGGTTGGCCACACCGTGCGCCAGCGAATCCGCGAAGTTCAACCGCGGGACCGGCAACGGCTGGCAGACGATCGGGCAGAACTGCTCCGGGGTGATCAGGCCATTCAGCGTGTAATCCGGGTAGGTGGCCTGTCCGGCGAACCACGGCGTCGCGGGCTGCAGGAAGTAGTCCCGCACCAGGTCCATGTAGTTGCCGATCGTCGGGTCGGCCTGACCCGTGCCGGTCATGATCCAGCCCTGCCCGGCCAGCAGCGCGACGTCGGCGAACATCCTTTCCAACCGAGAGGCCGCCGTCGGCGCCAGCAGGGACGCCATCCCCAGGAAGACGGCGCACACCGCGGCCACCATCGCCCCCAGGGGCTGAACGCGCTTTCCGGTCACTGCAGGCCTCCCTGATTGCTTTGAATATGCACCGATGATCATTTGTTTCCACCAGCGATGAACACATTAATCTATTAGGTGAAATTCAGTTTAGCCCTCCGACGCGAAAAGCAGCGGCAGAAATCGGCGACGTCGTCGGGTTGTTTGCTGCGTCGCGCCGCGCTGCGCCTGCCACCGGACGCGGCGTCGCCCCCGAGACCCGGCGGGGCGCCCCGCCGTTCGATCGCTCTCCGGGTTCGCTGCGCCACCCGGCAGCACCGCATTGCGCGTTTTTCCCCGGAGGCGGGCCCTCCGCCCGCCAATCCCGGCTCCAGGCGCCCGACCATGCATCGTTATTCTGTGCGCCATGGCAGCTGACCTCGTTCCGATCCGCCTGGCGGTGACCGCTGGTGACCGCTACACCCTGTGGGCGCCGAGCTGGCGCGACTCCGGCGACGAGTGGCAGGCCTTCCTGGGCAAGGGCGAAAACCTGTACTGCTTCGCCACGGTGGCCGACCTGGCGGCGTTCGTCCGGATCAACGCCAACAACGACCTCTACGACCACCCCAGCTGGCCGCAGCTTGTCCGGGCCAACGCCCACAAACTCGACCCGGGCCCCGACCAGCAGTACGACCTGATCGCGGTCGAGGAGCTGCTGACCCAGAAGCCGACCGAGCAGTCCGTTGAGGAATTGGCCGGCGCGCTGGAGATCGTCTCGGCAATCGGGTCGGTGTGCGACCTGCCGGCGGTGACGAAGTTCTTCAACGGCAACCCGAACCTGGGCTGGCTGGCCGGCGGTGTCGACAACTTCACCGGCCGGGCCGGCCGCAAGCGCTGGGCGCTGATCGCCGAAGTCATCGGCCGCAACTGGGGCAATGTTCTGGCTGCCGTCGAAGAGATCATCACGACGCCCGACGTCGACGCCGCCGCGGCGTCGCGGGCGGCTGAGGAGCTGGCCGCCGAGGCACCCGCCGAGCCGGAGCCGGTCGTCGAGGAGACCGAGGCCCAGGACGGCGAGGACCGCGATGACGACGAAACGGCCGCCGGCAGCAGCGAGCGCGCCTCCGGCGACCGGGTGGTGCTCGGCGGCGACGAGGACTTCTGGACCAAGGTCGGGATCGACCCCATTCGGGTCATCACCGACAACGGGACGTTCTTCACCCTGCGCTGCTACCTCCGGGACCAGCCGGTCTTCCTGGGCCGCAACGGCCGGATCAGCGTCTTCGGTTCCGAGCGCGCCCTGGCCCGCTATCTGGCCGACGAACACGACCATGACCTGTCGGATCTGAGTACCTACGACGACATCCGGACCGCGGCCAACGACGGCTCGCTGTCGATCGACATCACCGACGACAACGTCTACGTCCTGTCCGGGATCTCCGACGACATCACCGACGGGCCGGACGCGCTGGACCGCGAGCAACTCGATTTGGCCGTCGAGTTTCTGCAGGATGTGGGCACCTACGCCGAGGACGGTGTGGTCGCCGAAACCCTCAAACCGGATCGTTCGCTGGGCCGGATGGTCAGCTACGTGCTCGACCGGGAATCGGTCAACGAGCCGCAACGCCCGTTCGCTCCCGCCGTGAAGGAATGGGAACAGCTCGAAGCGTTCGTGCAGTCGCGCCTGCGCCGCGAATAGCGCTTTGCCGCCCGGTGCCGTCCCCCACCAGGTGGGCGGCCGGAACGCTGGCGAGGGACGCCATGCGACGTGCCGCGGAAATTCACCGCAATTGCGGCAGTTATTTGCTCCATTTCGTTGCCGAGATGTCAGATTCGCGACTAACATCTGGCCCGGTAACTAATGGGCCGCGCCGTGCGGTTAGCGGGGGCCTTCCAATTCGAAAGGACTACACATGCGCAAGGCGACACAGCGGGCCGCAGCAGTATCCGCAGCAGTATTGGGGGTCGCGCTGATCGGCACGGGGTGCAACAGCACCACCAAGGACAAGACCAACGGCGCCCTGAGCTCGGCCAGCTCGATCGCGTCTTCGGCCAGCTCGGTGATCTCCTCGGCGGTCAGCACGCCGGAAGAGGAGAGCGCCGCACCCAGCTCGACGGTCATCGCCGGTGCCGACGGCAAGGAGTACACCGTCGCCGGTCCGATCCTGGCCAAGTGGGACTCCCTGGACGCGGCCGCCAAGGAGGCCCTGGGAGCACCCACCGGCGCCGAGCAGAAGAACCCGGACGGCGGCGTCTACCAGCAGTTCGACGGCGGAGTGATCGTTCACACCACCCGCGCCTATGTGGTGTGGGGCAAGATCCGCGACAAGTGGAACGAGTTGGGCGGCTCGCAGGGCAAGCTCGGCTACCCGACCAGCGATGAGACCACCACCGCGGACGGGTCCAAGCAGACCACCTTCGAGCACGGCATCGTCACCTGGAAGGAAGGCGACCCCGAGGCCACCGTCACCGAGCACTGATCCGCTAACCGAAGGCCGGGTGATCGCACCGCGGTTGCCCGGCCTTCGGCGTTCGCGTCAGCCGATCAGGGCGGCGTATCGCGGTTTGATCACCTCTTCGATGATCTGCACCCGCTGATCGAACGGGATGAACGCCGACTTCATCGCGTTGACGGTGAACCGCTGCAGATCAGCCCAGCCATAGCCGAACGTCTCGGCCAGCACCAGCATCTCCTTGCTCATGGTGGTATCGCTCATCAGTCGGTTGTCGGTGTTGACCGTGACCCGCAGCCGGGCACGGGCCAACAGGTCGAACGGGTGCTCGGCGATGCTGTCGACCGCTCCGGTCTGCACGTTGGAACTCGGGCACAACTCCAGCGGGATCCGCTTGTCCCGCAGGATCGCCGCCAGCCGACCCAGGTGCAGGGTGCCGTCGGGGCCGACGGTGATGTCGTCGGTGATCCGCACCCCGTGGCCCAGCCGGTCGGCGCCGCAGAACGCGATCGCCTCGTGGATGGAGGGCAGCCCGAACGCCTCGCCGGCGTGAATGGTGAAGCGGGCGTTGTGATCACGCATGTACTCGAAAGCGTCCAGGTGCCGGCTGGGCGGATAGCCGGCCTCGGCCCCGGCGATGTCGAATCCGACCACCCCTTTGTCGCGGAACCGGATGGCCAGCTCGGCGATCTCCCGCGACAGTGCGGCGTGGCGCATCGCGGTGACCAGGCAGCGCACCGTGATCGGCCGGCCGGCCGCCGCGGCCTCGCGCTCGCCGTCGGCGAAACCGGCCAGCACCGCATCGGTCACCTCGTCGAAGGACAGTCCCCCCTCGATGTGCAACTCCGGGGCGAAGCGCACCTCGGCGTAGACGACGGCGTCGGCGGCCAGATCCACCACACACTCGGCGGCCACGCGATGCAGCGCCTCGGGGGTCTGCATCACTGCGACGGTGTGGCTGAACGGCTCCAGATAGCGCTCCAGCGAACCGCTGTGCGAGCGGGTCCGGAACCAGGTCGCCAACTCGTCGGGGTCGGTCGCGGGAAGGTCGTCGTAGCCGACCTGCCCGGCGATGTCGACGACTGTGGCGGGCCGCAACCCGCCGTCCAGATGGTCGTGCAGTAGCGCCTTGGGAGCTGCCCGGATGGTCTCCAGGCTCACCGGTGTGCTCATGGGTTCATCATGGGCTGGTCTCGATGATCAGCGGGCGCGGGAGCGGCGGTGTGTCGCCGATGGCGAATCCGCCGTCGAGCGCAGCCAGCGCGGCACCGGTTCGCTCGGGGGTATCGGTGTAGAGGGTGAAGAGCGTCTGGCCGGCCGCCACCGGTTCGCCCGGCCGGCGGTGGATGCGGACCCCCGCCCCGTGCTGCACCCGCTCCCCCGGCCTGGACCGGCCCGCGCCCAGGCGCCAGGCCGCCTGGGCTACCGCCATGGCATCGATATCGCCCATGAATCCGCCCCGGTCGGCGGTCACGGTCTCGGTGCACGACCCCAGCGGCAGCGGCTGGCTCAGATCCCCGCCCTGAGCCCGCACCATCGCGGTGAATCGGTCCATCGCGGTCCCGTCGCGCAGCGCCTGCGTGGGGTCGGCGTCATCGATTCCGGTCAGCGCCAGCATCTCGTGGGCCAACCGCACCGTCAGCGCCACCACGTCGGGCGGGCCGCCGCCGGCCAGCACCTCCAGGGCCTCGGCCACCTCGATCGCGTTGCCGACCGTGCACCCCAGCGGCACCCCCATGTCGGTGATCAGGGCTCGGGTGGCGACGCCCTGCGCGGTGCCCAGCGCCACCATCCGCCGGGCCAGCTCCCGCGCGTCGTCGAGGCCCTTCATGAACGCCCCCGAACCGACTTTGACGTCGAGGACCAGCGCGTCCGTCCCCTCGGCGAGCTTCTTGCTCATCACCGAGGCGGCGACCAACGGCAGTGATTCGACGGTGCCGGTGATGTCGCGCAGCGCATAGAGCTTGACGTCGGCGGGGGCCAGCTGACCGGCGGAGAAGATCGCCGCGCCGATCTCGGACAGTTGGTCGCGAACCCGGGTGCCCGACAGCGCGGCGCTGAACCCGGCGATGGACTCCATCTTGTCCAGGGTTCCGCCGGTGTGACCCAGCCCACGGCCCGAGGCGCTCGGCACGGCCGCACCGCAGGCGGCGACGGCGGCGATCAGCGGCAGGGTGATCTTGTCGCCGACCCCGCCGGTCGAATGCTTGCCGACGGTGGGACGTGGGACGGCGGAGAAGTCCAGTCGCTCGCCGGAGGCCAGCACCGCCTGGGTCCACCGGGCGTTCTCGTGCTCGTCCATCCCGCGCAGATAGATCGCCATCAGCAACGCCGACATCTGCTCTTCGGCGACCACCCCGGAGGTGTAGCCGGAGATCAGCCAGTCGATCCCGGCGTCGGGCAGCCGATGACCGTCACGCTTGCAGGCGATCAGCGTCGGGGCGTCGAAGGGCGCTGCGATGCTCATGGCAGTGCATCGGGTCCGAAGGCGTCCGGCAGCAGTTCGGCCAGCGTCCGGGCCCCCGCCGGGTGGTCGACGAGCAACTGGGGTCCACCGTGTTCGAGCAGCACCTGACGGCACCGGCCGCACGGCATCAGCAGGTTCCCGTCGGCATCGCAACACGACAGCGCCACCAGGGGCCCGCCACCGCCGCTGACGAGGCCGCAGACCACCGCGCACTCCGCACAGAGACCCAGCCCATATGAGACATTTTCCACATTGCAGCCGCTGACCACCCGGCCGTCGCCGGCCAGACCGGCGGCACCCACCCGCAGGCCCGAGTACGGCGCATAGGCGCGCGCCGAAACCAATATTGCACTGCGCCGCAACATATCCCAGTCAATTCCTTGGGACATCCACCAGCTCTCCTGTCGGTCTGAGCGCTCCGCATCCCCGCCTTGGCCCGGCGGCAACGAGGCAAAATCAGCCTAGCCTCAGCCTCTTACTACCCGTCAGTAACTTTCGCCTGGTCGTTTCAGGCCTGTGGATGGGTTTAGAGTCCCACCCGAGGTTTGTTGAAGCGATAGCGTGGTGGAGCGACCGCACGCCGGCGAAGCCGGGCACAGCGGGCCCGCCGCAGAAAATTTGGAGGCGCTGATGACGGCGACATCCGCCGATGCGGCGACGCCGGGAACGCGGACAGGTGCGACGCGCCACCGCCGGCAGAGTCTGTACAAGGGCGACCCCGGTATGTGGGCGTTCGCGCTGCACCGGATCACCGGTGCGACCATTTTCTTCTTTCTGTTCGTCCACGTCCTCGACACGGCGCTGGTGCGGGTGAGCCCGCAGGCCTACAGCGAGGTGATCGCAACCTACAAGACCCCGCTCGTCGGCCTGATGGAGCTGGGACTGGTTGCCGCGGTGCTGTTTCATGGCCTCAACGGGATCCGGCTGATCCTGATCGACTTCTGGTGGCAGGGCACCCGCTGGCACCGCCAGATGCTGGTGGCGGTAGGCGTCATCTGGCTGGTGGTGATGGTTCCGGTGGTTGTCCGCATCGGCATGCACATGGCGGAGCGATTCCTATGAGCACCACTGACCTGCCGCGCAGCAGAGGCCCGATAGCCCCGGTTCTCGGCCCCGACCGCGACCACCCGGCCAGCCTCGGCGACCCGAGAGCACCCCGGCAGCACAGCGGGATGCCCAACTTCGAGAAGTACACCTGGCTGTTCATGCGGTTCTCCGGTGCCGTCTTGATCTTCCTGGTGCTCGGGCATCTGTTCATCATGCTGATGTGGGAAGACGGCGTGTACCGCATCGACTTCAACTACGTTGCCGAGCGCTGGCGCTCGCCGTTCTGGCAGATCTGGGACCTGAGCCTGTTGTGGCTGGCCGAACTGCACGGCGGCAACGGCCTGCGCACGATCATCGGCGACTACACCCGCAGCTCCCGCAGCCGGTTCTGGCTGATGACGCTGCTGGCCGTGTCGATCGTCTTCACGCTGGCACTGGGCAGCTACGTGCTGCTGACCTTCGACGCGAACATTTCTTGACGGCAGATTCGGTAGCGAACGGGTGATATCGCGGTGATTCAAGAACATCGTTACGACGTGGTGATCGTCGGCGCCGGCGGCGCCGGGATGCGCGCGGCCGTCGAGGCGGCCCCGCGGGCCCGCACCGCGGTGCTGACCAAGCTCTACCCCACGCGCAGCCATACCGGCGCGGCGCAGGGCGGCATGTGCGCGGCGCTGGCCAATGTCGAGGACGACAACTGGGAGTGGCACGCCTTCGACACCGTCAAGGGCGGTGACTACCTGGCCGACCAGGACGCGGTGGAGATCATGGCCAAGGAGGCCATCGACGCGGTGCTGGACCTGGAGAACATGGGCATGCCGTTCTCCCGGACCCCCGAGGGCCGCATCGACCAGCGCCGCTTCGGCGGGCACACCCGTGATCACGGCAAGGCCCCGGTGCGTCGCGCGTGCTACGCCGCCGACCGGACCGGCCACATGATCCTGCAGACCCTGTACCAAAACTGCGTCAAGCACGGCGTGGAGTTCTTCAACGAGTTCTACGCGCTGGACCTGGTGCTCACCGAGACACCGTCGGGGCCGGTGGCGACCGGCATCGTCGCCTACGAGCTGGCCACCGGCGACATCCACGTCTTCCACGCCAAGGCCATCGTGTTCGCCACCGGCGGCTCCGGCCGGATGTACAAGACCACCTCCAACGCCCACACCCTGACCGGCGACGGCCTGGGCATCGTGTTCCGCAAGGGGCTGCCGCTGGAGGACATGGAATTCCATCAGTTCCACCCGACCGGCCTGGCCGGCCTGGGCATCCTGATCTCCGAAGCCGTGCGCGGCGAGGGCGGCCGGCTGCTCAACGCCGACGGTGAGCGGTTCATGGAGCGCTACGCCCCGACGATCGTCGACCTGGCCCCGCGCGACATCGTGGCCCGCTCGATGGTGCTCGAGGTGCTCGAGGGACGCGGCGCCGGCCCGAACAAGGACTACGTCTACATCGACGTGCGCCACCTCGGCGAGGACGTACTCGAGGAGAAACTGCCCGACATCACCGAGTTCGCCCGCACCTACCTGGGTGTGGACCCCGTCAAGGAGTTGGTGCCGGTCTACCCGACCTGCCACTACGTGATGGGCGGGATCCCGACCACCGTCACCGGCCAGGTGCTGCGCGACAACACCAACACCGTGCCGGGCCTGTATGCCGCCGGCGAATGCGCCTGCGTGTCGGTGCACGGGGCCAACCGCCTGGGCACCAACTCGCTGCTGGACATCAACGTGTTCGGCCGTCGCGCGGGCATCGCCGCCGCCGAGTACGCCAATGCGCACGACTTCGTCGAGCTGCCGGAGAACCCCGCCGAAACGGTGGTCAGCTGGGTGTCCGACGTCCTCTCCGACCACGGCAACGAGCGGGTCGCCGACATCCGCGGCGCGCTGCAGCAGTCGATGGACAACAACGCCGCGGTGTTCCGCACTGAGAAGACCCTCAAGCAGGCGCTCAGCGACATCCAGGCGCTCAAGGAGCGCTACGCCCGGATCACCGTGCACGACAAGGGCAAACGCTTCAACTCCGACCTGCTCGAGGCGATCGAGCTCGGGTTCCTGCTGGAACTGGCCGAGGTCACCGTGGTGGGTGCGCTCAACCGGAAGGAGTCGCGTGGCGGGCACGCCCGCGAGGACTACCCCAACCGGGACGACGTGAACTACATGCGCCACACCATGGCCTACAAGGAGGGCTCCGACCTGATCGCCGACATCCGGCTGGACTACAAGCCGGTGGTGCAGACCCGCTACGAACCGAAGGAACGGAAGTACTGATGTCCTCCTCAGCTGACTCCGGTTGCTGCTCGTCCGAGGGTGGATGCTGCTCCCCGGGGCCATCGACAAGCACGGGCGCGGCCGCCTTGGTCGACACCGCCCCGGCCGGAGACCCGCCGCTGCCACCGATGCCCGAGGGCGCGCAGATGGTCACCCTCAAGATCGCCCGCTACAACCCGGAGAACCCCGACGCCTACGCCGCCACCGGCGGCTGGCAGAGCTTCCGGGTCCCGGCGCTGCCCACCGACCGGTTGCTCAACCTGCTGATCTACGTCAAGAGCTACCTGGACGGCTCGCTGACCTTCCGCCGGTCCTGCGCGCACGGCGTGTGCGGCTCCGACGGGGTGCGGGTCAACGGCAACAACAAGCTGGCCTGCAAACTGCTGATGCGCGACATCCTGCCCAAGAAGCCGGGCAAGGAAATAACTCTGACCATCGAGCCGCTGCGTGGGCTTCCGGTGGAAAAAGACCTCGTGGTCAACATGGAACCGTTCATGGACGCCTACAAGGCGGTCAAGCCGTATCTGATCACCACCGGTAACCACCCGACCCGTGAGCGCATCCAGAGCCAGACCGACCGTGCGCGCTACGACGACACCACCAAGTGCATCCTGTGCGCCATCTGCACCACCAGTTGCCCGGTGTACTGGAGCGAGGGCGCCTACTTCGGTCCGGCCGCGATCGTCAACGCGCACCGGTTCATCTTCGACAGCCGCGACGAGGCCGCCGCCGAGCGCCTGGACATCCTCAACGAGGTCGACGGGGTGTGGCGCTGCCGCACCACCTTCAACTGCACGGACGCCTGCCCCCGCGGAATCGAGATCACCAAGGCGATCCAGGAGGTCAAACGGGCGCTGATGTTCGCTCGCTGATCCTCTGCCGCGATCCAACGTGCAAGCCCCCAATTTCACTACGAAATGGGGGCTTTCACATTTGGCAACCACCACCGTGATAGGACACTGACCATGCACTGGTACACCGGCAACACGGTCTATGACACCGTCCTGACCGCAGCGTTCGGATTCGCGGCGTTCGTCATCATCGGCGGCTTCTTCGGCCAGAGCTCCTACGGCCGGTTCTCGTCGACCAAGCTGGGGTTCAACCTGAACCCGAAGTTCGGCTGGTGGCTGATGGAGATCCCGGCGACCGTGGTGTTCGCGGTCGCCTACCTCAGCGGGCCGGCCCGCTTCGAGCCGACGTCGCTGGTGCTGGCCGGCATCTGGGCGCTGCACTACGCCAATCGCGGCTGGTTCTTCCCGCTGGCGATCCGCCAGGTCCCCGGCAAACGCAGCACCTTCAACGTCTCGGTGGTGGTGATGGGCATGCTCGTCACCTCCATGCACGGCTACCTCAACGGAGCGCTGTTCAGCCACAACTACTTCGGGCAGTACGGCACCGCGTGGCTGACCGACCCGCGGTTCCTGGTGGGCCTGGTGATCTACCTGTGCGGCTTTGCCCTGCTGGTCAACTCCGAGTCGATCGTGCGCAACCTGCGCGAGAAGAACAGTGCCGGTCGGCCCGCCGGCGCGGAGTACCGGATTCCGTTCGGCGGGGGCTTCCGGTTCGTCAGCAGCCCGGCCTATCTGGGCGAGATCGTCGCCTGGACGGGTTTCGCGATCCTCACCTGGGCGCTGCCGGGCGTCGCGATCCTGCTGATCACCGCCGGCAATCTGATCCCCCGCGCGCTGGGCACGCACCGCTGGTACCAGGAGAAGTTCCCCGACTACCCGGCCGATCGCAAGGCGCTGGTTCCCTTCCTGATCTGACGTTCGGCGAACGTGCACTCAGGCCGAGAATTGCCCAACATTTTCGGTCTGAGTACACGTTCGCGAGCCGGCCGCGCCGACCGAGCCGACCGAGCCGACCGAGCCGGCGGTGAGCCGAGCCGACCGCGGCCGCCTTGTCACACTTTGGCGGGCCGATTCGTCTAACGGGTATGACTACTCGAACACGAATCGAACCGCTGTCCCCCCGTCAGGCCAACCCGCTGGTGCGTGCGATGTACCGCTACACCAGACGGCGCTTCGGCGAGGTCCCCGAACCGTTCGCCGTCATCGCCCACCACCCGCGCCTGCTGCTGGCCAACGCCGTACACGAAGGGCTGCTGCAGTCCGCGTCGCGCACCCTGCCCGCCACGGTGCGTGAACTGGCGGTGTTCTGGACCGCCCGCACCATCGGCTGCTCGTGGTGCGTCGACTTCGGCGCCATGCTGACCCGGCTGGAGGGCCTGGATGTCGAGCGCCTCAAGGACATCGACAACTACGCTCACTCTGCGCTGTACACCGATGACGAACGGGCCGCGATCGCCTACGCCGATGCGGTGACCACCGACCCGCACGGTGTCACCGACGACCAGGTGGCCGACCTGCGGCGCCGCTTCGGTGACACCGGCGTCATCGAGCTGACCTACCAGATCGGGATCGAGAACATGCGGGCCCGGATGTACTCGGCGCTGGGCATCACCGAGCAGGGTTTCAACTCCGGGGACGCCTGCCGCGTGCCGTGGGCCTGACGGGCGGTCACCGTGGCCGCAACGGCGATCCGGTGAACTTGTCGGGGTTGGCGACATCCCAGATGGCCACCACCCGCCCGTCGCGCACCGTCATGGCGGTGACCCGCGGCATCAGCTCCGCCAGCCCGTCGACACCGGGCGCTCCGGGGGTGTAGGTGCCGAGCTCGCCGTTGACCAGCGCCAGCTGGTTCGCGGTGATCAGGGTGGGGCCGTAGCGGCGCGCCAGGCCAAGCAGCAACCGCGCCACCTTCTGCGGCCCCTGGACCACCCGCAGGACGGTCGGCGCCCGGCGATTCGCGTCGCCGGTGAACGTCACGTCGGGATGCAGCAGCGCCACCACGGCCGCCAGGTCACCGGCTGCCAGGGCGGCCATCAAAGACCCGACCGCTTCGGCGTGGCGCGGATCGGGTTCGGGCGGCGGATCGGCCGCCACGGCCTTGCGGGCCCGCGACGCCAATTGGCGGGCCGCGGCTTCGGTGGTGCCCAGCACCGCAGCCACCTCCGCGAACGGTACGGCGAACCCGTCGTGCAGCACGAAGGCCACCCGCTGATCGGGGGTCAGCCGCTCCAGCACGACCATCGCGGCAAACCGCGCGTCTTCGCCGGCCACCACCGCCGACAAGGGATCCGTGTCATCGAAGCCGGTCACCACCGGCTCGGGCAGCCACTCGCCGAAATAGGATTCGCGCCGCCGCGCGGCCGAGCGCAGCCGATCCAGACCCAGTCGGCTCACCACCGTGGTCAACCAGGCCCGCGGATCGGCGATGGTGTCCCGTTCGGCGGCGCTGAAGCGCAGCCAGGCATCTTGGACGATGTCCTCGGCATCGGCGAACAGGCCGGTGAGCCGGTAAGCCACCGCCAGCAGGTGCGGCCGCAACGCCTCGAAGTCCTCCACCGATGCCGTCATCGCCCACCAGCCTAGGCGGGTCGGCGCACGGTGAGGCCGGATAAACCCGAGCCCGGCCCGCGGCCGCCGCGGTAGCGCGGCGCACCGGGCCAGGCCACAATTGCGCGGTGCGCAAGCCACGTATCGACCCCGTCCGCTGGCAACCTCCACCGTCGCGCCCGCTGCCGCCGCCGGATCCGGCGCCGGAGCTGCGGCTGGTCCCGATTCCCGGCACCGCGCCCGAGGACGTCGTGGCCGCCGCCGACGGCACCATCTGGACCGGCGTCGAAGACGGCCGGATCATCGCCGTCGGCGCGGACGGCACGGCGCCGCGGGTGGTGACCGACACCGGCGGGCGCCCGCTGGGACTGGCCTTCACCGGCGACGGGCGGCTGCTGATCTGCGACAGCCACCGCGGCCTGCTGCGCTATGACCCGCAGACCGCGCAGCTGGAGACCCTGGTGAGCGAAGTGGCCGGAAAGCCGCTGACATTCTGCTCCAATGCTGTCGAGTGCTCGGACGGCACAATCTATTTCACCGAATCGACCAGCCGGTTCCGCTACGAGCATTACAAGGGCTCGGTGATCGAGGCCCGCGGCAGCGGATCCCTGCTGCGGCGCGATCCCGACGGCACAGTCAGCGTGCTGGTGACCGGGCTGCACTTCGCCAACGGCGTCACCCTGACTGCCGACGAATCGGCTGTGGTGTTCGCCGAGAGCACCGGGCGGCGGCTGTCCAAGTATTGGCTGACCGGCCCCCGCCGGGGTTGCATCACCCCGTTGGCCGATGACCTGCCCGGTCATCCCGACAACATCTCCACCGGGAGCGACGGCCGGATCTGGGTGGCCATGGTCTCGGATCGCAACGCGCTCTCGGACTGGCTGAGCCCCCGCGCCCCGATACTGCGCCAACTGATGTGGCTGGCGCTGCCCTACCGCTGGCTGCCCGATCCGACCCCGGTGGTGTGGGTCGTCGGGTTCGACGCCGTCGACGGGCGGGTGCTCGCCCAGTTCCGCACCGAACACCCGGACTTCGGACTGGCCACCGGGGTGGTGGAAAGCGACGGCCGGCTCTGGCTGGGCCGGATCGCGGGCCCGGGCCTGGCGTATTTCCAGCTGTAACCTCCTGCTGTAACTTGCGCCCCACCAGCCACAGCGTGGCTTCCCGGTTTTACCCCCGTCGTCGCCTAGCCTGCACACACGATGACTTTCCTACGCTCGTTATCGGCCGTGGTGGCGGTGGGTTTCCTGGTCACCGGCGCTCCCCTGGCGATGGCAGATCCCACCCCGGGCCTCAACGCCGGGACGGCCGGCTGCCCATACCGGGTCAGCACCCCGCCGGCCGTGGACGCCTCCGAGGTACCGCAGGCCGGTGATCCCCCGCTGCCGTTGCCGGTACCGGCCACCCCGGTCGGCGGCGACGCCCTGGCCGGCTGCGGGATCGTGGTGGCACCGGGTACCCCGCCGGTGCCCGGCGACGTCTCCGCGGAGGCGTGGCTGGTGGCCGATCTGGACAGTGGCGCGGTGATCGCCGCGCGCGATCCGCATGGGCGGCACCGGCCCGCGAGTGTGATCAAGGTGCTCACAGCCATGGCGTCGCTCAACGAGCTGGACCCCAACGCCGTCGTGATCGGCACCCAGGAAGACGCCAACGCCGAGGGCACCCGGGTCGGCGTCGGCCCCGGCGGCCGCTTCACCGTCAACCAGTTGCTGCACGGCCTGCTGATGGGGTCCGGCAACGACGCCGCGCACGCCCTGGCCGTCCAACTGGGCGGGATGGATGTGGCGCTGCACAAGATCAACACCCTGGCCGCCCGGCTCGGCGGCCGCGACACCCGCGCCGCCACCCCCTCCGGGCTGGATGGGCCGGGCATGAGCACCTCGGCCTACGACATGGGCTTGTTCTACCGCTATGCCTGGAACAATCCGGCGTTCGCCAACATCGTCGCGACGCGCACCTTCGACTTCCCCGGCTACGAGGACACGCCCGGCTACCAACTCGAGAACGACAACCAGCTGCTCTACAACTACCCCGGCGCCCTGGGCGGCAAGACCGGCTACACCGACGACGCCGGACAGACGTTCGTCGGCGCCGCCACCCGCGACGGGCGCCGCCTGGTAGCGGTGCTGCTGCGCGGTACCCGCCAACCGATCCCGCCCTGGCAGCAAGCCGCCCAACTGCTCGACTACGGCTTCTCCGTGCCGTCCGGCACCCGGGTCGGGACGCTGATCGAGCCGGACCCGGCGCTGGTGGCGCCGCGCAGCCCGGCCGAGGTCCCCAGCCCGCAGGCCATGGCGCTGGGCCCGTCCGACGACTCCGTGCCGGTGCGCGTCGGGGTGGGCATCGTCGGGACCGTCATCGTGTTCGCGCTCATCATGGGAGCCCGGGCGGTGAACCGCCGCCCCGGTAGGGGCCCGGCGTGGTGATCAGGGCACTACGGATCTTCGGCTGGCTCGCCGGGCTGCTGCTGATCGGGATCGGGGTCAGCCGGATGGCGTTCTCGCTGGACGCCATTCCGGACGCCCAAGCCGTCAACGCGACCGTGGACAGCGAGAGCCGGGCGGCCGGCGCGCTGCTCATCGGTTTCGGGGTCGGCTACCTCGAGGCGTTCCGGCGCTGCCCCATCCCAGCCGGAGCCGTTCGCCTGCTGGCGGCCACCATGGCCCTGCTCGGGGTGTCCCGGCTGATGTCGATGGCCGATGTCGGCATGCCGCATCCGGTCTTCATCGTCTCCTGTGCCGTCGAGTTCGCCGCGGCGGGGCTGACCTACTGGTACGCGACGCTGGCCGAGCCTCCGGTGCCGCAGCGTCGGTAACCGACCGCATCACCTACCGTGAGCCAGATGGGCCGAATCGCCGAACTGCGCCGCTCCTCGCCGCTGGCGTTGCTGGTGGGTGTGGCGGCCGCCAGCGTCGGGATCATCTACGGCTACGACCTGTCCAACATCGCCGGCGCCCTGCTGTTCATCGAGGCCGATTTCGGAGTCTCGGCCGCACAGCAGGAGATGATCACCACGGCCACGGTGCTCGGCGAGATCGGCGGCGCGATGGCCGGTGGCTGGCTGGCCAACGCGATCGGCCGCAAGCGTTCGATGGTGTTGGTGGCCATCGGCTACGCGGTCTTCGCGATATTGGGGGCGGCAGCCACGTCGGTGTCGACGCTGACAGTGGCGCGACTGCTGCTCGGCATCACCATCGGGGTGTCGGTGGTGGTGGTCCCGGTGTTCGTGGCCGAGTCGGCGCCGGCCCACGCCCGCGGCGCCCTGCTGGTCGCCTACGGGGTGGCCACCGTGATCGGGATCATCGCCGGCTACCTGGTCGCCTACCTGTACGCCGGAACCGGCAACTGGCGGGCGATGCTGGGCCTGGCCGCGGTGCCCGCCGTGCTGGTGACCTGCATGCTGACCCGCATTCCCGACACCGCCCGCTGGTATCTGCTCAAGGGCCGCGTCGAGGACGCCGAACGGACCCTGCGCAGGATCGAACCCGGCGCCGACGCACGCCGCGAGCTGGCGGAGATCAGCCGGACCCTGCGCGCCGAACAGTCCGGCGGTCTCGGCGTGCTGCGCGAGATGCTGCGGCCGCCCTACCTGCGGGCGACGTTGTTCGTGGTGACGCTGGGGTTCTTCATCCAGATCACCGGGATCAACGCGATCGTCTACTACAGCCCCCGACTGTTCGAGAAGATGGGATTTCATGGCGATTTCGCGCTGCTGATCCTGCCGGCGCTGATACAGGTCGCCGCACTGGCGGCGATGATCGTGTCGCTGACGATCATCGACCGGGTGGGCCGGCGACCGATCCTGCTGTCGGGGATCGCCGCCATGGTCGCCGCGAACCTGGTGCTGGTCGCGGTGTTCGCCGCCGGCGAGGCGTTCGGCGCGGCCGCCGCGGCGATCAAGTTCGGCGGGGTGCTGCTGTTCACCGTCGGCTACACCTTCGGATTCGGTTCGCTGGTCTGGGTCTACGCCGGGGAAAGCCTGCCGGCGCGAATGCGGTCGCTGGGATCCTCGGCGATGCTGACCTCCGACCTGGTGGCCAATGCGATGGTCGCCGCCGTGTTTTTGACCATGCTCAACGCGCTGGGGGGAGCCGGGACCTTCGCGGTCTTCGGCGGGTTGGCGCTACTGAGCCTGATATTCGTCTACCGCTGCGCCCCGGAGACCAAAGGCCGCCAGCTCGAAGACATCCGGCATTTCTGGGAGAACGACGGACGGTGGCCGCCGGAGCAGCCCGGCGTCCTCCTCGCCGAGGGGCAGGCCCCGGCGTGACCGTTATCGCGGCCGGCGCGGTGGTGCTCGGCGACCGGGTGCACCGGCCGGGTTGGCTGTCGGTGCTCGACGGGCGCATCGTGGCCTGCGGGTCCGGCCGGCCGCCGACCGGGCCGGACTTCGAGCTGGTTGATCGGGTGGTGGTGCCGGGCTTCGTCGATATGCACTGCCACGGCGGCGCTGGCGTCTCCTACGCCGACGCCCCGGATCGGGCGGCGGCGCTGCATGCCGCCCACGGCACCACCGGCGGGCTGGCCAGCCTGGTGACGGCCGGCCCGGATGCTCTGTTGGCCCAGGTCCGCCGCCTGGCGGCGGCCACCGCCCGCGGGGTGGTCGACGGGATCCACCTGGAGGGCCCCTGGCTGAGCCGGCTGCACTGCGGTGCGCATGACAGCGCACAGCTGCGGGCCCCGACCGACGCCGAGGTCGATGCGTTGCTGGCCGCCGGCGACGGCGCCATCCGGATGGTCACCCTGGCCCCCGAACTGCCCGGCGCCATCGCCACCATCGGTCGCCTCGTCGAGGCGGGAATCGTTGTGGCGGTGGGTCATACCGATGCGGACTATGAGCTGACCCAGGCGGCGGTCGACGCCGGCGCGACCGTCGGCACGCATCTGTTCAACGCGATGCGGGCACTGCATCATCGGCAGCCGGGACCGGTACCGGCGTTGTTGGACGACCCCCGGGTCACCGTCGAGCTGATCGCCGACGGCGTGCACCTGCACCCGGGCGCGATCCGGCACGTCGTGGCGACCGCCGGTCCGGACCGGGTCGCCCTGGTCACCGATGCCATGGCCGCCGCCGGCGCCGGCGACGGCGCGTTCAGTCTGGGCGGGCTCGCCGTCGACGTCGCCGACGGAGTGGCCCGGCTGCGCGGCACCGCCACGATCGCGGGCAGCACCGCCACCATGGACCGGTTGTTCGCGACCGCTGTGCGCCTGCTCGGAGCAGACGACGCGGCGCTGGCCGGCGCGGTGCGGATGACCTCGGCCACCCCGGCACGCGCCATCGGGCTGCACCGGACCGGTGTGCTGGCCACCGGTCGCGACGCCGACCTGGTGGTACTGGACCGGGATTGGCGGGTCTGTCAGGTGATGCGGCGCGGGGCCTGGCTGAGTTAGGCTGCGGCGATGAGCGAACCGACCGTCACCCACGACAACCGGCAGTTCCAGATCATCGTTGACGGCGAACAGGCCGGGTTCGCCGACTACATCGAGAACGGCGACCAGCGAATCTTCCATCACACCGTGGTCGAGAAGGAGTTCGGGGGACGCGGGCTGGCCGGCACCCTGATCGGTGCCGCCCTCGACGACACCCGGGCAGCCGGCAAACGCGTGGTCCCGACGTGTTCGTTCGTGGCCGGTTATATCGCCAAACACCCGCAGTACGCCGACCTCGTGGACCCGGCGGCCGATTAGTCGACGTCGGCACCGGCCCGGCGGCCTCAACCCCTGCGGCGCTCCGTCGATGTCGCCGCCCACGCGGTGGAGAACAGGACGAGCCGGGCGGTGATATAGGCGAACACCAACAGGCCCAGCACCGGTCCGAAGACCGCGCCGGCCGGTCCGTTGATCACCGACTGCAGATACACCGAGCCGGCCTGCTTGAACAGCTCATAGCCCACCGCGGCGATGGCACCGGCCTCCATGGCGCTGTGCAGGCTCACCGATTCGCGGGGCAACCGGGCGATCATCCAGGTGAACAGCAGCCAGGACACGCCCGCCGCCATCATCAACGACGCCACCCGCAGCAGCCCGCCCAACAGCGTGAAGTCGGGAACCCCTATCCAGCGCAAGACATTTCGCATCAGCTTCGGGTCGGCCAGGGCGGTCAACGCGAGGGTGACCAGCATGGCGCCGAAGGCCCACACCATGGCAAGCAGGTCGGACAGCTTCGAGGAGACGAAACCCGGCTTGTCCGAACGCTTCTCCCACATCGCCGAGAGAGCCTCACGGAGGTTGGAGATCCAAGTCAGGCCCACCCACCCGGCGGCCGCCAAACCGATCAGTCCCACCGACGCACGTGAGGCGATCGCACTGTCCATCAGGGTGACCAGCTCGGTACCGAACTCGCCGGGAATGGAGTGCTTGATCCGGCGCTCGACTTCGTCGAGCACCTCGGGCCGCCGCGACAACAGGAAGCCGCCGACGGAGAACCCCACCATCGCCAGCGGGAACAGCGCGAAGATGGTGTAGTAGCTCATCCCGGCGGCGAAGAAGTTGCCCTGGCACTCGTCGTAGCGTTCCTGAGCACGCACCACGTGATCCAGCCACCGGTAGCGCGACCGCAGCCGGGCCAGAAGGCCCGGCTCGGAGCGGTCGGTCACGGCTTTACTCATGCCGGCGGCGGAAGGAACCCGACCCGGTCGTACACCCGCTCGATGGTCGCGGTGGCCACCGCACGCGCCCGTTGGGCCCCGGCCGCGAGCACGGCCTGCAGCTCGGCGGGATCGGCGAGCAACTCGTCTACCCGCGCTTTGATCGGCGTGACGAATTCGGCCACCGCCTCTGCGGTCTCTTTCTTCAGGTCGCCGTAGCCGCGGCCTTCATAGCCGCGCACCAGGGTGTCGATGTCGGAGCCGGTGACCGCGGCCTGAATGGTCAGCAGGTTCGACACGCCCGGCTTGGCCTGCGGGTCGTAGCGGATCTCACGCTCGGAGTCGGTGACCGCCGAACGAATCTTCTTGGCGCTCCTGGCCGGATCGTCGAGCAGGCTGATCAGGCCGGCATCGGTGGCAGCCGATTTGCTCATCTTGGCGGTGGGATCCTGCAGGTCGTAAATCTTGGCGGTGGCCTTGGGGATCATCACTTCGGGAACGACGAAGGTGTCGGGGAACCGTGCGTTGAAGCGCTGCGCCACGTCGCGGGCGAGCTCGAGGTGCTGGCGCTGGTCCTCGCCCACCGGCACCAGTTCGGCGTTGTAGGCCAGCACATCGGCGGCCTGCAGCACCGGGTAGGTGAACAGACCCACGGTGGTGGAGTCGGCGCCCTGTTTCTGCGACTTGTCTTTGAACTGCGTCATCCGCGAGGCCTGACCGAACCCGGTGAAACAGCCCAGCACCCAGGCGAGCTCGGCGTGAGCCGGTACGTGGCTCTGCACGAAGATGGTGCTGCGTGCCGGGTCGATTCCCAGCGCCAGGTACTGGGCGGCCGTCACCAGGGTGCGCCGGCGCAGCGTGGCGGGGTCCTGCGGCACGGTGATCGCATGCAGGTCGACGACACAGAAGAATGCCTCGTTGTCGTCCTGCAGGCCGGTCCACTGGGCGACCGCACCGAGGGCGTTGCCCAGGTGAAGCGAGTCGGAGGTGGGCTGGACACCGGAGAATACGACGGGGCGCGACGGGCTAGTGCTCATGATCGCTTGATCCTGTCACGCCGGGGTCTGACCGGCCGCACAGTGGTAACAGAGCAGGCGCTCTGTTACCGTGAGCCGGTGCCCCGCCCGCGCGTCTACGACCACGACCGGGTGCTCGACGCCGTCGAGTCCCTCGCCGCGCGGTCCGGCCCCGCCGCGGTGACCATTCGCGCGGTCAGTGCCGACACCGGCGCCTCCAACGGCGCGGTCTATCACGCGTTCGGATCCCGCGCCGGGCTCATCGCCGCCGCGTGGCTGCGGGCCGCCCGGCGCTTCCTGGCGGTCCAGGGCGAGCTCATCGGCGGCGCCTCGGACCCCCATGCGGCGGTGATCGCCGCGGCCGAGGCTCCGGCAGTGTTCGCCGAACGCCATCCCGACGCCTGCGCGCTGCTCTTCGCGATTCGGCGCGACGAGCTGGCCGACGACACCCTGCCCGCCGCGCTGGGCGAGCAACTGCGCAGCATCGGCAGCGAGTTCGTCGGTGTGCTCATCGCGCTGGCGGACGCCTTGTGGAAGCGCCGCGACGCCACCGCCGTCGACACCATCACCACCTGTGTGGTCGACTTGCCGACGGCCGTCATCGTGAACCGAAACCGACTGGGCAGCAATGCCGCCCGAGCCCACCTGCAGGCGGCGGTCCGCGCCGTGCTGTCGGTCGGGCCACCCCACAGAGAGGAACCCGCGAAGTGGACCTGAGCTATGACGACACCATCGCCGTACTGAACCTCGGCGACGACGAAAACCGGTTCTCCCCCGACTTCCTCGACGAAATCGATCGCGTCCTCGACGACGTGCTGGCCGCCAACGCCGCGGGGAAGGCGCACGGCCTGGTCACCACGGCCGGCGGCAAGTTCTACACCAACGGCCTGGACCTGGACTGGCTGATGGCCAACGGAGAGCGCACCGGGTGGTACGTCGGACGGGTGCAGGCCCTGCTGGCGCGCGTACTGACCCTGCCCATGCCGACCGCGGCGGCCGTCGTCGGCCACGCCTTCGGGGCCGGCGCCATGCTGGCACTGGCCCACGACTTCCGGGTGATGCGCGCCGACCGCGGCTTCTTCTGCCTGCCCGAGGTCGACATCCGGATCCCGTTCACCCCGGGAATGGCGGCGTTGATCCAGGCCAAGCTCGACCCGCAGGCGCAGGTGGCGTCGATGACCACCGGTCGCCGGTTCGGCGGGGTGGACGCCGAACGGTTCGCGATCGTGGACGCCACCGCCGGCCAAGGCGCGGTGACCCCGGCCGCGGTCGAGGTGCTGCGGCCGCTGATGGGCAAGGACCCGGGCACACTCGGCGCGATCAAGGCCACCATGTTCGGCCCGGCCGTGGCGGCCCTGACATCCTGAGGCCTCAGCCCGCTTCCAGCCGGGCGCGGACCGCCGCGAGACGTTGCGCAAGCTCGGCTTCGCCGATCACCCCCCGGGCGATCAGCGAGTGCGCCAGCGCTACCAGCTGGCTCTCCGGGAACGGCAACTGCCGATAGCGGGTCGCCGACAGGACGTCCTCCTCGTCGCGGCGGTCCTGGAAGCCGAAGTCCCCGGCATCGAGGGCATCGCACATCCCATCGAGACTGGTCTTCCACGGCGGCAAGGGGTTTTCGACGCCGTACTTGGCCGCCATGACAGGCCAGGACTGGGTGCTTTCGGCGATCTCGGCCAAGGTCGCGATGACCTCAGCAGCCACCTCAGGCTGCCGACCGGAGACGGCGGAGTTCACGACGGCGCACCGCTGCCGGCGACCGGGTTGTTCGCCGGGCGGGTCTTGGTGATGACGTTGCGGCTCACCCCGGGCCTGGGCAACGCGACACCGATCAGGCAGTCCCGCGTGATGATCTCGGCGAGTTGGTCCTCGGTCCAGCCCTCGGTTCCCGCCGGCCGCATCGGCATCACCATGAAGCGGTGCTTCTGGTTGGAATCCTCCACCCGAACTTCGACGTCCTCGCCGAGTTCGAGCCCGAACTCGGAGAGCACCTGCCGCGGCCAGCGCACGATCCGGCGCCGGTAATTCGGGGTGCGGTACCACTCGGGGGAGTTCCCGAGGATCGGCCGCGGATAGCACGAGCACAGCGAGCAGACGATGACATGGTGCACGGCGGGGGTGTCTTCGAGGATGTGGAACGCGACGAAGTCGCTGGGCGTGCCGAACCCGGTGGGTTCAAGCCAGTCCACACCCACCTGTTTGCATGCGGCGATCGGGTCAGCCAGAGCCGCGGCTTTGAAATCCGGGTCGACCCAAGCCTTGGCGACCAGACGGGCGGCCGCGGTCGGGCCGATGTTCTCGGCGTACTCGGTGAGATGGCGATGCTGTTCGGCGGTGAACAACCCCTTTTCGATACACAGTTCACGCAGCGCGATCTCCAGGACTTCGAAGTCGGTGATCTCTTCGACCATCGGCTTGACCGTGCGGGCGTGATCGTGATCGTGATCGTGATCGGGCATGGTCGGGCCTTTCGGTCGCAGGTGTTAGGCCGGCTCCAACCAGCGTTCGGGAAGTTCGGTCTGCAGGCTGTCGTGGGCCGGCCCGGTGTAGGAATCCCACAATTCGGTCTGGTTGAACCGCACGATGTAGAACCACTCAGGTCGGGCGTCCTCGCGGGCCCACGATTCGTCCTCGGGGGCCGGGCTCTCGTAGGCGACTTCGGCGATCGTGCCCGTGGCGCCCCGCACGTATTCGGGGGTGCGGGTGTAGAACATCACCGGCAGATTCCGCACCCGGACCCGATCACCGAGCGAAAAGCGCGCCGGGGCGGCGAGCCCGGCGAACTTCTGCGGATCGCCGATGCCCACCGCGTCCTGGTGGTGCTTATTGCGGGCGACGGCGGAACCGTCGCCTTCGCAGCGGGGCTGGGCATCCACATGGGCACCGGCCGGCAGCCCGGCCAACCGGTCATACACCTGGGCCAGGCGCTGAGTCAGCTCACCGGAAGTGATGTGCTTCTTCTCGATCAGCACGCGGCCCACCGACCACAGCCAACGGGCGTAGTAGGGCAGCCCGAGATACACCGCCCGGCCTACGTCGACGTTGCCGATGCGCCGGCGTTCCTCAGAGACCCAGATCCCGCGCCACCCGAGCGTTTCGCACATGACGTAGGTCATCAGTTCCCAGCGCTCTTCCTCCTTGTTCTCGAAGACCCCCGGGGCGGCCGGTTCCCCACCGACGTCGTGGCTGGTCTTGAGATAGGCCCAGTAGTGATCCCGGCTGACCTGATCCGGCATGGGCCATTCCGGATCCTCCGGAAAGGTAACGCGCAGCCTGGATAGCAACGAGAGCTGTTCTTCGCGTTCGGCAGCTTTTCCCATGGGCGATCCTCGATACCGGTCGCCGGCCGCATTGACTACGGCCCACGGCCACACTTGTCACGCGCTGATCCCACAGCATAACCCGCGAGACGGGCCGGGATAAAGGTTCGTTCGGCCGGCTCAGCCGCAGGTGATGCGGCTGCCGGTCCGGTCCAGCGGATCCGGTCCCAAGCCGAGGAACTCCGACCGCAGCCGGTCCCACAGCTCAAGTTGCTCCCACGCCGGTTCGGCCCGGATCTGCTGATCGTTGGTCAGGAACGGGTTCGGCAGCAGCACCGTCATCATCTGTTCGTCGCGTCCGTTGAACAGCCGCACCCCCCACGACGAGGGATCGCCGTCGCGCCCGAAGAAGCGGTACAGCTCCGCGCGGGAACATTGGCGGATCTTCCGTAGTTCCCGGGGCGCCCCGACGTGGTTGCCGATACACAGATGGAAGTGCCAGCGGCCGAAGTCGACGGTGGCGTACCCGTCGGCCACCGAGATCTTCTTGGGCGCGTTCGGGGCGACCACCTCCCACGCGGCACCCTGGATGATGGTCCCGAACCAGATCTCGTCCCAGTACTCGTCGAAGCACAGGTGCAACAGCTTCAGAAGGTCGGCCTTGCCGACCGGAAGCGGCCAAATATGTTCTGTGCCACCGCCTTCGGCTTCCACAATGGCGGGTTCGACGAGCTGAGTCTGGGTCATGTCGATCCACCTCTTCTGTCCGGTCGACAGCACGCTGAAGGCGTACCGGCCAGGACAGTCAGGCGCGCCGCTCACTCCCCGGTCGGCGGCCCTTTCACAGTACCGAAACCGGTGGCCGGACCGTGGGCGTATCGGGCGAGTTCGCACCCAAGCTAGGTCAACCGCTCGGTGAGGAATGCCACCACGCGCTTGCGTGCCTCGTAGGCGGGGTGGCCGTCGACCTCGCGGACCTGATCGGTGAGCACCGAGTGCGCCATCCGGGAAAGCCCGTCGGGGTTGCCCGGCGAGGAGTCGATGTCGATCACCTCGAAGGCGTCCCCGAGTCGCGCCTTGAGCGTCGCGAAGCGGTCGCGCGGCGCCATCTTGTCCTCGCTGAACCGCAGGCCCAGCGCGCACAGCCCGTCGTTGGCGGCCCGGTCGGCGACCCGGTCCAACTCCGCCGCACTGAGTCCGGGGTCGCGGCGCTGCCGCGGTGTCAGCGGAATCGGCGCCGAGGGCTGGCTGAGCACCGGAGCCAGCACGGCGTCGTCGACGGCGGCGGCCAGCGCGAAGCCGCCGGTCAGGCACTGCCCGATCACTCCCACACCGTTACCCGGGGTCTTGGCGTTGAGGTCTCGGGCCAGCGCCCGCAGGAACTGGGTCACCGGCCGCTGCTTGTCGGTGGCGAATGCGGCGAATTCCCTTGCCACACAGGCTCGCGTGAGTGTGGCCAACGTATAGCCGGGGGTGATCGCCTTGCCCGGGCGACCGAACAGTGACGGGATGGCGACAGTGAACCCGTTGTCCACCAAGTAATTTCCCAGGGCCAGCACCCCCGGGTGCGCCCCCGGAATCTCGGGGATCAGCACCACCCCGGGACCCTCGCCCCTGCGGTACACGTCGTGGGTGAACTCGCCGCCGGTGAACGACTCGGCGACCCATCCGGTCAGGTCTGCTTGGGGTGCACTCATTGGCCCTGTGCCCTTTCTCGGCCGGCGTCCGCGGCCCGAGTGTTAGGGTATCGGCGCGAAGCGCCAGGCACGCGGTATGTGACTGGAGCCCAGGCCCGTTATGCCGCTCTGCGGCGCGTCCCGGTACGCGCGGTCGCCGACTGAATACCTGCTTCGCGTCGCCGGCCATACGAGCGGAGTATCCATGCCACAGCGCGGCGATGGGGTGAGTGGGCTGAGCGAACCGGATCTGCACCATCACGGCGACAGCGAGGCCGGGCCCGGCCTGCTCGACTTCGCGGTCAACGTCTACGCCGGGCAACGCCCGGACTGGCTCGAGCACGCCCTGCACGCCTCGCTCGACGCCGCCCGCTCCTACCCTCAGACGGCGCCGGCCCGCGCCGCGCTGGCCGCCCGCCACGGTCTGGACGCCGCGGAAGTGCTGCCCACCGCAGGTGCATCGGAAGCCTTCGACCTGGTCGCGCGAGCGCGCCCCTGGCGCCGTCCCGTGGTGGTGCATCCGCAGTACACCGGCCCCCACGCCGCGCTGGTCGCCGCCGGCCACACCGTCACCACAGTGCTGTGTCACGACACCGACGGTTTTGCGCTGCACCCCGACGCGATACCTGCGGACGCCGACCTCGTCGTCGTCGGCAACCCGACGAATCCCACCGGGATCGTGCACCCGGCGGCGACGCTGTGCGCGCTGCTGCGACCAGGCCGGGTGGTGCTGGTCGACGAGGCGTTCCTCGATGCGGTCCCCGGCGAGCCGGAGACGCTCGCCGGCCAACGGCGACCGGGTCTGCTGGTGAGTCGCAGCCTGACCAAGCACTGGTCGATTCCGGGGATACGCGCCGGATATCTGCTGGGCGACCCGGCGCTGCTGACCGAGGCCGCCCGACTGCAGATCCCCTGGTCGGTGTCCGCTCCGGCACTGGCCGCCATGCTGGCCTGCTCGGAGCAGCGGGCGTTGCGCGAAGGCGACCGCCGGGCCGGGCAGCTGGCGAGCTGGCGGGCGCACCTCGCCGACGGACTGACCTCCCGCGGGATCCGGCTCGTCGCGGGCGCGGCGCCCTTTGTGCTGGCCCAGGTCGGCCGGGGCCTACACCAGTCGTTGCGCGCGAACGGGATTGCGGTGCGCCGGGCCGACAGCTTTCCGGGGCTGGATGACACCTGGGTGCGCATCGCCGTCCGTCCCCCACCGATGTCCGATCAGCTGCTGAGCGCCCTCGACGGGATCCTGCGGTGATCCCGGCCAGGGCGCTCGGGCTGGCGCTCGGCTTCGCCGCCGACCAGGCCTGGGGCGATCCGCGCAGGCTGCATCCGGTCGCCGGTTTCGGGACGTGCGCCCAGGCGCTGGAGCGGCGGACCTACCGTGACAGCCGGGCCGCCGGACTGGGCCACGTGGCGCTGCTGGTCGGTGGCGCTGTCGGGCTGGGATATGCGGCGCAGCAATGGATCCGCATCCCCTGGGCCAGCACGGCAGCGACCGCGGCGGCCACCTGGGTGGTGCTCGGCGGGCGCTCCCTGGAGCGCGAGGCGGAAGCCGTGCTGGATCTGCTGGACGCCGGCGACGTCGAGTCGGCTCGGGTGCGGGTACGCAGCCTCGTGGGCCGGGACACGGCCGCGCTGGGTCCCGACGAGATTGCCCGCGCGGTCGTCGAGTCGGTGGCGGAGAACACCTCCGACGCGGTGGTGGCCTCGTTGTTCTGGGGCGCCGGAGGGGGCGTTGCGGGCCTGCTCGCGCACCGCGCCGCCAACACCCTGGATGCCATGGTCGGTCACCGCAACGCCCGTTACGCCCGATTCGGGTGGGCGGCGGCCCGGCTCGACGACGCGCTGGGATTTCCCGCCGCACGGCTCAGCGCTGCCCTGGCCGCTGCGCTCGGACCCGATCCGCATGGCGCGCTGCGCGCCTGGCGCCGTGATGCGCGGCACCATCCCAGCCCCAATGCGGGGGTGGTCGAGGCGGCCTTCGCCGGTGCGCTGGGGCTGCGGTTCGGTGGGGTCAACAACTATTACGGCGATCGGTGTGAACACCGCCCGCCGATGGGCTACGGTCGGGCGCCGGCGCCCGGCGACATCGCGCCCACGGTGCGGTTGGCGCGGCGGGTGAACGCCGGCGCCCTGCTCACCGCGGTGGCGTGGTGTGTGGCGCGGGACAGGATGAGGAGGCAGGGATGACGTCCCCCGACGGCATCGAGTTCTCGACCGACGGTGTGCGTGTCGACCGGGATTGGTTGTGGGCCGAGATGGTCGAGCACACCTACTGGGCGAAGTACCGCACCCGTGCGATGTTCGACCGCCAACTCGACAGTGCGTGGCGCACGGTGGGCGCCTACCGGTCCGGCGACGGCGCGATGGTCGGGTTCTGCCGCGCCGTCTCCGACGGTGTCGCCTTCGCCTACCTGGCCGACGTCTACGTAGCGCGGGACCAGCGCGGCCTGCAGATCGGCAAGGGCCTGCTGCGCACCATGATCGACGAGGGCCCCGGCAGGGACTTCCGGTGGACGCTGCACACCGCCGATGCGCATGGCCTCTACGAGCAGTTCGGTTTCGGCGCGCCCGATGCGACCTACATGGAACGCCGCTATCGGCTGACCCACATCCGGGACTGAGACGCCTGCGATCGGCGAACCACGGGTGTGACGGGCCCGCTCACGCCTCGGTTCTGGTCAGCTCGATCACCGGGATGATCCGCTCGGTGCGTTCGCGATAGGTCGCGAAGCCGGGGTAGCGCTCGGCCTGGATCGCGTAGAGCCGGTCGTGTTCTGCTCCGGTGATCTCGGTGGCGACGACGGGAAAGGTCTCGGTGCCCAGCTCGACCGTCGCCAAGCGGTTCGCCCGCAGGTTGTGATACCAGCTCGGGTGGTGGTCTTTGCCCTCGTTGGAGGCGAACACGATGATCCGGTCGCCCTCGGGCAGGTACATCATCGGGCTGGTGCGCGGCTGTCCCGACTTGGCCCCGGTGGCGGTGAGCAGCAGGACCGGGGCCCCTTCGAACGGTCCGCCCAGCTTTCCGCCGCTGCTGCGGAATTCGGCGATGTTACGTGCGTTGAACTCCAGGATGCGTTCGGCGTCCACGGGCGGCCATCCCCTTCATTCGATACCCACGAAGTGCTCGATCACCGGCGGCGATTCGTAGAACCCGTGCAACAACGCGCGCCACCGCTCGAATTCCGGCGACTTCCGGAAGCCCTCGGTGTGCGCCTCGACGTTCTCCCATGTCACCAGCATCAGATACAGGTTCGGCGACTCCACCGACCGGGACATCGAAATGCCCAGGAATCCGGGCTGGCAGGAGATCAACGGCCGCGCCTGGGCGAATGCCGCCTCGAATTCGGCTTCGCTGCCCGGCCGGATGGGCAATACCGCGTGTTCCACAATCACGGCTGCCAGTCTGCCTGATGGCCGGTGGCCGGGATTACCACCCAAAGACCCTTTTCCAGCGCCCGGCGACGCCGGTAGGTTACCTGCTACTAGCAGACACAGACACTTCTGGAGGTGGCGGTATGAGCGCTCTCGCGGCGGCAGTGGTCTTCGGCTGGCTGGGCATGGTGCTGGCGATCTCTTTCCTGGAGGCGCCGCTGAAATTCCGGGCGCCGGGCATCACCGTCCCCCTCGGGCTGGGAATCGGCCGGTTGGTGTTCCGGGCGCTCAACGCGGTGGAGATCGTGCTGGCGACCGTGGTGGTGGCTGCGGTCGCCACCGATGCGCCCGGGACGGCGGCGTTGGCGGGGGTCGGCCTCGCGGTGGCGGTGCTGACCGTGCAGACGCTGGTGGTCCGGCCGCGGCTGCGCCGACGCTCGGACGCGGTGCTGGCGGCACAGAACGCCCCGGCCGGCGGCATGCTCGAGCGTTCGTCGGCGCACTATGCCTACGCCGGCCTGGAGGTGGTCAAAGTCGGCGCACTGTTGACCGCGGGTGCCGCGCTGCAACTCGCCACCATCGCCGCTTAGCGCCGGGCCCGGCGTCACGCGGCCTCACGGCGCGCCCGGCGCCAGAAAGGGCACGCCCCGATCCGGCCCGCCGCGCGCCAGATCCAGCAGCACATCGACGTCCACATGCTCCTCGAGCAGGTCGGCGAGCAGGTCGAGTCGGCGTTCCCGGGCCACCGGGAAGGACACCCCGGAGGGTGCCAGCCCGAGACTGTCGGCCAGAAACGCCGCACGCATGGCGTCGACCTCCAGGCACCCGTGCCGCATGGTGCCGAAAACGGCGCCGGCGCGCACACCGCCGGCAAACGCCTCGTCGGCCCCGGCGGTCGGGCCCGGGTCGATCCGGCCGTGATGAATCTCGTATCCGCCCTCGGACAGCCGCAGCACCTTCTGGGCGGCGAAGCAGGTCTCGACGTCCAGCAGGCCCAGCCCGGCCACTTCGCCGGGTGGGCCCTCGATCCCCTCGGGATCGCGAATCGTGCGGCCCAGCATCTGAAAGCCACCGCAGATCCCGAGCACCGGCCGGCCCGCGGCGGCGTGTGCGGCGATCGCGGCATCGATCCCCCGGGAACGCAGCCAGGCCAGGTCGCTGATGGTCGCGCGGGTTCCGGGCAACACCACCAGATCGGCATCGGACACCCCCCGCGGGTCGGCCGCGAACACCACATCCAGGTCGGGTTCTAAGCCGAGTGCGTCCAGGTCGGTGAAATTGCTGATCCGCGGCAGCCGGATCACCACCACGCGCCGCGCCCCGGGACGCACCGAGCGCCGGCCGTCCAGGTCGAGAGCGTCCTCGGAGTCCAGCCACAGCTCCGGGTGCCATGGCAGGGTGCCGAACACCCGCCGGCCGGTGAGGCGCTCCAGGTCCGCCAAGCCGGGTTCGAGCAGTTGCCGGCGCCCGCGGAACTTGTTGACGATGAATCCCGCGACCAATGCCTGATCCTCCGGCGAGAGCAGGGCGACGGTGCCGAAGAACGCCGCGAACACCCCGCCACGGTCTATGTCGCCGACGACCACCACCGGCAGGCCCGCGTGCCGCGCCAAGCCCATGTTCACGAAATCCCCAGCGCGCAGGTTGATCTCGGCCGGACTGCCCGCCCCCTCGGCGACGATCACGTCGTAACGCCCCGCGAGGTCGTCGTAGGCCCGGTGCGCCGCCGTCGCCAGCGCCGCCCGCCCGTGCAGCCAATTCGACGACGACAACGTTCCCCATGGCCGGCCCATCAGCACCACGTGGCTCTGCTGGTCACTGCCCGGTTTGAGCAGCACCGGGTTCATCGCCGGCTCCGGTTCGGCCCGCGCGGCACGGGCCTGAATCCATTGCGCTCGACCAATTTCGGCTGCCACCCCGGCCGCGTCGAGGCACACCATGGAGTTGTTGGACATGTTCTGCGCCTTGTACGGAGCCACCCGCATCCCGCGGCGGGCCAGGGCGCGGCAGATCCCGGTGGCAACCACGGTCTTACCGGCGTCGCTGGTGGTTCCGGCGATCAGGATTGCCCCCATCAGCTGTCCTCCCGGTCGCCGTCGCCGTCGCGCTAAGCCTGCCGCAACGACGCGCTCGGCACGGGGCCGGGGTGCGGGCCGGCCGCGTCCCGCCCATGCCGTGCGGTCTGGCGCCCGTTCGCCCCCGGACGGCATGCGAGAATGTCGCGGTAAGGCGATGACGAGGAAACTGATTTTGCGCTCATGTCCCGTGCGCTGCGGGTAGTTCCTGCACTACTGGTGGCGCTGGCCGCCGTCTTGGCCGGCTGTGCCGAGCCCGCCTCCCGCCCGCCGCGATCCGGCCCGGGCTGCATCACCGACTTCGATCCGGCCGTCGACTACTTCCCGGACAAGTCGACGCTGGCCGAGGCCACCAACGTGGCCATCGAGTACCACCGCAGCTACCAGATCCTGACCGTCACGCAGCCCTATCCCGGCGGCAAGCCGCAACGCTACGTCCTGGTGCGCTGCGGAGCGCCCGCCCCGGACCTGTCCGGTGCGCTGGCGCACGCGCCGCAGATCACCGTTCCGGTGCGCAGCCTGTATTCCGGCTCGACGACACATCTGGCGATGATCGCCGAACTCGGCCAAACCGCCGTGGTCACCGGGGTGGCGAGCCCGGCCGCGGTGGCCGACCCGCAGCTGCGCGCTCGCATCGCGGCCGGCGAGGTCGCCGGCTATGCCCCCGGCGGGCAGATCAACACCGAAAGCGTGATCGGCGCCGCCCCGGACCTGGTGGTCACAGGGGGCATCGACGATCCCGGCTACGCCACGCTGCGTGCGGCCGGTATCCCGGTGGTCGCCGACGCCGAATGGCTGGAACCCACCCCGCTGGGCCGGGCCGAGTGGATCAAGATGTTCGCCGCGCTGACCGGGACCGAACGTCAGGCGGGACAGGTCTACGAGTCCATCCGTGACGGCTACCGTTCCTGGGCGGCGCGGGCGGCAGCCGTCGAACCCGTCGAGGTCCTGGTCGGCACCATGTACTCGGGCAGCTGGTCGATGCCGACCGGCGACAGCTATGCGGGGCGTCTGATCGCCGACGCGGGCGGGTCCTACCCGTGGTTGTCCGACACCGGCGCCCAGAGCCGCCAACTGAACTTCGAGTCGGTCTACGCCCGGGCGGGGACCGCGCCGCTGTGGCTGGTCACCGACGACTGGCGGACCCTCGCGGACGCGGTGGCCCTCGACAGCAGATACGGCGAACTCAGCGCGTTGCGAACCGGTCAGGTGTGGTCGGCAACCAAGGCGGTGTCCCCCGGGGGCGGCAACACCTACTGGGAACGGGGCGCCGCCCGGCCGGATCTGCTGCTCGGTGACCTGATTGCGATCCTGCACCCCGGCCTCGCCGGGCATCACGACTTCGAGTTCTACCGACGGGTGCAGCCGTGAGGCCGCGCGTCGCGGTGGTGCTGGCCGCTCTCGCCGCCGCAGTGGTACTGCTGGCCCTGCTGGGCCTGGCACTGGGCCCGGTGCGGGTGCCGCTGCCTGACACCGTCCGGGTGCTGGTGGGTGCGCAGCCCTCCGATCCGCGCTGGCAGGTGATCGTGGGCAACATGCGGTTGCCGCGGGTGCTCACGGCGCTGGCCGCCGGTTCCGCACTCGGGGTCGCCGGCCTGCAGCTGCAAACCCTGTTCCGCAACACCCTGGCCGATCCCTACATCCTCGGCGTGAGCTCGGGAGCCAGCCTGGGAGTCGCGCTGGTGGTGCTGGCCGCCGGCGCGGCCGGCGGTGGATTCACCACAGCCCTGGCCGGTGCCGGTCGTGCGGCGCAGGTGCTGGCCGCAGCGCTGGGGGCCGCGGCGATGCTCACCCTGGTACTGGTGCTGTCGCGGTGGACCAGCTCGGCGGCGACGCTGCTGCTGATCGGCGTGATGGTCGGCGCGGCCAGTACCGCGCTGGTGAGTCTGGCGCTGGTGTACTCCGATCCGCAGCGGGTGCAGCAGTACCTGCTGTGGGGCCTGGGCAGCTTCGCCGCAACAAGCTGGTCCGACCTGCGGCTGCTGCTGCCGCTGGTGGCCGTCGGGCTGGTGACCGCGGCACTGACGGTCCGGCCGCTCAATGCCCTGCTGCTCGGCGAGAGTTACGCGGCGACCATGGGCATCGATGTCCGGCGGGTCCGGGTGGTGACGGTGGCCTCGGCGTCGCTGCTGGCGGGGGTGACCACCGCATTCTGCGGGCCGGTCGCGTTCCTCGGGCTGGTGGTGCCGCACGTCGCCCGGATCGTGATGGGCACCTCCGACCACCGGGTGGTGGTGCCGGCGGTGACCCTGCTGGGCGCTGCGGCCGCGCTGGCCTGCGGCATCGTCAGTCAGGTGCCGGGCAGCGACGTGGTGATCCCGATCAACGCGGTCACCGCGCTGATCGGAGCACCGTTGGTGATCGCGGTGCTGTTGCGGGCCCGCCGCGGAGCGGGGTTGCCGGCATGACGGGCCCGGGTGCCGCACCGGCCGTCGAGCTCGACGGCCTGGCGATCGGTTACCGCCGGCGGCGCCGATCGGTGACGGTGGCGGCCGGGCTGACCGCACGCGCGCGCCGCGGTGAGCTGACCGTGCTGATCGGACCCAACGGCGCGGGAAAGTCCACCCTGATCCGCACGCTGGCGGGTTTGCAGCCGGCCCTGGGCGGACGTGTCCTGCTGGACGGCGCCGAGCTGACCGCGCTGCCCCGCGACGAGCTGGCCCGCCGGGTGGCGGTGGTGCTGACCGGGCGGGTTGATCCCGGTCTGTTGGCGGCGCGGGAACTGGTCGGACTCGGCCGCATTCCGCATCTGGGCCTGGGCGCCCGGCTGCGCCCGGCCGACGAGGAGATCGTCGACTGGGCGCTGGCGGCGACCGGCGCGCAGCATCTGGCGGCACGACCGGCCGCCGAACTGTCCGACGGCGAATGCCAGCGCGTCCTGACCGCACGGGCGCTCGCCCAACAGCCAGGTCTGCTGATCCTCGACGAGCCGACCGCATTTCTGGATGTGTCGTCGCGGGCCGCACTGTTCGGCCTGCTGCGTGAGCTGGCCCGCGAGCAGCGGATGGCGGTGGTGCTCAGCACCCACGACCTGGAGTTGGCGCTGCGGGTGGCCGACCGGGTGTGGCTGATGGATCCGGCGGGCACCTGCGTGGACACCGTCGGCGAGGAGCTGATGTTGTCCGGGCGCATCGGGGAGATGTTCGGCAACGACACGTTGCGTTTCGACCCGGGCAGCGGGATGTTCGAGCTCGATACCCGTGCCGGCGACCGCCGCGTGCGCACCGCGCGAGTCGACGCCGCCGAACCACTGCGTTCGGCCCTGCACCGGGTGCTGGCCCGGGAGGGCTACGGCCCCCCGGGCAACCCCGACGACCCCGCTGAGATCGTGCTCACGGCAACCGAATCCCGCGCCATCACGGTGCGCACCGCCAACGGAAATCGCGACGCCGCACTGCCGGACCTGGCGCAGCTGCTGCGTACCCTGCCCACGGCTGCCCACCGCTGCGCACCGCCGGATCGCACCGTCGCGGCCCTGGCTGAATTGGCCTCCTTCGGAACATATTTCACGCTTTCGCCCGCCGGCGCGGCGGCGGACTGGCGGCCGGTGGCGGAGCTCTATACCGACCCGGAGCTGCTTTCCGGCGTGATCGCCCGGGTGCGGGAACGCATCGGGGCGTCGGAATTTCGGGTGGCAGCGTCCACCTTCTACCTTGGGTACGCCGCCCGGTTGTGGTCCATCGGGCTGGGCGCCGTAGCCGAACACGCGCTGCTGGTCGACCTTGATCCCGGCCGACTCCGGTACGCCGAATGCGGCGGCACCATCGGACTGCACCTGCCGGCGCCGTTGGCTTGGCAAAGCTCCGCGGAGGCCGCCGGCCCGCTGTGGGCGCTGCTGGGTGAGCAGATCCTGTCGGGGCACCTGCAACCGCTGGCAGCCGCGGTGCGCCGGCTCGGCCCGATCTCCGAGCGGCTCCTGCTCGGCAACGCCGCCGCCGCGGCGCTGAGCGCCGCGCACGCCCTGCACCGGCACCACGGCGGCAATCTGACCGACCAGCTGGGCTGGAAGCTGGCGCGGCACCTGGTCGACGACGAACGTCTTGCCGGGACACTGCGTTTCGACGGCCCCGGAACCGGCTACCGGCGCACCGGCTGCTGCTTGTTCTACCGCACGCCCGGTGGCGGCCTGTGTCACGACTGCGCGCTGAGCCACCGCCCGGCGACTCGTCCGCAACGCTGAGGCAGTCAGCCACAACACCCATCGGCAGCGCCCCACGACGAGCGCCTCAGGGTGCCTGCGTCTGCTGCTCCTTCATCCAGGTTCCGGGGGTCATCGGGGTGATCACGCCGCCGCTCAAGGCATTACCGGTCAATGCGGTCAACCCGCCCGGTACCGGGCCCGGCGAAGCGTCGTCCTCGGAATCCTCCAGATCCATGTATTCGTATCCGCGGCCGAGCATGTCGAGCTTCGCGCGCCGGCGCCGGCGCGCTTTGGCCGGCACCTCCGCCGCAGCGGCGGGGGCCGCAACCTCGCCGGTGTCGGGCTCCGGGGCTCGGCGCCGCCGCGCGCTGGTGCCGGCCCCCCGGCTGGCCTGCTGGCGCAGACCGGCCACCAGGTACATCGCGGACAGGCCGTCCACCGGGGATAACGGCGGGGCCGGCGGCGGCCCGGGCGGCGGGGGCGCCGGCGGGACCGGAGCAGGGGCCGACGCGGGCGCGGGCGCGGACACCGGTGCGGAAGCCGGCGGGGTCGGGGCCACCGTGAGACCGGCGAACGGCGGCGCGGGCGGCGCCACGGGGACCGCAACGCCGGGCACAGCCGCCAGGCCGGACAGCCCGGCCAGCCCGGCCAACGGTGCCGCGGCCAGCGGCGCGAGCATGGTGGTCAGCATCGGCAGCATCACCGGGATCAGCACCACCGCCTGCTCCAGCAGCGTCTTGAGCAGGGCGATCACATCGGTGATGATGGTGCCGACCGCCTCGACGGCGGTGAACAGCAGGGTCATGGCGATGGTGGTGGGATTTCCCGAGGCGAAGGCCGCGGCGATATCGGCGGCGATGAACGCGAAGGTCTGCGACAGATAGGCGGCGAACGAGCCGATGTCCATCGGGTAGCCGATCGCGAACGCGATGTTGTAGGGACTCAGAAAGCTCAGTGGATTGCCGAGGATGGGCAGCCACGGATTGAAGCCGCCGAACATCGACTGCAGGAACGGGTTGGCGGCCAGCTCATTGATCATCGGCTGGAGCACGTTGTTGTAGAACTCCGTATAGCCGATGTTCTGCAGCCACTCCATGATCTCGTTCTGCCGATCCGGCGGCAGCTGCGACGGGTCGGCCTCGGCGGATCCGGCCTTGGTGATCTGCGGCGCGGCGGGGGTCTGCGGGCTCGACGCCACCGCTGCCCCGGCCACGGCCTGGTAAGTGGCCATCACGGTGGCGGCCTGCAGCCACATCCGGCCGTAGTCGGCCTCGTTGAGCGCGATCGGGATGGTGTTGACACCGAAGAAGTTGGTGGCCACCAGCGCCGCGTGGGTGGCGTGGTTGGCCGCGAGCTCGGCCAGCGTCGGCATGGCGGCCAGCGCGGCACCGTAGGCGCTTGCCGCGGCCTGGTGCGCGGCAGCGCTGACGGCGCTGTCGAAACCGGCCTGCAGCAGCCACGCCAGGTAGGGAACGTTCGCCGCCACGTACGCCTCGGCGCTCGGTCCCTGCCACGCACCGGCCTGCACCTCGGCGAGCAGCACCGTCAACGCGTCGGCGACAGCGCCGTATTCGGCGCTCAACGCACTCCACGCCGACGCCGACGCCAACAGTGGACCCGCACCGGGACCTGCCGACAGCAAGGTGGAATGGACTTCAGGAGGAGACGCGATCCAAATCGGCGCAGTCACGTTGGCCAGCTCTCTCGGGTTGCCCGCCCGGAATAGCAGGATGCAACGACGAGTGGGTCTGGCTCTCGGGTGAGTGACTCCCCGATCACAGTGGCGGGACCGCTCCGGATTCGCACCGGATTCCTACCTCGTCATCGCCTGACCGGTGCATTGTCGCACGCCGACGGGCCCGGCCAAAGCCAAACATGACTCCCCGCGCCCCTGGGCACCCGTCCGCGTCGTGTGATCAATCGGCTCGAATCGATCGTGACTCGCACGCCGGTGGCGTCTTGCTGTGCGTGCGGAGTTCGCGGCCGTCGGGGGTTGGGCCCCGATCGGCGACGCTTGCGGCCTGTCCCGGCCCGCCGGGGCACCGGGTAATCTGCCGACCGTGTCCGACCCGGTGAACACCCCCACGATCTGCCTGAACATGATCGTACGAGACGAAGCCCACATCATTGAGGAGGTGCTGAGCGCCACCGCGCCCTACATCAACGCGTGGGTGATCGTCGACACCGGCTCGCAGGACGGAACCCAGCAGGTGATCCGCGAGCACATGGCAGCCCTGGGCATCCCCGGCGAGCTCTACGAACGGCCCTGGCGTAACTTCGGGCACAACCGCACCGAGGCACTGAGCCTGGCGCAGGGTCGCTGCGACTACATCTTGGTGATCGACGCCGACGACACGATTGTGGGCACACCCGATTTCACCGGCCTGGACGCCGACATCTACGAGATCCGTATCCGGCAGGAAGCCGTCAGGGGCTGGCGCCCGCAGCTGTTCCGCGATGGGCTGCCGGTGCGCTACGTCGGCGTGGTCCACGAGTACGTCGAATGCGATGAAGACCACGTCACCACCCGCTTCTACGGCGACTTCGCCATCGAATCACGGCGCCTGGGCGCCCGTAACCTGGATCCACAGAAGTATGCCCGCGACCGGGATCTCCTCATGGCCGAGGTCGAACGCAATCCCGAGGACGCGAGGTCGGTCTTTTATCTGGCGCAGAGCTGCTTCGATCTGGAGGATTACGCCGCCGCAGTCCCCTGGTACGAACGGCGGGCTCAAATGGGGGGCTACGACGAAGAGGTCTACTTCTCGCTGTACCGCAAAGCCGGCGCAATGGAGGTACTCGGCGAACCGTGGCCGGAAGTGCAGGCCGCCTACCTACGGGCCTGGGAGTTTCGGCCGACCCGTGCCGAACCGCTGTATTGCATCGCGTTCGCCTACCGCTCCGCGGGGCGCTACCAGCTCGGTCACCTGTTCGCCAGACAAGCCGAGGAAATCCCGATGCCCGACGACGACCTTTGGGTCGATGCGGGGGTCTACAACTTCCGCGCGACCGACGAGCGCGCGGTGTGCGCGTCGTGGCTCGGCAACCACGACGAAGCCTTCATGCTGTGCCGGGGCCTGGTGGCGCGCACCGCGGTCCCCGACGACGAACGGCAACGCATCGCTTCCAACCGCGATTATTCGGTTCCTGCCATGCTCGACGCAGCGTCGCACTATCCCGAAGCGGTGGTGCACAACCTGGTTGCCGGGCAGCCCGACGCTGAGGTGACGCTCACCCTGCGCACCGGGCCTGACCGAGCCGGCACCGAGCAGACCCTGAACTCGTTCCTGCACTGCTGCCTCGACGTGCCACGCGTCGGACGCTTCGTGGCGATCGACACCGGGCTGACAGCGCAAGATCGGGCGCTGCTGGCCCAGCGGTACCCGTTTTTGGCGTTCGCCGATCCGGGCACGGCGGCCATCGACGCGATCGGTGGTCGCTATTGGTTGCGGCTGGACGCGGGCTGGCGGTTCTTCGCTCCGGATAACCTCATCGCCCGCCTCACCGGCGCACTGCAGGCCGAACCACACGTGTTCCAGGTCGGCGTCAACTTCACCGACGCGGTAAAGCTGACCGGCACCTGCGCCCCAGAGGACACGGTGCGCCGCAGCCCCGATGCGGGCCGCTACGTGCTGACCGACAGGGCTGCCACCGGCCCGGCGATGTTCGACACCACGCGACTGGATCACGTGGGCGGCACCGCCACTCTCGACGAAGTCCTCTGCGTCCTTCAGTGAGCCGACCGGCCGCCCGCCGCCACGTCAGTCCTTGACGTCGATCGCAGCGTTGAGTGTCGGGCTGGGCCGCATCACCGCCGAGGTCAGCGCGTGATCGGGTGCGTAGTACCCGCCGATGTCCACCGGCTTGCCCTGCACCACGTTCAGCTCGTTGAGGATGGCGTCCTCGTTCTTGTCCAGCGCGTTCGCCAATGCGGCGAAGTGCTCGGCCAGTTCGGCGTCCTCGGTCTGGGCGGCCAGCTCCTCGGCCCAGTACTTGGCCAGGTAGAACTGGCTGCCGCGGTTGTCGAGCTCGCCGGTCTTGCGCGACGGGGATTTGTTGGCGTCCAGCAGCTTGCCGATCGCCGCGTCCAGGGTGACGCCCAGGATCTTGGCCGCCGAGTTTCCGGTTTTGGCACCCAGGTCGTCGAAACTGGCCGCCAAGGCGAGGAATTCACCAAGCGAGTCCCAGCGCAGGTGGTTCTCCTCCACCAGCTGCTTGACGTGCTTGGGCGCCGAACCGCCCGCGCCGGTCTCGTACATGCCACCACCGGCCATCAGCGGAACGATCGACAGCATCTTGGCGCTGGTGCCCAGCTCCAGGATCGGGAACAGGTCGGTGAGGTAGTCGCGCAGGATGTTGCCGGTGACGGCGATGGTGTCCTGGCCGCGGATCAGCCGTTCGAGGGTGTAACGCATGGCCCACACCTGCGGCATGATCTGGATCTCCAGACCTTCGGTGTCGTGGTCTGCCAGGTAGGCCTTGACCTTCTTGCGCAGTTCGGCCTCGTGCGGACGCTCGGTGTCCAGCCAGAACACCGCCGTCATGCCCGAGGCCCGCGCCCGCTGAACGGCCAGTTTCACCCAGTCGCGGATGGCGGCGTCGGTGACGGTGCACAGCCGCCAGATGTCGCCGGCCTCCACCTTCTGACTCAGCAGCACCTCGCCGGTGGCGAGGTCCACGATGTCGGCGACACCGTCCTCGGGCACCTCGAAGGTCTTGTCGTGGCTGCCGTACTCCTCGGCCTTCTGCGCCATCAGACCGACGTTGGGCACGGTGCCCATGGTGGCGGGGTCGAACTGGCCGTGGGTCTTGCAGAAGTTGATCAACTCCTGGTAGATCCGCGCGAAGGTCGACTCGGGGTTGACCGCCTTGGTGTCCTTCTGCCGCCCGTCGGCGCCGTACATCTTGCCGCCGGCCCGGATCATCGCCGGCATCGAGGCGTCGACGATCACGTCCGAGGGCGAATGGAAGTTGGTGATGCCGTTGGCCGAGTCGACCATCGCCAGTTCGGGCCGGTGCTCGTGGCAGGCGTGCAGATCTTCGATGACCTCCTCACGCTTGGAGGCCGGCAGCGTCTCGATCTTGTTGTAGAGGTCGACCAAACCGTTGTTGACGTTGACACCCAGGTCGTCGAAGAGCTGCTGGTGTTTGGCGAAGGCGTCCTTGTAGAACACCTTGATGGCGTGGCCGAACACGATGGGGTGGCTGATCTTCATCATGGTGGCCTTGACGTGCAGGGAGAACATCACGCCGGTTTTGCGGGCGTCCTCCATCTGCTCCTCGTAGAACTCCCGCAGCGCGCGCACGCTCATGAACATCGAGTCGATGACCGTGCCGTCGAGCAGCGACACCTTTTCCTTGAGCACAATTGTCTTGCCGCTCTTGGTTTTCAGTTCCATCTTGACGTCGCGGTCACGGTCCAGTGTCATCGACTTCTCACCGTGGTAGAAGTCGCCGTGGCGCATGGTGGCGACATGGGTGCGCGACGCCTGTGACCACTCCCCCATGCTGTGCGGGTGCTTGCGCGCGTACTCCTTGACCGCTTTGGGCGCACGGCGGTCGGAGTTGCCTTCCCGCAGAACCGGGTTCACCGCACTGCCCAGGCACCTGGCGTAGCGGTTGCGGACGTCGCGTTCACGGTCGGTCTTGGGGTCTTCGGGGAAGTCCGGCAGCGCGTAACCCTTGCCCCGCAGCTCCTTGATCGCGGCGATCAGCTGTGGCACCGACGCGCTGATATTCGGCAGTTTGATGATGGTGGTGTCCGGCAGCAGGGTGCGGCGCCCCAGTTCGGCCAAGTTGTCCGGGACCCGCTGCTCCTCGGTCAACTCGTCGGGGAACTCCGCGAGGATGCGGGCCGCCAGCGAGATGTCGCTGGGCTTCACGTCGATGCCCGCGGGGCCGGTGAAGGCCTGCACGATCGGCAGGAACGAGTAGGTCGCAAGCAGCGGCGCCTCGTCGGTCAACGTGTAGAAGATGGTCGGCTGGTCGGCGCACATGGCTGTTCTCCCGGCGTCAGGTTCGTGGCGAACGATCGTGTGCCGCGTTGTACACGGCGGCACCCAGTATCGCGTACCTCTTCGGCGCGCACGCCGCCGGTGAGTAACTGGCGACAGCTCCGGGGGATGCGATAAGATCCGTGGCGGTCATGAGTGCCAGCGCGAAGCCCCGGCTTGCTGGCCGGCAACCCTCCAACCGCGGTGGGGTGCCCCGGGTGATGACCGGGTTGAGTAGCCACCGTCGGCTACGCGGCAAGCGCGGGTCCGCCACAACGGGCCCCCCGAGTAGACAGGGGAACCTGATGCGTGCCTCATTGCGCCCGCTCGGCCGTTGTTGTTGTTGCTGATCCCAGGCCCAGACTTGCTCTTCTGTCCAGCGATAACACACCCGAGGAACCGATGACCGCCGACAACACCACTGACCCTACTGCGACCTGGTCGTTCGAGACCAAGCAGGTCCACGCCGGGCAGGCTCCCGATGCCGCCACCAACGCCCGCGCGCTGCCGATCTACCAGACCACCTCCTACACGTTCGACAGCACCGATCACGCGGCCAAGCTGTTCGGCCTGGAGGTTCCGGGCAACATCTACACCCGGATCATGAACCCGACCAATGACGTGGTCGAGCAGCGCATCGCCGCACTCGAAGGCGGGGTCGCCGCCCTCCTGGTGGCCTCCGGGCAGGCCGCGGAGACCTTCGCGATCCTCAACCTCGCCGGTGCCGGCGACCACATCGTGTCCAGCCCGCGGCTCTACGGTGGCACCTATAACCTCTTCCACTACTCGCTGACCAAGCTGGGCATCGAGACCACCTTCGTCGAGGACCCGGATGATCTGGACTCCTGGCGGGCGGCGGTGCGGCCGAACACCAAGGCGTTCTTCGGCGAGACCATCTCCAACCCGAAGATCGATGTGCTGGACATCCCGGGGGTGTCGGCGGTGGCGCACGAGCACGGAGTGCCGCTGATCGTCGACAACACCGTTGCCACCCCGTATCTGATCCAGCCGCTGGCCCACGGCGCCGACATCGTGGTGCACTCGGCCACCAAGTATCTGGGCGGGCACGGTGCGGCGATCGGCGGCGTGATCGTCGACGGCGGAAACTTCGACTGGACGCAGGGCCGCCACCCCGGCTTCACCACACCCGACCCCAGTTACCACGGGGTGGTCTTCGCCGACCTGGGCGCGCCGGCGTTCGCACTCAAGGCCCGTGTGCAGTTGCTGCGCGACCTGGGCTCGGCGATCTCGCCGTTCAACGCCTTCCTGATCGCCCAGGGACTGGAGACGCTGAGCCTGCGGGTGGAACGGCACGTGGCCAACGCCCAGCAGGTCGCGGAGTTCCTGGAAGCCCGTGACGACGTGCTGAGCGTCAACTACGCCGGACTGCCCAGCTCGCCGTGGCATGCGCGGGCCCAGCAGCTGGCACCCAAGGGCGTCGGCGGCGTGCTCTCGTTCGAGCTCGCGGGCGGCGTCGAGGCCGGCAAGGCGTTCGTCGACGCACTGCAGCTGCACAGCCACGTCGCCAACATCGGCGATGTGCGCTCGCTGGTGATCCACCCGGCGTCTACGACCCACGCCCAGCTCAGCGCCGAAGAGCAGCTGGCCAGCGGTGTTACCCCGGGCCTGGTTCGGCTCGCGGTCGGCATCGAGGGCATCGCGGACATCCTGGCCGACCTGGAGCTCGGCTTCGCGGCGGCCTCGGCGCAGCTCGACGGCGCGTCGCTGGCGGCCCGTTGAGGCGGTCCCCGGTGACGGTCTCCGACGTGCCCAGGCAGCTGCTGCCCGCCGAGGGAGAGACCGGCGTGGTCGCCATCGGGTCGCTGACGTTGGAGAGCGGCGCGGTGCTCGACGACGTGCACATCGCGGTGCAGCGCTGGGGCGAGCTCTCGCCCCAGCGCGACAACGTCGTCATGGTGCTCCACGCGCTGACCGGGGATTCCCATGTCAGCGGACCGGCCGGGCCGGGGCACCCCACCGCGGGCTGGTGGGACGGAGTCATCGGTCCCGGCGCCCCGATCGACACCGACCGCTGGTGCGCGGTGGCCACCAACGTGCTGGGCGGCTGTCGCGGGTCGACCGGGCCGGGATCGCTGGCCCGCGACGGGAAGCCCTGGGGTTCCAGGTTTCCCGCGATCACGGTTCGCGACCAGGTCCGGGCCGACATCGCCGCGCTGGCCGCGCTGGGCATCACCGAGGTAGCCGCCGTGCTGGGCGGTTCGATGGGCGGCGCCCGCGGCCTGGAGTGGATGGTCGGTCACCCCGACCGGGTGGGCGCGGGCCTGCTGCTGGCCGTCGGTGCCCGCGCGACCGCCGACCAGATCGGCACGCAGAGCACCCAGATCGCGGCCATCAAGGCCGATCCGGACTGGCAGGGCGGCGACTACCACGGCACCGGCCGCAGTCCGGAGACCGGACTGGCGATCGCCCGGCGCATCGCGCATCTGACCTACCGCGGCGAGGCCGAACTGGACCGGCGATTCGCCAACGCCGCCCAGGACGGGGAGGATCCTGCCGCCGGCGGCCGCTACGCGGTGCAGAGCTACCTGGAACATCAGGGCGACAAGCTGGTGGCGCGGTTCGACGCGGGCAGCTACGTGACCCTGACCGATTCACTGTCGAGCTTCGACGTGGGCGCCGGACGCGGCGGGGTGGCCGCGGCGTTGCGCGGCTGTCCGGTTCCGGCGGTGGTCGCCGGAATCACCTCCGACCGGTTGTATCCGCTGCGGCTGCAGGCGGAACTGGCCGAGCTGCTGCCCGGCTGCGACGGGCTGGCGGTGGTGGAGTCCGACGCCGGGCACGACGGCTTTCTGCTGGAGACCGGCCGGGTCGGCGAGCTGATCCGCCACACCCTGGACCTGGCGAGCACGTCCCGGGACCGCCGCCGGTGAGCCCGTCTGAGCAGGGCCGCCACGACCGCTCCCTGTCGTTCGGTTCCCAAGCTGCCGCCTATGAGCGGGGCCGCCCGTCGTATCCCCCGGAGGCCATCGACTGGCTGCTGCCGCCCGACGCCCGCGATGTCCTGGACCTGGGTGCCGGCACCGGCAAGCTCACCGCCCGTCTGGTGGAGCGCGGCCTGAACGTGGTGGCGGTGGACCCGATCGCCGAAATGCTCGAAGTGCTGGCCGGCGCCCTGCCGGGGACCCCGGCGCTGCTGGGTTCGGCCGAGCAGATCCCCCTGCCCGACAACAGCGTCGACGCGGTGCTGGTGGCCCAGGCCTGGCACTGGTTCGACGCCAGCCGGGCCATTCCCGAGCTGGTCCGGGTGCTGCGGCCCGGTGGCCGCCTCGGCCTGGTGTGGAACACCCGCGACGAGCGGCTTGGCTGGGTCAAGGAACTGGGCACGATCATCGGCCGCGAGGACGCTCGCGACGTGGTCGACGCGGGGGTGAGCCTGCCCGCTCCATTCGGCGACATCGAAAGCCATCAGGTGGAGTGGACCAGCTACCTGACGCCGCAGGCCCTGATCGACCTGGTCGCCTCCCGCAGCTACTGCATCACCTCCCCGGACGCGGTGCGCAGCAAGACCCTGGACCAGGTTCGCAACCTGCTGGCCACCCATCCCGCCCTGGTCGGGTCCACCGGCCTCGCGCTCCCCTACATCACCGTGTGTACGCGGGCGACGCTCTCCGATTCCTAGCGCAGGCAGGTGTTTACGCCGGCCGACAGCGGGTATGCCGCTTCGGTCGGCCGGAACCAGGGGCCCTACGGTTGGCACCCGACATGGCCCCGGCCATCCGAAGGGCCACCCCAAATGTCTGAGCGCCTGACCCCGCATTTTGCTGACGTACAAGCCCATTACGACCTGTCCGACGACTTCTTTCGGCTCTTCCTGGATCCGACTCAGACCTACAGCTGCGCCTACTTCCGGCGCTACGACATGACGCTGGAGGAGGCCCAACTCGCCAAGATCGATCTTTCGCTGAGCAAACTCGGCCTGCGCCCGGGCATGACGCTGCTCGATGTGGGCTGCGGATGGGGCGCCACCATGCAGCGGGCGCTCGAACAATACGACGTCAACGTGGTCGGTCTGACACTGAGCAAGCACCAGGCCGTCCATGTGAAATCGATGCTTGCCGCGATGGACTCTCCGCGCAGCAGACGAGTGCTGTTGGCCGGCTGGGAGGAGTTCGACGAGCCGGTCGATCGGATCGTGTCGGTCGGGGCTTTCGAGCACTTCGGCTACGACCGCTACGACGACTTCTTTGAGATGGCCTACCGCGCAATGCCCAGCGACGGGGTGATGATGCTGCACACCATTTGTGGCTTGTCCCCGCAACAGATAGTCGAATACGGCATGCAGCTGACGGCAGAGCTGGCCGCCTTTCAGGTATTCCTCATGACCGAGATCTTCCCCGGCGGCGAACTGCCGTCGGTGGCGCTGGTCAAAGAGCACGCCGTCAAGGCAGGGTTCACGGTGAGCCGCATCCAGTCACTGCAGCAGCACTACGCAATGACCCTCGACCACTGGGCGCAGGCATTGGAAGCGCACGAGTGTGAGGCCATCGCGCTTCAGTCCGAAGAGGTCTACGAACGGTACATGCGTTACCTGACCGGCTGCGCGGAGGAATTCCGGGAAGGCCGCTTCGACGTCAACCAGTTCACACTGGCCAAGTAGCCGGACCCCAAGCCCCTCTCGCCAAGGCGATTCCCGCTAGGCGCTGAACAGATCGGCGAAGTCGTTGGCGATCGACTCCAACGCGCTGGCGAGACTCAGCAGTTCGAACCCGATGGCGGTGGGGATCATGCCGAAGTCGGCCGCGAGCGGAAGTCCGACGGCGTTGGTCAACATGGTCAGCAGGTCGTCATCGCCCTGGAAGGCGTTCAAGAACATGCTGATGTTGTAGGCGGGCAGGGTGGTCAGCAACGAATTGAGGACGTCGGCTGTCGGCAGCAGCACTGAATACAGCGTCGAGGCCGCGGCGGCGAACGTGTTGACGATCTCGCTGAGGCCGGGCAGCGAGAAGTCCGTCATCGACTCGAGCGCATCGGCCGGGCCGCCCAGCGACAGGTGTCCGAGGTCGTAGATGAAGTCGTTGAATCCTTGCTGCACTCCCTGCGCCAACGAGTTCAGCAGGGTAAAGATGTCGATGCCCTGGGGGAACACGTCGTAATTGGTGAGTACGTTCGCCGGACCCCGGTCCCAGCCGCCGTGGGTCAGGACCCCGTCGACGTACGTGTCGACGTTGCCGTAACCCAGGTCCACCAGGATCCTGGTGACCGGCTCCAGCAGGTCATAGAGCGGCTCGCCGAACACCGGGATTCCCAGCAGCGGCTGCAGCAGCGGCAGGGTCTCCGTCGGAATCATGTAGTAGTCGGTGTTCAGGGCGGCCGAGACCCCGTCGGGCAGGGCCAGGGGTCCGTCATAGTTGGTGGATCCCAGCAACAACTGTGCGCTGTCGATGGAATCCGGCCGGGTGTAGCCGGGGCCGTGCACGAGCACGATCCCCAGGACCGCGTTGAGAGTGGACAGCAGGTTGAGCGGATAGCGCGGGAAGTCGGAGAATCCGTCGTACTCCGCGATGTAGATATCGGTCGCGTAAGGGGTGTCGGGCGTGCCGCCGTAGAAGTCGATCCCAAGGGGCGCGATGTACAGCGGAACCTCCGGCACCGCGAAGCGCGACAGCAGGCCGCCGTTGGGGAACATCTCATTGGCGATCAGGACGAACGACAGCTGATCGGGGCCGGGGGCGTTGCCGGATTCGAGCAGCCGGCTCATCTCGACCGACGACAGCACGGCGCTCTGCGAGACGCCGTAGACCACCACGTTGTCGCCGTCGGCGATGCGGTCGCGGAGCGTCCAGTCGAGCATCCGCGCTCCCTGCTCTACCGAGGTGGCCAGCGGCAGACTCTTGACACCAGTACCCGGGTACAGGCCCTCGGGGGTGAAGACGCCCTGCATGGTGTAGGCGCCGTACCCGAGGTGGGACAGGTACTGACTGGCCCAGTTGAAGTCCCACGTCCCCGGGATGGGGGTTCCAGTGCCACCCATGACCAGGGCCACGTTGTCGAGCAGCGTCACATCGGCGGCCGCCGTGCGCGCCGCGGACGCCGAGGCCGACGTCATGACTGGCGAGGCAACCACCGCGGCGGCGCTGGTCACGGCCACTGCCGCAACTCCCAGGGAGTGAAGCGTGGGGCTTACCTTCATGGCGACCTCCGACAGCGAGCACGGCCTGCATATTGCTTGCAGCACCTTCACGCTTGCATGATGGAATCTGCAGTAACCCTGGATAATCAAGCTTTCTACTGCAGGAATCTCCGCTGAATAGGGCTTTCATCCGGATCGGCGACCATAATCCGACTTATGTTGCTTGCCGTCCGCTTAGCCGGGAGGAAACGCCGAGGTTCGACCTGCAGGCCCTGAACGTCGCCGGTGGTGAACGGGAAGGTCGGTTCGAACAGCGCCGTAGGCAAACCGTGACCCGGCCGACTCGTGGCTGTGACGGTTTTGATGCAGGATTTCAACAACAACGTTCGGATACTTTCCGCGCACCGCTCGGTGCCGAACGACCGGACGGGGGACCCATGCGAGGCTTCGGGATCAGGGCGGGCGCGATGACCGGCTTAGCGGGCTTGATCGCCACCGCGGGCTTAGCGGCACCGGCGCAGGCAAGCCCGGTCGACAGCACATTTCTGACCGATCTGGCCGGGGCCGGCATCCCAGTGGGCGACCCTGCCGCCACGGCAGCGCTCGGCCAGTCCGTGTGCCCGAAGCTGACCCAACCCGCCGGCAAGGCGGCCTCGGTGGCCGCTCCGGTCACCGGCCTGGGGGGCGGGCCCGCCATGTCCCCGCAGATGGCGCAGATGTTCACCGAGATCGCGGTTCAGATCTACTGCCCGCAGATGCTGTCCCAGCTGGCCAGCGGTCAGATTCCGGACCTGCCCCAGATCCCCGGGTTGCCGATGGGCATCCCCGGCCTGGCCGGGGCGTTCCCGGCCTTCCCGGGCCGGTAGCGCCGACTCCCCGGCCTAGCCGGGCTCGGCCCCGGGCTTGAGGTAGCTGACCAGGCTGACGTCGAGGACTTCGTCGCTGAAGTAGTGCTCGCAGCCGCGCAGATACTTCAGGTAGCGCTGGTAGACCTCTTCGGACTGGATCTCGACGGCCGCGGCTCTGTTGGCCTCCAGCGCATCGGCCCAGATCCCGAGCGTCTTGATGTAGTGCGGCCGCAGCGACAGTGCTTCGGGCACGACGAAACCGGCGTTGCGGCCGTGTTGCACCATCATGTCCGTGGTGGGCAGCCGCCCGCCGGGAAAAATCTCGGTGAGAATGAACTTGATGAACCGCGCGGTCTCGAAGGTGAGCTTCTTGCCCCGCGCGTTCAGCTCATACGGGTGGTAACTGACGCTGCTCTGGATCGTCATTCGCCCATCGGTGGGCAGCATCTGGAAACACCGGGCGAAGAAATCGTCGTAGCGCTCGTGACCGAAGTGCTCGAACGCCTCGATGGAGACGATCCGGTCGACGGGTTGGTCGAACTCCTCCCACCCGTGCAGGAGCACCCGGCGCTCGCGCTCGGTGTCGACGGCGTCGAGCAGTCGCTGCGCGTGGGCATGCTGATTCTTCGACAGTGTCAGGCCGATGACGTTGACGTCGTAGGTCTGCAGGGCGCGCTTCATGGTCGATCCCCAGCCGCAGCCGATGTCGAGCAGCGTCATTCCCGGCCGCAGATCGAGTTTGTCCAGATTGAGGTCGATCTTGGCGACCTGGGCCTGCGCCAGCGACAGTTCCGGCGGCTCGAAATAGGCACAGCTGTAGGTGCGCGTCGGGTCTTGGAACAGCGCGAAGAAGTCGTCAGACAGGTCGTAGTGCGCCTGGACGTCGGCGAAGTGCGGCCGCAACGACCTGGCGGCGGAAGGGTCCGGCATCGCCGGCCTACTTCTGCAACGTGAACTGGTTGACGTCGATGTAGCCCGTGCGAAAGCCGTTGGCGCAACCGGTCAGATAATGCATGTAGCGGTCGTAGACCTCCTGTCCCTGGATCTCCACGGCCCGCTCCCTGTTGCTCTCCAGCGCCGCCGCCCAGCAGTCGAGGGTCCTGGCGTAGTGCGGCTGCAGCGAATGCCTGCGGGTCAGGGTGAAACCCGCTCGGTCCGCATGCTGCTCGACCATCTCGATGGAGGGAAGCCGCCCACCCGGAAAGATCTCGGTCACGATGAACTTGATGAAGCGGGCCAACGAGAAGGTCAGCGGCATGCCACGCTCGACCATCTGCTGCCCGGTCAGCCCGGTGATGGTGTGCAGCAGCATCACGCCGTCGGCCGGCAAAGCGGCGTAGGCCATGGCGAAGAAATCGTCGTAACGTTCGTGCCCGAAGTGCTCGAAGGCACCGATGGACACGATCCGGTCGACGGGTTCGCCGAAGTTCTCCCAGCCCTCCAGCAGCACTCGCCTGCTGCGCCCGCTGTCCATCGACGCGAACATGGACTCCACATGGGCCGCTTGATTTTTGCTCAAGGTCAGCCCGGTCACATTGACGTCGTATGCTTCCACCGCCCGGCGCATGGTTGCGCCCCAGCCGCAGCCGACGTCGAGCAGCGTCATGCCGGGCTGCAGGCCCAGCTTGCCCAGCGCCAGATCGATTTTGGCGAGCTGCGCCTGCTCCAGCGTCATGTTGTCGCGCTCGAAGTAGGCGCAACTGTAGGTCTGGGTCGGATCGAGAAAGAGCCGGAAGAAATCATCGGACAGGTCGTAATGGGCCTGCACGTCCTCGAAATGCGGTATCAGCTTCTTCGCCATGGCAATGCGCCTTCGGCCGGCGGCCGAAAGCGTCCCCCTCCCCTTGCTTAGGTCCTAGTACCTTCCGAACGCCAGTGCCACGTTGTGACCGCCGAACCCGAAGGAATTGCTGATCGCGAAGTGGTAGTCGCCTGTTCGCACGTCGGTGGCGACGACATCCAAGTCGATCTCGGGGTCCAGATGGCGCAGGTTGAGCGTCGGCGGGACCACGCCGTCCCGCAACGCCAGGACGGTGAGGATCGACTCCACCGCCCCCACCGCGCCGACCGAATGCCCCAGCGCCGACTTGGGTGCGTACACCGCCGGCCGGTGAGCTCCCATGGCGTTGTTGATCGCCTGGGCCTCGGCGAGGTCGCCGATTCGAGTTCCGGTCGCATGCGCGTTGATGTGGTCGATATCGGTGGCGGCCAGCCCGGCAAGCTCGATCGCCCGGGTGATGGCATGTCCGGCCCGCTCCCCCGTCGGATCGGGCGCCACGATGTGGTAGCCGTCCGAGGTGATTCCGGCGCCCATCAGCCGGCCCAGAATCGTGGCGCCACGCGCCTTGGCGTGCGCCAAGGTCTCGATGACCATCAACGCGCCCGCCTCGCCGAAGACGAACCCGTTGCGGGCGGCGTCGAAAGGGCGGCAGGCGCCCGCCGGGTCGTCGTTGGTGGTCGACAACACGATGCGCATCGCGGCGAATCCGGCGATGGGAACGGCCTCGATCTTGGTCTCGACTCCGCCACAGATCGCGATGTCCGCTTCGTCGTGGACGATGTTGCGCCAGGCTTGGGCGATACCCTCGGCACCGGAGGCACACGCCGAGATCGGGGTGAAAACACCGGCTTTGGCTCCGCGCTCCAGCCCGACCGCCGCGGCGGCCGCATTGGGCATGTACTTCTGCACCCCCAGTGGCGAAACTCGCTTCATGCCGCTTTCGACCATGCCCTGGTAGCCCCAGACAAGTTCCTCCGGCGAGCCGAGACCGGTGCCGATCGACACCAGCAGCCGGCGCGGGTCCACTTCCGGCGCGCCGGCATTCGCCCAGACCCGGCGCCCCAGGACAACCGCCATCTTCTGCAGATAGGACAGTCGGTGCAATTCCTTGCGGTTCAACTCGTGGTCGAAGTCCTCCAGCAGATGCCCGCCGATACGCACTGGGAGGTCGAACCGCTCGACGAACGGGTCGTCGAGTTTGCGAATCCCGCTCTGGCCGTCCAGGAGTTTCTTCCAGGTCTCCTCGGCGTCCGGGGACAGCGCGGTTGTCATCGCGACGCCGGTGACCACCACCTCGGGGAGGCCGTTTCCGGTGGAAAGCCGGGTCTGTCGGGCCATCTGAGCGCCTCGCTTCCGAACGGCTACTTGGTCAAGAGGAATTGACCAACGTTGCTGATGCCCCTGCGAAAGAGGTCGGCGCAGCCGGTCAGGTAGCGCAGATAGCGCTCGTAGACTTCTTCGGACTGGACGGCGATGGCGCGGTCGCGCTGGTCTCGCAGATTGTCCGCCCAGATGTCCAAGGTCCGCACGTAGTGTTCCGGCATCAAATACTCGTCCGCCAGACGGAAGCCGGCGTCCTGGGAATACTTGTAGATGTCGTTGAGGCCGGCCATCTGGCCGCCGGGAAAGATCTCCCGGCCCAGGAACCGAAAGAAGTGCAGATCGCTCATCGTCACTTTGATGCCGTGCTCGCGCCAATGGGTTTGGGGGTAGGTGAATATGCTGTGGAGCAACATCCGGCCGTCGTCGGGCAGAATCTTTCGGGCACGTTCGAAGAACGCCGGGTAACGCTCCTTTTTGAACGCGTCGAACGCTTCGATCGTGAAGATCCGATCGACCTTCTCGTCGAACTCCTCCCAACCCTGCAAGCGGGCCTCGGCACGGCGTTCGGTATCCAGCGATGCCAGCTTGGCAGCGCTGCACGCGCAGTGACTGCGACTGAGCGTGATACCGATGACGTTGACGTCGAATTGCGTCACCGCCCGCACCAGGCCTGCCCCCCACCCGCAGCCGATGTCCAGCACCGTCATTCCCGGCTCGAGGTCGAGTTTGCGTAACGCCAAGTCGTACTTCGCGTTCTGCGCTTCCTCGAGGGTCATGCCGGCGCGCTCGAAGTAGGCGCAGGTGTAGGCCATCGTCGGGTCGAGGAATAACGAGAAGAAGTCGTCGGAGATGTCGTATGCCGCTTGGGATTCTTCGTAGTAGGGCCTGAGATCGACCATCTGCCTCACCTTGCCTTTGATAGATCTCTTATGCCGCTGTCTTTTCCATCGTGAACTGGCACACATCGGTGTAGCCGTCGCGGAACAACTCCCGGCAACCCGTCAGGTATTTCAGGAATGTCTCGTAGGTCTGCTCGCCCTTGAGCTCGACGGCTTGGTCTTTGTGCGCTTCGAGCGCCTTGGCCCAGGTGTCCAGGGTGCGCACGTAGTTCGAACCGATCATGTGGTGGCGGGTGATCGAGAAGCCGCAACGGGTCGCGTGGTCGTCCACCGTCGATATCTGCGGCAGTCGGCCGCCGGGGTAGATCTCGGTCAGGATGAAATGGATGAAGCGCAGCAGCGACATCGTCTTCTTCAGCCCGCGCCGCTCCCCTTCTTCGGCGGTGGGCACCACGATCGAGTGCAGCAGCATCACACCGTCGTCGGGCAGCACGCGGTGGCACATGGTGAAGAAGTCGTCGTAGCGCTCATAGGTGCCCACTCCGTCGGCGAAATGCTCGAAAGCTCCCAGCGACACGATGCGATCCACCGGTTCGTCGAATTCCTCCCAGCCCTGCAGCCGCACCTGCCTGGAGCGCGCGCTGTCCATTTCGGCGAATTTCTGCTCGCAATACGCCACTTGGTTTTCGCTCAAGGTCAGCCCGATGACGTTGACGTCGTACTTTTCGACGGCCCGCCGCATCGTGGAGCCCCACCCGGACCCGATATCGAGCAGGGTCATACCGGGCCGCAGGCCCAACTTGCCCAGAGCCAGGTCCACCTTGGCCATCTGAGCTTGTTCCAGCGTCATATCGTCGCGCTCGAAATATGCGCAGCTGTAGGTCATGGTGGGATCCAGCCAGAGCCGAAAGAATTCGTTGGAACGGTCATAGTGCGACCGGATGTGGTCGACATCCGGGGCCAGTTCGACGTCGCTCATATTTTTCCTCCGCTGAGAGTGCGGGCGCCGGCATGGGCGGAATGCCGTTGCGCCGTGATCGCGGGCCCCGACACCCTCGCCAACACGGCCGACCGATACCGGACGACCGGACACACGGATTCCCCGGCAACGAACTCGTCAAACCCGACAGTAGCCGCAAATCGAGGTCGAGCGGTGGCCGAATTGTGTCCGGCCACAACAATTGTCAGGCCGGTAAATAATGGCTAGCTGGTCCCGAGCGGGTCGATCGTCGCGGCCACGTAGAGCATCACCGTCGCCGCCGTCGTCATGGTGGCGAAATCCAGGCCCCGGTCGCGCAGCACCAGCAGACCTGCCCGGTCCTCGGACAGGACCAGCCGCAACACGGCCGCCACCCCGGTCCCGATTCCGATCAGCAGCGCTCCGCGCCGCCAGAAATTCGCCCCGGCCAGCACGAACGCCACGGTGAAGATCAAGCCGACCAGCAGGATCGGCCACTGTGCGGCGATCACCCTGCGGACAGCTGCGAGCTTCATCGCGTGCTCTCGACCCGTTCCACGACGTTGGTCAGCAGGAACGCCCGAGTCAGCGGCCCCACCCCGCCGGGGTTGGGCGACACGTGGCCGGCGACCTCCCACACGTCCGGGTGCACGTCACCGACCAGGCCGGCCTCGGTACGCGACACCCCGACATCGACGACGGCCGCGCCCGGGCGCACCATATCGGCGGTCAGCATGTGCGGCACTCCGACCGCGGCGACGATGATGTCGGCCTGGCGGGTCAGCGCCGGCAGATCGCGAGTTCCGGTGTGGCACAGCGTCACGGTGGCGTTCTCCGACCGGCGGGTCAGCAACAGCCCCAGTGGGCGCCCCACCGTCACGCCGCGCCCGATCACCACCACGTGGGCGCCGGCTATGGGCACCTCGTAACGGCGCAGCAGGTGCACGATCCCGCGCGGCGTGCACGGCAGCGCCGCCGGAGTGCCGAGCACGAGCCGGCCCAGGTTGGTCGGGTGCAGCCCGTCGGCGTCCTTGGCCGGGTCGACCCGCTCGAGTGCGGCGTTCTCGTCGAGGTGCTTGGGCAGCGGCAGCTGCACGATGTAGCCGGTGCACTCGTCGTTGGCGTTGAGCTCGTCGATGGTGTCGTTCAGCTGGGCCGGACTGGCATCGGCCGGCAGATCGCGGCGTATCGAGTTGATGCCGACCTTGGCGCAGTCGGCGTGCTTGCCGCGCACGTAGGCCTGCGAGCCGGGGTCGTCGCCCACCAGGACGGTGCCGAGCCCCGGCGTGCGCCCGGCCGCGGACAGCGCCGCCACCCGGGCCTGAAGGTCGACGAAAATCTCGTCGCGCGTGGCCTTGCCGTCCAACGTGATCGCACCCACGCCGCACATTGTGGCATGAAGCCGCCAGGTTACGGCCTGTCGTATGCGCCCACCCCGCGTGTTCGGCCCCGCAGGGCCACCACGGCGGCGGGTCACTTGTAGGCTCCCGCTATGGCTGCTCCCGACGTCTTCAGTCCCGCCAAACTCGGTCCGCTCACCCTGCGCAACCGGATCATCAAGGCGGCGACGTTCGAGAACCGCACGCCGGATGCGTTGGTCTCCGATGACCTCGTCGAATACCACCGGCTGCCGGCCGCCGGCGGGGTGGGCATGACGACGGTGGCCTACTGTGCGGTCTCCCGGGGCGGGCGCACCTCCAACGACGGGCTGTGGATGCGCCCCGAGGCCATCGCCGGGCTGCGGCGGCTCACCGACGCCGTGCACGCCGAGGGCGCCCTGGCCAGTGCTCAGATCGGTCACGCCGGCCCGGTCGCCGACGCCCGCTCCAACGGCGCGCGCGCCCTGGCCCCGGTGCGGTTCTTCAACCCGATCGGCATGCGCTTCGCCAAGAAGGCCACCCGCGGCGACATCGACGAGGTGATCGCCCAGCACGCCGACGCCGCCCGCTATGCCCTCGACGCCGGGTTCGACGCCGTCGAGATCCATCTCGGCCACAACTACCTGGCGAGTTCGTTTCTCAGCCCGCTGATCAACCGCCGCTCCGATGAGTTCGGCGGATCGCTGGCCAACCGGGCCAAGGTGGCCCGTGGCATCGTGGCGGCGGTGCATCGCGCGGTCGGCGGCCAGATCGCAGTGACGGCCAAGCTGAACATGACCGATGGGGTCCGCGGAGGTATCAGCCTCGACGAGGCGCTGACCACCGCGAAGTGGCTGCAGGACGACGGCGGCCTGGACGCGTTGGAGCTGACCGCCGGCAGCTCGCTGGTCAATCCGATGTACCTGTTCCACGGCGACGCCCCGGTGAAGGAGTTCGCCAAGGTCTTTCCGCCGCCGTTGAGCTGGGGCATGCGGCTGACCGGCAAGAAATTCCTGCGTTACTACCCCTATACCGACGCCTACCTGCTGGAGCACGCCCGACTGTTCCGCGCCGAACTGTCGATGCCGCTGATCCTGCTGGGCGGCATCACCAACCGCGCCACGATGGATCTGGCCATGGCCGAGGGCTTCGAATTCGTCGCGATGGCCCGGGCGCTGCTGGCCGAGCCGGACCTGGTCAACCGGATCGCCGCGGAGCCATCCACGCAGTCGGACTGCATCCACTGCAACCGGTGCATGCCGACGATCTACCGGCGCACGCAATGCGTCATTACCGGCGCACCGGACGCAACTCGCTAGAGTTGACTCGATGAGTCACCCAGCCCCGCCGGTGCTGACCGTCCGCTACGACGGGTCGCAAGGCACGTTCTCCGCTGGCCACGACGTGGTCATCGGGCGTGATTTGCGGGCCGACGTCCGCATCCCCCATCCGCTGGTCTCGCGGGCGCACCTGCTGCTGCGCTTCGAGCAGGGCCGGTGGCTCGGGATCGACAACGGCTCCCTGAACGGGATCTACGTCAACGGGCAGCGGGTGCCGGTCCTCGACATCCGCGACGGACAGGCCGTCAACCTGGGCAACCCGGACGGGCCCCGGCTGTCCTTCGAAATAGGCCGGCACCAGGGCCACGCCGGCCGGCCTCCGCAGACCGTCTCCCTTCAGGTTCCGCAGCCGGGCATCGCGCGCCCGGGCCGACCGGCGCCGCCGCCGGGCCGGCCCGTGCCGGCCGACCACACGCCCTACGCCGAGCCGCGCCCGGCCGGGCATGTTCAGCCGCCGCCCTACCGGCCGCCGACCGGACCGGCACCGTACCCGCCACCGCCGGCACCGCCGCGGCCACCGGCCTACCAGCCCGCTCCGCTGGGTCCGGCCGCAGACGCGGCACTACGCCCCGGCTATGCGCCGCCAGCGCCCCCCGCGGAGCCGTTCGGCCCGCACCAGCCGGCCACCCGGATGGCACCGGTGTCGTCGACACCCCCGGATGCGGGCAACCTCGCCACCCGGATGGTCGACATCCTGCGCCCGTCGTCGGCCGCGGCGCCGAACGCGCCGGCCGGGGCACTGACCATCGGCCGTGCCACCGACAACGACATCGTGATCTCCGACGTGCTGGCCTCCCGGCACCACGCCATGCTGGTTCCCACCCCGCTGGGCACCGAGATCCGGGACAGCCGCAGCATCAACGGAACATTCGTCAACAGCGTCCGGATCGGCTCGGCGATCCTGACCGAGGGCGACATCGTCACCATCGGCAACGTCGACCTGGAGTTCACCGGCGGCACCCTGCAGCGGCGCACCGAAGCCGCCGGGCGCGCCGGCGGCCTGGAGGCCCGCGACCTGTGCTTCGACGTCGAAGGCGGCAAGCGCCTGATCAACGACGTGTCGCTGACCGCCCGGCCGGGCACCCTGACCGCGATCATCGGCGGTTCGGGGGCGGGCAAGACGACGCTGGCCCGGTTGATCGCCGGCTACACGCGCCCCAGCAAGGGGTCGATCACCTTCGAGGGCCATAACATCCACACCGAGTACGCATCGCTGCGCAGCCGGATCGGGATGGTGCCCCAGGACGACGTGGTGCACCGTCAGTTGACCGTCAACCAGGCGTTGGGCTACGCCGCCGAGCTTCGACTGCCGCCCGACAGCAGCCAGGCCGACCGCGACCAGGCCGTGGCGCGGGTTCTCGAAGAACTCGAGCTGACCAAGCACGCCGACACCAGGGTGGACAAGCTCTCCGGCGGTCAGCGCAAGCGGGCGTCGGTGGCTCTGGAGCTGTTGACCGGCCCCTCGCTGCTGCTCCTCGACGAACCGACATCGGGCCTGGACCCGGCCCTGGACCGCCAGGTGATGCTGATGCTGCGGTCCCTGGCCGACGCGGGCCGGGTGGTGCTGGTGGTCACCCACTCGACCTCCTACCTCGATGTGTGCGACCAGATCCTGTTGATGGCACCCGGCGGCAAGACCGCGTTCATCGGTCCGCCCGACCAGGTGGAAAGCGCGTTGGGCACCCGCAACTGGGCCGATATCTTCGCCAACGTCGGCGCCGACCCCGACGAAGCCAACCGACGCTTCCTGGAGCGCGAAGGCAATCGGCGCGCCGCCCCGGACCCGGCCACGCCCCCCAGTGACCTCGGCAGCCCACCGGCTACCAACGTGCTCAAGCAGCTGTCGACCATCGCGCGCCGCCAGATACGGCTGGTGATCTCCGATCGCGGCTACTCGGTCTTCCTGGCGCTGCTGCCGTTCATCGTCGGATTGCTGTCGCTGACTGTGGAAGGCAGCCACGGACTGGGGATGCCCGGGCCCGACGCGCCCACCGAGCCGCGCTACGTCATGGTGCTGCTCAACATCGGCGCGGTGTTCATGGGCACCGCGCTGACCATCCGAGATCTGATCGGCGAACGGCCCATCTTCAAGCGAGAACAGGCGGTGGGCCTGTCCACCACCGCCTACCTCATGGCCAAAGTCGCGGTGTTCTGCGCATTCGCCACGGTGCAGGCCGCCATCGCGACCACCATCGTGGTGCTGGGCAAGGGCGGGCCGACCCAGGGCGCGCTGCTGCTCGGCAGCGCGAACTTCGAGCTGTTCCTGACGGTGGCCGGAACCTGCGTGGCTTCGGCGCTGCTCGGACTGTTGCTGTCGTCGTTCGCGGAGTCCAATGAGCAGATCATGCCGATGCTGGTGGTGTCGATCATGTCGCAGCTCGTGCTGTCCAGCGGCATGATCCCGGTCGGCGGCCGGATGGGGCTCGACCAGTTGTCCTGGCTGACCCCGGCGCGCTGGGGTTATGCGGCGGGAGCCTCGACGGTCGACCTCAACACGGTGGTCAATGTGCCGCAGGTTCCCAAGGACCAGTTGTGGGACCACACCAGGGGCACCTGGCTCAAAGACATGGCCATGATCTGTCTGCTGTCGGTGCTCTACACCAGCGGGGTGTGGTGGAAGATCCGGCTCAAGCGCTGAGTCAGGAGTCCTCCCCGCTGTCCAGCCGCAGCCCGCGGGCGGCGGCGTAGGCCAGTGCCTGGGTGATGTCGATCCGAGTGCCGGTCAACGACGCCGTGGTCCACAGCGTCGGGTCGACTCGCGCGCCCCGCAGGTCCGCCTCGTCGAGTCGGGTGCCGATGGTCCGTGCCCCCGCCAGGTCTGCGCCCCGCAGCACCGCCTTGCGCAGATCCGCCTCCACCAGGTTGGCTTCGACCAGCCGGCAGCCGCTCAGGTCCAGCTGCCGCAGATCGGCGCCGCCGAGCCCGGCCAGGGTGAAGTCCACCTCCTCGACCACCAGTGGGCGCATACGGCACTGCGCGAATTGCGAGCCGAGCATGCTGCAGCCGAAGAACTGCGCATGCCACAGCGAGGTCCGCTCGAAGCGGCAATTGCGGAACGCCGACCCCCGGTGCACCGATGCGCGCAGGTCGGCGCCGGTGAAGTCGCAGTCGTCGAACACCACCCGTTCGGTGCGCAACTCCGAGAGGTCGGCATCGCGAAAGTCGTGGCCGGCAAACGCCCGCCCGGACCAGTCCAGGGCCGCGCTCAAGCCTGCGGCGCCAGCGCCGACAACGCGTATTCGCTGATCGCGATGAGGGCGTCGCGGGCCGACCGGGAGTCGCGCGCGTCGACGCTGATCACCGGGATGGCGTCGGGCAGCGCCAGGGCCTGGCGCACCTCGGCGGCCGGGTAACGCGGCGCGCCGTCGAACTCGTTGACCGCGATCAGAAAAGGCAGCTTGCGGTGCTCGAAGAAGTCGACGGCGGCGAAACTGTCTTCCAACCGGCGGCAGTCCACCAGAATGATGGCGCCGATCGCGCCGCGTACCAAGTCGTCCCACATGAACCAGAACCGGCGCTGGCCGGGCGTACCGAACAGGTACAGCACCAGGTCGTCGGCGAGCGTGATGCGGCCGAAATCCATCGCCACCGTGGTGGTCCGCTTGTCCGGCGTGGCCTCCAGGCCGTCGACACCGAGCGAGGCGTCGGTGACCAGCGCCTCGGTGCGCAGCGGCATGATCTCTGAGACCGTGCCGACGAACGTGGTCTTGCCGACGCCGAATCCGCCCGCGATGACGATCTTCGTCGAGGCCGCACCTTTCGGGGCTGCCGGCCTGTCCGGGCGCCTCTCTGGGGGCCTATCCGAGGGCTCGTAGGCCACGAAGCGTCCTTCCTATCAGGTCTCGGCGTTCGTCATGGGTGGATGCCTCGGTCAGTGTGGCACGCACCCGTAGGTATCCCGACGTGACCAGGTCCCCCACCAGGACGCGGGCCACGCCCAGGGGCAGGTTCAGCCGAGCGGAGATCTCGGCGAGCGACGGAGCCGCCTGACATAGTTCGACGATCCGCCCACGCGGATCGCTGAGCGGCCATTGATGGGGCGGAGCCGTCGGTAGTGCCTGCAACGGGGCTTCCAGCGGCAGGGGAACCTCGGTGTGGGTTCTGCCGGCGGTCAGCGTGTAGGGACGCACCAGATTGGGCTCAGTTTCCAGGGGCTGCGGCGCGTTTCGGCGCGCCCACCCCGCGGGGCTGTCCGTCATCATTCACCGGCACCTCCCGTGGGGGTGCCCCGCGACGGGGCCGCGCGGCGCGACGACTGGACCACTGCTCCGACTCGTTCCACCAGGATCGCCATCTCGTAGCCGATCTGCCCGATGTCACTGGAGGTACTGGCCAGCGTCGCCAGGTGCGAGCCGTCCCCGACCCGCATCAGCAGCAGGTAGCCGTGCTCCATCTCCACCACCGACTGCAGTACCCGGCCGCCCTCGAAGAGCTGCGAGGCACCGGTTGCCAGGCTGGCCAGGCCGGACGCGACAGCGGCCAACTGGTCGGCCCGCTCGGTGGGCAGGTGCTCGCTGGCCGCGACGGTCAGACCATCGACGGACACCAGCACCGCGTGCGCCACCCCGGGGACCTCGCGCGCGAAGTTCGACACCAGCCAATCCAGGGAGGCGTCGGCGCTACGGCGGTGTCCGGTGGGGTCGGTGGGGAAAGTCATCGCTGGTTCTGTCCCTGGTCGGTGCCGGGACCGTGGTCCCGGACGTGCGATCGTGCGGCCTGGACCCCGCCGAAGTGGCTGTTGATCGAAGCGCGGATCGCCGCGGGGTCACGTTCCGGTGGCTCGTGTGCGGGTGGGGAGGGCGCGCCGTTGGATGTTACCGGCTGTTCGGGATCACCGGGATCGGGTGCCGGGGCAGGGGTGCCTGTGCCGGCCGTCGGCGGCTCGTCGGCCGCGGCTGAGCCGGGAACCAGCCGGGCACCGGGCTCCCGGACCGGAAGACCGTGTTCGGTGTGGGCAGTGACCGCCACGTTCTCCACATCGGCCGCCACCGACCAGCCGTGGTCCCACACCGTCTGCCAGTCCAGGTCGGCGCGCAGCCCGGGTTCATTCGGGTCGAGGCCCGCGGACTCGGCGAGCATCCGCTGATAGATCGAATCGGATTCGGGGGCGGGGCCGCCGGCCCGGGCACGGGCCGCGAAAAAGCCCGATGTGTCGGCCGGAGCGAACCTCTCGCCGGCCGGTTCCGGTGGGCGCTGCGGCTCGGGCGCTTCCGCGGCGCCCTCCTCGTCGGGCTCCCACCAAGTTTGCGGCGGCTCAGGGCGCGCCTGCGGCGCGGCGGCCGGCGGTGGCTGCGCGGGCCCCGCGGTGATACCGCTGGACCCCGGGGTGCGCTGCGGCAACAACGACGGGCCGGGTTCGGCAACCGCGACCTGCGCACGGTGCTCGTCCGGCTCATAGGGCTCGTCCGGCTCGGACCCGGGTTCGGGCATCGGGGGTGGCGGCGGCTCGGCGAAGCGGTCCTGCGGCGCTGCCGGCGCGGACGCCTCGACGGGCCGGGTGGTCAGCAGGTGCGGAGGCAGGTACACCTCGGCGGTGATGCCGCGGGCCCCCTGCGACGCCGGGAACAACCGGACCTCGATCTGGTGCCGGGCCGCCAGCCGGGAGATCACGAACAGGCCCATGTGGCGGGCGTTCTCCGGGCTGAAGTCCCCGCCGGCCGCCAGGCGCATGTTGGCCATCCGCAGGTCGGCGTCCGTCATCCCCAATCCGGCGTCGACCACCTCGACCACCACCCCGCCGTCGTTCTCGAAACCGGCGACCACCCGCACCGGCTCCGTGGGCGCCGAGTACCGCAGCGCGTTGTCCATCAGTTCGGCCAGCAGGTGCACGCAGTCGGCTGCGGCGGCGCCGATCACGGTGGCGTCGGGCACCAGCACCGTCTGCACCCGCTCGTAGCCCTCCACCTCCGAGGCGGCCGCGCTGATCAGGGTCGCCAGCGCAACCGGCCGGCCCCGTTCGTGCGGTGCCCGCGCACCGGCGAGCACCAGCAGGTTCGCGCCGTTGCGCCGCATCCGGGCGGCCAGATGGTCGAGGCGGAACAGGCTCTCGAGGCGGTCCGGGTCGTCCTCGTTGCGCTCCAGCCGGTCGATCAGGGCCAACTGCTGGTCCACCAGCGACCGATTGCGCCGCGACATCGTCTCGAACATCTCGTTGACCAGGCGCCGCAGCCGCGCCTCGTCACCGGCGAGCAGCAGTGCCTGGGCGTGCAGTTCGTCGACGGCATGGGCGACCTGCCCCACTTCCTCGGTGGTGTAGACGGGCAGCGGGTCGGGGTCGCGCTCCGAACCGGACTCACCGGCCCGCAGCCGGGCGATCTCCTGCTCGAGATCGGAGTGGGCGACCTTGAGCGCGCTGTCCCGCAAGGTGCGCAGCGGGCGCACCAGCGAGCGGGCCACCAGCCACACCGCCAGCAGTGTGGCGGCGATCGCGGCCAGCACCAGCACGATGTCGCGCACGGCGGCGGCACGCCGGTCGGCGGCCCGATCCTGCACCGCCGACGTCACCGCCACGGTGTTCTGGCTGATCAACCGGGAAGCGATCTGGTCGGTGGTGCGGATCGAGTCGCGCAGTACCGGATTGTTGGGCAGCACCTGCTCCGGGTCGGACATGATCGACAACCGGGTCACCAGCTGCTGTTGCAGCGACTTGGCGTCCGGGGAGTCCACGCCGAGCACCTCGGTCATGCCGAACAGGGTTGACGGCTCGGTGCCGGCCAGGGTCGTCATCGAGCTGCGCAGCTCTGGATCGGGAAGCTCGCCACCCCGGTTGAGCAGCAGTTCCTGCAGCATCATCTGGCCGCGCGCACCCACGGCCCGGCTCAGCGCCGCGGTTTGGGCCCGGATGCGCTCGCTGTCCACGCGCACCGACCCGTTGATGGTGTCCTCGGCGGTCAGCAGGATCGGTGCGTAACCGGTCACCTCGTCGCGCAGCCCGATACCGGTGGTCGACACCTGACTCAGCAACGCCTGGCCGCGCTCGATCAGCGTCTGAACCCCGGACCGCACGTCGGTCGCCACGTCGGTGTGCGCCAGCCGCGACCCGAGCTCGTACTTGCGGTTCTCGAAGTTCTTCCAGGCTCCCTCGGTGTCGCCGTCGGAGGATGCGGCCACCAGCGCGTCGTCCAGCGCCGACATGTAATTGGTGATGGCGGGGATCATCTGGGCGCGGTCGGCGACCAGTCGCAGCCCGCTGGACTCGGCGAGCGCGTCGGAGACCCGCAGCCCCCCGAACAGCCCGGCCAGGGCCAGCGGCAACAGCGCGATCGCGAACACCTTCCACCGCACCGGCCAGTTGCGCACCGACCACCGCGGCGGGCGTTCGACCGCCGCGGCCTCCGGCTCGTGACCGCCCTCGGCTGATTCCTCCTGGGTCTGGCCCACCCCGTCCGGGTGGTCAAAGAGTGTCACCGGTCGGCGGCCAGTTCGCCGGCCGCTCGGCTGAGATTCACCGTCTGCGCCTCATTCATAGGACTCTCCGGACATCGCACCCGCCCAACGGGTTGCGGTGTGATTCACGGCATAGCAATTGGACGAGTATGACAGTCAGCCGTAGGCATGACCAGAATTTTTACTGAACAGAACACTGGCCGAGACCTGCGCGTGTCTTGCCCGAGTCCGGTCGAGCAAACAGTCCGACGAGCTGTCATGATCAACGCCATGATCCGGGTGCTGTTCTATTCGCCCCGCATTCCGCCCAACACCGGCAACGCGATCCGGATGGTGGCGGCGACCGGTGCCGAACTTCATCTGGTGGAACCCATGGGTTTCGACCTGTCCGAGCCGAAGCTGCGGCGGGCCGGTTTGGACTATCACGACCTGGCCTGGGTTCGGGTTCACCCCTCGCTGCCGGCGGCGTGGGAGGCGCTGGGACCGGCCCGGGTGTTCGCGTTCACCGCGGGAGCCCGCACCCCCTACACCGACGTGCGCTACTCCCCCGGCGACGTGTTGATGTTCGGCCCCGAGCCCACCGGGCTGGACGAGGCGACGCTGGCCGACCCCCGCATCACCGCGCGGCTGCGCATCCCGATGCTGGCCGGGCGGCGCTCACTGAACCTGTCGAACGCCGCCGCGGTCGCGGTCTATGAGGTGTGGCGCCAGCACGGGTTCACCGGCGGGGTGTGAGGCCGGGAGTCACCAGGTGTCCCAGTGCGCCACCTGTTCGGCCGGCAGCCGCTTGGCCGGTTTGAAGTCGGTGCCCTTGGTGTAGGCGATCGGGAACAGACCGCCCTGGCTGTAGTTCTCGTACGGAATGCCGAGCACCTCGGCGGCCTGCCGCTCGCCGTCGCCGAGCAGGTGCAGGGTGGTCCAGCAGGAGCCGAGTCCGCGGTTGCGCAGCGCCAGGCAGTAGCTCCACGCGGCCGGGAACAGCGACGCCCAGAATGATGCGCTCAACCCCAGCGACCCATTCTCGGGCTTGCCCTCCAGGCACGGGATCAGCATCACGGGCACGTCCTGCAGGTTCTCGGCCAGATGTTTGGCCGAGTCGCCGATGTGCCCCATCCGTTCGCTGCGTACGTCGCCGTCGCCGTAGTCGGGCATCGCCCGATTCAGGTACGGCAGTGCGTTGGCGCGGTAGATGTCGGCGAGCGCCTGCTTCTTGACCGGGTCGGTGACGAACATCCACTGCCAGCCCTGGGCGTTGGATCCGGTGGGCGCCTGCAGGGCGATCTCCAGGCACTCCATCAGCACGTCGCGGGGAACCGGCTTGTCGAGATCGAGGCGCTTGCGGACCGATCGCGTGGTGGTCAGGACTTCGTCTGCGGACAAGTTCAGGTTCATGGGTGGAGGTTACCGTCGGGCTTGCTGCGGCGGTCCAGCTTCGGCTCTCCTGCGTCGAACCTCGCTGACCGCCGGGGGCTACCGAAAATCCCGGGACCGCGAACGCACGGCCAGTTCCAGGGCGCCCAGCCGATCGGCCAGCACGGTGACCGCCCCGCTGGCGTTCTGCACCCGTCCGCGGATCAGCAGCGCCGTCGCGGTCTGGGCCAGTCGTCGATACCGCGCCCACACCCCCGGTGTGCACAGCACATTGACCATCCCGGTCTCGTCCTCGAGGTTGATGAACGTGACCCCGCGGGCGGTCCCCGGCCGTTGCCGGTGGGTCACCGCTCCGGCCACCAGCACCCGGGTACCGTCCGCGACGGCACTCAGGCCACCGGCCGCAATCACCCCGAGTGCGTCGAGATCGGCGCGCAGGAACTGGGTCGGGAAGCTGTCACAGGAGATCCCGGTGGCCCATACGTCGGCGGCGGACAGCTCGATCTCGCTCATGCCGGGCAGGGCCGGGGTGTGCGTCGCGACACCCACTCCGGGCAGCCGGTCGGGACGCTGCCCCGCCGCCGACCCGGCCGCCCACAGCGCCTCCCGGCGTGACACCCCGAACCCGGCAAACGCCCCAGCGGTCGCCAGCGCCTCGACCTGTGGCACCGAAAGCTGCACCCGTGCAGTGAGATCCAGCATCGACGCGAACGGCCCGTGGACCTCACGGTCGGCCACCAACCGCTCGGCGAGATCGGTACCGATGCCCCGCACAGCGCCCAGCCCCAGCCGGACCTGCGTTCCGGCCTCGGCCAGGGTGGCGTGCGCCAGGCTGGCGTTGACATCCGGGCGGTGCACCACCACGCCGTGCCGGCGGGCGTCGGCGACCAGCGACTGCGGCGAATAGAAACCCATCGGCTGGGCCCGCAGCAGCGCGGCGCAGAACGCCGCCGGGTAGTGCAGCTTGAACCAGGCTGAGTAGAACACCAGCGATGCGAAGCTCATCGCGTGACTCTCCGGAAATCCGTAGTTGGCGAAGGCTTCCAGCTTCTCGTAGATCCGGTCGGCCACCTCGCCGGTGATGCTGTGGCACTGAGCCATGCCGTCGTAGAACCGGTCGCGCAACCGGCGCATCCGCTCTGGTGATCGTTTGGAGCCCATGGCCCGGCGCAGCTGGTCGGCCTCGCCCGCGGTGAACCCGGCGCAGTCGACCGCCAGCGTCATCAGCTGTTCCTGAAACAGTGGAATTCCCAGGGTTTTGTGCAGAGCTCTCGCCATACACGGATGCTCATAGGTCACCGGGTCGATACCGTTGCGGCGACGGATGTAGGGATGCACCGATCCGCCTTGGATCGGCCCGGGGCGAATCAGCGCCACCTCCACCACCAGGTCGTAGAACACCCGGGGGCGCAGCCGTGGCAGGGTGGCCATCTGCGCGCGCGACTCGACCTGGAACACCCCGACGGTGTCGGCGCGCGCCAGCATCTCATACACCGCCGGCTCGGACAGATCGATCGCGGCCAGATCCACCTCGACGCCGCAATGCTGTGCCACCAGGTCGATCGCATAGTGCAATGCCGACAGCATTCCCAGGCCAAGTAGGTCGAACTTCACCAAACCGATTGCCGCGCAGTCATCTTTATCCCACTGCAGCACGCTTCGCCCGGCCATCCGGGCCCACTCCACCGGGCACACGTCGGCAATCGGGCGATCACAGATCACCATGCCTCCGGAGTGGATGCCCAGGTGCCGCGGCAGATCGGCGACCTGGTCGGCCAGCTCGATCACCTGTTCGGGGATGCCCTGAAGATCGGAGTCCTCCCGGCCAGGTCGGCCCCATCGGCTCAGCTGCTTACTCCAGGCGTCCTGCTGCCCCGGCGAATAACCCAGTGCGCGGGCCATGTCCCGCACGGCACTGCGCCCCCGGTAGGTGATGACGTTGGCCACCTGAGCGGCGTGGTCACGCCCGTATTTGTCGTAGACGTACTGGATCACCTTTTCGCGCTCGTCGGACTCGATGTCGATGTCGATGTCGGGCGGACCGTCACGGGCCGGGGACAAAAAGCGCTCGAACAGCAGCCCGTTGGCCACCGGATCGACCGCGGTGATGCCCAGGGCGTAACAGACCGCGGAGTTGGCCGCCGATCCCCTGCCCTGACACAGGATTCCGCTGCGCCGACAGAACTGGGTGATGTCGTGTACCACCAGGAAGTATCCCGGAAATCCCAATTGGGCAATGACTTCCAGCTCGCGTTCGATCTGGGCATAAGCAGCCGGCGCGCGCCCGGGCGGGCCGTAGCGCCCGGCGGCGCCGTCCAGGGTGAGCTGCCGCAGCCAGCTGTCCTCGGTGTGCGGGCCCGGTACGGCAAACGGCGGCAGCCGCGGGGCGATCAGCGTCAGCGGAAAGGCGCACTGTTCGCCGAGTTCGGCTGCCGCCGGCACCGCCGCCGGATGCGCCGCGAACAATCGGGCCATCTCCGCGCCGGAGCGCAGGTGCGAGCCGCCCAGCGGAGCCAGCCGGCCGGCGGCGGCGTCCAGCGACTGGCGCGCCCGCACCGCGCCCAGCGCCATCGCCAGCCGGCCCCGCTCCGGCCGGGCGAAATGCGCGCCGGTGGTGGCCACCAGGCCCACCCCGAACCTGGGCGCCAGGCCGGCCAGCGCGGCGTTGCGCTCGTCGTCGCACGGTTCCCCATGCCGGGTCAGCTCCACGCGGACCCGCGCCGCGCCGAACCTGTCCACCAGGTCGGCCAGCGCACCCGCGGCCGCATCCGGGCCGCCGGTGGCCAGCGCATGACGGACGTGCCCTTTACGGCATCCGGTCAGAATCTGCCAATGCCCGCCTGCCGCCTCGGTCAGCGCGTCCAGATCGAAACGCGGCCTGCCCTTTTCGCCGGCCAGATGGGCGGCGGCGATCTGCCGCGACAACCGCCGGTAACCCTCCGGACCGCGGGCCAGCACCAGCAGGTGCGGGCCGGGTGGATCCGGGTGGTCGGTACGGGCCTTGGAAGAAGCGGCGCCAAAGGTGGGCTCCAGCGACAACTCGGCACCGAACACCGTGCCTATTTCCAGGCCCGCGGCCTGCAGCTCGGCGGCCGCCTCGGCAAACCGCACCACCCCGTACAGGCCGTTGTGGTCGGTCAACGCGATCGCCCGCAGACCCAGCCGGGCGGCCTCGGTGACCAGCTCCTGCGGGGTGCTGGCGCCGTCGAGAAAGCTGTATGCCGAATGCGCGTGCAACTCGGCATAGGGCACCGTGGGCCCCGCCCGCCGGAGGCGCCCGACCTGCGGGTCTGACGTACCGAGATGCGCTGACACACCACCCGTATCACCGGTGTGACGAGGCTTACCATCGAGCACCCGCTCCATTTCCGCCCAGCTCGGCGGCCCACTGCTCCAGCCCACACCGCTCAGGATATCGAACATACGTGCGAAATCGGGCCCGCCGGGTGTGAAAAAGAACTTTGATGCACTAATCTGTGTCAGATTCCGGCACGATGGGAAAGGGCCACTGCATTCATGTTCAGCGCCGTCAGACGCGCGTGGTTACCCCTGCTCATCGTCGCCGTTCTCGCGGTAGGGGGGTTCACTGTGCAGCGAGTCCGGGGCTTCTTCGGAGCCGACGACAGCGGTAGTGCAACCGTGCCGTTCGAGGACACCAAGCCGTTCCATCCCAAGGTTGTGGTCTACGACATCTTCAGCCCGGACGGGACCTACGCCGACATCAACTACCTCGACCTCGACGCCACGCCGCAGCGGCTCGACGGCGCCGCCCTGCCGTGGTCACTGACCCTGTCGACCACCAACCCCGCGGTGAGTCCCACCATCGTCGCCCAAGGTGACGGCACCACCATCGGCTGCCGCGTCACCATCGACGGGGAACTCAAGGAAGAACGCGTTTCCAGCAGCCCCGTCAGTGCCCAGACCTTCTGCATTGTGAAATCCGCATGAGCGACAACACCGGCTCCGAAACCCCGACCGACGCGCTGCCCGCCGCCCAACCGCCCAAGCGCGGCGGAATTCCGGCGTGGATCCGCCGGCTGGCGGTGCCCATCATCCTGATCTGGGTGGCAATCACCGTGCTGGTGAACGTCATCGTGCCGCAGCTCGACGAAGTCGGGAAGATGCGCGCGGTGTCGATGGCCCCCAAAGACGCTCCGTCGATGATCGCGATGATGCGCATCGGCAAGGTGTTCGACGAGTTCAAGTCGGACAGCTCGGGCATGGTGGTCATCGAAGGCGATGAGCCGCTCGGCGACGACGCACACAAGTACTACGACCAGTTGGTCGCCAAGATGGAGGCCGACCCCGTCCATATCGAGCACGTCCAGGACTTCTGGAGTGACCCGCTCACCGCGGCGGGGTCGCAGAGCCCGGACGGCAAAGCCGCCTACGTTCAGGTGTATCTGGCCGGCAACATGGGCGAGACCCTGGCCAACGAGTCGGTCGAGGCCGTCCAGCAGATCATCGCCGAGACCCCGGCACCCGAAGGCGTGCACGCCTACGTCACCGGCGGGGCCGCCCTCAACGCCGATCAGCACATCGCCGGCGACAAGAGCCTCAAGCTCATCACCGCGCTGACCTTCGTGGTGATCATCACGATGCTGCTGAGCATCTACCGCTCGGTCGGCACCGTGCTGTTAGTGCTGGGCATGGTGATCTTCTCGCTGAGCGCTGCCCGCGGCATCGTGGCCGTGTTGGCGTACTACAACATCATCGGCCTGTCCACGTTCGCGGTGAACCTGCTGGTGACACTGGCCATCGCCGCCTCCACGGACTATGCGATCTTCCTGCTCGGCCGCTATCAAGAGGCCCGAGCCCTCGGCGAGGACAAGGAATCGGCCTTCCACACCATGTATCACGGCACCGCGCACGTGATCCTGGGCTCGGGGCTGACCATCGCCGGGGCGACCTTCTGCCTGCACTTCACCCGACTGCCTTACTTCCAATCGCTGGGCGTTCCCCTGGCGATCGGCATGATGGTGGTGGTCCTCGCGGCGCTCACCTTCGGCTCCGCGGTGGTCGCGGTCGCCGGCCGCTTCGGCATGCTCGAACCCAAGCGGGCCATGCGGATCCGCACCTGGCGGCGGATCGGCGCACTGATCGTGCGCTGGCCGGGACCGGTGCTGGCCGCCACCACGGGGGTCTGCCTGGTCGGCCTGCTCACACTGCCGGGGTACCAGACGAACTACAACGACCGCCAGTACCTGCCGGACTACGTGCCGGCGAACATCGGCTACGCCGCCGCCGACCGGCACTTCTCCCAGGCCCGGATGAGTCCGGAGCTGCTGATGATCGAGACCGACCACGACCTGCGCAACCCGGCCGACTTTCTGGTGATCAACCGGATCGCCAAGCGGGTGTTCGAGGTGCCGGGCATCGGCCGGGTGCAGACCATCACCCGACCGCTGGGCACCCCGATCGAACACACCACCATCCCGTTCGCGATCAGCATGCAGGGCACCACTCAGCAGCTGAACATGAAGTACCAGCTCGACAGCATGAAGAACCTGCTCAAGATGGGCGACGACATGCAGGTCTCGATCGACAGCATGAAGCAGATGCTCGAGGTCACCCGCGAAATGTCGGCGACCACGCACAGCATGGACCTCAAGATGCACACCATGCTCGATGACATCCAGAAGATGCGCGACTCGATCGCCGACTTCGACGACATGTGGCGCCCGATGCGCAGCTACTTCTACTGGGAGCCGCACTGCTTCGACATCCCGATCTGCTGGTCCATCCGGTCGATCTTCGACGTGATGGACGGTCTCGACCAGATGACCGAGGATTTCGAAAAGGTGCTGCCCGACATCGACAACCTCGACCGGCTGATGCCGCGAATGCTCGAGATCATGCCGCCGATGATCGAAACGATGTCGAACATGCGCACCACCCAGCTGAAGATGCAGTCCACCATGGAGGGTCTGCAGCTTCAGATGGAGAAGATGTTGGAAGGCCAGAACGCCATGGGTAAGGCGTTCGACGAGTCCAAGAACGACGACTCGTTCTATCTGCCCCCGGAGGCGTTCGACAATCCCGACTTCAAGCGCGGCATGAAGATGTTCCTGTCCCCCGACGGGCATTCGGTGCGCTTCATCATCTCCCATGAGGGCGACCCGATGTCCGAGGAGGGCATCTCCCACGTCGCGCCGATCAAACACGCCGTGCACGAGGCCCTCAAGGGCACCCCGCTGGAGGGCTCGAAGGTCTACCTCGGCGGCACCGCAGCCATGTTCAAGGACATGAAGGACGGGTCGTCCTACGACCTGATCATCGCCGGCATCGCCTCGCTGTGCCTGATCTTCATCATCATGCTGCTGATCACCCGCGCGGTGGTGGCCTCGGCGGTGATCGTGGGCACGGTGTTGCTGTCGCTGGGCACCTCGTTCGGGCTCTCGGTGCTGATCTGGCAGCACATCATCGGCCTGCACCTGCACTGGATGGTGCTGGCGATGTCGGTGATCATCCTGCTGGCGGTGGGTTCGGACTACAACCTGCTGTTGGTCTCCCGAATGAAGGAAGAGCTGCACGGCGGTCTGAAGACGGGCATCATCCGCGCGATGGGCGGCAGTGGCTCCGTCGTCACCTCGGCGGGCCTGGTGTTCGCGTTCACGATGATGTCGATGATCGTCTCCGACCTGAAGGTGATCGGCCAGGTGGGGTCCACCATCGGGCTCGGTCTGCTCATCGACACCCTGGTGATCCGGTCGTTCATGACGCCATCGATCGCCGCGCTGTTGGGCCGCTGGTTCTGGTGGCCGCAGCGGGTGCCGTTGCGGCCGTCACCGACGGCGCAGCAGGTCGCGGCGCTGCGAACCGAGACCAAACCCGTCTCGGTGAGCTGACCGGTCGCTCAGGCCGGCCGCACGACAATGACCGGGGCGTGCGCCGACTGCACCACCTCCTGGCTGACCGAGCCCAGCAGCATGCCGGTGAAGCCGCCACGGCCGTGGCTGCCCACCACCACCAGCTGAGCCGCCCGCGACTGGTCGATCAGCTGGTCGGCGGGCCGGTCGTCGACCACCACGCGACGCACGGTGACGTCGGGGTAGCGCTCCCGCCAGCCGGCCAGCCGCTCAGCCAGAGCCAATTCGCTCTCCGACGCCAGCACGGCGGTGTCGAGGCCGGGAAAGTCCATCAGCCCGGTGTCGTGCCAGGCATACACCGCGATCAGTTCCACCCCGCGCAGCGATGCCTCTTCGAACGCCAGCGCCGTTGCGGCCTCCGACACCGGCGAGCCGTCGATGCCGACGACCACCGGAGCGGTGTCGGAGCGCTGATGGTCTTCGTGGATGACCGCGACCGCGCAGTCTGCGTGCCGCACCAGTGACGAGCTGACCGAGCCGAGCAGCAGGCGACGCATCCGCCCGTACCCGCGGGACCCGACCACCAGGCGGGCGGCCTCGCGGCTCATGTCGACCAGCATCGGGACGGTGGAACCCACCACGATCTCCGCGGAGACGTGCGTCGCCCCGGCCGCCGCGGCGATCTCGGCGGCCTCACGCAGGTGGCGTTCGCCCTGCTCACGCTGCCATTCGGTGTAGCCGGACGGCATCGGTGTCTCGGGGAACGTCATCACCACCGGGGAGGCCAGCACGTGCACCAGGGTCAGGGGCAGGTTGTGCAGCGCGGCGTCGCGCGCCGCCCAATCGACGGCCGTTGCCGACGACGGCGACCCGTCGACACCGACCAGGATTCCGGAAGTGGACGACATCGGCGCTCTCCTTGCGCTCAGGGACCTGACACCTACCACGCTAATGCCGACGAGGCTGTGGCACCGTGGTGGACATGGTGGGCATGTCGGTCACGGTCGACCCGCGTCGGCATGACGCGGTGCTGTTGCAGCTGGGCCCGGGCTGGGATCCGGCGGCGCTGACCGAGCGCCTGCACCGGGCCCGCGTGCGGGTGGGCACGGTGGCATCCGGGGCCGACCTGGTGCCCGCGGCCGCCGGTTTGGCGGTGCGGCCGGGCCGCGCCGTGGTGATCACCGATTCGGAGGCGGGCGTGGTGGCGGCTCGCAGTGCCGGATTCGCCTTGGTGATCGGGGTGGGGCGCGACGGCGGCGATGCGGTTGTGGACGGCCCGGATGCGGTGGGGGTGCGTCTCGGCGACCGCCCGATGTCGGCCTTGCCGGATGCGATGACGGCCTTGGCCGCCGGAGCGTTGCCCGACCTCGCTCATCCGGCGGTGTTCTTCGACTTCGACGGGACCTTGTCGGATATCGTCGCCGATCCCGACGCGGCCCAACCGGTGGCCGGCGCGGTGGATGCGTTGGCCGCGTTGGCCGCCCGGTGCCCGGTGGCGGTGCTGTCCGGTCGCGACCTGGCCGACGTCCGGGCCCGGGTGGGCCTGGACGGGATCTGGTATGCGGGCAGTCACGGCTTCGAGCTGACCGGTCCGGACGGCGCCCATCACCAGAACGACGCCGCCGCCGATGCGATGCCGGTGTTGGCCGGCGCGGCCGCATCGCTGCGTGACCAACTCAAGATGCCGGGGATCGTGGTGGAGCACAAGCGATTCGCGGTTGCGGTGCACTATCGCAACGCGGCCCGGGACCGCGTCGGCGAGACGATGGCGGCGGTGCGCGATGCCGGCCGGCGCACCGGTCTGCGGGTCACGACCGGCCGGGAGGTGATCGAGCTGCGTCCCGAGATCGACTGGGACAAGGGCCGTACGCTGCACTGGCTACTGGACCGCATGAACGAGGCGACTCCGGTGTCTGCGCCGCTGTTCCTCGGCGACGACATCACCGACGAAGACGCCTTCGACGCGGCGGCGCAGCTCTCGGGTGCCGGAATTGTGGTGCGGCACAACGACGACGGCGACCGCGCGACCGCAGCCCGGTATGCCCTGGACAGCCCGGCACAGGCGGCCGAGTTCACCGCACGACTGGCGAAGCGCCTCAGCGGCGACTGATCAGGGCTGGTATTCCGCCGCGCCGTCATCAAGCACCACTCGCAGGTTGGCGCCGTCCGGGCCGGCGGCCTCGGTGCGGAACACCGCCTTGCCCGGCTCGGTCCGCCAGATGGAGGTGGTCAGCGTCTCGCCCGGGAACACCGGGTCGGTGAACCGTGCCGAGATGGCGCTGACCCGGTTCGCGTCGCCGTCGCCGAGGTCGGCGACCAGCGCGCGGCCGGCGAAACCGTAGGTGCACAGCCCGTGCAGGATCGGCTTGGGGAAGCCGGCCAGGGTGGTGGCGAACCACGGGTCGCTGTGCAGGGGGTTGCGGTCGCCGGAGAGTCGGTACAGCAGCGCCTGATCCTCGCGGGTCACATACGAGATGCGGGAATCCGGATCACGTTCCGGGATTTCCGGGGCGACCGCCCGCTGCCCCGGGGCCCCACCGAAGCCACCGGCCTTGCGGATGACCAAAGTGGTCAGCGTCTCGACCAGGGGTTCGGCGGTCGTGACGTCGGTGCCGCGCGCCCGGAGCACCACGACGGCGTTCTTGCCCTCGCCCTTGTCCTGGATGTCGGCCACCTCGGCCACCACCTGCAGGCTTCCGGCGGGCGGCAGCGGCGCGAACAACCGCACCTGCTGCGAGCCGTGCAGCAGCAGCGCCGGGTTGAAGGTGCCGATCTTGCCGGCGGCCGCGAAGCCCATGCAGCAGATGACGGCGTAGGTGGGCAACACCTGCTGGGCGATACCGTGGCTGTTCTCGGTGGTGAACGCCAAGTCCGCCGTTCCGGCGCCGACCCCCAGCGCGTAGAGCATGGTGTCGCGATCGGTCCATTCGACCCGCACGGGATCGGTGGTCACGCCGATGGCTGTTGGGTCCAGTGCCACGGATTCTCCTTCACGTCGGAGGCGATTTGGTCCCACCATTTCAGCAGAAGGATTCGTGTCGGGGCCATCGATTAGGGCAGGCTGTCGGCATGAGGAAGCACACCGGGAACCGCGTTATCACTGTGGTCGCGATGCTGGCGGCGGCGCTGGCCTGCACTCTGGCGCTGGGTGGCTGTTCCACCACACCGCAACCGCGGATCATGACACTGACGCTGGTCCGCCATGCCGAGTCCGAGGCCAATGCCGCGGGCATCCTGGACACCTCGGTGCCCGGCCCGGGTCTGACCGACAAGGGGCGCGTCCAGGCTCAGGAGATCACAAACCAGCTCTCGGGCAACCGCCACGACGGGGTGTATGCCTCGTCGATGGTGCGTACCCAGCAGACCGCCGCCCCGCTGGCGCGTGAGCTCGGACGTCAGGTGGAGATCCTGCCGGGCCTGCGGGAGATCAACGCCGGCTGGTTCAGCGACAAGCCCGGATCCATGGTCAATTCCGTGTATTGGCTGGCCCCGCAGGCCTGGCTCCACGGTGACCGCAGCGCGACCATTCCCGGCTCCATTGACGGCAATCAGTTCAACGACGAGTTCGGTGCCGCCGTCCAGCAGATGTACGACGCCGGCGACAAGAATCCCGTGGCGTTTTCCCACGGGGCGTCCATCGCCACCTGGACGCTGATGAACGTCCGCAACCCCCGCGACGAGTTGCTGATCGACCACCCGCTGCCCAACATCGCCAAGGTGGTGATCACCGGCAGCCCGACCACCGGCTGGACGCTTGTGGAGTGGGACGGCATTCGCGCGTTCTCCCCCGGCGCGGCTGCGCGGCGGTGATCGGCACCGGCCCGCTGTCGACCCCGCTGTTGACTCCGCTGTTGACGTAGCCCCCACGACCGGTAACCATGACCGGTATGCATTATGTCGTTACCGGCGGTACCGGGTTCATTGGGCGACGCGCGGTGTCCCGACTGTTGGCGACCAGTCCCCAGGCGCAGGTATGGGTGCTGGTACGCCGTGCCTCGCTGAGCCGCTTTGAGACGCTGGCCTCGCAGGAGTGGGGCGAGCGCGTGAAACCGCTGGTCGGCGACCTGGCGGCGCCGAACCTCGGGCTGAACGACACGGCATTAGCCGAACTCGGTGATATCGACCACGTGCTGCACTGTGCGGCCATCTACGACATCACCGCCGGCACGGCCGAGCAGCAGGCGGTCAACGTCGAGGGCACGCGCGCAGTGATCGGGTTGGCGAAGCGACTGGACGCCACGTTGTCGCACATGTCCTCGATAGCGGTGGCCGGAGACTTCGCCGGCGAATTCACCGAAGACGACTTCGACGTCGGCCAACAGCTGCCGACCCCGTACCACCAGACAAAGTTCGAGGCCGAAGCGCTGGTGCGCTCGGCACCGGGACTGCGCTACCGGGTGTTCCGTCCGGCGGTGGTGGTGGGCGATTCCCGCACCGGCGAGATGGACAAAGTCGACGGACCGTATTATTTCTTCCCGCTGCTGGCCAAGCTGGCGGCACTGCCCCGGCTGACCCCGATGGCGGTACCCAACACCGGACGCACCAACGTCGTCCCGGTCGACTACGTCGTCGATGCGCTGGTCGATCTGATGCACGCCGACGGCTTAGACGGGCGCACCTTCCACCTCACCGCGCCGAGGTCGATCGGGCTGCCCGACATCTACCGGGCCATCGCGGCCGAGGCCGGGCTTCCGCCGCTGCGCGCCACGCTGCCCGCCGCGGTGGCGGCCCCGGTGCTCAACGTCGGCGGACGCACCCGGGTGTGGCGCAACATGGTGGCCACCCAACTGGGGCTTCCCGCCGAGGTGCTCGATCTGGTGGAGCTGCGGCCGACGTTCGTCGCCGACGCCACCCGTGCGGCGCTGGGTCAGCGCGTCCGGCTGCCCGAGTTCGGCGACTACGCGCCGAGGCTGTGGCGGTACTGGGCGCAGCATCTGGATCCCGACCGCGCTCGCCGCGACGATCCGGCGGGGCCGCTGGTCGGCCGGCACGTCGTCATCACCGGGGCGTCCAGCGGTATCGGCCGGGCCTCGGCCATCGCGGTCGCCGAGCGCGGCGGCACGGTCTTCGCGCTGGCCCGCAGCGGCTCAGCGCTCGACGAGCTGGTGGCCGAGATCCGGGCCGGCGGGGGGCAGGCGCATGCCTTCACCTGTGACGTGACCGATTCGGCATCGGTGGAGCACACCGTCAAGGACATTCTGGGCCGGTTCGGGCATGTCGACTACCTGGTGAACAATGCCGGCCGGTCCATTCGCCGCTCGGTGGCCAGCTCCACCGAGCGGCTGCACGACTACGAGCGCACGATGGCGGTCAACTACTTCGGTGCGGTGCGCATGGTGCTGGCGTTGCTGCCGCACTGGCGGGAACGGCGGTTCGGCCACGTCGTCAACGTCTCCAGTGAAGGAGTCCTGGCGCACAGTCCGCGCTACAGCGCCTACGTGCCCACCAAGGCGGCGCTGGATGCGTTCGCCGACGTGATCTCGACCGAAACACTTTCCGAGCACATCACCTTCACCACCATCCACATGCCCCTGGTGGCCACTCCGATGATCGCGCCGACGGGCAAGCTGCTCCCGGTCGGGGCGATCAGCGCCGAGCACGCGGCGGCCATGGTGATACGCGGCCTGATCGAGAAGCCGGACCGGATCGACACCCCGCTGGGGACGCTGGCCGAAGCCGGCAACTACTTCACCCCCCGGCTGGCGCGCCGGGTGCTGCACCAGGTCTACCTGGGCTACCCGGACTCGGCCGCGGCGCGCGGTGTGGCACTCCCTGAAACAACCGCTGCGGCACCCAGGACTCGACAGGTAGCACGCAGACCGAAGCGACCGTCGCGGGCGATCCCCCGGGTGCGGGTGCCCCGCCCGGTCAAACGGGCGGTGCGGTTGGTTCCGGGCGTGTACTGGTGAATCTGCTCTCGTGACACTGCCTGTCTTCGCCGACTTCGATACCGGCGTCGACGACGCGGTGGCGCTGGTGTACCTGCTGGCCAGCCCGGATGCCGAGCTTGTCGGGATCGCTGCAACCGGCGGAAACGTTGCGGTGCAGCAGGTCTGTGACAACAACCTGGCTCTGCTGGAACTGTGCGGGGCGACCGGTGTCCCGGTATCTCGCGGCGCCGACGCACCGCGCAGCGGCCCAGTCCACACCGGGCAGAACAGCCACGGCCCGCAGGGGCTGGGGTACGCCGAGCTGCCGCCCGGCACCGGACGGCTCACCGGATACGACGCCGCAACAGCATGGGGCACCGCCGCGCGGGAACACCCGGGACAGTTGATCGGGGTGGCCACCGGCCCGCTGACCAACCTGGCATTGGCGCTGCGAGCCGAACCGGCACTGCCCACGCTGCTGCGTCGGCTGGTGATCATGGGCGGTGCGTTCTCCGGCGAGCGGTCCGCCGGGGCTGAGTTCAACATCGGATTCGATCCGGAGGCGGCCGCCCAGGTGTTCGCGGCATGGGGAGCAGTTGCGCCGCAACGACTCCCGATCGTGTGCGGCCTGGATCTGACCCAGCACGTCGCGATCACTCCGACGATCCTGGCGCGGCTGGCCGGGCCGGCTGAGGACTCGGTGGTCCGGATGCTCCATGACGCGCTGCGCTTCTATTTCGAGGCCCACGAGGCGCGGGGCCACGGCTACCTGGCGTATCTGCACGACCCGCTGGCCGCAGCGGTCGCTCTGGAACCCACGCTCGTGACCACCCGCCCGGCCGCAGTGCGGGTCGCGCTTTCGCCCGATGCGCGCGGGCGAACGATTCCCGACTGGGACGCGCACCGGCCCAACGCGCTGATCGGGGTCGCAGTGGACCCGGCGGTGTTCTTCGACCGGTTCGTGCCACGAGTCGGCGCATTCGCCCGCCGGCGAGGTTGACCCGCCATGCCGCGCCGAGGTTGACCCTCCTGTCCCGCGCCGAGCGTGTAATCACGGCGATTTTCGGGGCGGATTCTCGCCGTGATTGCACGTTCGGCGCAGTGGACCGATGGCGCACCGCCGCACTGGCCCCGCCGAGTCATTCGTAGACCCCCTCCAGGTACCACCGCCGCAGCCGGTAGCACAACAGGAGCGCCTGCCCAGACCCCGCGCTCGGTGACCCACCCGCCAGCAGCACCTGGACCCGGGCGGTGCGCCCCGACCCCGGCCCCTCCCGCTGCGGGTCCCACCACCGTTCGTCGACCAACCAGGGGCCGGCCCACCAGCGCACCTCGTCGTCCCGCCCCCGAGCGACCAGCCACGCCGGGTCGGCGGAGAAGAATCCCCGGCTGCTCACCCGGATCGGATTGCGTTCGGCATCAAGCAGTTCCACGGGATCGTCGAGCAGTACCGCCGGCGACGGCTCGGGGAGCCGGCCGGGCCACGGCTGGCGCGGGTCGGCCAGCGGCACCGGCTCATCCCCCAGCGGGGTCAAGGTGATTCGCTCCGCGGGACCGCGACCACCGGAGAGCACCGGCACCCGGACCGCTTCGGGGCCGAGCAGTCCCTGCACGCGGATCAAGGCGCGCCGGGCCCGTAGCCGGTCCTCCTCACCGGGGCCACCCCAGAGCGGTAACTGCAGTGCCTCGGCCGCCGATGCCACCTCCACCGGTTGCAGCCGTAACAGCGTCACCGGGCCGGTGGGCCGGTCGGCGGCGACACGGCGGTTCAGCCAACCGTCCAGCTGCCAGCGCACCCGATCCGCGGTGGCCTCCTCGGTCAACGGCTCGGCGCACCGCCACACCCGGGTCAGCTCTTCTCCGGTTGCGGTGACGGCGTGAATGGCCAGCCGGGTACAGCCGACGCCGGCGGCCATCAGCGTCCGGTGCAGGGCAGCCGCCAGCGAGCGCCCGGCAAACGCCGCGGCGTCTACCCGCTCGATCGGGGGATCGCACGGCAGCACCGCCTCGAGGTCCGGTTCGGGCTCTCGCCCGGACGGTCCGCGTTGCGGCTCGGCGCGGGCGAACCGGTGCGCGGCGAGCGCGTCCGGGCCGAATCGCGAGGTGACATCCGAACGGGGCAGCGCGGCAAACTGCCCGATGGTCCGAATGCCCAAGCGCCACAGCAAGTCGATCAGAGCGTCCCGGCCCGGTCCGGACAGACTGGGCTCGGCGGCCAGCTGCCGGATCGACAGCGCCGACAAGAACCGGGCGTCTTTCCCGGGCGGCACCACGGCGCCGGCACGCGCGGCGAGCACGGCGGTGGAGAGGCCGTCGGCGATCCCGACCTGGCATTCGACATCGGTCGCGCCGACCGCGTCGATGAGGCGTTCGGCGGCTTGTTCCTCGGAACCGAAGGCCCGCACCGCGCCGCGCACCGACACCACCAGCAGCCCGGGCCGCAACACCTCGGCGGCCGGTATCAACTCGTCCACCGCGGCAAGGACCGGCTCGAACAACCGGGCATCACGATCGGCGTCGGCGGCCACCACGTGCAATGCCGGGCAGCGGGCCGCCGCCTCGCGGCGCCGCAGCCCACGCCGCACCCCCGCCGCGCGAGCGCCCGCCGAGCACGCGATCACCCGGTTGGCCAGGGTGACCGCAACCGGCGCGGTGGGCGGTAACCCCGCTGCGGCCGCCGCGGCGACCGCGGGCCAGTCCATGCACCACAGCGCCAGTACTCGGGAGTCGGGCATGCCAGGACCCGCTAGCCGATCCGGGCCCGCCCGGCCGCCCGCCCAGCGGCCCGCACCTCGAGGCGCACCGCGCCGATCCGGCCGAAGCCGCCAACGGCCGCGCAGCCCGCCATCGGGTGGCCGGTGGTCTCATAACCGCTCACCCGGGCGTCCAGTCGCAGCGCCGACCCCTGCCAGTCACCGCCGGAGACCAGCAGGGCACACCCGCGGTGGCGGGCACGGGCCAGCACGACCCGGGTGCGCGACGGCGGAACGCAGCGGCCGCCCAGGCCGAGCACCACCAGATCCATGCCGTCGATCAGCACCGCGGCCACCTCCACCGGGTCGTTGCCGGGATCCGGGATGACGGCGAGCCGGCTCAGGTCTGCGCCCATCTCCGCCGCGGCCAACAACCCGAGCTCCGGCTGGCCGACGATCGCCGCGTTCCCCCCGGCCGCCGTCACCGTGGCCACCACGCCCAGCGTCAGCGACCGGGCCCCCGAGAGCACCGCCACCGTGCCCCGGGGCAATCCGGCGGGCAGCACCTCGGCCAGCAGCGGCGGAACGGGCAGCACGGCGTCGGCAGCCGGGGCGACCGCAGCCCCCGGGACCGCGACGGGACCCGGCCGGCCGGCACCCACCTTCCCGGACACCGCCGCCATCTGCAGGCGCAGTTGTTTGAGCTGCTCAACACGGTTTTCCGGGATGACATGACGCTCCCCCACGCGCACCGCCGCCGTCATGATCGCCTCCGGCATCGCTCAAATCCGATTCGAAACTATGTTCGATTGACCCGAGTGAACACTCCCCCACCGACAAACGTCAAGCCGGACTTTTCAGCGCTGCACCAACGGCCTCGCAGGCCACATCCGTACCGCGGGGAAGCCGCTGATCTCCCGCTTTGGTACACAATTCAAAACATGTAACACTGTGCCACATGACCCAATCCGTGGAGACCGACGCGGCTACCGATGCCCTGCCCCTGGGACCACAGTCCCTGGTATGGCGCTACTTCGGCGACAACCGGATGTTCCTGATCGGGCCGCGCCCGGCAGTGCTGCAGAACATGCTCGCCGAGCTCGGCCAGGGCGTGCTGGACCACTCGGTGTTCTTCGCCGACACCGCTGCCCGCATCAAACGCTCGCTGCCGCCGATCTTCATGACCGTCTACGGCGAGGAGTCCGACAACTCCGGCCTGCAGGTGCGCGACTTCCACCACAGCATCAAGGGCAATATGCCCGACGGGAGCCGGTATCACGCGCTGGATCCCGAGACCTACTTCTGGGCGCACGCCACCTTCGTCGAGCAGGTGCTGTACTTCGCCGACACCTTCGTCAAACGGCTCACCCCGGACGAGAAGGAGCGGATCTACCTCGAGTCGAAGACCTGGTATCGCCGCTACGGCGTCAGCGACCGGGTGATGCCGGCCGACTACGCCGAATTCGAGCGCTACTGGAACCAGATGCTGGACAAGGTTCTCGTCGCCCACCCGACCGCCAAGTACGGAGTCGGCTACGTCACCAAGGGTTTCCCTTGCCCCAAGGGGGTGCCGCCGGCGCTGTGGCGGGCGATCTCGGTGATCTTCAATCCGATCGCGGCGTTTCTCACCACCGGCGGCATGCCGCCGAGCACCCGCGCCCAATTGGGCCTGCCCTGGAGCGACCGGCAGGAGCGGCGCTATCAGCGGTTCGCCGCGGTCTGCCGATCGCGGCCGGTCAACTGGGCATGGGATCATTTGCCGATGCGACTGCGCTACAACAAGTTCGCCTATGCCGGCTACGCCCGGGGCTGACCCGGCGACCACCGCCATCCTCGACGCCGCGGTCGTCGAGTTCGAACAGCACGGCTTCCGCCGGGTGGCCCTGGACGACGTGGCTCGCCGCGCCCGGGTCAGCCGCACCACCATCTACCGCCGGTTCGCCGGCCGCGACGAACTGGTCGCCGCGGTCATCGACCGGGAGAACGCCGCGCTCTACGCCGATATCGCAGCCGAGCTGAAAACCTCTGGCGCCCAGTCAAACTACTATGTCGAGGCATTCACCTCGGCGATCATGCAGTTTCGCCGGCATCGGGTTCTCAACCGGATGATCACCGACGAGCCGGCGCTGGCGCTGGAACTGGGACGGCGGCACTACGGCGCGATCGTGGAACGGATGTCCGAGGCACTGCAGGTGATCTTCCCGGCCGGTTTCGCCGAGCGCATCGGCCCGCAGGTGGTCACCGATCTGGCCGACACCATCCTGCGCTACGCGGCGATGGCGCTGTTGCTGCCCTCACGCGAACCGCTGGACTCCGCCGAGGACATCCGCAGATTCGCGACGCTGCATTTCCTGCCGAGCCTTCCCGCGGCGCTGCGCTCCACACCGATCTAGCGGTCTCCCCCGCCTCAGATCGCCGCACCGACTCCCATCGCGGCGGCCACCTCAGGCATGTAGCGCTGCGCGAGCAGGGTCGCGACGGCCTCCACCTCATCGGTCAGTGGATACATGTGGCGATATTGCAGAACTTGTTTGCCGATCAGCCCGAGCCGCTCGGTGAAGGTCGGCGTGCGGCCCGGATCCAGCAACGGGCTGTTGAACGGCGCGCAGTCGGAACGCTGAAACTCGAAGGCGGCGCTGATCCGCGGCGCGGCTCCCAGGCGGCTGCCGCGCCCGCCCCAGTGCAGGACTGCCTGATTCCAGGCGAACATGGTGCCCGCCGTGGCCGGCAGCGCCCGAATGTCCTGAAGATTGCGGACGATCGTGTTGTCCGGTCCGTCCCAGCGCCGCTCGACGAAGCGATCGTCGAGATGGGCGGGCAGCATGTACATGCACCCGTTGAGCGGGGTGGCATCGGTGAACGGCAGCCACACGGTCAGCGTCCGCGGCGAGTTGTCGTCATCGAGGGTCTCGATCACCCGGTCGCGATGCGGGCCCCAGCCCACGGCGTTGTCGCTGGGGTTGACGTGCCAGACCCAGAAGTCGGGCAACGCCTGATACCCCTGGCCCAGAACGCTGGTCAGGAACTCCGAAAGCCCCTGGAAAGCCAGCCACAGCTCGTCGTAGACGAAGGCGAAGGGCAGTGGGATCCCCTGCCGGAACAGCGTGGCGACGGTCCTGCGAATAGGCGCGATGGCCGCTTCGGGAAAGGCGTCGGGGACCTGGACGTAGCCCTCCCGCTTCAAGTTGGCCAGCTGGGTGTCGAGCTCGCCGACCGCGACGGACGGGCCGGGACCCCCGGTTTCGATCGACATCTCCGGGCACAGCTGCGCCCAGAATTCGCGACGCTGGGCTTCCTCAGCCGAAAGCAGAGCAATCATCGTGGCTACTCCCACTCAATAGTGCCGGGTGGTTTGCTGGTGATATCCAACACCACCCGGTTGACCTCGGCCACCTCGTTGGTGATCCGGGTGGAAATCCGCTCGAGCACCTCGTAGGGAACCCGAGTCCAGTCGGCGGTCATGGCGTCCTCACTGGACACCGGCCGCAGCACGATCGGATGGCCGTAGGTACGGCCGTCGCCCTGCACCCCCACCGAACGGACATCGGCCAAAAGCACCACCGGGCACTGCCAGATCTGGTGGTCCAGGCCCGCGGCGGTCAACTCCTCGCGGGCTATCGCGTCGGCCTGCCGCAGCGTCGCCAGCCGCTGGGCGGTGACCTCGCCGACAATCCGGATACCCAGCCCGGGGCCCGGGAAGGGTTGGCGAGCAACGATTTCCTCCGGCAGTCCCAGCTCACGACCGACCGCGCGCACCTCGTCTTTGAACAGCAGCCGCAGCGGCTCGACGAGGCTGAACTTCAGGTCGTCGGGCAGCCCACCGACGTTGTGGTGACTCTTGATGTTGGCGGTGCCGGCGCCACCGCCGGATTCCACCACGTCGGGATACAGCGTGCCCTGCACCAGGAACTCGACGTCGTGGTCGCCCAACGTGTCTCGCACCGCACCTTCGAACGCCCGGATGAACTGGCGCCCGATGATCTTTCGCTTGCCCTCCGGGTCGGACACCCCGCTCAGCGCCTCCAGGAACACCGTTGCGGCGTCCACGGTGACCAGCTTGGCTCCCGTCGCCAGGACGAAGTCGTTCTGCACCTGCTCGCGTTCGCCGGCCCGCAGCAGCCCATGATCGACGAACACACAGGTCAGCCGGTCGCCGATGGCACGCTGCACCAGTGCCGCGGCCACCGCGGAGTCCACCCCGCCGGAGAGCCCGCAGATGGCGTGGCCCTCGCCGATCTGTTCGCGCACCTGCTCGATCAGCGCATCGGCGATGTTGGCGGGCGTCCAGGACGCGTCGATGCCGGCGAACTCGTGCAGGAACCGGTTGAGCACACGCTGGCCGTACGGGGTGTGCAGCACTTCGGGGTGGTACTGCACCCCGGCCAGCCGGCGGGCACGGTTCTCGAACGCGGCCACCGGCGCACCGGCGGTGCGAGCCGCCACGGTGAACCCCTGCGGCGGTTGGGTGACCGCGTCGCCATGGCTCATCCATACCGGCTGGGTGGCCGGCAGGCCCGCGTGCAGCTCGCCTGCGGTCACCGTCAGCTCGGTGCGGCCGTACTCACTGGTGCCGGTGCGCTCCACGGTGCCGCCGAGTGCGGCCGCCATGGCCTGGAAGCCGTAGCAGATCCCGAACACCGGAATGTCGAGGTCGAACAGCGCCGGATCGAGCTGAGGGGCGCCCTCGGCGTAGACGCTGGCGGGTCCGCCGGACAGCACGATGGCCAGCGGATCGCGCGCAGCGATCTCCTCGACGGTCGCGGTGTGCGGGACCACTTCGGAGAACACCCGCGCTTCGCGGACCCGGCGGGCGATCAGTTGGGCGTATTGCGCGCCGAAGTCGATGACCAACACGGGGCGCGACGAGGGTGACGACACCGCACGGAGTCTAGTGGCGGTTAGAGTCAACGAACCAACGGCGCGCATGGCGGGAATGGAGATACACCGCTAGCGGAAGGAGATCGCCGCATCATCCGAACGCAGAACACGGTGCTGGGCCTGCCCGAGACGGTGCGAGCCTGCTTGTTCGACCTCGACGGCGTGCTCACCGATACCGCAAGCGTGCACACCCGCGCCTGGAAGGCCATGTTCGACGCCTACCTGGCGGCGCGTGCCCGGCGCACCGGCGGCGCATTCACGCCGTTCGACCCAGACAGCGATTACCGGCGCTTCGTCGACGGCCGGAAACGCGACGACGGGGTGCGCGCGTTCCTGGCCAGCCGCGGCATCACGCTGCCCGACGGCACCGACGACGACCCGTCGGACGCCGAGACCGTGCACGGGCTGGGCAACCGCAAGAACGAGGCGTTCCAGCTGACGCTGCGGGCCGACGGGGTGGAGGTGTTCGAGGGGTCCCGGCGCTACCTGGCGGCGGTCACCGCCGCGGGCCTGGCCACCGCGGTGGTGTCGGCCAGCGCCAATGCCGGTGAGATTCTGGCGCTGACCGGTCTTGACAAGTTCATCGGCCAACGAGTCGACGGCGTGACCCTGCGCACCGAACACATCGCGGGCAAACCCGCCCCCGATTCGTTCCTGCGGGCCGCGCAGCTGCTGGGCGTCACTCCCGCGGCGTGCGCGGTGTTCGAGGATGCGCTGGCGGGCGTGGCGGCCGGGCGGGCCGGCGGGTTCGGCTTCGTGGTGGGCGTCGACCGCGTGGGCCAGCGCGACGACCTGCTGAGCCATGGCGCCGACGTGGTCGTCACCGATCTGGAGGAACTGTTGTGAGAGAGCGCCGATGATCCCGCAGGACTACTTCCCGATCGAGCCGTGGCAGATCCGCGAGACCCGGCTCGACCTGGACCTACTCGGACAGACCGAGTCGCTGTTCGCGCTGTCCAACGGACACATCGGTCTGCGTGGCAACCTCGACGAGGGCGAACCGCACGGCATGCCCGGCACCTACCTGAACTCCTTCTACGAGGTGCGCCCGCTGCCGCACGCCGAGGCCGGTTACGGCTACCCGCAGGCCGGGCAGACCGTCGTCGACGTGACCAACGGCAAGATCATCCGGCTGATGGTCGACGACGAGCCCCTGGATGTCCGCTACGGGGAGCTGATCGATCACCAGCGCATCCTGGACATGCGCGCAGGCACTCTGACCCGCCACATCCACTGGCGCTCACCGGCGAAAAAGCAGGTCAAGGTGCACTCGACTCGGCTGGTGTCGCTGGCCCATCGCGGCGTCGCGGCGATCGAATACGTCGTCGAGGCGGTCGACGAGTTCGTCCGGGTCACCGTGCAGTCGGAGCTGGTCGCCAATGAGGACCAGCCCCCGACCTCCGATGACCCCCGGGTGGCGGCCATCCTGGAGAACCCGCTGGAGGCCGTCGAACGCGAGAACAACAACACCGGCGCGGTGCTGGTGCACCGCACCCGTGCGAGCGGACTGATGATGGCCGCGGCCATGGACCACGAGGTCGAGGTGCCCGGCCGGGTCCAGGTCACGACCATCACGATCCCCGACGTGGCGGCAACCACCATCGTGTGCGGGCTACGCCCGGGGCAGAAGCTGCGCATCGTCAAGTACCTGTCCTACGGCTGGTCCAGTGAACGATCCCGGCCGGCGCTGCGCGACCAGGCCATCGCCGCGCTGACCGGTGCCCGCTACAGCGGCTGGCAGGGGCTGCTCGACGCCCAGCGGGCATACCTCGACGAGTTCTGGGACGGCGCCGACGTCGAAGTCCACGGCGATCCGGACTGCCAGCAGGCGGTCCGCTTCGCGCTGTTCCATCTGCTGCAGGCCAGCGCCCGCGCCGAACGCCGCGCCATCCCCAGCAAGGGGCTGACCGGCACCGGTTATGACGGCCACACCTTCTGGGACAGCGAGAGCTTCATCCTGCCGGTGCTGATCTACACCGCTCCGCAGGCCGCCGCCGACGCGCTGCGCTGGCGGGCGACCACCCTGGACCTCGCGCGTGGGCGAGCCGCCGAGCTGGGGCTGGCCGGGGCGGCTTTCCCGTGGCGGACCATCCGAGGCCAGGAATGCTCCGGGTACTGGCCCGCGGGCACCGCCGCCTGGCACATCAACGCCGACATCGCAGCGGCGTTCGAGCAGTACCGGGTGGTCACCGGCGACAGCACCGTCGAGCAGGAATGCGGGCTGGCCGTGCTGGTCGAGACGGCGCGGCTCTGGCGATCGCTGGGTCACCACGACCGGCACGGGGTGTGGCACCTGTCCGGGGTCACCGGACCCGACGAGTACACCGCCGTCGTGCGGGACAACGTGTTCACCAACCTGATGGCCGCCCACAACCTGCGCACCGCCGCCGACGCCTGCGCCCGCCACCCCGATGCCGCCCACGAGCTGGGGGTCACCACCGAGGAGATGGCCGGCTGGCGCGACGCCGCCGAGGCCGCACACATCCCCTACGACGAGGAGCTGGGGGTGCACCCGCAGTGCGAGGGCTTCACCTCGGCCGCCGAATGGGACTTCGAGAACCACAACGCCTACCCGCTGCTGCTCAACGAGCCCTACGTACGGCTGTACCCGGCGCAGGTGGTCAAGCAGGCCGATCTTCTGCTGGCCATGCAGTGGCGCAGCCACGCGTTCACCGCTGAGCAGAAAGCCCGCAACGTCGATTACTACGAACGGCGCACCGTGCGGGACTCGTCGCTGTCGGCGTGCACCCAGGCGGTGATGTGCGCCGAGGTGGGGCACTTGGAGTTGGCCCACGACTACACCTACGAGACGGCGTTCATCGATCTGCGCGACCTGCACGACAACACCCGCGACGGCCTGCACCTGGCGGCGCTGGCCGGGGCCTGGCTGGCTCTGGTGGCCGGGTTCGGCGGCCTGCGTGAGGACACCGGCGTGCTGGCGCTGGACCCCGCACTGCCCGACGGGATATCACGGCTGCGGTTCCGGTTGCGCTGGCACGGATTTCGGGTGACGGTCGACGCCAGCCACAACGAGGTCACCTACACCCTGCGCGACGGCCCCGACGGGCGGCTGATGATCAACCATGCCGGCCAGGACGTCGAACTGAACACTCAGTCCCCGACGACGCTGCCGGTCCGCCGCCGCGAGCCGCTGTTGCCCACCCCGGTCCAGCCGCCCGGCCGCGCACCGACGCACCGCCGGGAGGTCGCGCGCTGATACCTCAGGCGATACCGGCGGACCAGCGCAGCGCACCCTTGGCGTGATCGGGCACCGCCGGGTTCTTCGGCGCGATCGGTTCCAGCCGCCGGTAGGGCTCGCCCTGGGCAGGCCGCAGATCGACCTCGTCCTTGTTGGGCCACAACGACGCGGCCCGCTCGGCCTGCGCGGTGATCGACAGTGAGGGATTGACACCGAGGTTGGCCGACACCGCCGCGCCGTCCATCACCGCCAGGGTCGGGTAGCCGTACACCCGCTGGTAGGGGTCGATGACACCGTGTTCGGGGCTGTCCCCGATCGCGGCGCCGCCCAGGAAGTGCGCGGTGAGCGGGATGTTGAACAACTCTCCCCAGGTGCCCCCGGCCACTCCGTCGATCTTGGCGGCGATCCGGCGGGTGACCTCGTTGCCGACCGGAATCCAGCTCGGGTTCGGCTCGCCGTGGCCCTGCTTGCTGCTGTAGCGGCGCAGGCCCAGCCGGCCACGTCTGGTGAACGTGGTGATCGAGTTGTCCAGATGCTGCATCACCAGGGCGATCACCGTGCGCTCACTCCACCGTCGCGGGTTGAGCAGTCGCAGGATGTGGCGCGGGTCTTCGCCGGCCTGGTCCAGCAGCTGTCTCCAGCGCGGCACATCGGTGCCTTGCGGGCCGGTGCCGTCGGTCATCAGGGTCTGCAGCAGCCCCATGGCATTCGAGCCCTTGCCGTAGCGCACCGGTTCGACATGGGTATCGGCGGTGGGATGAATCGAGGACGTGATCGCAACGCCGTGAGTCAGGTTCAGCTCCGGGTTGACGTTCAACGTTGCCGCACCCACGATCGATTCGGAGTTGGTGCGAGTGAGCACCCCCAGCTTGTCGGACAGCTTCGGCAGCTTGCCCCGGTCGCGCATCTTGAACAGCAGCCGCTGGGTGTTGTAGGTGCCGGCCGCCAGGATCAGGTGGCGCGCGGTGAAAGTCTTGCGTCGCCGCGCAAGTCCAGGACCGGTGCGCACCGTCTGCACTCGCCACAGCCCGTCGGCATCCTGCTCGAACGCCGTCACGGTGGTCATCGGATGCACTTGTGCGCCGGCGGACTCCGCGAGGTAGAGGTAGTTCTTCACCAAGGTGTTCTTGGCGCCCCATCGGCAGCCCGTCATGCACTCGCCGCATTCGAGGCAGCCGGTGCGTTTCGGACCGGCGCCGCCGAAGTACGGGTCGGCCACCGTCTTGCCCGGCGCCTTGCCCCCGCGGGCGCCGTCCGGGCCGAAGAACACGCCGACCGGGGTGGCCACGAAGGTGTCACCGACCCCCATCTCGTCGGCGACCTCCTTGACGATGCGGTCGGCGTCGGTGAACGTCGGGTTCTTGACCACACCGAGCATCCGCTGCGCCTGGTCGTAGTGCGGCATCAACTCGGCGCGCCAGTCGGTGATGTGTGCCCACTGCTTGTCGGCGAAGAAGGGTTCCGGCGGCACATAGAGGGTGTTGGCGTAATTCAGCGAGCCGCCGCCGACTCCGGCACCGGCCAGCACCATCACGTTGTTGAGCAGATGGATGCGCTGAATGCCATAGCAGCCCAGCTTCGGCGCCCACAGGAATTCCCGCAGGTGCCAGGAATTCTTGGCGAAGTCCTCATCGGCGTAGCGGCGTCCCGCTTCCAGAACGCCTACGCGGTACCCCTTCTCGGTCAGCCGCAGCGCACTCACGCTGCCGCCGAAACCCGAGCCGATGATCAGGACGTCGTAGTCAGGTCGGCTATCCAACTCCATAACACCCCAGTATGGACCTACTGGCGGGTAACCGGGCCGGGTAGGCCGCGAATCTCACTCGGACCGCCGGTCAGGAACCGACGGTCAGCCCCACCTTCTGGAATTCCTTGAGATCGCAGTAGCCGGCCTTGGCCATCGAGCGGCGCAGCCCGCCGACCAGGTTAAGCGAGCCGAACGGGTCGTCGGAGGGCCCCTCGAGAACCTGCTCGAGGCTGGGGCGCTCGCCGTAGGCGAACTGCATCAGCGCACCGCGCGGCAGCGACGGGTGGGCGGCAGCCGACGGCCAGTACCAGCCGTCGCCCTGCGCCTCGGCCGCGGCGGTCAGCGGCGTGCCCAGCACGACTGCGTCGGCGCCGCAGGCGATCGCCTTGGCCAGGTCGCCGGAGGTGTGGATATCGCCGTCGGCGAGCACATGCACGTAGCGTCCGCCGGTCTCGTCGAGGTATTCGCGGCGCGCGGCGGCCGCATCGGCGATCGCCGTGGCCATCGGCACCGAGATGCCCAGCACCTCATCGGACGTGGTCACTCCGGAGGTGGAGCCGTAGCCGACGATCACCCCGGCAGCGCCGGTCCGCATCAGGTGCAGCGCGGTGCGATGGTCGATCACCCCGCCTGCCACCACCGGGATGTCCAGCTCGGAGATGAAGGTCTTCAGGTTGAGCGGTTCGCCGGCCCCGTCGCGATCCACCGCGACCCGCTCGGCGGAGATGATGGTGCCCTGGATAACCAGCAGGTCGACCCCGGCCGCCACCAGCGCGGGGGTCAGCGCCGCGGCGTTCTGCGGACTTACCCGTACCGCGGTGGTCACTCCGGCCTCGCTGATGCGCGCTACCGCGGCGCCGAGCAGCTCGGGGTCCAAGGGGGCGGCGTGCAACTGCTGCAGCAGCCGGATCGCCGCCGAGGGCTCGGGTTCCTTGGCGGCGGCCTCGATCACCTGGGCGATCTTGGCTTGCACGTCGGCGTGCCGGCCGATGAGACCCTCGGCGTTGAGCACGCCCAGGCCGCCGAGCCGGCCCAGCTCGACGGCGAACTCCGGGGAGACCAGCGCATCGGTGGGGTGGGCCAGCACCGGCATCTCGAACCGGTAGGCGTCCAGCTGCCAGGCGGTGGACACGTCCTTGGAGGAGCGGGTACGCCGGGACGGCACGATGTTGATGTCTTCGAGCTCATAGGTGCGACGGGCGGTGCGGCCCATGCCGATCTCAACCATGTCACGCATGCGGGGTCACCCTTATCTTTCCGCGAAACCGACATTCTGCAGCACAAGCACGGGTGGCGACCCGCAAAACGTCGGTTTCGGCGCTTAACGCACGTAGTAGTTCGGCGCTTCGACGGTCATGGTGATGTCGTGCGGGTGGCTTTCCTTCAAGCCGGCGGCGGTGATCCGCACGAACTGCGCCTGCTGCAACTGTTCGATGGTGGCCGAACCGGTGTAACCCATCGCCGCCCGCAGCCCGCCGGTGAGCTGGTGGATGACGGTGCTCAGCGGCCCCCGGAACGGCACCCGGCCCTCGATGCCCTCGGGCACCAGCTTGTCCTCGGAGAGCGCGTCGTCCTGGAAGTAGCGGTCCTTGGAGTAGGACTTGGCGCCGCCCCGGCCCTGCATGGCGCCCAGCGAACCCATGCCGCGGTAGCTCTTGAACTGCTTGCCGTTGACGAAGATCAGGTCGCCGGGCGATTCGGCGGTGCCGGCCAACAGCGAGCCCAGCATCGTCGTCGACGCGCCGGCCGCCAGCGCCTTGGCGATGTCACCGGAGTACTGCAGCCCGCCGTCGGCGATCACCGGCACTCCGGCCGGGGCACAGACGGCCACTGCCTCCATGATGGCGGTGATCTGCGGGGCACCTACCCCGGCGACCACCCGGGTGGTGCAGATTGAGCCGGGGCCCACCCCGACCTTCACCGCGTCGGCACCGGCTTCGACCAGCGCGGCGGCTCCCCCGCGGGTGGCGACGTTACCGCCGACCACCTCGACGCGCTCACCGACTTCGGCTTTGAGCTTGCCGACCATGTCGAGCACACCGCGGTTGTGGGCATGGGCGGTGTCGACGATCAAGACGTCGACACCGGCGTCCACCAGGGTCATGGCCCGCACCCAGGCATCGTCGCCGACGCCGACCGCGGCCCCGACCAGCAGCCGGCCATCGCTGTCCTTGGTGGCCAGCGGGTGCTGTTCGGTCTTGACGAAGTCTTTGACCGTGATCAGCCCGGTCAGCTTCCCGCGGCCGTCGACGATCGGCAGCTTCTCGATCTTGTGCCGGCGCAGTAGGCCCAGCGCGGCCTCGGCGGAGACGCCCTCCTGCGCGGTGATCAGTGGCGCCTTGGTCATCACCTCGGCGACCGGCTTGTTCTGGTCGACCTCGAAGCGCATGTCCCGGTTGGTGATGATCCCGACCAGAGAGCCGTTGTTGTCGACGACGGGCAGCCCGGAGATCCGGAAGCGGGCGCACAGCGCGTCCACCTCGGCCAGGGTGTTCTCCGACGTGCAGGTCACCGGGTCGGTCACCATCCCCGCCTCGGATCGCTTCACCGTCTCCACCTGGCCGGCCTGCTCGGCGACCGGCAGATTGCGGTGCAGCACGCCCATGCCGCCGGCACGGGCCATCGCAATCGCCATGCGCGCCTCGGTGACGGTGTCCATCGCGGAGCTGACCAGCGGCACCCTGAGCGCAATGTTGCGGGTGAGCCGGCTGGCGGTGTCCGCGGTAGCCGGCACCACATCGGAGGCCGCCGGGAGCAGCAGCACATCGTCGAAGGTCAGCCCCAGCATGGCGATCTTCGGGGACTGGCCGTCGAGCGCACCGCCGGCGTACACCGCGTCATCGATCGGTCCGGCGGCGTACTGGCCGGTCATTTGGGCACTGACTTCCGGTTTGGACAACCAACGGCCATCTGGGAGCCTCCACTACAAAGCCGGGGTGAGAAGACCATCCTAATCGCGGCGCGCCGGCGCCTTCGCCCGCCACCAACTTGACCGCCGCGCGGGGTGTGCCGCCACCTGCCGCTGGCGTTCGGTCATGGCGACTGCGTACCCTGAGGGGCGTGCGTGACCACCTGCCACCCGGTTTGCCGCCGGACCCGTTCGCCGACGATCCTCACGACCCGTCTGCCGCGCTGGACGCCGTCGAACCGGGCCAGCCGCTGGATCCGCAGGAGCGCAGTGCGGTCGAGGCAGACCTCGCCGATCTGGCGGTCTACGAAGCATTGCTGGCCCACAGGGGAATTCGCGGCCTGGTGGTGTGTTGCGACGACTGCCAGCAGGATCACTACCACGATTGGGACATGCTGCGCGCCAACCTGCTGCAGCTGCTCATCGACGGCACCGTCCGCCCGCACGAGCCGGCCTACGACCCCGAGCCCGACAGCTACGTGACGTGGGACTACTGCCGCGGCTACGCCGACGCGTCGCTCAACGGGGCGACCTCGGAAGCCGACGGCTACCGCTGATCACCGCGGCTGCCAGTTCCCGCCCCGGTGGCCCACCAGCCCCGCGGCGTCTTCACGCAGCTCCCGCAGTTCCGCAGCGGTCCACCTAGGGCTGCCGATGTCGGCCAGCATGCAGGCCAGCGCCCACCTCAACGGCACCAGCCCCAGCCGCCCGGTCTCTGCGATCGCGTCCTCGGCCACCACCCGCGCCCGGTCGACGTTGCCCGCGCAGCACAGCGCCCCGGCCAGCACCACCTGACTTTTCACCCGGTGTCGCGCCATGCCGTCGCCGACGAGCGCCGCGGCCCGCTCGGCATTGCGCACCGCGGCCGGCCCATCGCCGGTGACCATCGCCAGTTCCGCGGCCACCCAATGCCGGCGGACCGCCAGGCGCGGCGGCGCGGCGGCCGACTCGGGGGCCAGCCGGGCCAGCAGTGCGGCCGACGCCGCAAACCGCCCGACACCCAGGGCGTCGGCCGCCAACCCCACCAGCGCGTCGGCACGGGCGACGGGATCGTCGCCGGCCAGTGCCAATGCCCGGCCGTCGAAGCCGCGGGCCAGATCGTGCCCGCCGAGTTGGCGCAGGAAAGAACCGCGGGTGCTATTGGCCTGGGAGGCCAGCGGCCCCGCCGGAACCGCGCGTAACAATGCGTTCAGATCGGCAGCGGCGCTGGCGTACCGACCCTGGCCGCCGGCGGCGACGGCACGCAACCACCGCTGCCGGGGATTGGCCGCTTCAGGCAAGGGCCAGCAGCCCGGTTCGTCTCCGAAGGCGGCTGCTGCCAGAACAGCTTCTGAGTCCTCGATCATCGCTGGGCGACGTTACGCGCAGGTGACATACCTTCACCAATCCACAGAATGCGGAATAACATCCACTCTCACGGAATGTCCACTCGTTTAGGCCAGCCTTTCTTAATCCTCGCGTAGGTATTACTTCAGATCGTTTGGTTACCGTCCCCACGGCGCCGGAATTCTGCCGGCGCTGTTTTACGCGCAGCACCTGAAGATAACGCTCGCCAGGCCGTCCTCCGTGAGACCCGGCCCGACCAGCGTTTGGAGAGGGGTTCCCCATGCCACAGGTTGAGCAGTTGCCGGGCCGCAACGCGGACGTATGGGATTGGCAGCTCCGCGGAGCGTGTCGGGGAGTCGACTCGTCGGTGTTCTTCCCGCCCGACGGAGAACGGGGCCGTGCGCGGGCACAGCGGGAACAGAATGCCAAAAAGTGGTGCCGCGCTTGCCCGGTGCTCGAGCAGTGCCGCGCGCACGCGCTCGCCGTGGGCGAACCCTATGGCATCTGGGGCGGCATGTCCGAAGCCGAGCGGCACGCGGCGTTGCGCTGCAACTTGCGGCCCAGCGGCTAACTACTTCCCCGACCGGTGCGGCGGCGTCACGTCCGCGGCCCGTGGGTATCCCCGAGCAGCCCCCGGAATTTCCCGGGGGCTGTTCGCCCCCCGGCAATGCGGGTGGATCGGTCGCGTCTCGGCGAAGCGTGCACCGCCCCGCGCGCACGTCGTCCCGACGCCGACCGCGGCGACGGCACCGGCCAAAACGTTCGCACCACACGGCGCGGCTACCGCGCCGTGTGGTGCGAACGTCAGCTCAGCCGTGCGGCGCCTCGGATATTTTGCTGTCCGGTTTGCCCAGGGTCTTGCAGTAGGTCGACACCGACAGCCGCGTTGCCGAGACCTCCAGCGCGGCCGGATCGGTGCCACTGCGGTCTTTGAGCATCTTGGTTATCTCGTCGTCCTGCTTCTTCTCGTCGTGATCGACGAAGTCCTTGCATCGGGTGTCGCCGCCGGTGTTGATCACCTCAGAGGCCGAACACGCACCGGAGAACATGACTCCCAGCGCAAGGGCTGCCAACGCAACATTTTTCATCATGGCGGCTCCTTACACCTCGCGCCCGAAGACTCGCAGCAGCCAGAGCAGAATGACCGCTCCCAGGACCGCGGTGAACAAGGTGAACCACCAGCCGCCGCTCGCGGTGTCGACGACGAAACTGAGCAGGAATCCCCCGATCAGGGCTCCGACGACACCCACGACTACATCGGTGAGCAGGCCATACTTGGTTTTCATCACAATGCCCGCGATCCAGCCGGCAATAGCGCCGATCACGATATAGCCGATCCACCCCACACTGGTCAACGTTGTGGAACGTGCCAGGAATTCGGTGGCCGCCATTGCGTCCATGGTGATCTCCTTTTCAACACCCTGAGCGCCGCAGTGGTCGGCGCCGCGGTGGATTGATACCCCATTTCGTCGGTGGCTAATCACCGGTCACTTGAGTGTGTCCGGACGGGGCCAAAAAATGAATTGATAATCAATGCAATGCATTCGCCACCCCGGGTGCGGTGTTGACAAAGATGTTCCGCGGGAGCTGTCCGGGACGTCCTGAGCAGTGTTCGCGGTGTTACTCGGCGACCTCGGGCAGGTGGTAGGCGAAGGACTTCTCCTGGCGCTGCTTCATCTTCTCCAGGCACTGGTGGTGTTTGCGGGCGTGATAGGCCAGGGGGAAGTAGGTGAGCCGGTCGGGCAGCACGCGGTAAGCGATCCGAATGACGGTGTAGACACGGGTGAGTTTGCGCTCTTCCGCCGGGCTCCAGCCGACACCGAGCTTCGCGCGCAGCCGTGGGTCCAGCAGCCCGACCACCGACAGGTAGTTGAACCGCATCACCGGCCGCAGAGCGGTCCGAATCAGCGGCGCCATCAATTTCGGCACCTTCGGGGGCAGCTCGGTGGTACCGGCCTGCAGGTCGGCGAGCAAACGCAGCGCCTCGGGCGTACCGCGCAATGTGCCGACCATGCGCTCGAAGTAATCGGCCATTTCCCGCTGCGACTCGGGGTAACCCCGCATTGGCACGTGCAGCAGCCGGGCCAACCTGCGGTTGTCGCGCAGCAGTTCGTCCTTTTCGGCGTCGGTGAACTCGCGGCCGATCAATAAGCGGCCCGCCTGGGCGTTGATGATGTAAGCGGTGGCGATCACCCACTGATAGGCCTCCGGGTTCAAGGCGCTGATCTGCTTGCCGGTTTCGGCGCTTTTCATGGTGATCGGCTTGTGCAGCGCCCGGACCCGGTCCCCTTCGGCCCTGGCCTCCGTTCCGCCGTAGGTCCAGCGCAACACCGAGTCGACGGACCGGATCGCCCGGCCGGCCGAATCGCCGTGGAAGGCCGCCGAATAGCGGCCGGTGACCTCGGCGATGATCGGATGCATGGCCTGCATCATGAACGCCGCGCCCTCCAGGATCAGGTAGGTCCAGCGACCGGTGTGCTCGGCGGCCAGCGAATCCGGCGGAACCAGCTCGATCTCCGCGCGCTCCTCGAGGTCGGCGGCCGGCCGGTCGGCCTGGAGATCGGGCGTGGAGGTCATTGGCGTCCCCTGTCGTCGACGTGCTGGCGCGCCGACGCTAATGTGCACATACGGTCGCATACAAGTCGCGTTAGGAACTTTGGTGAACCCAAGTAATCCCAGTTCAAAGCGTCGAAAATCACCACAGCAGGCGCGCTCCCGTGAGATGGTCGCAAAAATAGTGGCGTCGACGACCGCCCTGCTGCACCGTCATCCGCCCGAGGAGATCACCACCAATCTGATCGCCGAGACGGCCGATATCAGCAAGGGCTCGATCTACCAGTATTTCGCGAACAAGGAGCAGATCATCGATGCCGCGGTGGAGCGGCTGGCCGCCGAACAGGCGCCCGCGATCGAGGGCATGCTCCGGGCGATCACCCTGGACCGGCCGGCCGCGGCGATGGAGGCGTCGATCGACATCCTCATCGACTACACGATCGCCAACCGCCGGCTGATCCGCTATCTGGCCCAGCGGCCCGACAACCTGCGGGCCTTCGCGAACGTCTCCGGGCTCAACGCCACCCTGCTGGCGATGACCACCCTGCACATGAGCCACTACCGCAGCCACTACCGCGGCGAACTGAGCCCGAGCGCGCTGGCCTGGTTGTTCTTCAACATGGCCGTGGCGACCACGATGCGCTACATCGAGTCCGACGATCCCATCTCGCTCGACGAGCTGCGCGCCGGCCTGAAGTTCGCCTCGACCGGCCTGCTGGCCAGTTCCGGCTAGGGTCAGCCCGCGCCCGCGGCGATCACCTCGTTGACCTCGACGGCCCGCTCGGCCATTTCGGCATGCGCCCTGTCGAGGGATTCGGCCTGGTCCTCGTCGGCCTTCATCAGCGCGTCGATGTCGAATCCGGCCATGTCGAGCACCCCCATGTCCCGGAACGCCTTGCGCACCTTGGGTCCCCACAACCCGATGTCCTTGACGATCGGCACGATCCGGCTGAACAGATGTGAGCGGAACTGAATCATCAGCGGTGACGCGTCGACCCACTCGGCGCACTCCTTGACGTTCATGCCCAGGGTTTCGAACACCTCTTCACCACGGAACCGGTCGCGCATCAGATAGCACGCGTCCACCACGAACTCTTCGCGCTCGTCGCGTTCTGCCTCGGTCAGTGCAGAGTAGTAGTCCTTCAAGGAGATTCGCCCGAACGCGACGTGCCTTGCCTCATCCTGCATGACGTAGGCCAAGATCTGCTTGGCCAGCGAGCCCTCCGCCGACACGTCACGCAGCACGCCGAACGCGGCCAGCGCAAGCCCCTCGATGAGGACTTGCATGCCCAGATAGGGCATGTCCCAGCGTGAATCGCGCAACGTGTCGTCCAGCAGGGCGGTCAGGTGCGTGTTGATCGGGTAGACCATCTCGGCCTTGTCCTGCAAGAACCGTGAGAAGGCCTCGACGTGCCGGGCCTCGTCCATGGTTTGGGTGGCCGCGTAGAACTTCGCATCCAAGTCCGGAACGACCTCGACGATCTTGGCCGCGCACACCATCGCGCCCTGCTCGCCGTGCAGAAACTGCGAGAACTGCCAGGACTGATGGTGCTGGCGCATCTCGGCGCGACGCGCCTCGTCTGCGGCGTCCCACATGGGGCTGCCGAACAGCGGATGGAAGTCGTCCGGCAACCCGAGCGGATTCATCGGGTCGACGTCTTGGTTCCAGTCGATGCGCGACTGGGCATCCCACTGCTTGTCCTTGCCCTTTTGGTACAGCGACAGGAGCCGTGACCGCCCCCCGTCGTATTCCCACGTGAAGCACGCGTCGCCGGCGCTGGCGGCCTGCCACGAATAGGGTTCGGGCACCGTCGTGTATTTATCCCTCGTGGTCATGAGCTGCCGCCTTCTTGCCGGGGTGCGACCGGTGATCGTATGACCTGTCTCACACTGCGCCGCGCAGGGCGGGGCGTCAAGCACGACGCGGATTCCGCAGACTCCCCCGTGTCACGCCCTCCACACCGCCCGAGCCAAAGGCGTCTGGTCGGCGCGGGGGGCGGCCGGCCGGGGCTATGTCGTGGACGCCTGCGCCGCCGACCAGCTGGGCGGGCGCTTCTCGACAAAGGCCGCGACGCCCTCGAGCGCGCTCGGATCCATCATGTTGCGGGCCATGGTCGCGGCCGCGTCCGCATAGGCCGACTCGATGCCGGTTTCGATCTGGCGGTAGAACAGGGCCTTACCCATGGCGACGGCGGCAGCCGGTTTCGCGACGATTCCGGCGATCAGCGCCTCGACCTCGTCGTCCAGCGCCTCGGGTGCCGCCACCTTGTTGACCAGCCCCAACACGCGGGCCTGCTCGGCGGTGATGAATTCACCGGTCACGAGCATCTCGAAGGCAGCCTTTCGCGGCACATTGCGCGTCAGCGCCACCCCCGGAGTCGCGCAGAAGAGCCCGACGTTGATGCCGCTCACCGCGAAGCGCGCGTCCTGGCCGGCCACCGCGAGATCGCACATCGCGACGAGCTGACAACCCGCAGCAGTGGCGAGCCCCTGGACCCGCGCGATCACCGGGACCGGCAGGCGCTGGATCGCGAGCATCACGGCGGTGCACTGCGCGAACAGGCTCTGATAGTACTCCAACGACGGCTGGGCCCGCATTTCCTTCAGATCGTGGCCGGCGCAGAAGGCCTTGCCGGATGCCCCCAGCACGACCGTGCGCACCGCCGCGTCATGACCCAATGCGTCAATGGCTTCGGCCAGCGCCGCGAGCATCGCCTCGGAGAGCGCGTTGAAGGATTGTGGGCGGTTCAGAGTCAGCGTCACGACGCCGCGGTCATCGCGGTGTTGCAAGAGCAGCGGTTCTTCCATCGCGTCGACCTCACTCGATTGCCGCTGCGGTGATCTCGTGCTCGGCGCAGCGTGGGACGTCTCGATCCTGCCAGCGAACGTCTTCGAGACGCCAGCACCGGCCGCGATCACGAACTACCGGCGCACTCGAGTAGCACGAGAACGCCCCCGCCGGCGCGAGGCTTGTCCCCCAACCGCCGTCTCGGTTCTGCCCGATGCCCCACTGTCACGGACCGGTTGGCCGCTGCGCACAATTCAGTCGGGGCGGATCTCCGTGGGATCTAGGCCGAAAACCTGCACCGCAGCCGACTTGCCCTTCACGGAGTACGATCCCCGGTCGATCAGCCCGGACGGCCGAACGGCCAGGGCGTCGACAGTTTGCCGGGTGAGCAGAATGGCGTCACCTGTCTTCTTGGTCAGCTGCTCGACGCGGGACGCGACGTTTGTCGTGTCGCCGATCACCGCGAACTCGAGATGTCCTCCCGCACCGATGGTTCCGGCGATCACCTTTCCGGTGTTGATCCCGATACCGATCCGCAGATCGCCGCCGAACCGATCAGTCACCCGGCGATGAATCGCGACGGCGGCCGACACCGCGGCGTCGGCATGATCGTCGAGGGCATTCGGCGCGCCGAAGACGGTCATGGTGCCGTCGCCGAGGAACTTGTTGACATGCCCGCCCGCGTCGAGTACTGCGGGCACCACGATCTCGAGTACCGCGTTGAGCCGCGCGACGGTGTCCTCCGCGGAATGGACCTCGGCGAACGCGGTGAATTCCCGGATGTCGATGAACATCACGCTCACCTCGCGGCGCTCACCCATGAAGGCATCGTCACCCTGTTCGAGCAGCCGCGCCGACAGAGCCGGATCGACATAGGTCCCAAATGCCACCTGAAGTCGTTGCCGCTCAGCCAAACCCGCCTGCATGCGGTTGAACGATGCCGCCAGCGCGCCCAGGTCATCGTCTTGGACCACCGGCAGTCGGTGGCTGTAGTCCCCGCCTGCCACACGCTCAGTGCCTCGTGCGAGGTCGCGTATCGGCAACAGGGATTGGGAGAATGCGGCACCGACCGTGATCGGAATCGCGTAGCCGAGCGTCATCGCGATCCCGATCACGACGGCACGCACAGGATCCGCACCGGTCCGCAGAAACACCGCTCCCAACATCGCGCCGGACACGGCGTTCTGGAAGACGCCCGCCAGCATGGCCGTGTTTGTCCAAGCGGCAAAGGTCGGCCGGGAGCGGGGCATGCAGTCACCGGTTTCGGTGTCGCCGGCGATGGCTATCCGCACGGGTCGCATCGCGCCCTCCACGAAGCTGCGCACACCGACCAGCTGGACGGCCGTTCCGATAGCCGCGCCCAGGATCGCGTACTGCACCAGCCGCGATCCCGTCGCCCCGGCAATCGCTCCAACGACGACCGCTGCCAGGGCCACCATGAGGCCGGTACCGACGATTGCCCGGGTGACGGTGGTCCGGGCCCAGCGGTAGTTGGCTTCCAGTGCCGTTGCGGGATCGACCCGATGGCCGGCTGCCCACTGCTCGATGAGGCGGGCGCCGCCCAGCCCGGGAAGCACATTCACGAATGCGACCACCGGCACACAGGCCACGATGAACACGGCCGCTTCGACGTAGTGACTGTCCCCCTCGAAGGCCACGATGACAAACGCCGAAACAAGGAGTACTGCGAGCACAATGCCGCAGGTGACCACGTAGATAGCCCAGGAGTACCTCGCCGCGAATCGATCCCAGGTCCATTGCCAGATGCGATCCATGCCCATAACGAAACACCCCCGGCCATGAACGGGGGGCGTTTCGCGTGGGTGCACTACCCAGTTTCGAAAACGACATGGTCGCCGCAACCTCTCATCGAGAGTGCTGCGACGACCATGTCAACCCGTCCGTTTCGAACCGGGGGGCGTCGTCAGGAACTACCTAGTGGGCGTGCCCGTGATGCCCGTGGCCGGCGTGCGGATCGACCTCGACGGGCTTCTCCACGACTGCGGTTTCCGTGGTGAGCACCACCGGCGACACGTCGACACCGTCGGCGACCTTGGGACGTCACCAGGACACCAAGCGCCGTCGACACCTTGGTTGCAGCGCGCGGCGGAAAATACGCCGACGCCCAGCTTCTCGTCGCCGCTCAGCGAGGAGGCCAGCTCCGCCAGCGCTGCACGGGCCTGGACCAGCGCCACGCCGCCGCCGGTGACGATGCCCTCCTCGACCGCGGCCTTGGCCGCCGCCACCGCGTCTTCGACCCGGTGCTTGCGCTCCTTGAGCGCGGTCTCGGTCGCCGCCCCCACCTTGATCACGGCGACGCCACCGGCCAGTTTGGCCAGCCGCTCCTGCAGCTTCTCCCGGTCCCAGTCGGAGTCGGTCGCCTCGATTTCGGCGCGCAGCTGCTTGACCCGCCCGGCGATGGCCTCGGCGGTCCCGGCACCGTCGACGATCACGGTGTCGTCCTTGCTGACCACCACCCGGCGTGCCGTGCCCAGCACATCCAGGCCGGAGTCGCGCAAGGTCAGGCCCACGTCGGGGTTGATCACCTGCGCGCCGGTGACGATCGCCAGGTCCTCCAGGAACGCCTTGCGCCGGTCGCCGAAGTAGGGCGCCTTGACCGCAACGGCCTTGAGCGTCTTGCGGATCGCGTTGACCACCAGGGTCGACAGCGGCTCGCCCTCGACGTCCTCGGCGATGATCAGCAGCGGCTTGCCCGCCGCGGCGACCTTTTCCAGCAGCGGCAGCAGGTCCGGCAGCGAGCTGATCTTGTCGCGGTGCAGCAGGATCAGCGCGTCCTCCAGCACGGCTTCCTGCGCGTCGAAGTCGGTGACGAAATACGCCGACAGGAAGCCCTTGTCGAAGCCGACGCCGTCGGTGATCTCCAGCTCGGTCGACAGCGTCGAGGATTCCTCCACGCTGACCACGCCGTCGCTGCCCACCTTGGTCATCGCCTCGCCGACCAGCTCACCGATCTCCTCGTCGCGCGAGGACACGTTGGCCACCTGCGCGATCGACTCCTTGCCCGAGACCGGGGTGGCCGCGGCCAGCAGTGCCTGCGAGACCGCGTCGGCGGCCTTGGCGATGCCGGAGCCCAGCGCAATCGGGTTGGCGCCGGCCGCGACGTTGCGCAGGCCGCCGGAGATGATGGCCTGGGCCAGCACCGTGGCGGTGGTGGTGCCGTCGCCGGCCACGTCGTTGGTCTTGGTGGCCACCGACTTGACCAGCTGCGCGCCGAGGTTCTCGAACGGGTCTTCCAGGTCGACGTCCCGGGCCACGGTGACGCCGTCCATGGTCACCGTGGGGCCGCCGAAGGACTTGGCCAGCACCACGGTGCGTCCCCGCGGGCCCAGCGTCACCCGGACGGCGTCGGCGAGCTTGTTCACGCCGGCTTCCAGCGCCCGGCGCGCGGCCTCGTTGAACTCAATCTGCTTGCTCATAGGTGTTGCGCCCTTTTCTTTACGCGTGCCGCCCCGGACATCACCCGTATTACGGGGATCTCCGGGGCGGGCACGGTGGTTGCTTCGTGGCTACTTGGCGACGACGGCCAGCACGTCACGCGCGGACAGGATCAGGTACTCCTGGCCGCCGTACTTGATCTCGGTGCCGCCGTACTTGCTGTACACGACGACGTCGCCCTCGGCGACGTCCAGCGGGATCCGCTTGCTGCCGCTCTCGTCCCACCGGCCGGGACCGACGGCGACGACGGTACCCTCCTGCGGCTTCTCCTTGGCAGTGTCCGGAATGACCAGACCGGAAGCGGTCGTGGTCTCGGCCTCGTTGGCCTGAACGAGGATCTTGTCCTCGAGTGGCTTGATGTTCACGCTCGCCACGATTGGAGCCCTCCACATTGTCTGGGATGCGACCCGGCATACGCCGAGCCCATCGGAACGTACTTACTTAAGGTGTTCGGCATTCGTGCCAGCCCTCGCGTCGTCGTCGCGGGTGCCGAGCGAGAAACCGACCGACTGCCACCTAGCACTCTATACATGAGAGTGCTAGCACTCAAGGAGACCCCGCTGCGAATCGATCAGCGGATCTGGCCCGCCACCACCGGCAGGCCGGGATTGGTCGCCACGTCCAGCGGCGACGGCGCCGCTCCGGCGGCGATCAGGTGCGCGGCGAACGACCCGATCATCGCCCCGTTGTCCGTGCACAACCGCAACGGCGGGATCCTCAGCGTCAACCCGGCCGCCTCGCAGCGCTGCTCGGCCAGCTCGCGCAGCCGGGAATTGGCGGCCACCCCGCCGGCGATCAGCAGGGTGCCCACGCCCAGGTCGGTGGCCGCGCGCACCGCCTTGGCGGTCAGCACGTCGGCAACCGATTCCTGGAATCCGGCCGCCACATCGGCCGGCGAGAACGCCGGATCGGTGGCGTTCTTCTCGATGTAGCGCGCCACCGCCGTCTTGAGCCCCGAGAAGCTGAACACATAGGGAGCGTCGCGTGGGCCGGTCATCCCGCGCGGGAACCACACGGCCTCCCGGTCACCGGTGCGAGCCAGCTCGTCCAGGGCCCGCCCACCCGGATAGCCGAGCCCGAGCAGTCTGGCCACCTTGTCGTAGGCCTCCCCCGCTGCGTCGTCGACGGTGCTGCCCAGCTCGGCGATCGGCGCCCCCAGCGACCGCACGTGCAACAGGTGGGTATGACCGCCGGAGACCAGCAGGCTCACGCACTCCGGCAGGGGGCCGTGCGCATAGACGTCGGCGGCCAGGTGACCGCCCAGGTGGTTGACGGCGTAGAACGGGACTCCCCAGGCCGCCGCGTACGCCTTGGCGGCGGCGGCGCCCACCAGCAGCGCCCCCGCCAGCCCCGGGCCGATGGTGGCCGCGACCACGTCAGGTCTGTCCACCCCCGCTGTCGCCAGCGCCCGCCGCATGGTGGGGCCCAGGGCCTCCAGATGTGCCCGCGAGGCGATCTCGGGTACCACCCCGCCGAACCGGGTGTGCTCGGAGACGCTGGAGGCCACCTCGTCGGCCAACAGCGTCACCGTCCCGTCGGAGTTCAGCCGGGTGATCCCGACACCTGTTTCGTCGCAGGAGGATTCGATGGCCAGCACTATCGTCATGAGGTCGCTCCCCGGCGCATCGTGTAGGCGTCTGCTCCGTTGCGGTAGTAGCGCCTGCGGACTCCGGTCTGGGCGAATCCGACGTCGCGGTACAGCGCGATGGCCGCAGCGTTGTCGGTTCGGACCTCCAGGTGCACGGTGCCGCCGTCGGCGTACTCCAGCAGGTCGGCGAGCAGTCGGCGGCCGATGCCGCGCCCCTGATGCGCCTTGTCCACCCCGATGGTGTGCACCTCGTACTCGAACGGCGGGGTGCGTCCCAGGCGGGCGACTCCGGCGTAGCCCACCAGCGCGTCGCCGATCCGGGCGGCGACGTAGTGATGGTCACGGGTTCCGATCGCCCGCAGGAACGCCTCCGCCGGCCACGGGTCGTCCCCGCCGAACAGTTGAGCCTCCAGCTCGGCGCAGCGCACCGCGTCGCCGCCCGTCAAGGGTCCCAGTGTCACCGGCGGTTCAGCGAGGCTCGCCGCAGGCGAGGCGAAGCTGGGACCGCCGTTCGGCACCGGCGGTTCAGCGAGGCTCGCCGCAGGCGAGGCGAAGCTGGGACCGCCGACCGACGGCTTGGCGTCTGGGCGGCGCAGGTACAGCGGCACCAGCGAGTCCGGAGGATTCTCCCAATCCTGTACCGCGGCAACCAGTCCCGCAGGACTCGGGTAGGCGATGTCCATGGTCGACAGACCGAACAGACCGGCGTGCGCGGGCGAGCCCGCGACGGCGACGGCATCGGCGGGATCGACGTCGGCGGGGGCACCCACGTCCGGCCCGGCCACCCGGATGCCGTCGCGATAGCGGGCCCAGTAGACCTCCCGGCGACGCGCATCGGTGACCACCAGAGCGGTGGACTCGGTGCGCACCCCGATCGCGTCCAAGCTGCACACGCCATACACCGGGATGTCCAGGGCGTGACCGTAGGCCGCAGCGCTCGCCATCCCGACGCGCAAGCCGGTGAACGGCCCGGGCCCGCAGCCCACCACGACTGCGGCCAGGTCGGCCATTTCCAGACCGGCGTCGGCCAGTGCGGCCAACACGTTGGGGGTGAGCCGTTCGGCATGGGCGCGGGCGTCTTCGGTGACCCGCTCGGCCAGCACCGTGCGCCGGTCGGTCGCCACCAGGCCCGCGGTCACGGCCGGGGTGGAGGTGTCGATGGTCAGAATCGCTGAGCTCACGCCTGATACCACCGCCACGTCGCCGTGCGCGTCTCGGAGTCCGCCGCACGGTCCAGCCGGATGTCGAGGTGCCGATCGGAGAGCCGCTCGGCCAGCCCCTCGCCCCACTCCACCACCACCACGGCGTCGTCGAGTTCGGTGTCGAGGTCCAAGGAGTCCAGCTGCGCCGGCAGGTCCAGGCCCGTCTCGTCGAGCAGACGGTACAGGTCGACGTGAATCATCGCCGGGCTGCCCGGCCGGCGGGCCCGGTGCTCGCGGGCCAGCACGAACGTCGGCGAGGTGACCGGGCCGTCGACGTCGAGTGCTGCCGCGATTCCCTTGGCCAGCACGGTTTTTCCAGCCCCCAGCGGGCCGGACAGCACCACCACGTCACCGGCGCGCAGCGCAGCGCCCAGCCGCGCCCCCAGCGCGACGGTGTCCTCGGCTGTGGCCAGGGTGGCCTCCTGCCGCTCAGCCACCGCGGCCCACCCTGCGGCGCAGCCGGCGGCTCAGCATGACCCGGCGCGGGGTGGCCCGCTCCACCAGTCGCACCAGCGCCTCATCGATGACATCGGGTTCCTCCAGCTGCACCAGATGCCCGGCTCCGGGCACGATCACCAGCTCACAATCCCACAGGGTGGCCGCCATCGCCCGCGAGTACCCCGCCGGGGTGAGCAGGTCGCGATCGCCGCAGGCGACCAGGGTCGGGATCTTGGCCAGCGTCGCCAGCGCGGCGCTCTCGTCGTGCACCTCCAAGGCGTGCAGAAAGCCGACCATGGTGGCGACCGGGGTGGCATGCATCATCTCCTCGGAGTAGGCCACCACGCTCGGGCTGATCCGATCCGTTCCGTAGGAGGCGGCCCGCAGGATCGGCGCGATCACCCCGCGGGCCGCACCGCGACCGCGCTGCACCAGTTTCGGCGCATACCGCACACTGAACTGCACGGCTTCCAGCGCCGGATTGCGCAGGATCTCGCCCAGCGGGGACCGGGAAACCCCCTTGGCGGCTGAGGCGATCAACGCCGCGCCGACGATCCGGTTGCCGTAGTGCTGCGGAAACTGCCGCGCGTGCGCCAACACCGTCATGCCGCCCATCGAGTGCCCGACCAGCACCACCGGGCCGCGCGGCACCGTCGCGGCCAGCACCGCCTCCAGGTCCTGGCCCAGCCGCGCCACGGTGTAGGTCTCCGATGGCGCGACGCCGGAATCGCCGTGGCCGCGCTGGTCGTAGAAGACCATGCGCACCTGATCGCCCCACTCGGCCGCCAGTCGGGCCCGCTGAAAGTGGAAGGCCCCCATCCGCAGACAGAATCCGTGCGCGAACACCACCGTCAACGGCGCGTTGCGCGGCCCGACGTCGCGCACCGCCAGTTCGACGCCGTCGTCGGTGACCACCACCGAACTGTGGTCCTGGCCCAGGACGGCGAAGTCCTCGGCGGCATAGGCGTCCTCGGCGGTGGTGCGTCGGGTCACCGACCGGAAGACGGTGCTCCCGGCGATGGTGCCGACGGCCGCCACACCTGCCATCCCCGCCAGCCAGCCGCCTGCCCGGGCGCGGTTGCGCTTAGCGGCCATCAGCGCCCCGATACGTTCTGGCGACCCGCCCGCGCGGGCTGTTGACCACCTCGTAGTGAATGCTGCCGAGCGTATCGGCCCAGTCCTGGGCCAGCGGCTCGCCGTGCGCCCCGGACCCGAAGAGGATGACCTCGTCGCCTTCCCGGACGTCGACGGGGCCGGGTCCCAGGTCGACGACGAACTGGTCCATGCACACCCGGCCCACGCTGCGCCGGCGCCTGCCGTTGATCAGCACGTCGAATCGCCCGCTCAGCGGTCGAAACACCCCGTCGGCATAGCCCATGGGCACCAGCGCCACGGTGGTGTCGGCCGGGGCGATCCAGGTCTGACCGTAGGAGACGGCTTCGCCGGCCTTGATCGGGCGAACCAGCACCACCGTCGATTTGAGGGTCATCGCCGGAATCAGGCCCATGTCACCGTGCTCGGGGATCGGACTCAGGCCGTAGAGGGCTATTCCGGGCCGCACCATGTCGTAGGCCAGATCGGGGCGGGTCATCACGGCAGCCGAATTGGCCAGATGCGCGACCGGGACGGTCAGGCCGTGTTCACCGGCGATGCGCAGCAGCTCGGAAAACCTTCGGGCCTGAATATCGTTGACCGGGCTCGCGGCCTCGTCGGCGCAGGCCAGATGCGACATCAGCCCGCGTACCCGCACGGCGTCTTCGGCAGCGGCCCGCCGAAGTGCGCTCACCAGGGCCTCGAAGTCGGCCAGCCCCACCCCGTTGCGATTCATGCCGGTGTCCGCCTTGACGGTGACCGTCGCGGTGCGCCCGGTGGCCGCCACCGCCTCGAGCAGCTCGTCGAGCTGGCGCGCCGAGGAGACGGCGATCTGGACGTCGGCGGCCAGCGCGGGAGCGAAGTCGGTGTGCGGTCCGTGTAGCCAGGCCAGCACCGGTGCGTCGATACCGGCTGCGCGTAACGTCAGGGCCTCGTCGACGGTGGCGACCCCGAGCTCGGCGGCCCCCGCGGCCAGCGCCGCGCGCGCCACCGGGGCCGCACCATGGCCGTAGGCGTCCGCCTTGACCACAGCCATCAGCGCGGCGGGGCCGGCGTGCTCGGCGAGCACCCGCACGTTGTGGGCGATGGCGTCCAGGTCCACCAGCGCTTCGGCGAGCAGGCCCGACGTTCGGGATACGGCAGTCATGTCAGCCTCGATTGTCCCAGAACCGGCGCGGTACCCCCTGCCCCGCGCCCGGCAGCGGGCACCGGCCGCTTGCCGGTTCCGGCGGATCAGTGCGCAAAATGCTGCTGATCGTCGTAGTGTCCCGCAGGTTTGATGCGGTCCAGCGCGGCCACCGACTTGGCGATGTCGTCGAACAGTGCCCGGGCAAGATCGGCGGACAGGCCCTCCCGGACCACCACCCGCAGCACCGTGACGTCCTCGGCGCCCTCGGGCATGGTGTAGGCGGGAACCTGCCAGCCGAAGGTCCGCAACTCGTGCGAGACGTCGAACTCGGTGTAACCGCGGTCACCGGCCAGCCGGAAACTCACCACCGGGATCGCCGAGCCGTCGCTGATCACCTCGAAATGTTCGCTGCCCGACAGCTGGTGCGACAGCCAGCGAGCGGTGTCGGACAACGTCCGCATCACCTCGGTGTAGCCGGCCCGGCCCAGCCGCAGGAAGTTGTAGTACTGGCCGACGACCTGGTTTCCGGGCCGGGAGAAGTTGAGCGTGAACGTCGGCATGTCACCGCCCAGGTAGTTCACCCGAAACACCAGCTCCTCGGGCAGGTGTTCGGCGGACCGCCACACCACGAACCCGATGCCGGGATAGGTCAGCCCGTACTTGTGGCCGCTGACGTTGATCGACACCACCCGCGGCAACCGGAAGTCCCATTTGAGGCTCGGGTGCAGGAACGGCACGACGAACCCGCCGCTGGCCGCGTCCACGTGCACCGGTACGTCGGGCCCACCGCCGGCGGCCAGGGCGTCCAGCGCCGCGCAGATCTGCTCGACGGGTTCGAGCTCGCCGGTGTAGGTGGTGCCCAGGATGCCCACCACCCCGATGGTGTCCTCGTCGACGGCGTCGACCACCTGCTCGGGAGTGATCACATAGCGGCCCTGCGCCATCGGCAGATAGCGCGGCTCGACGTCGAAGTAGCGGCAGAATTTCTCCCACACCACCTGGACGTTGGCGCCCATCACCAGGTTCGGGGTGCGGTTGCGCCAGCCGTCTTTGACCTTCTGGCGCCACCGCCACTTCAGCGCCAGCCCGCCCAGCATCACCGCCTCACTGGACCCGACGGTGGACACCCCGATCGCACTGGCGGGATCGTCGTCGCGCAGGTCCTCGGCGTGGAACAGATCGGCGACCATCGACACGCAGCGGCGTTCGATTGCCGCCGTCGCGGGGTATTCGTCCTTGTCGATCATGTTTTTGTCGAACGACTCCGCCATCAGCCGCGACGCCTCGGGGTCCATCCAGGTGGTGACGAAGGTGGCCAGATTGAGCCGGGAACTGCCGTCGAGCATCAGCTCGTCGTGGATGAAGCGGTAGGCGGCCTCGGAGTCCATCGGGTCGTCGGGCAGTCGCAGCGCCGGGATCGGTGCGGTGAACATGCGGCCGGTGTAGGCCGGCGCGATGGAGTGTGCCGGCATGGACGGGTGGGAATGGGACACTGCGACTCCTCTATAGCTGGGCCAGGGCGGTGCGGATGTGGGCCAGGATGCGCGACGCCGACGTCGGGGTGTCGCCGGGCCCGGGGTCGGCGGCCGACGCCGCCGCGGCGCGGGTGTGCACGAAAGCGGCGGCCGCGGCGGCCTCGGCGGCGGGCAGTCCGGAGGCCAGCAGCGCGCCGATCATCCCGGACAACACGTCACCGGAGCCCGCGGTGGCGGCCCAGGAGGCGCCGGCCGGGTTGAGGTAGACCGGGCCGGACGGGTCGGCGATGACGGTGACGTTGCCCTTGAGCAGCACGGTGGCGCCGAACCGGTTCGCCAGTTCGGCGGCCGCGCCGACCCGGTCCGGGCCGGGCGGATGCCCTGCCAGCCGGGCGTATTCGCCGGCGTGCGGAGTCAGCACGGTGGGGGCGCTGCGGTCGGCCACCAGGGCCGGGTGGGCCGCGAGGATGGTCAACGCATCGGCGTCGACGATCACCGGCAGATCGGAGCCGAGCGCAAACCACAGTGCGGCAGCGGCCTGTTCGCCGGTGCCCAGGCCGGGGCCGACCGCCCAGGCCTGCACCCGGCCCGCAGCCGCCGGACTGGGTGCCGCGACCACCTCGGGCCAGTGCGAAACCACTGGGGCGGCAGCACTTCCGGCGTAGCGGACCATGCCGGAGGTGGCCGCCACGGCCGCCCCGGCGCACAGGATCGCCGCGCCCGGGTAGGTCGCCGAGCCGGCCAGGACGCCGGTGACACCCTGGGTGTACTTGTCGTCGCGAGGACCCGGCGCCGGCCAGATCCGCTCGACGTCGGCGGCGGTCAACCCGCGCACGTCGGTGTCGGGAAGATCCAGGCCGATATCGACGAGTTCGACCCTTCCGCACTGCCCCAGGGCGTGCACCGGCTTGAGACCGCCGAAGGTGACGGTGAGCGCGGCGTGCACGGCGGGACCGTCGGCCGCGCCGGTGTGCGGGTCCAGGCCGCTGGGGATGTCGACGGCCACCACCGGAATGTTCGCTCGCTCGACCGCGGCGAAGACCTCGGCGGCGTGCGGTCGCAACGGACCCCGCCCGGAGATGCCGACCACGCCGTCGATCACCAGGTCCGTCGCGGGCGGTACGCGGTCGACGATCCGGCCGCCGGCACGCCGGAACGCCGTGAGCCCCTTGGCGTGGGCGCGCTCCGGTTCCAGCAGGACGGCGGTGGCCGCCGCACCGCGCCGGCGCAGCAGAGTCGCCCCCCACAGCGCATCGCCGCCGTTGTCGCCGGAACCCACCACCGCACACAGAGTGCTCCCGGCAACCCCACCGGTGCGCGCCGTCAGCTCCCGGGCGATCGCGGTCGCCAGGCCGAACGCGGCCCGCCGCATCAGCACCCCGTCGGGCAGGCTTGCCAACAGCGGCGCCTCCGCGGCGCGAATGGCCTCGACGCTGTAGTAGTGCCGCATGCCGGCCTCCTCGCCCCTCCTCGGGATTGTCGCGATTGTCACGCTAGTGGCCGCCGGCGGCGCTCGGGTGATGTCGCAGCGGATGGTGCAGGGTCAGCGGATAGCAGGCCAATCCGATGAGCAGGGCGGCGGCATGGCCGATCGCGGTGAAATCCGGGTTGATGATCAGGGGAACGGCGAAGATGACGGCCAGCGCCGCCAGATAGACCCGGCGCCACGGCGGGCGGATGCGGTAGGTGAGCACCGCCATGACGCCCACCAGGAAGTAGCTGACGCCGATGTCACGGGCGTAGGTCAGCCGCTCGGACTCCCGGTGCAGGTGGATCAACACATACAGCGCGCCCTCGCTGACATAGGTGGCTCCGACGTGGGAGATCAACCCGACCATCAGCCAGCGCAGGTGGCCCAGCCAGTGTTCGGCCGGCGCCAGGAACAGGCTGAAAAGCACCAGATACGGCGACCAGTCCTTGCCGTCGATCCACAGCAGACTCGAGACCAGCACCTCCAGCGGATCGGTGGCCAGGTGATGCAGGTTGGTGGACTGCTCGACGAGCATGGTGCGCAGGTTCGGGCCCACCAGGTGCTGGATGGCGGTGGTGACCCCCAGCGCCGCCAACCACAGATAAGTCAGCGGCGCCGTGTGCACGAAGTGCCACACCGCGGCCAGCCGCGTTCTGAGGTTCGCCACGGCGTACAGCGTCGCACGATCAAGCCGGGACGAGGCCGCCCGACCGCTGATAACCTCACCTTCACAATCGGGCCAACCACCGGCGGCGGGCCCCGAGCGGATGTGGGGGCATCTATGAGCGAACCGCACGGTCCGTCACCCGACCCGTACCGCCTGGACCCGTATGCGCCGATGAACCGGCCCTTTCCGCCGCCCGGCGGGGGTCCTTTCCCGCCGCCGCTGCTGCCGCCGGGCCTCGGTATGCCGCCGCCTCCACGGCGCCCGGGGCGTGCCGCGGTGCTGGTCGCCGCGGCCTGTGTGATCGCGGTGATCGGCGTGGGGCTCACCATCGTGCTGTCCGGACGCGATCGGCACCACACGGCCAAACCCACTCCGACGACGCCGACCGCCACCTCGACCGCGACCGCGGCATCCCCGGACCGGCCACCGGTGCCGGTCGCCAAGATCGAGGGACTGCTCCCTCGCCAGGAGGTTCTCGCCGCGGCGGTGGCCGACCCGGATCTGGGTCTCGTGGTGAGCGGCGACGCGATGGATGACATCACCGTGGTGGACGCCGACTGTCAGGGAATCAGCTCCGTGGCCTCCGGGCCGGTCTACGCGGGCACCGGCTGGACCGCGATCCGCTGGCAGCGCTGGTACAGCCCGGCCGATATCGACACCCACGACCTCAAGCACGGCGTGCTGGTGTCGGTGGCCACCTTTCCGCGGGCCGAGAACGCCCATGCCTTCTACACCAAGCAGAGCGAGAAGTGGAAGCGGTGCGCCGGCCGCACCCTCAACATGACCGTCACCAACGGCGCCGATGAGCAGCCGGTGTTCTGGACCATCACCGAGGTCACCGAATCCGACGAGGTGACCAAGACGACCGCGATCAGCGAGGGTGGCGGCGGCTGGTCGTGCCAGGACGCCCTGACCGTTCGCAACAACGTGATCGCCCAGGCCGATGTCTGCGGCGACACCATCCCGGCCAACGCGGCGCAGGACATCCTGGGCGCGATCGCCCCGCAGGTCGACGCCGCCGGGTGAGCCGACCGCACCATCCTTGATCGGCCCCTGCCGCTGCCGTATCGTCCGAGTCAATTTCGCGTCTCCTGGTAGCGAATGCGAGGAAGGGGTGTCGGTGCGCAACCGCTACGCCGGGGAGCCGTTCGCCACCGGCGACTCCGAGGTCGCGGTCCGCATCAGCGTGTGCGCGGAGACTGATTCGACAGCGGCAGCACAGGCACTGCTCGACGCGATCACTGCGAAGATCGACGCAGCAGCGGGACATTGATGCACAGCGGCCGTACCGAGACGCACTGCCGCACAGCCAATGCGGGTTGCGGCGGACCACCCGCTGATAACGTCTCGTGCTGACGACACCGTCCGTCTATTGCCGGTACCCAGGGGGATGAGGTGCCCTTATGAGCGATCCCATGAGGCAGTCGCCCTACCGCTACGACCCCACGCGCTTCCCACCGACCAACGAGCCCATCTCGCCGGCGCCAGGCGGCCCCGTCCCGCCATTCTGGCCACCGGTTCCCCCACCGAACGGCAACCGCCGACTGATCCGGATGCTGCTGGGGCTGGTCTGCGTATTGACGGCGATTGTCGTGGCGCTCACCGTCACCGTCATACGCCGCGAACAGGACGAACACCCGCCGGCCAGCGCCCCATCGTCACCTGCCGCCTCCCCCGACCGAACACCGGCACCCCTCTCCGCTTCCGGTCGCCTGGTGCCCGTCGCCGCGCTCGACGGCCTGTTCCCGGATCGGGGTGTCGTCACTTCCGCGGTGGACGACCCCGCCATCGATCTGGTGACGCACGGTGAGCACATCGACCCCGAGGATCTGGCGGATGCCGATTGCCAAGGGATCGCCAGCGTCTCCTCCCAGGCCTACGCAGGATCAGGTTGGACTGCAATCCGCTGGCAGCGGTGGAACAGTCCGGCCGAACCCGATCCCCGCTTCCTGATGAAGCATGTCTCAATGTCCGTGACCGGTTATCCGCACGCCGCCGCTGCCCGGACCTTCTACGCCAATCAGAGCGCTGCGTGGCAGAAGTGCAACATCCGTATTGTCAACAGCCGCTCTGCCAGCGCGGACGAATCAGCCGACCAGCTCTGGTTTATCGATAATTTCACCGACTCCGACGGCGTACTCGGGGCCGTGATGATGGACAACGTCAACCCCGACTGGACGTGTGAAACCAGGCTGACCGTACGCCGCAACGTTGTTGTCCGCGCCGCCGTGTGCGCACACACAACTGCTTCGACAGCCGCACGCACAACTCCTTCGCTAGTGGCGGTACACACCCTGCTCGACTCGATCACCGCGAAGATCGACGCGGCCGGGTGAGCCCCCGCCACCCTTGATCGGCGCCTGCGCCTCGCGTATCGTCCGATTCAATTTCGCGTCGCACAGTAGCGAATGCGGGGAAGGTCGAGCTGTTGCGCAACCGCTACGCCGGGAAGCCGTTCAGCACCAGCGATTCTGCGATCGCCTCCGCTTTGGAGCAGGTGTCCATCCCCACCCTGTTGCTGTCGTGCGTACACATCACCGGTGATCCCCGCTTCATCCGCGACTTCAAGCAGAACGGGATCTTCCTCAACGAGATCCAGGGGTTCATGTCCGAGGAGGACAAGGCCCGTGCCCGCGCCGAAGCGCTGCCGGTGATCGTGGAGTACCGCGACCGGGGCTGCCCGCAGCCCGCTCCCCTGCCCGCCGAGCTGGTCAAGGAGATGCTGGACTGGGCGGCCTGTGAGAACGTACCGGAAGCCTACCTGGGATTGCTCTCCGAAGAACTCGACCTGGACGGCGTCGATCCTCGCGCTCCGACTCCGCTGGACCCGTCCCGCGCCGCGGAGCTACCGGTGGCAGTGATCGGCTGCGGTGAATCCGGCGTGCTGGCCGGAATCCGGCTGGCCCAGGCCGGCATCCCCTACACCATCTTGGAGAAGAACGACGGACCGGGCGGAACATGGTGGGAGAACACCTATCCGGGCGCCCGGGTGGACGTTGCGAACCACTTCTACTGCTACAGCTTCGAACCCAACAACAACTGGGGACATTACTTCGCCGAACAGCCGGAGCTGCGGGCGTACTTCGCCGGCCTGGTGACCAAACACGGTCTGGGCGAACACGTTCGCTGGGGCACCGAGGTCACCGCCGCTGCCTGGGACGAGGACACCGGAACCTGGACCCTGACCACGCGCACCGGCGACGGTTCGGTGTCCATGCTGGCGGCACGCGCGGTGATCACCGCAGTCGGTCAGCTCAACCGGCCGCATCTGCCCGATCTCGATGGAGCGGACAGTTTCGCCGGACCAGCGTTTCACTCCGCGGCGTGGGATCACAGCGTCGATCTGACCGGCAAACGGGTCGCGCTGATCGGAGCGGGCGCCAGCGGATTTCAGATCGCGCCCGCGATCGCCGAAAAGGTGGCCCACCTCATGGTGTTTCAGCGGACCGCACAGTGGATGTTTCCCAACCCGATGTATCACGACGCAGTCCACAGCGGGGTGCGCTGGGCGCTGGAGCACCTGCCGTTCTACGGCCGCTGGTACCGCTTCCTGCTGCTGTGGCCCGGCGCCGACAAGGGTTTGGAGGCTGCCCGGGTAGATCCGGACTATCCCGACCAGGACTACGCGGTGAGCGAGCTCAACGCCCTGGCCCGGCTAATGTTCACCGGCTGGATCACCGAACAGGTGGGCGACGACGACGAGCTGCTGGCCAAGGTGTTACCGGACTACCCCGCGACCGGCAAGCGCACCCTTCAGGACGACGGCACCTGGCTGCGCACCCTGCGACGCGACAACGTCGAACTGGACCGTACCCCCATTCGGCGGATCACCCCACAAGGCGTGGAGACCGATGACGGCGACCACCATGAAGTGGATGTGATCGTGTACGCCACCGGCTTTCGGCATACCGATGTGTTGTGGCCGATGCGCATCACCGGTCGTGACGGTATCGATCTGCACGCGCTGTGGGGCAGCAAACCGTATGCGTATCTGGGTATCACGGTTCCGGGGTTCCCGAACTTCTTTGTGCTCTACGGCCCGGGGGCGCATCTGGCGCACGGTGGCAGTCTGATCTTCAACTCCGAGTTGGAGATGCGCTACATCGATGCCTGCCTGGCAAAGCTTGCCGACGAGCAGCTGCATTCGATCGAGCCGACCGCGCAGGCCGCCGCCGAATGGCATCAGGCCACCCAGGTGGCGATCTCCAAGACCGTGTGGGCACATCCGGCGATCAAGCATTCCTACTTCAAGAACGCCGACGGCGAGATTCACACGGTGAGCCCGTGGCGGCTCGACGAGTACTGGTCGGCGGTGCGTGAACCGGATTGGTCGCAGTTCGTCATCGCAAAGGAGCGCTGAGGTGAGCGGAGTGGTCGTCACCGGGGCAGCATCGGGGATCGGCCGGGCCTGCGCCCAGGCCCTGGTCGCCGAAGGTCGCCGGGTTGCGTTGTGGGACATCGCGCCAGCGGTCCAGGACATAGCCGCAAGTTTGCGGATGCCCGGCGCGGTTGTCGACGTCTGCGACGACGACGGGATGCCCGCAGCGGTCACGGCGGCGGCCGACGCGCTGGACGGCATCGACGGTCTGGTGCACGCTGCCGGCCGGGTGTTGCCCGAGCCGGTGGGCGCCTACACCGCGAGTCCTGGGATGCGGTGATCGATGTCAACCTGCGCGCCCAGGCGATGCTCGTGCAGTTGATGCTGCCGCACCTGGAGGCTGCCGCCCGAGCCGGCGGCGATCCGGCAGTGGTCGGTATCTCGAGCATCGAAGGGTTGACCGCCAACCCGTTCATCCCGGCCTACTGCGCCTCCAAGGCCGGACTGCTGGGGCTGACCAGGTCGATGGCTGCCCAGCTGGGCCCGGCCGGAATCCGCGTCAACGCGGTCTGTCCCGGCTTCATCGAGACCCCGATGCTGCAGATCGCCCTCGACGTCGCAGAAGTCGCGGCCGGCTTTGTGGCAGCTGCGCCGCTGGGGCGGATCGGTCAACCGGCGGAGGTCGCCCAGGCGGTGGCGTTCCTGATGTCACCGCGGGCGTCGTTCATCACCGGGACCCAGATCGTGGTCGATGGTGGCGTCACCGCCCGGCATCCGTGACGGCCGAGAAGACCCCGCTGTGCCGCGACGTCGTCGGCCGTCCAACCGCGTACATTCCGGCGCGCGATCCCGCCCCACCGAGCACAAGCATCGGTAGCATCCCTGAAGATGTCCCAGAGCCACCCGCCGCCGAAGCCGCCGATCTCGTGGGGAGATCTCGTGGGGGCACTGTCAGCCTTAGCCCTGACGTTCATCGGCAGTGGTGTGGCCGCGTTTCTGGGACTGTTCCTGATGGCCTTCACGGACAACTGCCCGCCCTCGACCTGCAATATCGATGCAGGCGTCACAGCAATCACGGCCGGGTTCGCGGCTGCCGCCGTAGTCGTTGTGGGCGGAACGGTCGTCACCATCGTCCGACTGGTGCGCCGTAACCCGGCCTGGCCGTTCGCGTTGGCGACCCTGGTACTGACCGCCGCGGCGTGCACTGCGGGCATTGGCGGCTATATCACTGCGGTGGGTGGCTGACTCCTAAGTGGGGCGCACCATCTGCCGCGCGGCCACCGCCGGCCAAGGTGCGTATGGCCGATTCGGCGATCGCTTCCCGTAGGCCCCGTGTCGCCAGCTCATCGGCCAGCTCGTTGTCGGCTACTCCCGAATGGCCTTTCACCCAGAACCACTCAACCTGGTGACGCGCGCAGGCGGCCTGAAGCCGTTGCCACAGATCAACGTTCTTCACCGGCTGCTTGGCGGCGGTCCGCCAGCCGTTGCGTTCCCAGCCTGACACCCAGGTGGTGATGCCGTTGCGGACGTAAGTGCTGTCGGTGTGCAGATGTACCACCACCGGCCGGGTGAGGGCTTCCAGCGCCATGATCGGTGCGGTCAGCTCCATCCGGTTGTTGCTCGTCTCGCCGGGCTCGCCCCCGCACATCTCGCGGACGTGGTGGCGCATACGCAGCACCGCGCCCCAGCCACCCGGGCCCGGGTTGGGGCGGCACCCACCGTCGGTGTGGATGACGACCACGTCATCGGTGGATTCGGTCATCGGCTGAGGATAGGCGGAGAGATCATCGCGGTGCGGACCGACATACCCAGATCGCGGTGCCGCAGCGTGGCGATCCGGCGGCCGGGCTGCACGGCGTCCTTCACCGGCAACATACGCTCGCCGAAGAACGACGCAGTCGCCTCGATATCGGCGACGACGTAGGTGATGCCCCACAGCGATGACGGGCCGTCCGTCGCCGTTTCGGGCGACCCGACGACTTCGAGGATCACTGCCCCCAGCCGGAAGAAAATCTGCTGCATCGGCCGGCCGCCGAGTTCGGCGTCGCGGATCCGACGCGACCGCAGCCCGACGGCACCCAATGCCTCGACGGTGCGAGACAAGTTGGGGGACACCAGCACAATGTGATCGATCGAGGTCACGCCGTTCGGATGCGCAGCCGGCTCGGCGGCCGCCGCGATGGAATGGGAGGTGGGGATATCGATGCGTGATGCGCGTGCCGCGCGCAGCGTGTCAGGCCGGCACTGCTGCCGGAGTCGCGTCGGGGTTGAGATCACGCCACCAGCAGTAGATGAACAGCAGCATCGACATCACCAGCGCCACGATCACCCACAGTGTGATCGTGACGTCGATCCAGGATCCGATCGGCGGCGCGTCGGGCAGCGCATTGCGCAGCGGAACCACCGCGAAAAGCATGGCTGCATACCAGGTGGTCATCGGCGGCTGAAACTTTCGCCAGCCCAGGAAAGTCAGCACGGCTACCACGACCGCGACCACGGCCAGGGCGACCAGGACGCCGACGATGACGGCGCCGAAGGCCACCGTGCTCGGAGATCGATGCAGGGCCACCCGGTATGGGCCGGTGTCACGGTCGCTGGCGATCTCGTTCTTCCAGCCGGCGATGTGGTCGACAAACGTCACCGACATCCGTTCGGGCATCGTGGCATCCCCGCGCATGACGTCAACGGTGATGGGCCCGGTCTTGTAATGGTCGAACGGCCATTTCGCCGAGTTACCGGAGATGGTCAACGGGACCGGGAACTCTCCGGGCACCGTCCCCTTGGTCCAGCTGCGCTTGGTCGGGGTGACCGCGGAGTGCACCGCGATGCTGAGATCTTCGGTGAGTCCGTGGGTGTTCGGGTCGAGCAGCGACGGTCCCGGGGTGATGGTGACTTTGCCGGTCAGCGTGCCCTTTACGGTCTGCAGATCCTCGATGTCGATGATCACGGTCGTTCCGTCGGCGGACGCCAGGCCTTCGGTCAGATGACGCGGGCATCCGCACCCGGCGCGCTCGTACAGCGCCACCGTGACGACGTAGGACGCGACGAAGAAGACCGCCATGCCGATCATCAGCAGCAGCCTGGCCCGATTGACGTGTACAACAGGATTGCCGTTGGACAAGGCGGCTCCTCACTCGAAATGGTCAGGGTCGATGACGACGGCTGCATCGTCTCATCACCCCAACACGTCCCGCCACGGTTTCGCCGCACCGACCGACATTGGCCGTCCGAGCGCACGTTTGGGAGCGGCCGGCACGCGCCGGTGCGCTAGAAGACTTCGCTGCGCGGTGCGGCGATGACGAAGCCGTGGGTGACGGCGGAGCCGCCGGCCTTGGCGCCGTTCTCCTGCGCGGCCTTGAGCACGCACACCACCTCGGTGCCCAGCGGAGCCCCGCAGACCAGTGATTCGGTGGGCGAGAAGTCCCAGAAGACAATCTTGTGGCCGGGTGCCAGCATGATCGACGGAACCTTCTCCGGGTTTCCGAGCAGTCCCGCCGGTGCCATCGGCAGGAATTGCGCCGGGCCGTTGCCGTCGGCGTGCACCGTGCCAAGACTCACACTGCGGGTCCCCGGCGGTGTCCCGACAAGATTTCCCGCACAGGCGATGCTGTGCGTCACCTTCCCACGGCTCTTGCGGCAGGCCAGGCCGGACACGGTGGTGAACGCCAAGTCCGGAATACCGGTGAGGTCGGTAACCGTGGCGGGCAGCGGACCGCTGTCGTCGAACAGCGGACCGAGGTCGGGAACCTCATTGGCCGCAACGGCATTCGTCACCGGAGCGAACACCGCCATCAGGGCGCACGCCACTGCCAACAATCGTCGCACTGCAACTCCCGCTACTCGACGGTCACCGATTTGGCCAGGTTGCGCGGTTTGTCCACATCGTAGCCACGGGCCTGCGCCACCCCGGCAGCGAACACCTGCAGCGGGATGGTCGACAGCAGCGGCTGGTAAAGCGTTGACACCGCGGGGATCTCGATCAGGTGGTCGGCGTAGGGGCGCACCGTCTCGTCGCCCTCCTCGGCGATCACGATGGTGATGGCGCCGCGGGCCTGGATCTCACGGATGTTGGAGAGCAGCTTGGAATGCAGCATGGCCGCGTTCTTGGGCGAGGGCATCACAATGATCACCGGCAGGTCGTCCTCGATCAGCGCGATCGGACCGTGCTTGAGCTCGCCGGCGGCGAAACCCTCGGCGTGCATATAGGCCAGCTCCTTGAGCTTGAGCGCGCCTTCGAGGGCCACCGGGTAACCGACGTGGCGACCCAGGAACAGCACCGCGGGCGACCGGGCGAACTGCCGGGCCAGCTCGGCAACCGAATCCATGCCGTCCAGCACGTGCGACACCAGCTCGGGCATCGACTCCAGCTGCCGGTACTCGTGCTCGACTTCGTCGGGATACTTGGTGCCCCGGGCCTGCGCCAGCGCCAGGCCGACCAGGTAGTTCGCGGTGATCTGCGCCAGGAACGTCTTGGTGGAGGCGACACCGATCTCCGGCCCGGCACGTGTGTAGAGCACCGCGTCGCACTCGCGCGGGATCTGCGAGCCGTTGGTGTTGCACACCGCGAGCACCTTGGCCTTCTGCTCCTTGGCGTGCCGTACCGCCTCCAAGGTGTCGGCCGTCTCGCCGGACTGGCTGATCGCCACCACCAGGGTGCTGCGGTCCAGCACCGGATCGCGGTAGCGGAACTCACTGGCCAGTTCGACCTCTACCGGCAACCGAGTCCAGTGTTCGATCGCGTACTTGGCCAGCAGGCCGGAGTGGTAGGCGGTGCCGCAGGCCACCACGAACACCTTGTCGATCTCGCGCAGCTCCTGGTCGCTCAAGCGCTGCTCGTCGAGCACGATCCGACCGTCCTCGAAGTGCCCCAGCAGGGTTTCGGCCACCGCGGTGGGCTGCTCGGCGATCTCCTTGAGCATGAAGTACTCATAGCCGCCCTTCTCGGCGGCCGACAGATCCCAGTCGATGTGGAAGTGGCGGGCGGCGGCAGTGTCGTCGTTGCCGTGGAAGTCGGTGATGCGGTAGCCGTCGGCGGTGATGACCACCGCCTGGTCCTGGCCCAGCTCGACCGCGTCCCGGGTGAACGGGATGAACGCCGCCACATCTGAGCCCAGGAACATCTCGCCGTCACCGATGCCGACCACCAGCGGGGTGGACCGACGCGCGGCCACGATCGTTCCCGGGTCGTCGGCGTGGGCGAACACCACGGTGAAGTGGCCCTCAAGGCGGCGCAGCACCGCCAGGGCCGAGGCCACGAAGTCACCGGCGGTCTCGCCCTGCCGGTACTCCCGCGCCAGCAGGTGGACGGTCACCTCGCTGTCGGTCTCGCTGCCGAACTCGACGCCGGAACGTTCGATCTCGTCGCGCAGCACGGCGAAGTTCTCGATGATGCCGTTGTGCACCACCGCGAACTCCCCGGCGGTGTCGCAATGCGGGTGAGCGTTCTGGTCGGTGGGCCGGCCGTGGGTGGCCCAGCGGGTGTGGCCCAGACCGGTGCCCCCGGCCAGCAGAGCGGGATCGGTGGCAGCCAGTTCGGCTTCCAGATTGGCGAGCCGGCCCGCACGGCGCCGGACGGTCAGCTGCCCCACCCCGTCGACGACGGCGATACCCGCGGAGTCGTAACCGCGGTACTCCATCCGGCGCAGGGCCTCGACGACGACGTCACGAGCAGACCGCTGCCCGACGTAGCCGACGATTCCGCACATAGCTGTTCAGGGTAGTGCACGGGCAGCACCCGCCGAGCAATCGCGCTGGTCAGTGCCGTTACTGCGTGCCGAAGCCGTAGCGCCCAGGGGCGATCAGTGCCCGCCGATCGCTGCTACGCGCCGCCGAACAGGTCTGCCCACAGGTCGCCGAAGTCGAAGTCGGTAGCCACGCCGACATCCGGGACAACCTCCGGCGGGGGCCCGGCGAAGTCCAGTTCGCCGGTGAGCAGCAACGCGAGCGCCTGCCCCAATCCGGCCAGCGCGCCCAAATACCCGACCCCCTGACCCTGACCGAACGCCAGGTCGAGTTCGAGGGGATCGGTCACCGAGATGGTGATACCCAGCCCGTTGAGGATCGAGCCGCCACCAAAGACGGGCGGAGGAATTTCGGACCCGAGCAAAGCCTCAAAGTTGCCGCCGACTTCTCCCGGGGACAGCAGCCCGCCGAAGGCGAAGCTCAGTCCGGATATGCCCGCGCCCTCCGGCAGCAGGCCGGCTTCGCTGATCGTCGGGACCAGGAAGTCCAGGTTGAGCGTGGCGCCGTTGAGCCAGCCGTTGAACATGTTCGCCGGGATATTGATCAGTTCCTGCAGCGCCGCCATGGCGTCCGGGTCCTCGCCGCCGAGATTGGCGCTGATGGCTTCGATGCTGTTGACCAGCTCCACCAAAGGCGACAGGTACGGCCCCAGGGCGCCGATCAGCAGACCGGACAGCGGCGAGGCCAGGACTTGGATGATCTCCGGGATCGGGTCGGGGATCGGCGGAATGAGCCCGGGAGCCAAGGCTTCCCCTTGGTTGGTGAGCAGGCCGTAGAGCAGGAAGTTGCCGAGGCCGAAGCCGGGATCCCCGATCCCGCCTTCGCCCGAGGGCAGACTGGTGGTGAATTGAGCCAGCGGGTTGAGGAAGCCCTTCTGGTCGCCGGCAAGGAACGTCAGCGCAGCGCCCAGCTGCTCCAAGTCCAGATTTTCCGGGTCGGCGTTGCTGAGCGCATCACTGAGGGCACTGTTGGCGTCCTGCAACGCCGTCTGCAGCTCCGAGAGGTTGGTCTGCGCGGCGCTGAAGGCGTCGCTCCACGCACCGGTGAAGTCAAGACCGGCGGTCAGGGCGATATCGCCGACGCTGTGGACTTCAGGCAGCGGCGCGACCACCGGGGTGACCGTGATCATGCCGGCGCCGACCACCGCTATTCCGGCGGTCACAAAGGGACGTAATACAGGATTCATGTGAGTACTCCTCACTATCGAAGTGGCCTGCCGTCGAAACGCAACTGAGTATGGCGCCCACGTTAGTTATATTTTTACTGTGACACAAGACACAATCTCGCGCATTTTCCTGGCAACTTGCTGTCAGCATGACCACAGTTGTGCTAACAGCCGTTGCGTATTCGGTCCTGACCGCCGGCCCGTTGCGGCCAACCCGGCTCTGCGGCGGCGGTGCAGCGGTTATGTTGAGCATCCGCGCCAGCCACCATCCGCGGCGCAGGTCGGCCAGGAACCGAAGGGTTAGGGGACGACATGCCACAGCACCCTCCGACCACCGCAGGCACTCTGGTGGAACTGCTACGCCGGCAGGCAGACCGCTACCGGGACAAGGTCGCGTTCGTGTTCGACCCGGACGGCACAGCCGAACACGGCGCGCTCACGTACGCCGAACTCGACCGCAGCGCACGGGCGATCGCGGTGAGTCTGCAACAGCAGGGCGCGGCGGGGCGTCGTGTGCTGGTCGTCTGCCGGCCGGGTCTGGACAGCGTCGCGGCCTATTTCGGCTGCCTGTATGCGGGCGCGGTTGCGGTGCCGGTGCAGGATCGGCTCGGGCGGTTGGCCTTGATCGCTCCCGATGCGCGGGCCGGTTTCGCCCTGGCGGACTCCGCGACGCGCGACAAACTCAGGGCGAAGGTCGACGGCATGACCAAGCGGCCGCCGCTGTGGCTGGCCCCCGACGACCCCGGCGCGGACCCGGACAGCTGGGAACCGCCCGACGTCGACGGCAATACCACCGCCACACTGCAATACACCTCGGGTTCCACCAGGGCGCCCAAGGGAGTCGTCCTGACCCACGGCAACCTGCTGGCGAACCTGGTTGCGATCCATGAGGCGTGGGACGGCGACGACCAGAAGATCGCGGTGTGCTGGCTGCCGCAACACCACGACATGGGCTTGATCGGCGGCATCCTGCAGAGCGTGTTCGTCGGCGGCACGACGGTGCTGATGTCGCCGGCGGGCTTCATCACCCGCCCGATTCGCTGGCTGGAAGCCATGTCCCGGTACCGCGCCACCACCGCCACCGCACCCAACTTCGCCTACCAGCTCTGCGTCGAGCGCAGCTCCGCGCAGGAGCGCGCGGCGCTGGACCTGTCGCAGTGGTCGACGGCGATGAACGGCGCCGAACCGGTACAGGTCGCCACCCTGCGTGCCTTCGCCGAGGCTTTCGCCCCGGCCGGTTTCCGGCCGGAGGCGTTCCTGCCGGTGTACGGCCTGGCCGAGGCAACCCTGCTCGTCTCGGGCGGATCGGACGCCGCCGCACCGGTCGTGCGCCACGTCGACCGCACCGCACTGGGCGAAGACCGGGTCGTCGAGATCACCGCCGACGCCGATCCCCGCGCCGTGGCACTGGTCGGCTGCGGACGCCCCCGGGGCGGTCAGCAGATCGTCATCGCCGACCCCGAGACGCGACGGCGCCGCGGCCCCGATGAGGTCGGCGAGATCTGGATCTCCGGGCCATGCGTCGCCCAGGGCTATCGCGGCAAGCCCGAGGACACCGAGCAGACGTTCGGGGCCTACCTGGCCGACACCCGGGAGGGCCCCTACCTGCGCACCGGGGACCTCGGCTTTCTGCGAGCCGGGGAGGTGTTCGTCACCGGACGCTGCGCAGACCTGATCGTCTTCCGCGGCAACAACTATTACCCCAACGACATCGAGAAGACGGTGCAGGGCAGCCACCCGGCGTTGTTGTCCGGCCGGGGCGCAGCCTTTGCCGCCGGCACCGGGCCGGATGCCGACGAGCAACTGGTGCTGATCCAGGAGGTCGAGCCAGCCGGTGCGGCCGCGTACGCCGCCATGTTGGACGCGATCGAGGCAGCCGTTGTGCGCCACCACGCAATCGCCCCCCACGAGGTGGTCCTGGTCGGTCCCGGTTCCATCCCGACCACGTCGAGCGGCAAGATCCAGCGCCAGGCCGCCCGGCAGCGGTACCTCGACGGCGGTTTCGCCGCGGTGGCGCAACGGCGGGCGGCGCCGGGTAGGCGCACCGGTCCCGCCGATCCCGCGGCGGCCGCCCGGACCGCCGCCGCGGCGCAGCAGGCGGTGGCACTGCAGTACTGGAGGGCACGACCGGACTGACCCCGCAACGCCGGTGGCGCCGGTGCGTTACCGTCATCGGATGGCCAGCACCAAGCGTCTTTACGCCGCGTTGACCCGCCCCGGCCCGCATCGCGTCCTGCGCGGGGACCTGGCTTATGCCGGCCTGGCCGGGGTGGTGTACACCCCCGCGTCCGGGTACCGGCTGCCCGCCGTGGCATTCGGGCACGACTGGCTGACCGGGGCCGATCGCTACGCCGGACTGCTGGAGCACCTGGCCTCATGGGGTGTTGTGGCGGTGGCGCCGGCCACCGAACGAGGGCTGGCGCCGTCGGTGCTGACCCTGGCCGCCGACCTGGGCCGCGCCCTGGAGATCGCCATCGACATCCGGCTGGGGCCGGGGCGTATCAGCGTCGACCCCGGCCGGCTCGGGGTAGCCGGTCACGGCTTCGGCGGTTCGGCCGCGGTGTTCGCCGCGGCAGCACTGCCGATCACGCCCAAGGCCGTGGCGGCGATCTTCCCGACCGTCACCACACCGCCCGCCGAGCTGGCGGCGGCCGCACTCGATGTACCCGGCGTGGTGTTCAGTAGCGCCGGTGACCCCAAAGCATTGCGTTCCAACGCGATCGAGCTGGCCCACGCTTGGGGGCCCGCGACGCTGCGGGTGATCGACAAGGTGTCGCCCGCCGGACTGCCGCAGGGCCGCCGTCTCACCGGGTTCTTCGGCCTGCCGACGTCGGACCGGCGCACCCAGCGGCGGGTGCGCGCCCTGCTGACCGGATACCTCATGGCACAACTGGTGGGCGACAAAGCGTTCCGGGCCTTCGCCGACCCGCAGGCAGCCCTGCCGCGAACCCAGGCACCGGGTCCCCTGCCGGAGCCGCTGCCGCCGGAGGAGAAGCTCGCCGCACTGTTCGGGTAGCCGCGGTCCGCGGTGCCCGTTCTCCCCCGTCGCGATGGTGGACTACCTCGTGATGCGCCCTATTTTTTCCCTGAGTAGCCGCTGCTGCCGGCCCCCGAGGCGCTGGGCCGTCAGCAAAGACTGGTATGTGTGAGTGATGCGCATCGGTACACAGCTGAGCTACGCGGGCGGATTCAAGGAAGCCGTCGAGCAGGTCCTCGAGCTGGAGAAGATCGGGATAGACGTGGTCGCGGTCGCCGAGGCCTACTCGTTCGACGCCATCAGCCAGCTGGGGTACCTGGCCGCCAAGACCTCGCGGGTCGAGCTGCTCACCGGGGTCCTGCCCATCTACACCCGGACGCCCGCATTGCTGGCCATGACGGCGGCCGGCCTGGACTACGTGTCGGATGGCCGCTTCACCCTGGGCCTGGGTACGTCGGGCCCGCAGGTGGTGGAGGGTTTCCACGGCGTTGCCTTCGACGCTCCGCTGGGACGCACCCGCGAGGTCGTGGAGATCTGCCGGGCGGTCTGGCGCCGGGAACGACTCAACTATGCGGGCAAGCACTACCAACTGCCCCTTCCACCCGAACGCGGAACCGGTCTGGGCAAGGCTTTGCGGTTGATCAACCATCCGGTTCGGGAGCGCATTCCGATCTCGATTGCCGCCCTGGGCCCCAAGAACGTTGAGCTGACCGCCGAGATCGCCGAGGGGTGGCAACCCGTTTTCTTCTATCCGGAACGGGCGCAGGACATCTGGGGCGACTCGCTCAAGGCCGGTGCGGCCAGGCGTGATCCTGCGATGGCGCCCCTGGACGTTATCGTCGGGGCGACGTTGGCCATCGGCGACGACGTGGAAGACCGGCTGGCCTGGGCCAAGCCTCAGCTGGCGCTGTACATCGGCGGGATGGGCGCCAAAGGCCGGAACTTTTACCACAACCTGGCCACCCGTTACGGGTTCGGCGAGGTCGCCGATCGCATTCAAGAGCTCTACCTGGCCGGGCGCAAGACCGAGGCGATCAATGCCGTGCCCGACGAGCTGGTCCGCAACACCTCGTTGGTCGGGCCCCGCGGTCTGGTGGCCGAACGACTTGCCGCCTACGCCGAGGCCGGCGTGACAACGCTGCTGGTGGCCCCACTGGCAACCGGGCCGGACGAGGCGCTGCGCTACGTCGCAGAACTGCGCGACCTGCTTCCGTCGTGATCCAGCGCGGCCCGGCCGCGCGATCTTGCCCGCAATGACCCGCGGGTGTGCGGCACCCTCACCCGCCCGCGTGCGGCAACTCCTGGGCCGCGATGTCACACGGCGTCTGAGGTGCGACGTCTGAGGCCGCCAGGGGCTGCTCGGCATCGGTGCCGGCGCTCGGCGCTTCCGGTTCCCGATTGCCGCCCGACGGGGCCGCCTCCCCCGCGGCATCACCGAGTGGCGCGTTGCCCGGTCGGTCCTGCGGATCGTCTCGGTCAGCGGGCGACTCGGCGGGATCTGACTCCGGCTCGGCATCGGCGGCTTCGTCAGGGTCTGGGGACCCCTCGGAGTCGGCGACGCCGGCGGGCTCGGAGTGTTCGGCTTCGGCTCGGGGCCGGTCCTCGAAAGGATCGCGGAACGGCTCATCGGCACCGAACGTATCGGCGGTCCCCGGAATCAGCCCGCCCAGTCCGGGCAATCCGGGCAGGCCGCCCAGCCCGCCGCCGGTCCCACTGGGCGGGCCGGCCGACTGCCAGCCCCAGTCACCCGGGACGGCCCGCGTCCCGGGCGGCTCGAACGCGCCGGGAGTGCCCGGCGCACCGCCGTCGAACGGTGGCCCCGGATGCGGCGGCTGCGGGGCCGCCGGGCGCAGCGGCTGCGCCGGATCGTCTGACGCCGCGACCACAGCCGCTGCCGGCCGGCCACCATCGTCTGCAACCGGCACAGTCTCCGGGCCCTCGGGCCGCGGGATCGGCCCGAGGTCTGCCGGAACTGCGAACCACACCGCCGGCCCGGCGCCGGCTGCGGCGATCGCGGTGCGGTATGCCTCGGCAATGCCGTCCTGGGCAGCCCGGACTGCTGCGACCCAATCGCCGCGAACATCGTTGTCCACGTATGCAAGCACCTGCTTTTCCACGATGTCGACGGCCCGTTCGTCCGCGGTGCCGGCGTTCACCGCGCACGCCGCCGACAGCCAAGCCGGCCGTTGCGCGCCCACCCGCTCATCGACTCCCAGCACGGCCGCGACCTTGACATCGACCAACCGCCACAGCTCGTCGCGCAGGACACCGAGCCCGGTGGCCGCGGCGCGCAGCCGGTCGGTGAGCGCAGCAGCGGTGTCGCAGTGCCGGCGCAGGAACTCCGCGGCGGCGTCGGCGCCGGGGCCACGCCAGGCGTCCTGAAGCGCGGCAAGGTGGCGGCGCTGGGTGTGCAGTGCATCGTCGGCGGCGTCGGCCAGGGCGCGCAACTCGGTGCAGTCGGAGTCGAGCGCCCGCAGGTCCAGACCGGCTTCACTGTCGTAGCGGTCGGCGAGCTGGCCGTCATAGCCGGTGAGTTCAGCATCGCGGTAGCCCCGCCGGTGGCACGCCGAGACGTAGGCCTGGGTGACTGCGACCGCCTCGCGTCCCTGTGCCAGCCGTGCGGGCACGTCGAATCGTGCTGCCACGTCAGCCGACTCGCTCCGCCGCCAGCACCTCCACCTGCCGGTAGCGCGCCGACGCGGCCCGCAGCGCCGCGGCGATCTCGGTGGCGGCCCGTGACCAGCGGATCAGCTCCGGAACCCAGCCGTGCAGGGCGCGGCGCAGCTCCTCCCCCGCCCCGAAACAGTCGCGGCCCGCCGTGGCGCCGCCGAAGGTCAATCCGCCCAGCCGGATTCGCGTGGCGGTGTCCATGGCCGCCGCGGTCGTGTCGAAGTGGTCGGCCACCGAACACAACGCGGCGGCATCGAGGTAGAGCTTCAGTTGTCCCATACGGGTAGGACGCCGCCACGGCGAGCGGGGTTCCCGCCGATTCGCCCGAGTCAGCGCCGGGCGCGCACCACGTCGGCAACCTCGGCGGCGACCCGGCGGGACGTCTCCTCGTCGGCCGCCTCCACCATCACCCGCACCAGCTGTTCGGTACCGGAGGGCCGCAACAGGATTCGGCCGGCGTCGCCGAGCTCCTCGGTAGCGCGCCGAACCGCCTCGCGCACCGCCGGATGGCCCACCGCGTCGGCCTTGTCGGTGACTTCCACATTGATCAGCACCTGCGGCAGCGTGCACATCGCCGCGGCCAGTTCGGCCAGCGGGCGCCCGGTCTGGGCCATTCGCGCCATCAGCCGCAGGCCGGTGATGATGCCGTCACCGGTGGTGGCCACCTGGGGCAGCACGACGTGACCGGACTGCTCGCCGCCGAGGGTGAATCCGCCGGCCCGCAGTTGCTCCAGGACGTAGCGATCACCGACATCGGTGGTGTGCACCGTGATCCCGGCGTCGCGCATCGCCAGGTGCAGGCCGAGGTTGCTCATCACGGTCGCCACCAGGGTGTCATCGACCAGTTCGCCCGCGTCGCGCATGGCCAGGGCCAGCACCACCATGATGGCGTCGCCGTCGATCACGTTGCCGTCGGCGTCCACCGCCAGGCACCGGTCGGCATCGCCGTCGTGCGCCAAGCCCAGGTCGGCGCCGTGAGCACGTACCGCCGCCTGCAGCGGCTCCAGGTGCGTCGACCCGCAGCCGTCGTTGATGTTGAGTCCGTTGGGGTCGGCGTTGATCGCGATCACGGTGGCACCGGCGGCGCGGTAGGCATCCGGCGCTGCCTGCGACGCCGCACCGTGCGCGCAGTCCACGACCACGGTCAGGCCGTCCAGCCGGATCGGGTTGGCCTCGCTCAGGTGGTGCAGGTAGCGATCGAGCGCGTCGGGGGCATCGACCACCCGGCCCAGCTCGGCGCCGATCGGGCGCAGTCCCGGGCCGGCGGCGACCAAGTCTTCGATCTGGTCCTCGGTGGCGTCATCGAGCTTGTGGCCGCCCGGGCCGAAGAACTTGATGCCGTTGTCGGGCATCGGATTGTGGGAGGCGGAGATCATCACGCCGAAATCGGCATCGTATGCGCTGGTCAAATAGGCCACCGCGGGCGTCGGCAGGACGCCCGCGCGCAGCGCGTCGACGCCCTGACTGGTCAACCCGGCGATGACCGCGGCCTCCAGCATCTCGCCACTGGCGCGGGGGTCGCGGCCGACGACGGCGACCCGGCGCTCGGTGCTGGTGGACAGCCGCTGCGCCGCGGCGCCGCCCAGCGCAACCGCCAACTCGGCGGTCAGCTCGCGGTTGGCAACCCCGCGGACGCCGTCGGTGCCGAAAAGTCGACCCATAACTATCCTTTATCGCCGCGAGCGTGCGTGCTCCCGGCCCGACACGCCGGTGTCGGACCGGAAACCACCGCCCTCAAAAGCAAGCCGGGGGCACCTTCCGCGTGCGGAAGGCACCCCCAACTCGCTGCCAGAATGCAATCGCAGATCAGCGCTTGCTGTACTGCGGAGCCTTGCGGGCCTTCTTGAGACCGTACTTCTTGCGCTCGGTGGCCCGGGGGTCACGAGTCAGGAAGCCGGCCTTCTTCAGGGCCGGGCGGTCTTCGGGCTGGACCAGGATCAGCGCGCGGGCCAGCGCCAGACGCAGCGCCCCGGCCTGGCCGGACGGACCGCCGCCGTCGAGATGGGCGTAGACGTCGAAGCTTTCCAGCCGGTCCACGGTGACCAGCGGAGCCTTGATCAGCTGCTGGTGCACCTTGTTCGGGAAGTAGGCCTCCAGCGTGCGCCCGTCCAGGTCGAACTTCCCGGTGCCGGGCACCAGGCGCACCCGGACCACGGCCTCCTTGCGGCGGCCCACGGTCTGGATGGGACGGCCCAGGTAGTGCGGCTGGTAGGCCGGCTCGGCGTCTTCGTGCACTACGTCCTCGACAACCTCAACGACGGTCTCGTCGACCTCGGGGACCTCAGCACCTTCAAATGCGGTCTCGGTCATTGCGCCACCTGCTTGATTTCGAACGGGATCGGCTGCTGGGCGGTGTGCGGATGCACCGGCCCGGCGTAGACGTGCAGCTTGCGCTGAATCTGACGACCCAACTTGTTGTGCGGGATCATCCCGAGGATCGCCTTCTCCACGACACGGTCGGGACGGGTCTCCATCAGCTCGCCGATGCTGCGCTTGCGCAGCCCGCCCGGGTAACCCGAGTGGCGGTAAGCCATCTTCTTCTGCAGTTTGTCGCCGCTGATGGCGACCTTGTCGGCGTTGATGATGATGACGAAGTCACCGCCGTCAACGTTCGGCGCGAATGTCGGCTTGTGCTTGCCGCGCAGCAGGGTTGCTGCCGCAACGGCGAGCCGGCCAAGCACCACGTCGGTGGCGTCGATGACATACCACGAACGTGTGGTGTCACCCGCCTTCGGCGCATAGGTGGGCACAGCGCTTACCTCTTCTTTTCAACTCGAGCCGGGTCGTCCCGGACTTGCGGATCCCGGTATGAGCCGGGTGCCGGTCCGGCGTGGACGGCGGGGTGGTTCTCGGCGACCGACAGTGACCCGAGACCCGCTGTGCCCGCAGGCACCGCACGCCAACGGAGCAGCTTACCGGGGGCGATCCGGGCAGGTCAAAACGGCGACTGCCGGGGCGTTCAACCGGTGTGGCCCCCGACGGCTCTCCATCCCCAGGGGCCACACCGGTTCGGGGGCGGCCTCTCCTACCTCCCCCAGGCTCCCGCGGCGCGGCGATCGGCGTCGGCGACATCAGCGGCGCCGTCGCGCACCGCCCGGCCGAGATCGACCAGGATCTGGTTCAGCGCCTCGACCGCCTGCTGCCAGCGCAGCTGCTCGGCGTGGTAGGCCCCGGCCGCCTCCCGCGTCCAGACCTGTTGCAGCGGTGCGATCTGCGACCGCAACTCCTCCAGGGCCCCGTTGAGCCGGGCGGCCGTGGTGTGGATCTCCTGGCGGACAGCGAATTCGATCTCGTCGAAGTCGTACGACAGTGCGGTGTCCATACCCGGCACCGGTCAGATTCCGTCGCCGGCGGCGGCGATGTGGTGCGAGTGGGCCTCAGCCACCTCACGCAGCGCACGTTCGTTGCCCCGGATGGTCTCGGCGATACGCGCCAGCGCGTGATGCAGGTTCAGCGATTCGGAGTTCCAGCGATCCACAACGTCCTGGAACCGGGCCGCTGCCAGGCCCGACCACACCGACTCCGGAACCGCGCGCATCCGGGCGACGAACGCCTGCAGCATGCCCCGGATCTCCTCGTTGCGGGCGTCGGTGGCCGCTGCGACGGCGCGCATGACGTCGAAGTCGGCACGAAGCGCGGTGCTGCCGGCGGATCCGGACAGCCCGGAAGGTGTAGCCACATCAGTCCCTATCGTCGTCGGTTCGCTGATACGTAGTTCGACGGCGATACGCCCGTTCCGGTTCCCGCCGGTTCCCCACCGGGCGATTTCGCGGGCGGGCGGTCAACGCCCAACGGCATGGGCGGACCGCACCGCCTGCTCGCAGACGGTGCGCACGGTGTCGGCGCCGCCGGGGCCGCTCTGGCAGCCGACAGCGATCCGGATCGAGCCGTCGACCAGCACCGCCCAGGCGATCTGACGGTCGGCGCGCACCTCGCGATAGGTCACCGCGGGCCGGCCTGCACTGGTGCCGGCCGGATCGAAGTCCACGAACACCCCCGGCGTCTCGGCCTGGGCGCGCCGCAATCCCTGCTGCAGCGGATCGGCGACGGTGGCCAGCGCGCCGGCCGGGGCCGGCATCTGGGTCAGGTGCAGCACCTGATGCGGATCGGCCGGATTGGCCACCTCCACCCGTGCCGATCCGGGCCCACCGCTGACCCGCCGCACCGTCCAGTCCGCCGGGACCTGCATCGCCACCGCGCCGTCGAGCAGATACGACGTGGGCACGGGGGCCGGTGCCGTGCCCGGGTGCACCACCAGCGCCCAGCCGACCGGCAGAGCCAATCCCAGTGCGGCGGCAGCCGGCCGGCGCCGCCGGCGATGCCTCGCGACGGTCGCAGCGGCGACCGGCGTACCGGCGGCCGGGCGAACCGGGGGCAGCCCGTCGGCCACGGTCACCCGCACCTCGGGTCCCAACCGGTGGTCGATCATGCTCGCCAGCGCCGGGGCCCCGCCGACCCCGGCCGGCGCGTCGATCACCACGCCGTCGCGACGATCTCCCAGCGCCGCCAGGACCCGGCGGGCCACTGCGTCGGCGACCTCGCCGGGGTCGCCGATGCGCGGCTCGGCGACCATCCCGGGAATTCCGGTGCCGGTGACGGCAACCAGGCCGTCGGCGATCTCCACGACCGCTGCGGCACCGGCTGCGCCGGCCAGCACCGTCGACCGCGACCGGATGCGCACCGGCACGGCGCCGGCGGCCGCGGTGAGCGCCGCCACGCGTCGTTTCGGCCACCACGCCGGGTGTATGAGCTCCATCGCCACCGCGGGCGGGGCGCAGGCCAGCACGTCGCGCAGCAGCTCGGGCACCGCGACCGGTTGCCCGGCGACCAGCCCGACCGGGTCGTCGATCCATTCCACCGCCGCGACGGCACCGGCCGCTTCGGCGCCGCCGCAGCAGAGCCGCCGAATGGTGACGGGCCCGGCCTCGATCACCGCCCGATGCCCGGCGCTCATGGTTCCCAGGTCACCTGGATCAGCCGCGGCCCGTCGGCCCGCGTGGTCAACGTGCCGCGCCCGGCCGGCAGGTCGGCGGGTCGCCCCCAGCCGCCGGGGGCCTCCGCGCCGCTCATCGCCAGCCGCATCGCGCCCAGATCGGACAGCGCGGTCAGCGTCGGTTCATACGCCGACCGGGCGGCACCGCCGGTGCGGCACGCCACGATCAGGTGCAGCCCGACATCGCCGGCGTAGGGCAGGTAGTCCAGCAGCGGCGTCAGCGGATTGCCGGAGCCCGCGGTCACCACGTCGTGGTCGTCGACCACCACAAACCACTGCGGGCCGGACCACCAGGACCGGGCGCGTAGCTGCTGCGGGGCGAGGCCGGCGCCGGGTAACCGTGCGGACAGCTGCGCGGTCACGTCCGCCAATTGGCTCCTGAGCATCGGCGCGGTTACCGCGTAGCCGCCCAGGTGCCCGGGCGGCACCACCTCGAGCAGGCCGCGGCGGTAGTCGACCACCAGCAGTTGGGCCTGCTCGGCGGTGTGGGCGCGTACCAGCTCCCGGCACAGCGTGCGCAGCGCCGAGGTCTTGCCGCACTCGCTCTCGCCCAGGACCAGCAGGTGCGGTTGCCGGCCGAAATCGAGGGCGACGGCGGCCAGTTCGGGTTCACCGATGCCCAGTACCGGCAGTCCGGCGGCGGCCGCGGCCACATCTGCGGGCGCCACCACGGCCGGCAGCAACCGGATCGGCGGGGCGACGACACCGTCGGGATGCCGCAGCGGCGCCCAGTTTTCGGGCCGGGCGAGCCGCATGTGCATGCCCTCGGCAGTCAGACCGCGCCCGGGCCGATCCTGCGGCACCTGCTGGGCTTGCCGGCGGTCCAGTTCGGATTCGGCGGGATCTCCCAGGCGCAGCTCGATGCGGGTGCCGATGAGGTCGCGCAGGGCGGGCCGCACCTCGGCCCACCGCGACGCAGCCAGCACCACGTGCACGCCGTGGGACAGTCCGCTGGCGGCCAGTGCGACGATCGCGGCTTCGAGGTCGAATTCGCGGCACAGCGCAGCCCATCCGTCGATCACCAGGAAGACGTCGGGGGCCACGCCCTGGCCTTCCGCATCGCGGTCGGCGCCGGTTTCGCGGCGCGCCACCACAGCCTGCAGTTCGGCGACCATCCGCCCGACCAGATCGGGGTGCGCACGGTCGGCCACCGCGCCCACCTGCGGCACGGCGCCGAGGCCCGAAAGCATGCCACCGCCGAAGTCCAGGCAGTAGAACACGACCCGGGCCGCATCGTGGGTGGCGCACAGTGCGGCGATCAGGGTGCACAGGGCGGTCGACTTGCCCGATTGCGGCGCGCCGACCACTGCGACGTGTCCGGCTGCGCCGTCGAGCCGGACGCACAAGGCGGTGCGCCGCTGCTCGAATGGCCGGTCGACGACGCCGACGGGAACGCTCAGGTGGGCAGCAGGGTTGCTGCGCAACACCGATCCCAGGTCCGGGGAATCGCCTAAGGGTGCCAGCCAGATTCGGCGCGCTTGGGCGCCGTGCCCGGACACCCTGTGCAGCATCGCCTGCATCACGGTGCGCGCGCCTGGATCGGGTGCGGCGGCGGGGCGGTGAATCGGCGCGGCGGTGAACGGCTGTACCGCGGCGGGCGCCGACAGGGGGCGCGGGCACACACCGGAGACATAGGCCGTCTGGAATCGCCGTACGGTGCCGTCGGCGGTGCGCAGAAACCCCAGACCGGGGGTGTTCTCCAGGTCGTGCGCAGCCGTGGTGCCCAAGACGATCCGGGATTCGGCGGCTGACATCGTCTTCAGGCACACCCGGTAGGACAGGTGCGCTTCCAGCCCGCGCAGCCTGCCCTCTTCGAGGCGCTGGCTGGCCAGCAGCAGGTGGATTCCCAGCGACCGGCCCAGCCGGCCGATTGCGACGAAGGTGTCGAGGAGGTCGGGGTGGCGGTGCAGCAGTTCGGAGAACTCGTCGACGATGAGCAGCAGTGCCGGGAGGGCCGGTAGCTGCGGCTGCGTCGCGCGCGCCTGCCGGTATGCGGCCACGCCGGGCAGCCCGGCGTCGCGCAACTGCTGCTGGCGGCGCTGCAGCTCTCCGGCCAGTGCGTCGCGCATCCGGTCGACCAGCGGCGCCTCCTCGGCGAGATTGGTGATGACGGCACTGACGTGGCGGGCCTGGGAGAATCCGAGGAAAGTTGCGCCGCCTTTGAAGTCGACCAGGACCAGGTTCAGGTCCTCAGGCGAGTGACGCGCCACCATGCCCAGGACCAGGGTGCGCAGAAACTCCGATTTCCCGGATCCGGTGGCGCCGATACACAGTCCGTGCGGACCGCTGCCCCGATCGGCGGCCTCTTTGATGTCCAGCAGCACCGGGCCGGCGGCGTCGTCGGTGCCGATGGGAACGCACAACCGCTGCGCCGCCGCGCCCGCCCAGGCAGCCGGCGGGTCGAAGCCGTCGACGGTGTCGATGCCCAGCAGCTCAGCCCACCCCCGGTCGCCGCGGCCGGAGCCGGCCGCCCGGCAGCCGGCCAGTCGCTGAGCGCACACCGTCGCATCGGGGAGGCTCAGGTAGTCCGGCTGGCCGAGACGGCCGTCGCGGTCGTGCAACGTTGTTGCCGACACGGCCAGGCGGCGAGCGGCGCCGCGCGCTCCTGCCTCGGCTACCCGCAGACCTGCCGGGTCGTCACTGATCACCACGGCCCGGCGGCCGGCGAGGTCGCTTTCGGCGGCCGCCAGGTCGGGATAGGTCAGCAGCAGCATTCCCCCGGATGCCGACGGGTGCTGGTGGTGGGGAAGCCATTTCAGCCAGTCCCAGTCACGCTGGCGCGAACTGGTGACCGCGGCGATCGCCAGCACGGCGGGGGCGTGCAGGACGGCGAGCTGGCAGATCAGTGCGCGCAGCAGGCCGCCTACCCGCTCGGCGTCGCCGTCCAGCAGCAACGGCTCGCCGCCCAGCACCGGCAGCGTGACCGGCAGCTCGGGCACCGTGGCATAGGTGTCGAGAAAACGTTGCAGCGCGGCATCGGCGACCGGGTCGGCCCGGCTCGCCGGGTCATGCGCGGGCGCGACCAGTCGACTGGCCGGCACGGCCGGCCCAATGCCCACCCGCGCTGAGCCGAAAGCCGGATCGGCCGGCTCGCGCTCCCACTGCCGGGACCCACCGGTGAGCTGCCACAGGACGTCCGGGTCAGGATGTGACCACCGCGCAAATTCCGTCTGGGCCGCAGCGCTTTCGGTGACGGCGCCGCGCAGCCGGCTCAGATAGGCCAGATAGCTTTGGCGGTCATCATCGATGCCGTTGCCGCCCGAACGACTGCGTCCCGCCACTGCGAGGGCGACCGCCGAGCTGAGCATCATCACCGGCAACACGGCTACCGGGCTGCGTAGGGCGCTCACCCCGGCGCGGTGGGCGATGACGGTGACGGCGAGCATGGCCACGGCCGCCCCGATCGGCAGCAGCCGGGCCAGGATCATCCGATGGTCGCCGTCGCGAACCGATGGCGGTGCAGCGACGCCGATTTCGTTCTGCGGCGGCGGCGACGGTGGAGTCACGCACGGAGCGGGACCGGTCATCGGCACACGGTAGGAAGCCCCGTGGGAACCCGCAACTCGGCTGTGGATAGCCGCAAGCCCGTGCTCCGACGGGGCCGTAGCGTCGCCCCATCGAGGGCGAAAGGGGAACGCGACGTGTCCACTCCGGATTCCGGCCTGCGCCGGGTGGCGATATACACCGACCGCGCGCACGCCGACCTTGCCCTGCCGTCCGGCGTTCCGGTCGCGTCGCTGATCCCCGCTGTTGTGGACGTCCTGCCACCCGGGGCGGACCCGCCGCCGCTGCGCCCCTATCGCCTCTGTGAGCCCGGAAAGGCAGCGCTGGACGGTACGAAATCCCTGTCGCAACAGGGGATCCGCGACGGCGCAACACTGGTGTTGACCTACGCGCCGTGCCCCGCGCCGCAGGTGTATTGCGATGATCCGGCCGAGCAGCTGGCCGCCGGGGTTCAGGCGATGCAGCGCCCGTGGAGTCCGGGGGCGCGCCGGCTCAGTGCCGCGCTGGCGGCGAGCGGCCTGTCCGGGGTAGCCGGTTTCGTGGCCGTCCCCGGCGGGCCCGGCGCCCCCAACCTGTTGTTGGCGTTCGCGGCGGCAGGAACGGTAGCCCTGCTGACCGTTCCGTCGAGCGGCTGCGGTGCACCGGTTCGCACCATGTTGTGCTGTCTGGCCGGGCTGACGGTGCTGGCGGCGGTCGCGGCCACGGCCGTCGCGCTGAGCGGGTCCGGCCTGGCACGGCTGGCCGTTGTGGCGGCGTGCGCCGGTGTCTGGCTGACCCGCATCGCCGACCGCGTTGCCGCCGCGGCCACCGGGTTGTCCCGCAGCCCGCAGGCAGCCGTCGCCCGGGCCGGTCAGGCTCACGATCTGTTGACCGGGTTGGTGGCGGTGGCGTCGGGGCTGGTGGTGCTGGGCGCCGCCGGCGTGATCGCCGCGGCACCGGTCGCCGGGACGCCGCGGGCCGCCGGTGTGGTGTTCGCGGCGGCGGCCGGTGCGGCGTTGGCGCTGCGCGCCCGTTCGCACAGCGACGGCGCCCACATCGCGGCGCTGGTCGCCGGTGGTACCGCCACGCTGGGGATCGCGTTGCTGGGCGCGTCGTTCAGCGGGGCACGGCAGTGGCCGGCGGGGCTGGCCGTGGCGCTGGCCGCCGCGGCGCTCGGTTTCGGCGCCACCCCCGCGTCCGTGTCGATCCGGCGCGGCGCCGAGGTTCTGGAGGGCCTGGCGCTCGGTTCGCTGGCACCGCTGGCCTGCTGGCTGGTGGGGCTCTACAGCGTCGCCCGCGGGCTGAGCGTGGGGTGAACCGTGCGGCGCCGGCGGATCGCTCGATTGACCGCGGCCGCCCTGATGGCGGCGATGTCGGCGTGGGCGCCGCCGGCGAACGCGGTGGCCCCGCCCCCGGTCGACGGCACCCGACTGCCCCCGCCGGCGCCGGCCGCGCCGACCCGCCCCACCGTGCAGCGCGACGTGTGCACCGTGCCGTCGCTGGGCCCGGGCGGGCCGACGACCCAACTCGACGAGCTGGACCTGAGCGCCGCGTGGGCGCTCACCCGGGGGGCCGGCCAGCGGGTTGCGGTGATCGACACCGGGGTGGCGTTACACCGGCGCCTGCCCGGCCTGGTCGGCGGCGGTGACTACGTGTCCACGGGCGACGGCACCCGTGACTGCGACGGGCACGGCACGCTGGTCGCCGGAATCATCGCGGCCGCACCCGATCCCGCGACTGACCGGTTCGCCGGGGTGGCGCCGCTGGCCACCGTGATCGCCATCCGCCAGTCCAGCACCAGATTCAGTGCCGTCGGCGCGGCCCCCGGCATCGGCGACGTCGACACGCTGGCGGCGGCGGTGCGCACGGCGGCCGACCTGGGGGCATCGGTCATCAACATCTCCGCGGTGGCCTGCCGGCCCGAGAGCTCCGGCCTCGACGACCGCGCGCTGGGAGCCGCCCTGGCCTATGCGGTCGAGGTGAAGAACACCGTGGTCGTCGCCGCGGCGGGCAACACCGACGAGGGGTGCGGCGGCGACCAGCCCATGATCGTCACCCCGGCCTGGTACGACGACTACGTACTGACCGTCGGCTCGGTGGACGGCGTGGGCGCCGCGTCGGCCTTCACGGCGCCCGGCCCCTGGGTCGACGTGGCAGCCCCGGGCGAGTCGGTGCTCTCGCTGAGCACCGTCGCCGATGCGATGGCCGACAGTCTCGACGGCTCGGCGCTGCGCGGCACCAGTTTTGCCGCGCCTGTGGTCAGCGGTCTGGCTGCGCTGATCCGCGCGCGGTTCCCGCAGTGGACGCCGCGTCAGGTGATGGACCGGATCACGGCCACCGCCCACCCGCCACCGGGCGGGCGCGATGACTACGTCGGCGCCGGCGTGGTGGACCCGCTGGCCGCGCTGACCTTCGAACCAGCCGCCACCCGCGAGCAGGGTGGCCCGGCACCGTCGCAGGACCCGGCCGTGATCCTGCCCCCCGGACCCGCCACGGGTGCCGCCGGGTTGGGCACCGCCGTCGCCGGCACTGCGCTGCTGCTGGCAGCGCTGCTGGTGGCCGTCATCGCCCGGTTGGCGGCTCGCCGGAGGGCAGGTCGCGGGGCCGGAGCGCCTGGTCCCGGCTGAGCCGGGGGCCGGCCGGGAGCCCGGCCAGCAGTGGCCACGGCACCCCGGCCGCAGGGCCCGGAAGCCCCAGGCTGCGCGCCGCATCATCGTCGGCGACGGCGTACCGCACCCCGGTGTCGGCGATCAGATAGCCGGAACCCACGGGATGGCCGGCGGTATCGACCGCGCGAACGTAGGGCGTGTGTCCCGGCGGCAGGTAGACCGCATCCAGGGCGGGCCCCGGCCCATCCGCCTGCGCCAGTGCCGTCGGGGTCTCCCCGGTGGACAGGAAGGCCCCGGTGGACAAGGTGATCACGTCCGGGACCTCGGGGCGCCAGTGCGCGCACAGCGTCGCGGGGGCGATCCGCAGCCGACGGGGGTCGACCGGCGAGGCGTCGGGGGCTTCGGGGATCGCGTTGAGCAGCAGGGCCGAAACGCGCCGCGACACCGCGGCGGCCAGCACCGGGTCAGCGGGATCGACGGCGATCCGCCGTCCGTCGACCAGCAGGTAGCGGGCCCCGGACTCGGAGTCCACCGGCACCGCCTCCTGCGCCGTGACGCCGGCCGATTGCCGTGGCATGGGACCGACGAACAGCGTGGTCCCGGCGGTGTCGTCACACAGCGACCAGGTCTGCGCGGCCGGCGTCGCCGCCCCGAGGACGCCGGGAGCACCGGGAATGCCCAGCGGCGGGCCCCGCCGGGCGCGCCGGATCGCCTCGCCGTCCACCGGTAGCGGGTCGGCGGCACCGGCGATCAACCGCGCCGAGGCGAGGTTGTACACCGGATGCAGCACGTCGGCGACGCGGACATACAGTGCCCCGCTGGCCCGGTCCAGGACAATGGGTTCGTCACCCAGCACCGACTGCGGCCGCACGACGGCCAGCACCACCGCCCCCGCGGCGACGAGCGCACTGACCAGCCAGCTCAGGCCCAGCGCGGTCCGCCCGGGGGCGGGGTCGCCGGTCACCTCGCCGCGGGAGAGCGCCCTTGCCAGCCGGCGGGCCGCAAAGCGGTGGGCGCTGAGTTCGAGCTGCGTCCCCGATCGTCCCGCCATCTCGCCACCCGTCCCCGCGCGGTCTGTGCGGCGAGACTATCGGCAAGACCGGTGCGACGGTGCACGGCTTTCCACAGACCCGTCGGTATCGAACTGCGGCTTGGGTACCATCTCCGGTATGCGTTTTGCTCCGTTGAACAGCATTTTTTCCGCGGTCCTGATGGCTGGCGCACTACTGACCCTGCCGGCGGCGGCACCGGGCGTGGCACCGAGAGCCACCGCCTACGACTGCCCGGACGTCGAGGTCATCTTCGCCCGCGGTACCAGCGAGCCGCCGGGCGTCGGACGGGTGGGCCGCGCCCTCATCGACTCGCTGCGCCAGCAGACCTCCAAGCGAGTCGACGAGTACGGGGTCAACTACCCCGCAGGGCGACTGCAGCTGGGCGGTGGCGATGGAGCCAACGACGTGATCCGGCGGGTCAGAGACGCGGCCAACGTATGCCCCAACACTCAGCTGGTGCTGGGCGGTTATTCCCAGGGCGCCTCGGTGATCGACATCGTCACCGGCACGCGGGTCGGCGGCATCAGCTGGGGCAACCAGCTGCCCGCCGAATACGCCAAGCAGGTGGTGGCGGTGACCACGTTCGGCAACCCCGCGATCCGGGCCGGCGGTCCGATCAGCGTGCAGAGCGCCCTGTTCGCCGCCAAGGCGCTCGACCTGTGCAATCCGGGCGACCCGATCTGCCATGACGGGCCCGGCAACGAGTGGACCGATCACACCGACGGCTACATTCCCGCCCTGACCAGCCAGGCAGCCAACTTCATCGCCGGCCGGCTGCGGGCCGCGGGGCCGGTCTCGGCGCTGGCGCCGTGACCAGGACCACGGCAGTTATTTAGCTGATCAAGGCTTATTTTCGCTACTATCGCCCACCATGAAGGAACTGCGCATCCTGGCCTCGGGTGCTGCTGCGGCAGCGCTGCTGTTGGACCCCACTGCGTCGGCCCTGCCGGAGGCCTCAGCCGACGGCTGCCCTGATGTCGAGGTGGTCTTCGCCCGCGGAACCAACGAGCCGCCGGGCCTGGGCCGCGTCGGTGACGGGCTGGTCGGTGCACTGCGGAGCCAAACGGGCCGATCGGTCGGTGCCTACGCGGTGAACTATCCCGCCAGCTACGACTTCGGCCGTGCCGCCGACGGGGCCAACGATGCCAGCGCCCACGTGATGTGGATGGTGCAGAACTGCCCCGGCACCCGCCTGGTGCTCGGCGGGTACTCGCAGGGCGCCGCGGTCATCGACATCGTCGCCGCGGCCCCGGTGCCCGGCTTCGGTTTCACCTCGCCATTGCCGCCCGAGGCCGCCGAGCACGTCGCGGCCATCGCCGTCTTCGGCAATCCGTCGAACAAAATCGGGCAGCCGTTGACCAACAGTCCGGTGTACGGGTTCAAGACCATCGACCTGTGCACCGGCGGTGATCCGGTCTGCTCTCCCGGCCGCAACTTCGCCGCGCATTCGGGCTACACACCCTCCATGACCACCCAGGCGGCCTCGTTCGTCGCCGGGCTGCTATGACAGCCGGTTTAACGGGTCCGTAGGTCCCGGGTGATGACGGTGCGGGCTCCAAGCTGGTCGTCGGGCGGATAGTCGACGCCGACCAGCGTCAGCCCGCGCGCCGGCGCGGCGGTGAAGTCGCTGGAGCGGCGTTCGGCATTCAACAGCCCGGCGCACCACGCGGCGTCGCGGCGGTGCTCACCGACCGCCAGCACCGCCCCGACCAGGGACCGCACCATCGACCAGCAGAATGCGTCGGCACTGACCTGCGCGGTGACCAGATCCCCGTCGCGCACCCAGTCCAGACGCTGCAGGTCCCGGATGGTGGTGGCACCCTCGCGATGGCGACAGAAAGCGGCGAAGTCGTGGAGCCCCACCAGGCTTCGGGAAGCCTGCGCCATCGCGTCGACGTCCAGCGGACGCGACCACGCGGTGATGTAGCGGGCCTCTTGCGGCGCCACCCCGTAGGGTGCGGTCGACAGCCGGTAGACATAGTGACGCCGCAGCGCCGAGAACCGGGCGTCGAAATCGGCAACGGTGCGTTGCACCCGCAGCACCCGCACGTCGATCGGCAGGAAACGCGCCAATCGCCGTGTCAGGGCCAAGAACTCCGGTTCACCGTCACGGCGGGTCCGCGAATACGCATGCGGCAGCGTCGCAGCCGGGATGTCGAGGTGGGCCACCTGACCGGTGGCGTGCACACCGGTGTCGGTGCGTCCGGCCGCGAACAACCGCACCGGAGTGCGGAACACGGTCGTCAGGGCCTCATCGAGCACCCCGGCGACCGTGCGCTGGCCTGCCTGAACCGCCCATCCGGCGAAATCCGTGCCGTCGTAGGCGATGTCGAGCCGAAGCCGAACGACTTCGGCCGAATCGTCAGGACTCGTCGGTACCCTCGGCCGCATCAGTGGCCTCAGCAGCCTCGGTGGCTTCGGTAGCCTCGGTGGCTTCGGCCTCGGTCGCCTCGGCGGCCGGCTCTTCAACCGTCCCCTCGGCCTCGGCCTTGGCGGGCTTCTCGGCCTTCTCGGTCTTGGGGGCAGCCTTCTCGGCCTTGGCCGCGGCCCGGCGGGCGCGGTCGGCCTCCGACGTCACGGTCTTCTCCCGAACCAACTCGATCACGGCCATCGGGGCGTTGTCGCCCTGACGCGGTTCGACCTTGATGATGCGGGTGTAGCCACCGTTGCGGTCCGCGAAGTGCGGAGCGATCTCGGCGAACAGCGAGTGCACCACGTCCTTGTCGCGGATCTTCTTGAGCACCTCACGCCGGTTGTGCAGCGTGCCCTTCTTGGCGTGCGTGATCAGCTTCTCGGCGTACGGCCGCAATGCCCGCGCCTTCGGCTCAGTGGTCTTGATCCGGCCGTGGGTGAACAGCGAGGTGGCCAGGTTCGCCAGCAACGCCTTCTGGTGCGAGGACGAGCCGCCGAAGCGGGCACCCTTGGTGGGCTTGGGCATGGGGTCTTCTCCTAAATGGGGCCGACCCCCGTATCAGGTAGGGCCGGGACGGAAATTCGTTACAGCTGTTCGGTTTCGGCGTAGTCCTGCTCGTCGTATCCGGTGTCAGCCGACCAGGTGCCGGTGGCGGCGTCGTAGCCGGCAACCTGCGACGGGTCGAAGCTGGCCGGGCTGTCCTTGAGCGACAGGCCGAGCTGGTGCAGCTTGACCTTGACCTCGTCGATGGACTTCTGGCCGAAGTTGCGGATGTCGAGCAGGTCGGACTCGGTGCGAGCCACCAGCTCCCCGACCGTGTGCACACCCTCGCGCTTGAGGCAGTTGTAGGACCGCACGGTCAGGTCCAGGTCGTCGATGGGCAGGGCGAACGACGCGATGTGGTCGGCTTCGGCCGGCGACGGGCCGATCTCGATCCCCTCGGCCTCCACGTTGAGTTCGCGCGCCAGACCGAACAGCTCGACCAGGGTCTTGCCGGCCGAGGCCAGCGCGTCCCGCGGGCTGATCGAGTTCTTGGTCTCGACGTCGAGCACCAGCTTGTCGAAGTCGGTGCGCTGCTCGACGCGGGTGGCCTCCACCTTGTAGGTCACTTTGAGTACCGGCGAATAGATCGAGTCGACCGGGATCCGGCCGATCTCGGCGCCGGAGACCTTGTTCTGCACGGCCGGGACGTAACCGCGGCCGCGCTCGACGATCAGCTCCACCTCGAGCTTGCCCTTGTCGTTCAGCGTGGCGATGTGCATGTCGGGGTTGTGCACCGTCACGCCGGCCGGCGGCACGATGTCACCGGCGGTGACCGCACCGGGGCCCTGCTTGCGCAGGTACATGGTGACGGGCTCGTCCTCCTCGGAGGACACGACCAGGCCCTTGAGGTTCAAGATGATGTCGGTGACATCTTCCTTCACACCGGGCACGGTGGTGAACTCGTGCAGAACGCCGTCGATGCGGATGCTGGTGACGGCCGCGCCGGGGATCGACGACAGCAGGGTGCGCCGAAGCGAGTTACCCAGGGTGTAGCCGAAGCCCGGCTCGAGGGGTTCGATGACGAACTGAGACCGGTTGTCGGCCACAACCTCTTCGGACAGGGTCGGACGCTGCGAGATCAGCATGGTTTTCTTTCTCCTTCTGGCACCCGCTATTTGATGCCGGTTGGGGGTACTCGGGGCTAAGCCCCGAGTGAGCTACTTCGAGTAGAACTCGACGATCAGCTGCTCGGTGAGCGGGACGACGATCTGCGCACGCTCGGGCAACTGGTGGATCAGGATGCGCTGCCGCTCCCCGACCACCTGCAGCCAACCCGGGATGGGGCGGTCGCCCGACGTCTCCCGAGCGATCTGGAACGGCACCGTGTTGATCGACTTGTCCTTGACGTCGATGATGTCGTACTGCGACACCTGGTAGCTGGGCACGTCGACCTTCACACCGTTGACGGTGAAGTGGCCGTGGCTGACCAGCTGGCGAGCCATCCGACGGGTGCGGGCCAGACCGGCGCGGTAAACCACGTTGTCCAGCCGGCTCTCCAGGATGCGCAGCAGCTCCTCGCCGGTCTTGCCGCCCCGGCGGACGGCTTCCTCGTAGTAGCGACGGAACTGCTTCTCCATGACGCCGTAGGTGAAGCGCGCCTTCTGCTTCTCCTGCAGCTGCAGGCGGTATTCGCTTTCCTTGATCCGCGCGCGACCGTGCTGGCCGGGCGGGTAGGGCCGCTTCTCGAATGCCTGGTCACCACCGATGAGGTCTACGCCCAGACGGCGGGACTTGCGGGTGGCGGGTCCGGTGTAACGAGCCATGTTTTCCTAAACCTCCTAGACCCGGCGCCGCTTGGGCGGACGGCAACCGTTGTGCGGCTGCGGCGTGACGTCAGAAATGGCACCGACCTCCAGGCCCGCGGCCTGCAGCGAACGGATCGCGGTCTCCCGGCCCGAACCCGGACCCTTGACGAAGACGTCGACCTTCTTCACGCCGTGCTCCTGCGCCTTGCGGGCGGCGTTCTCGGCGGCCAGCTGCGCGGCGAACGGCGTGGACTTACGCGAGCCCTTGAAGCCCACATGGCCCGACGACGCCCACGCGATCACGTTGCCCTGCGGGTCGGTGATCGTCACGATCGTGTTGTTGAAGGTGCTCTTGATGTGAGCGGCACCATGCGGGATGTTCTTCTTTTCCCGCCGCCGGGTCTTCTGACCCTTCTTGGGGCCGGTCGCTTTCTTCGGTGGCATGACGATTACCTGGCCTTCTTCTTACCGGCGATGGTGCGCTTGGGGCCCTTGCGGGTGCGCGCGTTGGTCTTGGTCCGCTGGCCACGCACCGGCAGACCGCGACGGTGCCGCAGGCCCTGGTAGCAGCCGATCTCAATCTTGCGACGGATGTCAGCCTGCACCTCGCGGCGCAGGTCGCCCTCCACCTTCAGGTTGCGCTCGATGTAGTCACGCAACTGAGTGAGCTGGTCGTCGGTCAGGTCCTTGCTGCGCTGGTCCTTGTCGATACCGGTTGCGGCCAGGATCTCGCAAGCGCGGGTACGGCCGATGCCGTAAATGTAGGTCAGCGCGATCTCCATGCGCTTATCGCGCGGCAGGTCGACGCCCACAAGTCGAGCCATGGGGGCATGCCCCTTTCATCTTCGTTACGGAGGTTGTGATCCCAGCCCGTTCCCGGCCGACTGCTCCGGGGCCCGGCCTCCGATCCGGGCGTGTGTGAGGCGGCCCATCTCTAAAGATGCCAGCCGCTCACTGGTACTGGGAGGTCTGCATTCAGTTGTTGCTGATGCCCGGCTGCGCCGGGCGGGTGATCCGTGTCGTCGGGGAGCGCCGGTCGGCCGCTAGCCCTGACGCTGCTTGTGGCGCGGGTCCGCGCAGATCACCATGACCCGGCCGTGCCGACGAATCACCCTGCACTTGTCGCAGATCGGCTTGACGCTGGGGTTCACCTTCACGGCTGCTCTGGTCCTGTTCTCATCGCTGGTTGACGTGTTTCGACGGCGCTCGGGAGCTACTTGTACCGGTAGACGATGCGACCCCGGGACAGGTCATAGGGAGACAACTCCACGACCACCCGGTCTTCCGGCAGGATACGGATGTAGTGCTGCCGCATCTTGCCGCTGATGTGGGCGAGCACCTTGTGTCCGTTCTCCAGCTCAATGCGAAACATCGCATTGGGCAGGGGTTCGACCACTCGACCCTCGACCTCGATTGCCCCGTCTTTTTTGGCCATTACGCTCCGGCGATCCTCCGTGTCTGACTTATTCTTCGTGGCATGTGCATGCGCCCGTCACGGCGCAGCACCGACTACGACTGCAAAACGTGGGCCGGTGACAGGAAATTCTCGGCTCAACACCAAAAACTTCAGACTGGGCACGCAAGAGTCGACGCGGACGCCGCACCGTCGACCTACGATACCCGCATCCGCCTCCCACACCAAAATGCCGCATCCACACAGGCAGCGACATGCGAGGATGACCGCGACGGCCGGTGTGACGGCCGCCCGCAGTCGCCGGTTGAATCGAGGTGGGCGTGGTGACGATTGTGTACCTGGCGGCATTCGCCGTCGGCGCGATCGCACTGCTGGTCGCCGTGCTGCTGACCGACCTCGGGCATGACGGGATGCCGTTCCTGAACCTGACCGGTTTGTCGGCCGCTCTCGTCGGAGCGGGTGCCGGCGGGCTGGTGGGGACGTGGGCCGGGTTCGGTACGCCGGCCGCAGGCGCGCTGGGGCTCGGCACCGGGGTCGCACTGGTCTGCCTTGTGCACGGCGTGGCGCTGCCCTATCTGCGCCGGCAGGAAGCCAACTCTCAGCACGGGCGGTCGGCCTATATCGGCCTGCTGGGCACGGTGACGCTCGACGTGCCGCCCGGCGGGTGGGGCGAGGTGGCGTTCGTCGACCCCGACGGCAACCGGGTCCGGTCCCGGGCGATCAGCCCGGAACCGCTGAATCTTGCCAAAGCGACCCGCGTCTACATCGCTGATGTCGACGCCGATTACCTGCACGTCGTGGCAGTACCCCCGCAGTAACCGGCCGGAGAGGCAGTAACCATGTCACTTGTCCTGATCGTGACCATCAGCGCTGTGGCAGCACTGCTGTTGCTGGTCGGGTTGCCGATGATCTATGTCCGCAACTACGTCAAGGTGCCGCCGAACGAGGTCGCGGTCTTCACCGGGCGCGGTCAGCCGAAGGTGGTACGCGGGGGTGCCAGGTTCCGGATGCCGGGTATCGAACGGGTGGACATCATGAGCCTGGAGCCGTTCAACGTCAGCATCAACCTGCAGAACGCGCTGTCGAACAACGGGGTGCCGGTCAACGTGGAAGCTGTGGGCCTGGTCCGGATCGGCTCGGCCGACGAAGCCGTGCAGACCGCCGTGCAGCGCTTCCTGACGTCGAACCTCGACGATCTGCAGCGCCAGATCAACGACATCCTGGCCGGCAGCCTGCGCGGTATCACCGCGACGATGACCGTCGAGGATCTCAATTCCAACCGCGACACGCTGGCCCGCAGCGTGGTCGAGGAGGCGGGCACCGACCTTGCCCGCATCGGCATGGAAGTCGACGTCCTCAAGATCGCCGGTATCTCCGACCGCAACGGCTATCTGGAATCGCTGGGTCAGCGCCGCATCGCCGAGGTGAAACGGGACGCCACAGTCGGCACCGCCGAGGCCGAGCGGGACGCCCAGATCCGGTCGGCCAAGGCCCGTCAGGAGGGAGCGGTTGCCCAGGCCGAAGCCGATACCGCGATCGCCGTCGCCAATCAGAAGCGCGACGTCGAACTGGCCCGGCTGCGCGCCCAGACCGAGGCCGAGAACGCCCAGGCCGACCAGGCCGGTCCGCTGGCACACGCCCGCGCCGAGAAGGATGTCGGGATCGCCGTCGAGCAGGCCGAGGCCGCCCGGGTGCAGGCCCGCATCGAAGTGGAGCAGCGGCGCGCCGAGCAGGCCCAGGCCGCTCTGCAGGCCGATGTGATCGCCCCCGCCGAGGCGCAGCGGCAGGCCGATGTGGCCCGCGCCGAGGGCCAGCGCCAGGCCGCGATCCTGGCGGCTCAGGCCCAGGCGGAGGCGGCCCGGCAAGCCGGCGAAGCCCAGGCCGACGCGCGCAAGGCGGCCGCCGAGGCACTGCGGGTGGAACGCCAGGCCGAGGCCGACGGCGTCAAGGCGAAGCTGCTCGCCGAAGCCGAGGGCAAGAAGGAGATCGCCAACGCCCTCAACAGCTACAGCGCGGAGGCGGCCCGGATGCTGCTGCTCCCCGATGTGTTGAACTCGGTGGTTGCGGCCACCCAGGCCGCGGCCGCGCCGCTGTCCGACATCGAACGGCTGTCGATCGTCGGCGGCGCCGGCGATGCCCAGGATGCGCTCGGCGGTCTGCTGGGTATCAGTCCGTTGGGCATTGCCAAGGTGCTGGAGACGCTGAAGGCATCCGGGGTGGACGTCGCGGCCATGCTGCGTCCGCCTGCCACTGAACCCGCACCCGTGCCCAACTCGCATCCACTGCCCACCGAGTAACTGCGACCAGCACAGGAGTCACGATGTCGGAGACCTTCGCACTCAAACCCGACCTGGGCCGCTACGCGGTGTGGACCTTCGGGTCCCCCACCGGCGAGCAGGCCGCCGAGATCGAACGGCTGGGCTACGGCGCCATCTGGGTCGGCGGCTCGCCGGCCGCCGACCTGGCGTTCGTCGAACCGCTGCTGGAAGCGACGTCGACATTGCAGGTCGCCACCGGAATCGTCAACGTGTGGACGGCGGCGGCGGAGCCGGTCGCCGAGTCCTACCACCGCATCGAAGCCGCCTACCCGGGGCGGTTCCTGCTCGGCATCGGAGTGGGGCACCGCGAGGCCACCGCCGAGTACCGCAGTCCTTACCGCATCCTGAACGAGTACCTGGATGCCCTCGACGCGGCCGGCGTGCCGACCAGCCGCAGGGTGCTGGCCGCGCTGGGCCCCAAGGTGCTCGAGCTGGCCGCCCGGCGCAGCGCCGGGGCACACCCCTATCTGACCACCCCCGAGCACACCGCGACCGCGCGCGAGCTGATCGGACCATCGGTGTTCCTGGCGCCCGAGCACAAGGTGGTGCTGTCCACCGACGCGGCCGCGGCCCGCGAGACCGGACGGGAGGCGGTCGGCTTCTACCTGCGACTGTCGAACTACGTCAACAACTGGCACCGGATGGGTTTCGGCGACCGCGATCTGCGCGCGCCCGGAAGCGACCGGTTCATCGATGCGGTCGTGGCCCACGGCAGCGCCGAACAGATCGCCGCCCGGCTCGACGAGCACCTGCAGGCCGGCGCGGATCAGGTGGCGATCCAAGTGCTGGGCGGCTGGGAGCGCCTGGTGCCGACGCTGAAGGAGCTGGCCGGACCGCTGGGCCTGACACCGCGCGACTGAGCGATCCGCGCACCTACCCGGGTCTGGGCCGCCGTGGCGGGCACCAGGGCCCGCTCGGCAGCAGCCCAGACGTCGCCAGGCCGCCGCCGGTTATGGTTTCCCCATGCGTCTGCTGGTGACCGGTGGCGCCGGATTCATCGGCGCCAACTTCGTGCGCGGCACGCTGGCCCAGCATCCGGGCACGTCGATCACCGTGCTGGACGCGTTGACCTACGCCGGCAGCCGCGAATCGCTCGACGGCCTCGATGCCCGCTCCGACGAGTTCCAGCTGGTACAGGGCGACGTCACCGATGCGGCGCTGGTGTCCAAACTGGTCGCCGAGCTGGATCCGGCGACCGACGCGGTGGTGCACTTCGCCGCCGAAACCCACGTGGACAACGCGCTGGCCGATCCGGAGCCGTTCCTGCGCTCCAATGTGATCGGCACCTTCACCGTGCTGGAGGCGGTGCGCGCCCATCAGGTGCGGCTGCACCATGTGTCCACCGATGAGGTCTATGGCGAACTGGCGCTCGACGACCCCTGCCGGTTCACCGAGACGACGCCCTACCGTCCGTCCAGTCCCTACTCGTCGACCAAGGCCGCCGCCGATCTGCTGGTGCGCTCCTGGGTGCGCTCTTATCGGGTGCGGGCCACGATCTCCAACTGCTCCAACAACTACGGGCCGTATCAGCACGTGGAGAAGTTCATCCCGCGCCAGATCACCAATCTGCTGACCGGGCGCCGGGCCAAGCTGTACGGCAGCGGCGCACACGTGCGCGACTGGATCCACGTCGACGACCACAACAGTGCGGTCTGGCAGATCCTCACCGGCGGCCGCATCGGTGCCACCTACCTGATCGGCGCCGACGGCGAACGCGACAACCGCAGTGTGCTGCAGACCATCCTGCGGCTGATGGGCCACGACCCCGACGACTTCGACCACGTCGCCGACCGGCCCGGCCACGATCTGCGCTACGCCATCGACCCGTCGGTGCTGCGCGACGAATTGGGCTGGCGACCGCAGCACACACAGTTCGAAGCCGGCCTGCGCGACACCATCGACTGGTACCGCGCCAACGAAAACTGGTGGGGACCGCTCAAAGAGGCCGCCGAGGCCCGCTACACCGCGCTGGGGCGCTGACGTGGACGCGCGGGCACTGACGATCCCCGGCGCCTGGGAACTCACCCCGGCCCAGCACGCCGACGACCGCGGCGTGTTCTTCGAATGGTTCACCGACCGCGCGTTCACCGCGTTCGCCGGGCACCGCTTCGACCTGCGCCAGGCCAACTGCTCGGTGTCGCGCGCCGGCGTGCTGCGCGGCCTGCACTTCGCCCAGCTGCCGCCGGGACAGGCCAAATACGTGACCTGCGTGTCGGGTTCGGTCTTCGACGTGGTCGTCGATATCCGGGTCGGCTCCCCGACTTATGGCCGCTGGGATGCCGTGCTGCTGGATGCCACGGAGCGCAGATCGGTGTATCTTTCCGCCGGACTGGCACACGGATTCCTTGCCTTGCAAGACAATTCAACGGTCATGTATCTGTGCTCAGCCGAATACGCTCCGCAGCGCGAGCACACCATCTGCGCCACCGACCCGGAGATCGGCATCGACTGGCCCGACCGGCATCCCCTGGTGCTCTCCGAGCGGGATGCGGGCGCGCCGTCGCTGGCCGAGGTGCGCGCCGCCGGGCTGCTGCCCAGCTGGGACCAGTAACCCCGCTGCCGCCCGGTCCCCCGCTCAGGTCAGCGCGATGTACTTGGTCTCGAGGTATTCGTCGATGCCCTCCGCGCCACCCTCGCGGCCCAGCCCGGACTCCTTGATACCGCCGAAGGGTGCCGCGGGGTCGGAGATGATGCCGCGATTGACGCCGACCATCCCGCTTTCGACCCGCTCGGCCACCCGCAGCGCCCGATCCAGGCCGCGGGTGTAGATGTAGGCGGCCAGCCCGAACTCGGTCGCGTTGGCCGCGGCCACTCCCGCGTCTTCGCCGTCGAATCCGGCGATGGCCGCGACCGGCCCGAACACCTCCTCGGTGAGCAGCCGGGCCCCGGAAGGGATCTCGGTCAGCACGGTCGGCGGATAGAAGTAGCCCGGCCCCGCCACCGGCTGCCCGCCCAACAGCAGAGTCGCGCCCCGGTCCACCGCGTCGTCGACCAGTTCGCCGACCTTGCTGCGCTGCCGTTGGTTGATCAGCGGGCCGACGTCGACCCCGGCCTGCGTGCCGTCTCCGAGGGTCAGCTTCGCCATCCGGGCGGTGAGCTTGGCGGTGAACTCCTCGAGCACCGCATTGTCGACGTGAATGCGGTTCGCCGCGGTGCAGGCCTCTCCGCCGTTGCGCATCTTCGCGGCCAGGGCGCCTTCCACCGCTGCGTCCACATCCGCGTCCGCGAACACCACGAACGGGGCATTGCCCCCGAGTTCCATCGACGTTCGCAACACCCGGCCGGCGGCCTGCGCCAGCAGGCTTTTGCCCACTGCGGTCGATCCGGTGAAGGTGAGCTTGCGCAGTCGGGGATCGGCCAGCAGCGGCCCGGCCAACGCGGCCGCATCCGACGTGGGCAGCACCGACAGCACGCCCTCGGGCAGGCCGGCCTCGGCCATCACCTCGGCGAAGAGCAGCATCGTCAGCGGGGTGTCGGGCGCAGGTTTGACGACCATGGTGCAGCCGGCGGCCACTGCGGCGGCCACCTTGCGCGTACCCATTGCCAGCGGGAAGTTCCACGGTGTGATCGCCAGCGTCGGACCGACGGGCTGTTTGTCCACCAGGATCCGGCCGTTGCCCGAGGGCGCTGCGGTGTAGCGGCCGTTGATCCGGACCGCCTCTTCACTGAACCACCGCAGAAACTCTGCACCGTAGGTGACCTCGGCGTGACTCTCCGCCAAGGGCTTTCCCATTTCCAGCGTGATCAAAAGCGCGAACCGGTCCCGGTACTGCTCGATGAGTTCGAATGCGCGGCGCAGTATCTCGGCCCTGCGCCGGGCCGGCATTGCCGCCCAGGTGCCCTGGGTGGCGGCGGCAAGATCCATAGCCCGCGCCGCGTCGGCCGGGCCGGCGTCGGCGATCTCGACCAGAACCTCTTCGGTGGCCGGGTTGTACACCGCGAAGCGACCCCCGGCGGCCGCCGGCGTCGCAGTCCCGCCGAGCATCAGGTCGGTGGGTGCCCACGTCACACTGGTCTCCATCACTGACCTTTCCTGAACGGCAATCTGCGCCGGCCCCGCCCGTCGAAGATCCGCATGAGCGTCGTCACCAGACGGGCGCGGGACTTCGAAGCGGGGTACCACAGCGGTTCACGTTTCATCTCCGGACCCCGGGGAACCAGGATCGCTTGTTGGCGACAGTATTTGCGGATTCCAGACGCACCGCCGAAGCGGGCGCCCATCCCCGAGTTCTTCCAGCCGCCCATCGGCACCGCGAAGTTGACCAGGTTGGCGAACGCATCGTTGATGTTGACCGCGCCGACCTCGAGCTGGCGGGCCACCCATTCACCGCGCTGGCGATCCCCGCACCACACGGTGGCCGAGAGGCCATAGTCGGAGTCGTTGGCCAACCGGATCGCCTCGTGCTCGTCGGCGACCTTGATCACCGGCAGAAGCGGCCCGAACGTCTCCTCGGTCATGCACGTCATCGAGTGGTCGACGTCGACCAGTACGGTCGGCTCGAAAAACGCCCCGGACCGGGCGGGCTTGCCTCCGGTCAGGATTCGCGCCCCGCGCGCCACCGCATCTTCGACGTGCCGCGTCACGATATCGCACTGCCCGGGCGTCGCCATGGCCCCGATGTCGAAGTCGAACCCGCGGCCGTCGTGTCCCTGCCGGAGCTCTCGGACCTGCTTGACCAGGCAGTCCACGAACCGGTCGTACACCCGCGCCTCGACGTAGACCCGTTCCACCGAGATGCATACCTGCCCGGAGTTGAACAGGCCTCCGTAGACGATCCCGGCCGCCGTTCGGTCGATGTCGGCGTCGGCCAGCACGATCGCCGGATCCTTGCCGCCCAGTTCCAGGCTGCACGGCTTGAGCGACGCCCCGCACGCCGACGCGATCGCCCGCCCGGTCGTGGTGGATCCGGTGAACTGCACGTAGTCGACCGCGTCGACGACCGCTCGCCCGGTCTCCACACCGCCGGTCAGCACCGCAAACACCGGCGGGGCACCGATCTCCGCCCAGCCGCGGGCCAGTTCGCAGGCGCTCAGCGGGGTAACCTCCGACGGCTTCACCAGCACTGCGGCGCCGGCCATGAGCGCCGAGAACATGTCGAAGCACGGGTTGAGCAGCGGCAGATTCCACGGCGTGACGATGCCGATCACCGGGTAGGGCCGGTATCGGGTGATCAACCGCTTCGTCAGCCCGATCGGGCTGTGCGGGATGGGGCGCTCCTCGGCCAGGAACCCGCCGGCGTTGCTCGCCCAGTATTTGGCCAGGTCGATTGCCGCCGGAACTTCGATCTGAGCGTCGAAGCGGGTCTTGCCGGTCTCCGACTGCACCATGTCGGTCAGCCGTGCCGAGTGGTCGATCAACCAGTCCTGCAGGCGCAGCAGCCATTCCGCGCGGGCAGCGAAGCCGAGCTGCTCCCATTGCGGTTGGTGCCGGCGCAGCTCGCGGACGGCGTCGAAGACCTCCGTGCGTGAGTGGTCTGCGACTTGTCCGACCACCAGCCCATCGGCGGGGTTACGAACGTCGATCATGGGTGCGGGCACGGTCATCCCAGCGCTTGCCGATAGAGCGGGCTGTCGGCGCTGTAGTAATTGCAGTGGAATCCGCTCGGGATGCGGAACGGGATGCGCACCCGCGCCAGCGGCCCGTCCGCGAGGTTGCCGGCGTCGAACACCACCAGCTCGGTCTCGGCGGCCCCGGCCCGGTGCACCAATGTCACGGCGTAGCCGTCGGATTCGTCAGCTCCGCCGATCCGGGGAGCGAAGATGAGCTCTCCGGCGGCAGCTCCGTCACCGAAGTGGTAGACGTCCTCGGCCCCGGTCTCGGTGTCGACGCGCAGCACCGAATCCATGCCGTCGGCGCGCCCATCGACCGAATGCAGGTTGCTGTTGGCGAAGACGTTTCGGCTCGGACGGGTCATCATCCGGTCGTCGGGACGCGGGAACTGGATGTCGTGGTCGCTGATGATCCGCTCGTCCACCACATCGGTACCGGCGCTCGGGTCGATCGTCCAGCGCCGCAGGCTCTGCTGGGTTTCTGCGTGCGAGCGCCGGTTGCCGTGGACGTCGGGAAACAGCGCGGTCCCTTCCGCGGCCGCCACATCGGCGATGATGCGGCCGTTGTCCTCCCACACGTTGGCCTGATGCATCATGTGCCGCGGCGGGGCTTCGAACCAGCGCACGTCGGCTGCCGATCCGGTGCGCGGCATGACACCGAGCTTGGTGGGGCGTTCCGGGTCCCAGGCCACCATCGGCCCACCCGACATCGCCCGCTGAACGCTGATGTCCAGCGGTGTCACCGGAAAGACCACGTGGTTCTCGGTGACGAAGAAGGTGTGCATCAGGGTCTGATGCGGTATCGGAATGACCTCGTAGCGCAGCAGATTCCCGTCCGAACCCACCACTTCGTAGTGGATCGCCGGTTCGTCGCCCGGCCGGTGGGGCACCGAGCCGATGTTGATCAGCTCACCGGTCGCGTAGTCGACCGTCGGATGCGCCGAGAACGTGGTGGTGATCACCCCGCCGTAGTGCTCTTCGCCGAGGGTGTCCAGGGTGCGCGGCTCCAGCCGGACCGGTGGCGCGCCCTCCATCAGCGCCAACAGCCGCCCGCCGTGCAGGATGATGTTGGTGTTGGCGGTGTTGTAGCGGGTGCCGCGGGCCAGTGGGTCGGTCGTTGCCGGATTGTCGAGCACCCCGAACAGCCGCCGGCCGTGCTTGAGCTCCAGCTCCAGTTTTTCGGTGCGGACCCAGCGGCTGCGCATGGACACCCGGCCGTCTTCGATGAAGAACGCGTAGACCATGCCGTCGCCGTCGAACCAGTGGTAGTCCTCGTCGGTCGGCGGGTAGAGCGGTTCGGCACCGTTGCGGTAGAACACCCCGGCCAGGTCATCGGGAAGCTCGCCCTCGATGAACAGGTCGGGAGCACTGACTTCCATCCGGTTGGGCCGGTGATGACCGGTCAGAAACGGACTTTCCCGAAAACGCGGGTCAGCCATCGATGACTCCGTTCATTCGATGGCACCCAGTGGGGTGCCTACCGGGTAGGTTTCGTCGGCTTGGACGGCGCCATGGCGCAGAGTACCGGCGCAGGGGGCCGGGATGTCGGTCTCGACCTTGTCGGTACCCACGGTGTAGAGGTCCTCGCCCTCGGCCACCGGATGACCGTCTGGGACCAGCCAACCCATGAACGTGCCCTCGGTCATCGTGACGTCGAGTTTGGGCATTCGGATTTCCATCGTGGCCTTCCTATTCGCTGATGTTGAGTGCCTGGCTCGGGCAGGCCGCCACCGCCTCGGCGACCGCTCCGTGCCGACCGGGCGGAATGTCGTCGGCCGCGTGGGCCAGCCCGTCGTCGCCGACGGCGAAGACGTCTGGGGCCAGCGATTCGCAGATCCCGTGGCCGACGCAACGGTCTGGGTTGACAGTGACTTTCACGGTTCCTCCGATCACCGGGTCAGCACGGTGCACGCGCTGAGCCCGGGTGCGCCGTAGACGTGGGAAAAGCCGACCCGGGGCGTTCCGCCGATTTGGCGATCGCCGGCCTGCCCGCGTAGCTGCAGGACGTTCTCGTGCACCTGCCGCAGGCCCGACGCCCCGATCGGCTCGCCGTTGGCCAAGCAACCGCCGTCGGTGTTGACCGGCAGTCGCCCGGTCAGCTCGGTGGCACCCGAGTCGTAGAGCTCGGTCTGCGCGCCGTGTTCGCACAAGCCGGTCTCGGCGAGGTGGATGAGCTCTGCTCCGGCGTCGGTGTCCTGCACTTGCGCCACATCGACCTCGGCGGGGCTCACGCCGGCCGCCTCGAATGCCGCCTTGGCGGCGTCGACGCTGGGGCTCACGCCGCGGCGCACCGACAGCGAGGGACTGAGCACCTCGAACGAACCGGGCCGACGGGTCCGCACCGCGGTGCCGGCGATGTACACCGGGTCGGCGCGATGCCGCTTGGCGTGCGCGGCGCTGCTCAGCACCAAAGCGGTGGCGCCATCGCCCGGCGAGCACAGCATGTATTGGCGCAGCGGGTCCGACAACATCATCGAGTTGCGCACGTCGGCCTCGCTCAGCGGTTTGCGCCGCCAGGCGTTGGGGTTGAGCGCGCCATTGCGGAATGCCTTGCTGGCGACGGTCTCCAACAGCCGCTCCGGCAATCCGTACTCGTGCAGATAGCGTTGGATCTTCAGCGCGAAGAACTGCGACGTCATGGCCAGACCGGTGGTGCCGTACCACTGCCCGAGGCCGAGTGCCTCCGGGCGGATGGCGAACGCGCCACGCGGGTGCGAGTCGAAACCGACCACCACCGCGGTCTGCGCCGCACCCGAGGAGATGGCCTGCACCGCACAGATGAGCGAACTGGTACCGGTGGCACATCCGTTGAGCACGTTGATGAAAGGGATGCCGGTGAGACCGAGATCGGCGACCAGGGTGTCGGCCAATCCTGCGTCCATGCTGCCGCCGACGGCGTAATCGACGTCGCTCCAACCGATACCCGCGTCCTGCAGAGCCATCCGCACGGCGCGCACGGCCTCTTTGCGCGCGGTGGTGTCCAGATACCGGCCGAAGGGCCGGCATCCGATGCCGACGATCGCTACGTCATTGCTCATGGTCGTCTCCTGCCGTCTCCGCCGGCGCGAAGGCGAAGGCCGTTGCCGTGGTTCCTTCTTCGGTCGGCACTTCTATGCCGACCAGCCGCATCGGCATGCCGATCCGCAGCCGGTCCGGGTCAGCGCAGGTCAGGCGGGTCTCGATGATGACTTCGCCGGGCAATTCGACATAGCCCAGGCCGAAGGGTGTGAAGTCGTCGCCGGTCGGCACATACGGCGGGCTCGGCGGCGGGAACCGCTGGATGGTCCAACTCCACAGGGTGCCGCGGATGGCCAGCTGGGCCTCGACGACCCCGTCGGCGCCGCAGCTGCCGCAGCTGTCCCGGCGCGGGAACGCCGTATCACCGCAGTCCTGGCAGCGCCCGCCCAGCAGTCGCAGTCCGGCGTCGGTCATCTGCATGATCTCGGTATCGATGAGGTCAGCGCTCATCTGAGTTCCACTCCTGTCCTCGGTTTTCCGCGTACGCCGCGTTTGAGCACCACCACGTCGCCGTGGACCCCGGCCTGACAGGCCAGCCGAACGTGGTCGCCGCGCCCACCGTGGCCGCCCGAAAGTCCCGCTACCGCTTTGGCTTCCTCATCGCTCGGCGGCGACAGCGACTCGGGGTGTTCGAGCACCTCGACATGGCACACCAGGCATTCACCGTTGCCCCCGCAGATGGTGGGCCAGCGGTACCCGGCCTGCTGCCCGGCAGCCATGATGGTCTGCCCCGGCGCCGCGGTGAACTCGACGCCCGAGGGCTTGACGGTGACGGTCGGCATCTCAGCCCCGCCGCAGTTCCCGCCAGGGCCGGCCGCGCTCCAAGTCGGGTTCGCGATCCAGGCCGAGCACCCGCTCGGCGATGATGTTGCGCTGAATCTCCGAGGTTCCACCGGCGACGGTGAGGCGACGGCTGTCCAGCAGCGCATGCGTCTCCGCCGGTTCGGAGTCGCCGTCCCAGCAGGCGCCCGCCGGCCCGGCGATCTCGAAGCCCAGCTCACTGATGCGCTGGGACAGTTCGGATTGCAGCAGTTTGGTGATCGAGCCTTTGGCGTCGGGTGCGACCTCGAACCGCTGGTTGGTCAGGGTGAGTGCGCGTTCGGTGGCGATCAGCGCCGCGAGCCGGTCGCGAACGACCTCGTCGGCCCAGGCTCCGGTACGCCGGGCCAGCGCCAGCACGGGGTCCAGCTCCACCCCGCTGGCGGCCGAATCGCTGGAGAGCCCGGATCGTTCGGCGGTCAAGGTGGACAGGGTCACCCGCCAGCCGTCGTTGAGCGCACCGAGCATGGTGTCGGCCGGCAGTTCGACGCCTTCTAAGAAGACCTCGCAGAAGTGCTCGCTTCCGGTCATCTGCCGAAGCGGGCGCACCGTCACCCCGGCCGAGCGCATGTCGAGCAGAAAGCAGGTGATACCGGCGTTCTTGGGCACGTCGGGGTCGGTGCGGGCCAGCAGCATCGCGTAGCGGGAGATATCGGCGAAAGAGCTCCAGACCTTCTGTCCGTCCACCACCCAGCCATTGCCGGACGGCACAGCGCGGGTCGCCAGGCTGGCCAGGTCCGAACCGGCGCCCGGCTCGCTGAACAACTGGCACCACATGTCCTCGCCGGTCGCGATGCCGGGAAGATACCGTTCCCGTTGCTCGTCGGTGCCCCACTCGATGATGGCCGGGCCGATCAGCGTCAACGGGACGAAGTGCTCGACCGGCAGGACCGCCTGGGCGCGTGCCAGTTCCGAAAGCCACGCGTCGTGCTGTGTCATCTCCCACCGTCCCGCGAATCGATCAGGCCGGCCAGCCGCCCGCGGTGCCGGCTGGCGGCGCCGGTCAGGGCGATCACCGCGTGCGCCCGGCGCAGGTACCGGTGCGCCCAATGCTCCCAGGTGATCCCGATTCCACCGTGTAGTTGCACCGCGGCCTTGGTCGCCTCGACGGCCGTCTGGCGGGCCAGTGCCGCGGCCACCGCCAGATCGACTTCGGCCTGGACTGTCACCGGGCCGTCGCCGAGCTGCCACGCCGCCCCGTACACCGCCGACCTGGTCAGCTCGACCTGGGCGAGCATGTCGGCGAGCCGGTGTTTGACCGCTTGAAACGAACCGATGGTGCGGCCGAACTGGACGCGTCGACTGACGTAGTCGACGGTGCCGTCCAAGACCCGCTGCGCCACCCCGAGCAGTTCGGCTGACAGGACCAGGTCCGCGCGCCGCCGCATGGCGGCCGCGACCTCGACGCCGCACTCCAGCAGTGGTTGGCCGTTCGCCTGTGCAGCACGGCCGACCGGCCGCGAGAGATCCAATCCGGAGCACTCCTGCAGCCCGATCGCGTCGGCGCCGTACACGGCGACCCCGGTTTCACCGGCGACCGCTTGCTGCGTGACGACGACCGCGTCGTCGCTGTAGTCCCAGTAGGCGTCGGTCTGCCCGTCGCCGAAGCCGGTCAGCGACACCGCGACGCACGGAGCGCGCCGGCCCTCGCCTACCCCGGTGAGGGCCGGCTGCTGGGCCAGGGGCCCGACTGCGGCCGCAGAGACCAGTGGACCGTCGAACAGCGCGGCACCGGACTCCTCGGCCAGGATCGCCAACTCGACTGAAGTGGAACAGGTTTCACCGAAAAGCAGGTCGTCCACGCCGACCTCGGTGAGCAGTCGCCGCCACCGGTCGGGGCGCGCTGTGGTGGCGGTGGCGGCGAAGTACTCGCGCAGCACTTCCCGAAGGGCGGCATGCTCGGCGGTGAAGCCGAATATCTCCAGGGATGTCATCAGTGGCACACCGGTTCCTGATTGGACAGATATTGCCGGCGCAGCTGACGCTTGTTGACCTTGCCCATGGCCGAGCGCAGTTCGAAGTCGACCAGCTCCACCACATTCGGGCACTTGTAGTGCGTCAGGCGTTCCCGGCACCAGGCGATCAATTCGGCGGGTTGGGTGCCGGGCTCGGCTTGCACCAGGGCACACAGTTGTTCGCCGAGGTCGTCGTGCGGGATCCCGATGACCGCGACATCACTGACGCCGGGGTGGGTGCGCAGCACCGCCTCGGACTCGGCCGGATAGACGTTCACCCCGCCGCTGACCACCATGTCGGAGGCACGGTCGGTCAGGTACAGGAAGCCGTCTGCGTCCAGATGGCCGATCTCACCGATGGCGAACACTCCGTCTGCTACGTAGCTGCCCCGCGTCTTGGCCGGGTCCCCGTGGTACTCGGGCCGGTGACCGGTGGTCCACTGCACGCAGACCAAGCCGGACTCGCCGGTACCCAGTACCGCACCGTCGTCGCCGCGGATGGTCACCTCGACGCCGGGCAGCCCCTTGCCGACCGATCCGGGGTGGGCCAGCCATTCCGCGGAGGCGATCGTGGTCACGGTGCCGACCTCGGTCGAGCCGTAGGCCTCCACCAGCACCGGCCCGAACCACTCGATCATCGCCCTCTTGACGTGCTCGGGGCAGGCGGCGCCGGTGTGGATGATGCTGCGCACACTACTGACGTCGTGGCGGTCCCGAATCTCTTTGGGCAATGCCAGCATCCGGGCAAAATGTGTGGGCACCATCATCGTCGTCTCGATGCGGTGCGTCGCGATGGCTGCCAAAACGGCCTCGGCGTCGAACTTCGGCAAGATCACCACCGGGTTGCCGGTCACCAGCCCACGCACGCCGGTGATGGGACCGGTGTGGTGCATGGGCGCCACGATCAGGTGCTTGCCGGGGGTCCGAAACGGGGCGGCGCGAACGCGCTCCACGTGGTCGACCATGGACTCGCCGGTCGGAAACATCTGCTCGGGCAGTTCCACGCCTTTGGGCAGCCCGGTCGTTCCGGAGGTGTAGTACAGCGGCCTGGCCGGGCGGATGTCGCAGGGTGGCTCGGTGTCGGCGTGTCGTTGCACCACGCGGTCGAAGTCTTCGACACCGTCGGCATCGGGACTTCCCCACGCCACCACCGTCACGCCGGGGTCGGCGGCACGCGCGGTCGCCGCGGTGCGGGCGCTGCAGAGCACGGTGTGCACCGCGGCGTCGCGCAGGATGTAGCCGGTCTCGGCTGCGGTCAGGTGGTAGTTCACCGGTACCGCGGAAATCCCCGCGTAGGTGACGGCCAGATGCGCCAGGGCAGCGTGCGCACTGTTTTCGGCCATCACCGCGACCCGCTGCCCGGGTTCGACACTGCGCGACGTCAGCCAGTGGACGGTCCGGTTGAGTATCGAGTTCAGCTGCGGCCAGGTCCACTGGGTGGTCCCATCGGTCAGGGCTACTCCGGCGGCGTCCTGCCCGGCGCACTGCGCAATCCCGTGAACCAACCGGCTATCCCCTGCCCCGCAACGACGCCCGTGATCGCGCCAGCGCCGACCTGGCGGCTACGACGATCTCGTCGCAGCTGGGCACGAAGGCGTCTTCGAGGACCTTGGCGAACGGGATGGGGGTGTTGGCTCCGGCTACCCGCTGCACCGGGGCGCCCAACTCATCGAAGAGGTTCTCGGTGATCAGGCTGGCCAATTCGGCGCCGAATCCGCTGCGGCGCACCGCTTCGTGAACAACCACCGCGTGGCGGGTACGGGCCACCGACTCCAGCACCGTGGTCTCGTCGAGCGGAACCAGTGACCGCAGGTCGATCACCTCGGCGTCGATGGACTCCTGCGCCAGTTGTTCGGCGGCGGCCACCGCGTCGTGCACCTGCCGGCCGTAGCTGATCAGGGTGATGTCGGTGCCCGGCCGCACGGTCGCGGCCCGGCCCAGCGGAACCACGTGGTGACCGGTCGGGACGGGTTGCGGCGGACCAAAATACAGCAGGCTCTGCTCGACCACCACGCACGGGTCCGGGTCGAAGATGGCCGCGGTCAGCAGCCCCTTGGCGTCGGCGGGGTTGCTGGGCACCACGACTTTGAGTCCCGGGATGTGGGTGAGCCAGGCTTCGAGCATCTCGGAATGTTGTGCGCCGAACTGCATCCCGGCGCCGGCGGCGCAGCGGATGGTCAGCGGCACGGTCGTCTGGCCCCCGGACATGTAGCGCAGCTTTGCGGCATGGTTGGACAACTGGTCCATGCAGACCGCCAGGAAGTCCATCAACATGATCTCGGCGACGGGCCGCATGCCCGCGACAGCGGCCCCGATGGCCGCACCCACGATGGCCTGCTCGCTGATCGGGGTGGCGCGCACCCGGTGGGCGCCGTACTTGGTGGACAGCCCGACCGAGGTCTTGAACACCCCGCCACCGGGATCGGCGATGTCCTCGCCGAGCAGCAGCACCGACGGGTCGCGGCCCAGTGCGTCGTCGAGCGCGCTGCACACCGCCTGGAAGCCCGACATCGGCGTGGTGGGCGTGCCGGAATCGGTCACGACAAGTCCTCCTCGTACACGTCGGTCAATCCCTCGGACAGGTCCGGCTCGGGGCTTTCCACCGCGAACGCGACCGCCGCGGCGATCTCGGCCTTGGCGTCTGCCTCGATCGCTTCGATCTCGGCGACGCTGTGGATCTCGTTGTCGATCAGCCATTGCCGGAAGGCCAGCACCGGATCGGCGGCGCGCGCGGCGTCGAGCTCCCCGGGCTTCATGTACTCGTTGTTGTCGGACATCTGGTGTCCGTAGAACCGGAAGGTCATCGCCTCGATCAGGGTGGGACCGTCGCCGGCCCGGGCCCGATCAATCGCATCCTTGGCGGCCGTGTACATCGCGAGGGGATCGTTACCGTCCACCCGGACTCCGGGCATCCCGTAAGCGGCGGCGCGGTCGGCGATGCGGGCCACGCTGGTGCCGTCCTCGTAGGAGGTGTGTTCGGCGTACCGATTGTTCTGGCAACAGAAGACCACCGGCAGTTTCCACAGGCCGGCCAGGTTGCAGGCTTCGTGGAAGGCCCCGATGTTGGTGGCGCCGTCACCGAAGTTGACCACGGTGACCCGGTCTTCGCCACGCAGCTGGGCCGCCAGCGCCAGTCCGGCGGCGATGGGCAGCCCGCCGCCGACGATCCCGGTGGTGACCATCAGGCCGGAGTCCGGATGGGTGATGTGCATCGGCCCACCCTTGCCTTTGCAGGTCCCGGTGGCCTTGCCCATGAACTCCGCCCACAGTTGCGGCATGGGTACGCCCTTGGCCAGGTGGTCGTGCAGACCCCGGTAGGTGGTGACCACATAGTCGGTCGGCTTCAGCAGCGCCCCGATCGACGCGGGAATGATCTCCTGGCCGCGCGGCGAGTAGTACTGGGCACTGACCTGTCCGGTGAGGATCAACGACCGAAATTTCTCGTCGCACAGTTTGATCCGGGTGGCCGTGGTGAAGATTCGGGTCAGCGTGGCACTGGCCACGCCGGGTTCGGCGATCGAACCGGTCACGACGCCTCCCTATTAGTTAGTTCGATAATTAATTTGTAACACCGGTCACGATCCACTGTCAACGCTCCCAGCGGCCGCCTCGGGTCCTACTCGTCGGCGCCCAACAGCAGTGAATCGATCAGCGAGGTCATCTCGTCCATGGCGGCCGGGGTGGTCGACGCGGCCGCGTGCGCGAAGCCGTCGACAATGGCGCCGATCACGTGGGCTACCGCGACGGGGTCGCGGTCCGCGGGGATCAGCCCATGCTGCTGGCCGTTGCGCACCGCGGTGGCCAGGGTCTCGGCCATGGCCACCGCCTGCTTGGAGAACGCCTCGGTGAGCTCGGGATGACGACGCGCGTCGATGGGGGCGGTGGCGACGAAGCCGGCCAGCGTGGGCGACTCGTGGTTGATTCGCATCGACTCCCCGAGCACCGCACGCAGCAGCCCCTGCACCGAGCGCGGCTGGGCCATCGCCACTTCGGCGGACCGGGCGATGATCCGGCCGTAGACGTCCTCGCACACGGCGTCGAACAGTTTGCTCTTGGTCCCGTAGTGGTAGTAGACGGCGCCGGCGGTCACTCCGGCCAATTCCGCGATCAGGCTGTTGGTCGCCGGGCCGTACCCATATTGCGCGAAACACCGGCATGCCGCGTCGATCACCCGCTGCCGGGTGTCGCCGCTGTCGATTCCGGCTGGACGCCCCGGACCTGGTTTCACTCGCGCGTCGCCGTCACTCACTTGACCATCATGGCAAACGGCCGCGTCATTCCGCCGTTGACGTTCCGGGCGAGCGGCCGGTCAAATCCATTGACCCGGACAGTGACGCCTGTTACAAACTAATTGGTCAACCAGCCAATACTGTCCGGCCAGTCGGGCTGCGGGACAGCCGTACACCGAGGGAGCACTGCGATGGATCTCCGCCTCACCGGCAAGCGCGCACTCATCACCGGCGGCAGCCGTGGCATCGGCTTCGCCACAGCCACGACATTGCTCAAAGAAGGCGCCTCGGTGGGCATCTGCGCGCGCGACGAACAGGCGCTGGGCGCAGCGGCCGACAAGCTGTCCGAGCTCGGGACGGTCTTTCACCAAGCGGCCGACGTCAGCGACGCCGCGGCGGTGGACGCCTTCGTGCGCGCCGGCGCCGACGCGCTGGGCGGCGTGGACATCGTGGTGGCGAATGCGTCCGCGTCAGTCGGCGAGGGACCGTCGGCCTGGGCGAACAACTTCCACACCGACCTGATGAGCTTCGTCGGGCTCATCGAGGCCGCGCTGCCACATCTGCAGGCCAGCGACTCGGCCTCGGTCATCGCCATCGCCAGCACATCGGCGCTGGAGGCCGGCATCCTGCCCACCGCGAACAGCTTCGGCGCGCTGAAGGCCGCCATGCTCCAGCATGCCTCGGCGCAGGCCAAAGCCTTGGGCGCCGACGGCATTCGGGTCAATGCGGTGTCGCCGGGACCGGTGTACTTCGACGGCGGGGTGTGGGAGAACATCAAGGCCGGCATGCCCGAGCTCTACGAGGCCGCCAAGGCCGGCGCGGCGCTGGGCAAGTTCGCCTCGGCCGAGGACGTCGCCAACGCGGTGACCTTCCTGGCCTCGCCGGCGGCCGGGCACATCACCGGGACCAACCTGGTCGTCGACGGCGCCTTCACCAACCGATTCGCGTTCTAAGAACGGTGAATCGTCGCGTCCGTGCCGCGTTGGTGTGCGGCGGCCAATGGCACGACTTCGACTACGCCCGGCGGGAACTGCTGGGCGAACTGGCGGTCTACGACCAGGTGCACACCCGGGTCTACCAGGACTACGAGGGGCTGGGCCGGCTCGGGCCGGACGAGCCCCTGATCACCTACACCTGCAACGTCATGCCGTCGGAGGCGCAACGCGCGGCGCTCTCGGAGTTCCTCGCCGCGGGCGGTCGCTGGCTGGCGCTGCACGCCACCAACGCCTCCATCGTCCCCGCGGCCCCCGATGCCGATCACCTGTTCTGCACACCGCCGCTTCCCGGAAACCTGGCGCAGCTGCTGGGAAGCCGATTTCTGGGCCATCCACCGATCGCCCCCTACACCGTCACACCCGTCGCCGACCATCCGTTCACCGCCGGTATCGGCTCCTTCACCGTGACCGACGAGCTCTACATCAGCCAACTCCACCCGCCCTTGCAGGTGTTGGCGCACACCAGTTTCGTGGGCGAGTCGACCGGGTTCGCCGAAGGACACACCCACCTCGACGAGCCCCGTCCGGTGCTCTACCTCAAGCAGCACGGCGCCGGCACGGTCTGTTACTTCACGCTGGGACATTGCCGCGGCCGCTTCGATCTGGCCGATCTGGGCGTCGAGGACCTGGGCTGCGTGGACCGCGGCAGCTGGACCGTGCCGGAATTCCGCACGATTCTGCAGCGCTGCCTGCGCTGGGCCGTCACCGGGGAGTCACACCCGGCGCCCTGACTCCCCCAGCCGCCGACCGGGCCGCTACGTCTCCGCGGCCAGGTATGCGTCGAGGTCGGCGTGGAACTGCCGAATCCTGCTCTCCTGATAATTGGCCAGCGTGACACCGGGTTTGGTCATCGACTTCAGCCCCCGCTGCACCCAGCCCAGGTTGGTCAGGTCCTGATTGAGCACCGCACACAACCCGCCCAGCTCCGGTGCGGCGGCGAAGTCCTCATCGGGGCCCAGTACGTGCGGCGGAGCCGCCTTGGGCTTGGGCACACCGGCCGGCAGGGGAACGAGCATCATCACATCGAAGATGCAGCGGTCAGGGTCGTTGCCGTAGGGGCGGAACCGGTAGGTCAACGGCGCGCCCACCCCGGCCCACGGCGCCAGGTTCGGGAACACGAAATACTCGATGGCATCCAGGATCTCGCTGTCGCTGACATCGGACAGATCCGCCCCGGTGGCCTCCGCCAGCTGTGCGCGCATCGCTTCGGCGACCACCGGTCGGGCCTCTTGACCCTCCGGCACCGTGAAGCTCCCGACACCTTCGGGGTAGAAGTCGCGGAACATCGCCTCCAGCACATCCTGGGGCTCCAGCGGCTCGCCCAGGTGCGGACTGCTGGTGGCCTGCGCGGTGATCATCCGGTTGAATCCGGGCAACCCGTCGCTGCGGCGGTAGATGTCGTACTGGGTGTTGCAGTCGCCGAGGTACTCCAGCAGCTGCGGATGCGTGGCGATCACATGGTAGGACTCGATGAAGGCCTCCATCGCGACCTTCCAGTTGCAGTCGAGCACCTTGACCACGTGCACCGCCTTGAAGCGGTCCTGCAACTTGAACGGCTCCAGATGCCGGTCCGCCTCGCCGATGAAGTGCTCCAGCGGTACCGCGCCGGGGTCGGGATTGACGAACACGAATCCGGCCCACGTCGCGGTCAGCGCCTCAGGCAAGCCGAATTTCGCGTCGTCGATATGCGGGAAGTCCCAGCGGCAGGGAACATCGGTCAATGCTCCCTCCAGGCTCCAGGTGAATCCGTGGAACGGACAACGCAATTGGTTGGCGTGCCCGGAGTCATCGCAAAGCCGGCGGCCGCGGTGCAGGCAGGCGTTGTGGTAGGCCTTGATCTCCCCGCCCGGGGTGCGGACCACGATGAGCGACATGTCGGCGACGTCGTAGACGACGTAGTCCCCCGGCTCGGGAATGTCCTCTTCCCGGCAGGCCATCTGCCACACCCGTTTCCAGAGCTTGTCCACCTCCAGCCGGTGGAAGTCGCCGCTGATGTAGCGCGCCTTGTCGATGTCCTCGGAGCCGAGGAACTCAAACGACTCCTCCAGTAGCGGCTTGGGCACCTCACGGGTGTCGGTTGCCAGCAGCTCCTGCACCGTCGGTCCCGGTGAACGCGCCTCCCCCGGACCGCCGGGACCCTGCACACGCTCGCTCATCGTGCCTCCAAACCTACGACTGGCCGGCCGTGGCCAGCTGGGTGACATACTGCTCGACCACGGTGCCGATGAAAGCCGAGCCGTTGACGGCCCAGCCCCCGTCGACGTAGAGCGCCTGGCCGGTGATGTACCCGGCAGCCGGTGAAGTCAGGAAGGCGACCGCGGCGGCGATGTCTTCGGGGGTCCCGAGCCTGCCCAGCGGCATCGCCGCGCCGATGGCGTCCTGCAGTCCGGGATCGCCGAACTCCCCGGCGGTTCCTTCGGTGAGCACCAGGCCCGGACCGACCGCGTTGGCCCGGATCTTGCGAGGCGCGTACTCCACCGCCATCTGCCTGGTCAACGCGACCACCGCCGCCTTGGACGCCGGGTAGATTCCCCGGCCGGCGGCACCCACATGGGCCAGCACCGAGGCGAGGTTGACGATCGCGCCACCGTCGGCGCCGAATTTGGGCACCAACGCCCGGGTGACCAGCCAGGTACCGCGCACGTTGGTGCCCAGCACATCGTCGATCTCGGCGGTGGTGCTGTCGTCCAGCGTCGCCGATCGCCAGATGCCGGCGTTGTTGACCAGGATGTCCACCGCGTCGATCGCCTCGGCCAATGCCGCCACCGACCGTTCGTCGGAAACATCGCAGACCACAGCCTTACCGCCGACCTCCGCAGCGGCTCGTTGCGCCGCATCGCCGTCGACGTCGACGAGGACCACCTCGGCTCCCGCCGCAGCCAGATGGCGTGAAATCGCACGTCCGATGCCATTTCCCGCACCGGTCACCACTGCTTTCGGAGCTGCGCCAGCCACCCGTCCTCCACTTCCCGCGCGCCGGGACTGCGCCCGGCGACCACCTTGCGTATGACGCAGCTCACTATTATATTGGTGCACCAATTAGTCAAGTGCGTGATGCAAATTCCCTGGAGGCCGCGTTGAGCGACACCACTTCCGAGCAGACGACGGCGGCCCGATGCCCGGTCAGCGACTTCGACCCGCTGGCACCTGCGACTCTGCAGTGCCCCTACCCGTGGTACGAGTCGCTGCGCGCCGAGGCGCCGGTGCACTTCGTGGCCAGCCGGGGCATGTGGTTCGTCACCTCGCGTGAGTTGGTGGCCGAAGCGCTGTCCAACCACGAGGTGTTCTCGTCGAAATTCGGCTTGCCGCAGATGCCCGCACCGGAGTCGGTGGCCACGCAGGTCGCCGAGATCGAAGCGCAGGGCTGGCCGCCGGTGCCGACCCTGCTGACGGCGGACCCGCCCGAACACCACTACTACCGGCGCATGGTGGCCAAGGCGTTCACGCCGCGTCTGATCGCCCAGCAGGAACCGGCCATCCGCCAGATCGCCACCGAGATCGCCGACCAGCTACCCGCCGGCGAGCCGGTCGACTTCATCCCCGCGTTCGCCGCACCCCTGCCACTGCGGATCATCGCCCACCTCCTCAACGTGCCCGATGAGCGGATCGGCGACTTCAAGCGGTGGTCGGATCAGTTCGCCGCCACGGTCGGGGCCGAACTCGACGACACCGGCAGGCTGGAACAGGCGCGCAGCCTGCTGGAATACCAGCGCTACTTCGCCGCCGAACTCGACGATCGGCGGGCAAACCCCCGCGGCGACCTGATCACCGGACTGGTGAACGCCCCCGACATCGAAGACGGTGACGAACCGCTGAGCACCGGCGCGTGCCTGAGCATCATCCAGCAGCTGCTGATCGCCGGAAACGAGACCACCACCAAGTTGCTGACCAGCACGCTGCACATGGCGGCCCAGCAGCCCAAATGGTGGGATTGGTTGCGGGAGAATCCCACCGAGCGCGTCGAGGCGTTCACCGAGGAAGCCCTGCGGTACATGACTCCGGTGCAGAGCATGTTCCGGATCACCACCGCCGAGACCACGCTGGGCGGCTACACCATCCCGGCAGGCCAACTGGTGGTGCTGGCCTTCGCGTCGGCCAACCGCGACGAGGAGCGATTCGACCGGGCTGACGAGTTCAACCCCGAGCGGGACAACGCCCGGACTCACCTGGCGCTGGGCCACGGCATCCACGCCTGCCTGGGAGCTCCGCTGGTCCGGCTCGAGGCGAGCATCGCGTTCGTCGAGCTGGCCCGGCGCTTCAAGACCGTCAGGTTCGCCGACGACAACGACTTCACCTATGAGCCGAGCTTCATGTTGCGCGGCCTCAAACGGCTCTGTCTCGTCTTCGACCGGGACTGACGGGCGGGCCGACGACGGTGCAGGCTCCGGAGCTCGATGACGCGCCGAACCCGGCGACCCGGGCGATCGGGCGCTGGTCGCAGGACTACCTGCGCCGGCACCCGGTCACCGCGCTACGTACGGTGGGCGGTCAATGCGTGCTGGCGGTGCGAACCGCCCAGTACCTGGTCATCGACATCGCCCGTGGCCGCTTCCCGTTCACCGAATTCGTCGAGCAGGCCACCTTCATGGCCCGCACCGCAATCGTGCCGACGATGTTCGTCGCCGTACCGCTGAGCGTCACCCTGGCCATTCAATTCAGCTTGCTCGCAGGGCAACTCGGTGCGACATCGCTGGCCGGGGCCGCCAACGGCCTGGCCGTCATCCGGCAGGGCGCGCCACTGGTGGCGGCAGTGCTGATGGCCGCCGCGGTGGGATCGGCCACCGGGGCCGATCTCGGATCCCGCGCCATCCGCGAGGAAACCGACGCCATGGAGGTCATGGGCGTCTCGGTGATCCGGCGTCTGGTGGTGCCCCGGCTGGTGGCCAGCGTGGTGGTGGCCGTCGCCCTCACCGGCTTCACCTGCTTCATCGGCTTTCTGGCCGGCTACGCGTTCACCGTGACGCTGCAAGGCGGTACCCCGGGCAGCTACACCTCGACGTTCTCGTCGTTCGCGACCGTCGACGACCTGATCCTGACGCTGCTCAAGGCCGTCGTGTTCGGCGTCATCGTCGCGATCATCTCCAGTTACAAGGGACTGGACACCCGCGGCGGTCCGGCGGGAGTGGCGAACTCGGTGAACGCGGCCGTGGTGCAGTCGATCCTGCTGCTGCTTCTGACCAATGTCCTGATGAGCCAGATGTATCTGGTGCTGTTCCCGAAGACCAGTTTCTGATCATGGCGGCCACCACTTTCCTGCCCCCCGGCGCGCGCCCCGTGCTCGCCGCCGCGAACGTGCCCGTCGACCAAGCGGCCCGGATCGGGCACATGGTGGTGTTCTTCTTCCGGACGCTGGCCGGTATTCCGCTGGTGCTGCGGCGCTACCCGCGGGAGTTCTTCCGGCTGCTCTCGGATGTGACATGGGGTAACGGGTCGATCGTCGTCGGCGGCGGCACCGCCGGGGTGGTGTTGCTCAACGGCGCCGCCGGCGGCGCGGTGGTGGCGATCGAGGGCTACAACGCCCTCAACCTGCTCGGCCTGGGCCCGGCCACCGGGTTGATCACCGCGCTGGCGACCGTGCGCGAGATCGCGCCGATGATGGCCGCACTGAGTTTCGCCATCCAGGCCGGCTGTCGCTTCACCGCACAACTGGGCGCCATGCGCATCTCCGAGGAGATCGACGCGCTGGAGTCGCTGGCCATTCGCCCCATCCCCTATCTGGTGACCACCCGGGTGCTCGCGTCGGCCCTGGCCGTCGTTCCCCTGTTCGTCGTCTGTCTGTGCCTGAACTTCCTGGTGTGCCAGCTCGTGATCTTCCTGGTCAGCGGCCAGGCCTCGGGGACCTACCTGCACTACTTCGGGCTGATGCTGGCCGCGCGCGACATGGTTTTCGCGGTGATCAAGGTCGCCATATTCGTCGCCATCATGTCCACCCTGCAGTGTTACTACGGCTTCTACGCCACGGGCGGGCCGCGTGGTGTCGGCATTGCCGCGGGGCGGGCCATGCGCGCGAGCATCACCATCATGGTCTGCGTCAACATGCTTCTGACCATGGCGTTTTGGGGCATCGACGCCGGCGGACGGCTGGGCGGATAGATGCCGAACCGATTCGATTTCGACGGCCGGGGCCCCTCCACCCCGGCCTTGGTGGGCAGCGGAGTGGCCTTCGTCCTGATCTGCGCGCTGACCGGGTGGCTGCTGCTGGAGAAGTCAGCGGGCAAGCTGGACCCGCGGGTGCAGATCACCGCGGTGCTGTCCAGCGTCGGCGACGGCCTGCCCCCCAAATCCGATGTGAAGTTCCGCGGCGTGCTGGTCGGCGCGGTCCGCACCGTGATACCGGCCACGGACCAGGAACCGAACGTGGTGCACATCGACCTCAAACCCGATCGCGCACGCGGTATTCCGAACACCGTGACCGCACGCATCGTCCCCAGCAACGCCTTTGCGGTGTCCACGGTCCAGCTCGTCGACAACGGGCCGGCGGCGGTGGTCAAAAACGGCGACGTCGTCACCGAGGACCGCACCCTGCCGACCCAGTTGTTCCAGAACACGCTGGCCAAACTGCGTGATCTGGTCACCGCCGTCACCCGTCCCGGCAACGAACACACCCTCGGCCTGATCCGGGTGCTGGCGGACGCAACCGCCGGCCAGGGACCGGCGCTGAGCTCGGCCGCCCAGGGGCTCAACCGGATCGTGGCCGAAATGAACGGCCTCAGCGTCGATGACAGTGCACCGTCGACGCTGAAAACCTGGGAGTCGGCCATCGCCGCGCTGCGCGGCACCGCACCCGACTTGGTCGATGCGCTGCACCATGCCGTGGTGCCCATGCGCACCGTCGCCGAAAAACAGGCGGCACTGCAGAACCTGCTCACCGGAGCGCAGGACACCGTCGGCACCATGCGCACCGCCATGGACAACCACACCGACGAATTGGTGGCCATCGGCACCCAGATGACGCCGGTGGTCGGTGTGCTGGCCGACAGCTCGGCGAAGTTCCCGGCGATCGCACTGGGCATCAACCACCTGGTCGACACGTTCTTCGACGAGCTGTGGACCCGCACCGGCACCAAACTCAGCTTCAGCTTCAAGCTGGCGGTGGCGCTGGCTCCGCTGCGCCTTTACACCCGCAGCGACTGTCCGGTCTACGGCGAGCTGCGCGGCCCCAGCTGCGAGACCGCACCCGAGACGACGCCCGTCGTCGACACCCACGGGATTCCCGACTCACGCTCCTACGTTGCGCCACCTGGCATCACCCTGCCCGAACCCGCCAACGCCGCCGAGCAGGTCCTGGTGGGGCCGGCTGGAATCGCTTCGCCGGAAACCACTGTCACCCCAGGCGGCACGCCATGACCGCCCACCGCCGCCAGCTGGTCTTGCTGACCCTGTTTCTGGTTATGTGCATCTCGCTCACCGGGACCATCCTGGTCACCCTGCGCCGCGACGTGGCCGGCCCGACCAACACCTACACCGCGCTGTTCAGCGACGTCACGGGGCTACGGCCCGGATCGGATGTCCGCATGGCCGGGGTCCGGGTCGGCCGGGTAGACGCGGTGGACCTCGACGGCGACCACGCCAGGGTGCGATTCCGCATCCAGCGCAACCAGCCCGTCTACGGCGACACCATGGCCTCGGTCGTCTACCAGAACATCATCGGACAGCGCTACATCGGTTTGACCCTGGCGGATTTCGGGCGCCCGGAGAAGCTTCCCGACGGTGCCACCATCCCGATGGAGCGCACTGAGCCGTCGTACGACGTCACCCACCTGCTCAACGGTTTCGAACCGCTGTTCACCCTGTTGGACCCGGACAACCGGGGAAACCTGTCCAATGCCCTGATCAAGGCGCTCCAGGGCGACTCGAGTTCGCTCGCGGTACTGGTCAGCGAAACCTCCCGCCTGGCGAAATCCCTGGCCGGCCCCGATGACCTGCTGGGCCAGCTGATCACCAGCCTCACCGCGGTCACCCAGAACCTGGCCGATCAGGGCACAGCCCTGCAGACCACGCTGTCGCAGGTCCGCGCCGTCGTGGCCGGCCTCAATGTCCACCGCGACGAATTGATCACCGCGATGGGTTCCGTCTCCACGGTGGTCGGGCGGCTCTCCGGGATTCTCACCGCGGTGCGACCCGATCTGGAGGACACCCTCAACCGTGAGCCAGGGCTCCTGGCGACCATGATCGCGCGACAGGACCAATGGGCCACCATGGGCGCCAATCTCCCCGCGGTCTTCAAGGGCCTGGCCCGAATCACCGGCGACAGCACCTCCATGAGCGCCCAGGCCTGCGACTTCAACTTCACCTTGTTCAACTTCCTCAAACCCATCGTGCCCAGCATCATCAACGCCGCAACCCCGGGTGGGTGGCGTAAGTACTCGGCGCAGTGCAGGTGAGGACCATGCCAGCCCCGCGCGCGCGCAAACCGGTCCTCGAGGACCGCAACCAGGCCTGGCTGGGCACCATCGCGGTGCTGACCCTGACGGCGGTGATCGCCGCGACCACGCTGCTGACCACGCTGAACCTCGGCAAGACAACGTATTACGCGGAGTTTCTCCAGGCGGCCAGCATCCGGCCGGGCGACGAGGTGAGCGTCGCCGGCGTCCCGGTCGGCGCCGTCGAGGACACCGCGCTGGCCGGCGCTCACGTGCTGGTCTCGATGAAGATTCGCCGCGGGGTGGTGCTGGGTTCGCAGACCCGGGCTGCCATCAAGCTGACCACCGTGCTGGGCGCTCGCTACGTCGAGCTCAGGCCCGCCGGTGACGGTGAACTCGAAGGACGGCGAATCACCTTGGCGCACACCGAGGTCCCCTACGATCTGCAGCGATTGCTGCAGGACTCGACCAACACCTTCGAGGATGTCGACGCGCAGCGATTCGCCCAGTCCATGCAGGCGGTCTCAACCCAGCTGCGCGACCTCCCCGCGATTCTGCCCGACGCCCTGACCAACGTGCAGAACCTGTCGCGGGTCATCGCCGACCGCCGCGACCAGATCGCCGGGTTGCTGCGCAGCACCGCCGAGATCGCCGAGATCCTCGGCGGCCAGCAGGCCGATCTCGCCGCCCTGGTCGATCAGGGCCATCAGCTGTTCGGCGAGGTGACGGCACGCCGCGACGCGGTGCTGCGGCTGATGAACGCCGCCACCACACTGGTCGCCACTGCCCGCGACATCACCGTTGGCGACCACGCCCAGCTCGACCGGCTGCTCAGCGACATCCGTCAGGCCACCGCGATGCTGGGCGACCACGACGACCTGCTGCGCAACCTGTTCCAGGTGATGCCACTGGCCATGCGAAACGTGGCCAACGCCACCGGGTCCGGCCCGTTCCTGGACTTCGCACTGCCCGGCGGTCTGCTGGTGGATTCCTGGATGTGCGCGATCAGCGGCCGGGCCGAGCAATTCCGCTTCCCGGAGCGCTACCAGTACTTCAAGGACTGCGAATGACCAAACGGGCCCTCGTCGTCGCCATCATCGTGCTGGCCGCAGCCGCGGTCCTCGGTGCCGGATATACGCTGCGGTCGGCGGTGAGCGCCGGGCAGCGCACCATCACCGCCCGGTTCGACAACGTGATCGGCCTCTACACCGGCAACACCGTGGCGGTGCTCGGCATGCCGGTGGGCCGCGTCGCCTCGATCACGCCGCAGAGCAGCTACGTCGAAGTCGTCCTCGAAGTGGACCCCAAGGTCGCCCTGCCCGCCGACGTCCAGGCGGTGACGGTGGGCACCTCGATCCTCACCGACCGCCACGTCGAACTCACCCCGCCCTACGCCGGCGGACCCGTCCTGCCCGACGGCGCCGTACTCGGCCTGGACCGCACCAAGACGCCGATCGAGTTCGACCGGGTGCTCAAGATGGTCGACAAGCTCGGTACCGCGCTCGGCGGCGACGGCCACGGCGGCGGGCCGATGTCCGACATCCTCACCGCCACATCGAAGATCACCACCACCAGCGGTCAGCAGCTCAAGGACGCACTCGGCCAGCTCTCGACGGCGCTGCGGACCGGGGACGACGAGGGGCAGGCGACCCGCCAGAACATCACCACCATCGTCACGAACCTGAGCCGGCTGACCGACGCCGCAGCACGAAACCAGGACCTGGTGCGCGGGTTCGGCGCCGACATCCGCCAGCTCAGCAGCATCGCAGCCCAGCAGGGCGTCGGCAACGGAGACACCGGCCGCTCGCTCAACCAGGTGCTCGGCCAGCTCAACACACTGCTGTCCGACAACGGCGACAACCTGATGGCAACCCTGCGCAGCAGCAGCGCCCTGACCACAGCCCTGGCGGACTATCGCCGCGAACTGGCGGAGGTCTTCGACGTCGCTCCGCTGGCGATCGACAACGTGGTCAATGCGATGGACACCGACAACGGCATGTTGCGGGTGGCTGCGCACTTCGATTCGGTGTTCTTCGACAGCTCGATGACCAAAGAGGTCTGCAACATCCTGGGTCTGCGGCAATTGGGTTGCCGCACCGGCACGATCCGTGATCTCGGGCCCGATTTCGGGGTCACATCCGTCCTCGAGGCGATGACGAGGTTGGGGCAATGACACGGCGGATCCTGGCGGCACTGCCCCTGGCCGCGACCATGGTGCTCGCCGGCTGTTCGGTCGGGGTGGAACAGCTGCCCTTGCCCGCACCCGGCATCGGCGGCGACAGCTATCACCTGAACGCGGTGTTCTCCAACGCGCTGAACCTGCCGGACCGGGCCAAGATCCGGCTCGGCGGTGCCGATGTCGGCGAGGTGGTGTCGATGGCGGCCAGGGATTACACCGCTGTGGTCGATATGCGAATCCTCGCCGACGTCCGGTTGCCGGTGGGGACCACCGCCGAACTGCGGTCGGCCACTCCGCTGGGCGATATCTTCGTCGCGCTCACGCAGCCGCCGACGGCAGCCGGTGCGGCGCTGCTGCACGACGGCGACACCATCCCGATCTCCGCGACCCAGGCCGCGGCCACCGTCGAGGAGGTCCTGGCCTCGACCTCGATGCTGGTCAACGGCGGCGTGATCGGCAACCTGACCAGGGTTCTCAACGGCGTGGGCGACGCGGTCGGTCATGACGGTGACGGCCTGGCCGCCATGATCGGTGAATCGCGTGCGCTGGTGACCACCATGTCGGAGCGCACCGACGATCTTCGCGGGGTGATGCAGCAGACCACAGCGCTGGCCGACATACTCCACAGCCGACGGCAGTCGATCAACGACGTGCTGGGTTCGTCGGCGCCGGCGTTGGGCGTACTCGCCGGCCAGACCTCCACCATCGTCGATCTGGTGGACCAGATGGGCGCGATCACCGGCCAGCTGCAACGATTCCCGTCCATTGCCGGCGTCGACACCCGCAGCCTGATCCACGATGTCGACGAACTGTCCCGCGTGTTCAACGAGACGGCGCTGGAGCCTCGGGTGAGTTTGGACAACATGGTGCGGATCCTGCCTCCGGTGCTGAAGCTGTTCAGTGCCAACGCGGCGCACTCCGACGTCGACCTGCAGCAGTTGGCGCTCGGCCACATCGCGGACAAGAACCACCTGGGCGATCCGGAGTTCCACGGGCCCAAATGGGCCGACTGGGACAACCTGGTCGGCTCGTTGCGGTACGTCATCACTCAGTTGGGCGACCGGGTTTGGGGCACCGACCGGGGCCGGATCTGGGGGCCGCCGCAATGAAGCCCGTCGAACTGATCGCCGCGCTGGTTCTGCGGGCGGTGCGCACCGGTATGGCGCGCCGGCTGCTCATATCGGGCATCGCCCAAGTCGGCCTCGTGGTCGTCGGCGTCGCCTATCTGCTCTTCGGCGCCTTGCGCGACAACCCGTTCGCCGATCAGATGACGGTGACGGTGGACCTCGACGAGTCCGGCGGCCTGCTGGCCAACCAGGACGTCACCCTGCGGGGAGTACCGATCGGGCGGGTGGCCTCGGTGGACTTCACCGATGACGGCGTACGCGCCGTCGCCCGTATCGACGCACACGCCCGGATCCCGCGCGAGGGCATGGTGGCCCGGGTGTCCGGGCTGTCGCCGGCCGGCGAGCAGTACCTCAATCTCGAACCGGCCGCGTCCACCGGCCCGTTGCTCACCGACGGCACCGTGATCGGCCGATCCGACACCAGTACCCCGATTCCGATCTGGCGGCTGCTGGAGAATGTCGACGGACTGCTGGCGCAGACCGATCCGGTTCAGCTCAACGCGGTCCTCGGTGAGCTCGGGGTCAGCGAGCAGGGACCGCAGAAGCTGCGCGAGCTGCTCAGCGGCGGCCAACTGCTCATCTCCACGCTGGACGGAGTGCTGCCGCAAACCATGACACTGCTGCGCAGCAGCCGCCCGGCCTTCCGGATCTTCGATGAGGGGTCGGACGGAATTCGTTCTATCGCAGCCAATCTCGGCAGCACCTTGGCCGGAGTCAGCGCCAAGGATGCCGGCATGCGGCGTCTGCTCGAAGACACCCCTAATGCGCTCGCCACGATCGACCGGGTGATCGCCGACAACTCCGAGACCATGGTGCAGTTGCTGGGGAACCTGACCACCGTCGCGCAACTGTCCTACGTCCGCGTTCCCGCACTGCAGCAGTTGTTCCGCGACGATCGCCCGCCCCTGCTCGACGGCGTCGCCAGCCTGATGCACGGGGGCGGCATCTGGGCGATCGCCGACATCTACCCACGCTACATCTGCGACTACCCGCACCCCCGCGATGTGCCGTTCATCCCGAATTACCCCGAGCCCTACCTGCACACCTACTGCCTCAACGACGACCCCGGACTGCTGATCCGCGGAGCCCGCAACGCGCCCCGTCCACCCGGTGACGACACCGCCGGCCCGCCGCCGGGATGGGATCCCCTGCGCCGCACCGATCCCACCCCCGTCGGCCCGCACACCATTCCGCTGCCCTACGGCGGTCCGGTCATGCCTCCGGAATCCGAACCACACCGCCAGGGCATTCCCTGGAACTGACAAGGAGACGACAGATGCCCGCAACGGCCCCGGATCGGCGGTCAGTGCAAACCCGAGAAAGTGGAGCTGGCATGAGCAACAGAATCAGCGAGCTGCGTGACGACCTGATCATGCGCTCCATGCTGGGCCGGGTGGGCGACATCCCGGAGACGGTGCTGCTGCCCGTGCTGCGCGAGCTCGCCGACGACCGCGCGGTGGTGGACGCCGAGTGGGAATCGGTGATCGCCAGGCGGGTAGCCCCGGGGTCCCGGCTTCCTGCCCGCGAATCCTGGCGGCGCCGCTACGGACAGTTCGTCCGTGAACTGGAATGGGCCATCTCCGGTTTGGTGAAGAAACTGCCACGAGACGATGTCGAGCGGCTGGTCTCCGACACCGTGGCGGCCAGATTGCGCAGTTGGCTGCGCTACCTGCTGCCGGCGTTCGGCACGGTCACTCTGGTTCCGCGCGCACTGTATCCCCCTGTCATGGACGCCGGCGTCTCGGTGGCGACGTTCCTGGTCGGGCCGATCAGGCGGACCGGTGTCGAGCCCGACGGCACCCTGGTGTATGAAATCCCTGAATGCGCCATGCACACCGCCACCGAGGCGGGCGTGGCGCAGGAGCATTCATGCCTGATGGCGTGCAAAGCAGCCTGCGAGAAGTTGTTCGACAAAGACTCGGCGATGCCCTTGGAGTTCGAACCGCATCTGCCCGGACTGTCCTGCACGCTGCGGGTACATCCCGCCGCGAGCCACTCCAACAGATAGGACCGCTTGTGACCAACCCCGACACTGCCGGTGCCGACTTCGCCGCCTACACCCCGCTCTATGACGAATATGACTACACCATAGATGATTTCGACGGCGAGATCCCTGAGGGCCTGCGCGGAACCCTGTACCGCAACGGCTCGGGCAAGCTCGACGCCGGCGGGCAGGCGCTGGGTCACCTGTTCGACGGCGACGGCATGCTGTCGATGTTCTCCATTGCCGATTCGGTGCACTACCGCAACAGGTATGTGCGAACCAAGCACTACCGCAAATCGCTGACCTCGCGAGGAGCGCCCTACCGCGCGCTGGGAACCATGCGTCCCGGCGGCGTGCTCACCAACGCACTGCGGTTCCCGGCCAACGTGGCCAACACCGGCGTGGTGATGCACGCCGGCAAGCTGCTGGCGCTGTGGGAGGGCGGCCCGCCCACCGAGATCGACCCCGACACCCTCGACACCGTCGGCATTCACGACTTCGGCGGCGCGCTGAAATGGCTCGGCGCGTTCTCCGCGCATCCCAAGTGGGATCCCGACACCAAGGAGATGTTCAACTTCGGCCTGGCCATGGTGCCGTTCCCGAAGCTGATCTGCTACCGCGTGGACCGCGCGGGCAAGTTGCACCGACTGGGCCAGCTCGATCTGCCGCTGGCGATGTTCAACCATGACGTCGGCCTGACCAGCAAGCACATGGTCTTCGTGATTCCACCGCTGGTCTTCCCGACATCGAAGATGATGGGCGCCGCATTCGGGCTGCGTAACTTCATCGACGCCATCGAGTACGACGCGTCACGAGGCACCCTGATCGGTCTGGTGCCGCGCGACGGCGGCAAACCGCGGGTGCTCTACACGGATCCGCTGCTGCACCTGCACCTGGCCAACTCCTACGAGGACGGCACCGACACCGTGGTGGAGCTGGTGAACTACGACTCGACGTGGGAACAGCTCAACGGGCAGCTCTCCAGCTTGAGCACCGACCGGGCCAGCGACATCGGCTCTTACGGCGGAACCCTGATGCGGCTGCGGATCACCAAAACCGACAAGGTGATTCACGAGCCGGTGAGTGATCTTCGCGGGGAATTCCCGTCCTTCAACATCACCAAGACCAGCCGACCGAACCGCTACACCTATCTGTCCGCGGACGCCGACGGCAGCGACTACCCCAACGCGGTGGCCAAGATCGACAACACCACCGGCACGGTGGTCACCCACCAGTTCCCCTATGGCCACCAGCCGCACGAAGCGGTCTTCGCCGCCCGGCCCGGCGGCACCGACGAGGACGACGGCTGGTTGCTGGTGGCAACCCAGGACGGGGTCAGCAACCGCGCGGGCCTGGCGGTACTCGATGCCAAGAACATCGACGCCGGACCGGTCTACACCGGCCGGCTACGGCATCACCTGCCGCTCACCTTCCACGGCAGCTTCACCCCACGGGTGGCGCACCCTACCCGGTGATCGCGGCGAATTCCGGGGCGATCAGTTCGGCCACCCGGGGCCAGGGCACGGTGATCACCGGAAGCCCCCGGCCGAACTGATAGTCCGGGAAGTGCAGCTCGATGCCGTCGGCGGTCGGGATCCAGTATTTGAAGTTGAGATCGATCGGCGCCACCTCGTTGCCGAACTGCCAGCCCTGCCGGGGCGGCGCGTACCGGGTCGGCAGGATCTGTTTGGTCTCCTCGGCCAGCCGGGCCAGGCCGGCCGACTTGTCGACGAACAAGTTGTCCCACGTGATCAAGATTCCGCTGCGTTTGTCAAACACCCGGGTCGCCACGGCATGAAACGGCATATTCGGCATTTCGGTGTCGTATTCGCCGAGAAAAAGCGCGGAAACGGCGATCGGGCGAAATGACAGAGCCCCGGTGGAATTGAATGACCAGGGCATCGTCTTGGTCGCACTGGGCTCGTAGGTCGCGACCTGTCCGCGCGCCTCCGCATCGATCACGGCATTGATCGCGTCCGCCACGTTCGCATCGCCACCGGCGAGGCGCTGGTACTGAACTTCCCAGACACCCAATCGATCCGGGCTCTGACCCGCAATCGCCGCGGGCACCGCGAGATAGCCGCCCGCCGACTCGGGCTCCGCCCCCGCCACCGGCGCTCCGGCCACCGGGGCCACGCTCAAAAGGGCCACCAGCACCGTCGCGCAAATAACCCCCAGTCGCCGCATATCATTTTCCTTCGCGCTCGTCGGGCCGCTGAATACAGACTAGTGGATCGGCAAATTTTTCAGCGGTGAATTCCGCCCCGCACCGGCACTGTCGCCCGGCGGCCGGAATTGTCCGGCGGCCGGGTTCGCCGCGGGCCGCGCCGAGCCCGGCGCCCCGCCCCTCGCAAATACTAGGATGTCCTAGTATTCTCGTGTCGGGCCTATCGAGCCCCTCCACCACTTCCACGGGATGGCGCATGAGCACTCAGATACCGCACTTCATCGACGGCCGCCGCAGCGCCGGCACATCGCAGCGCACCACCGACGTCTTCGATCCCAACACCGGGGCCGTGCAGGCCACCTTGCCGCTGGCCAACGCCGCCGACGTCGACGCCGCAGTCGCCTCCGCCGCGGCGGCCCAGCGCGATTGGGCCGCCTACAACCCGCAACGCCGCGCCCGGGTGATGATGCGCTTCATCGACCTGGTCAACACCCATGTCGACGAACTGGCCGAGTTGCTCTCCCGCGAGCACGGCAAGACCCTCGAGGACGCCCGCGGCGACATCCAGCGCGGCATCGAGGTCATCGAGTTCTGTGTCGGCATCCCGCACCTGCTCAAGGGCGAACACACCGAGGGCGCCGGGCCGGGTATCGACGTGTTCTCGCTGCGCCAGCCGCTGGGCGTGGTCGCCGGCATCACCCCGTTCAACTTCCCCGCGATGATCCCGCTGTGGCAGGCCGGGCCGGCCCTGGCTTGTGGAAACGCCTTCATCCTCAAGCCGTCCGAGCGTGACCCGTCGGTGCCGGTGCGGCTGGCCGAGCTTTTCGTCGAGGCCGGGCTGCCGCCGGGGGTGCTGCAGGTGGTGCACGGCGACAAGGAGGCCGTCGACGCCCTGCTGCACCACCGCGACATCGCCGCGATCGGTTTCGTCGGCAGCTCCGACATCGCGCAGTACATCTACTCGACGGCGACCGCCAACGGCAAACGCGCGCAATGCTTCGGCGGGGCCAAGAACCACATGATCGTGATGCCCGACGCCGACCTCGACCAAGCCGTCGATGCCCTCATCGGCGCGGGCTACGGCAGCGCCGGTGAACGCTGCATGGCGATCTCCGTGGCGGTGCCGGTCGGCGAACAGACCGCCGAACGGCTGCGGTCCCGGCTGGTGGAGCGGATCAACAACCTGCGGGTCGGACACAGCCTGGACCCCAAGGCCGACTATGGTCCGCTGGTCACCCGCGCCGCCCTCGACCGGGTCAACGACTACATCGCCCAGGGCGTGGCGGCCGGCGCCGAGCTCGTGGTCGACGGCCGCACCCGCGGCAGCGACGACCTGCAGTTCGGTGACGCGAATCTGACGGACGGCTTCTTCGCCGGGCCGACGCTGTTCGACCACGTCAGCACCGACATGTCGATCTACACCGACGAGATCTTCGGTCCGGTGCTGTGCATCGTCAGGGCCGGGGACTACGAGGAGGCGCTGGCGTTGCCGTCGGAGCACGAGTACGGCAATGGGGTGGCGATCTTCACCCGCGACGGCGACACCGCCCGCGACTTCACCTCCCGGGTGCAGGTCGGCATGGTCGGGGTCAACGTGCCGATTCCCGTGCCGGTGGCCTACCACACCTTCGGCGGCTGGAAACGGTCCGGTTTCGGCGATCTCAACCAGCACGGGACGGCGTCCATCACCTTCTACACCAAGGTCAAGACCGTCACCCAGCGCTGGCCGTCGGGCATCAAAGACGGTGCCCAGTTCCACATCCCCACCATGGAATAGGGCCGGGCAATGGACACGACCTTGAATGACGAAGAACGGGTGATCGTCGACACCGCGGCGGCGTTCGCCGGCAAGCGCCTGGCCCCGTACGCGCTGGAATGGGATGCCACCCATCACTTTCCGGTCGACGTGATGAAGGAGGCCGCCGAGCTGGGGATGGCCGCGATCTACTGTCGCGAGGACGCCGGCGGCTCCGGGTTGCGCCGCCTCGACGGCGTCCGCATCTTCGAACAGCTGGCGATCGCCGATCCGGTGATCGCCGCCTATCTGTCGATCCACAACATGTGCGCCTGGATGATCGACAGCTACGGCACCGAGGATCAGCGCAAATCGTGGGTGCCCGCACTGGCGTCGATGGACGCCGTCGCCAGCTACTGCCTCACCGAGCCGGGCGCGGGCTCGGACGCCAGCGCGCTCAGTACCCGCGCGGTGCGCCAGGGCGGCGACTACGTGCTCGACGGCGTCAAGCAGTTCATCTCCGGCGCCGGCGTCTCCGACGTGTACGTGGTGATGGCCCGAACCGGGGACGACAGTCCTCGCGGGATCTCGACGTTCATCGTCGAAAAAGGAACTCCCGGACTGAGTTTCGGTGCGGCCGAGCAGAAGATGGGATGGAACTCCCAACCGACCGCTCAAGTGGTCTTCGACGGGGTGCGGGTGCCCGCCGAAGCCATGCTGGGCGGCCCCGGCGGGGAGGGCACCGGCTTCTCGATCGCGATGAACGGACTCAACGGCGGCCGGATCAACATTGCGGCCTGTTCAATGGGTGGCGGCCAGGCCGCGTTCGACAAGACCGGCAGCTACCTGGCCGACCGGCAGGCCTTCGGAAAGGCCCTGCTCGACGAACCGACGATCCGGTTCACCCTTGCCGACATGGCCACCGCACTGGAGACCTCACGGCTGCTGCTGTGGCGAGCGGCAACCGCGCTCGACACCGACGCAGCAGACAAGGTGGAGTTGTGCGCGATGGCCAAGCGCTATGTCACCGACGCCTGCTTCGAGGTCGCCGACCAGGCGCTGCAACTGCACGGCGGATACGGATATCTGCGTGAGTACGGTCTGGAGAAAATCGTCCGGGATCTTCGCGTGCACCGCATCCTGGAGGGCACCAACGAGATCATGCGGCTGGTGATCGGCCGTGCCGAGGCGGCCCGCGTCCGGTCCGGCCAGTAACCCGCCCATCTGGGATCACCAGGGCCACTGAGGAGTACATATGGCAATCGTCGCGTTTCTCGGCTTGGGCCGGATGGGTGGGCCGATGTCGGCAAACCTGGTCGCCGCCGGGCACACCGTGCGCGGCTTCGATCCGGTGCCGGCGGCCATTGCGGCAGCCGAGCAACACGGCGTGACCATTCACGCCGGTGCCGCCGAGGCGGTGGCCGGGGCGGACGCGGTGGTGACCATGCTTCCGCACGGCGACGCGGTGAAGAGCTGCTACGCCGAGATTCTGCCGGCGGCCTCGCCCGGCGCCCTGTTCATCGACAGCTCGACGATCTCGGTCGCCGACGCCCGCGAGGTGCACGCCCTGGCCGGCTCCCACGGGTTCGCCCAGCTCGATGCGCCGGTGTCCGGTGGAGTCACCGGTGCGGTCGCCGGCCGGCTGGCGTTCATGGTCGGCGGTGAGGATGCCGCGGTGGCCCGGGCAACCCCGGTACTGGAGCCGATGGCCGCCAAGATCATTCACTGCGGCGCTGCGGGTGCCGGGCAGGCCGCCAAGATCTGCAACAACATGGTGCTGGCCGTGCAGCAGGTGGCGGTCGCCGAGGCGTTCGTGCTGGCCGAAAAGCTCGGCCTGGCCGACCAAGCCCTCTTCGACGTGATGACCGGCGCCACCGGTAACTGCTGGGCGTTGCACACCAACTGCCCGGTCCCCGGGCCGGTGCCCACCTCGCCGGCCAACCGGAACTTCGAGCCGGGTTTCGCCACTGCGCTGATGGACAAGGATCTGCACCTGGCCATGGACGCCGTGACGTCGACCGGTGCGAACGCACCGCTGGGCAGCCACGCCGCACAGATCTACCGCGACTTCGCGGTCGATCACGGCGCGCAGGACTTCAGCGCCGTGATCAACGTGCTGCGCGACAACTGAGCGTGCCGGTGATCGGATCACCGGCCAGCCAAACTTGTCAGACCCTGCTGCGATGATGACGTCATGTCCTCGGCCGCATCGACTGCTCCGCCGGGCGTCGCTGCGCTGTCCCCCGATCAGCGTCTTGACGTGCTGTTCGGCGAGTTGTCGGAGCTGACCGGCCAGCGCAACGCCATCGACGGGCGCATCGTCGACATCATCGCCGAGATCGACCGCGACGAACTGTGGGCAACCACCGGCGCACGCTCGGTGGCGGCATTGGTGGCCTGGAAAACCGGTGTGTCCCCGGGCAACGCGCACACGATCGCGACCGTGGCACAGCGCGCAGAGTCGTTCCCCCACTGCACCCAAGGCATGCGCGAAGGCCGCCTGTCGTTGGATCAGGTCGGCGTCATCACCAGCCGGGCCGCCGACGGATCCGATGAGCACTACGCGCAACTGGCCGCCGTCGCCACGGTCAACCAGCTGCGCACCGCGGTCAAACTCGAACCACGCCCCGAACCCGAACCCCGGCCCGAACCGGTGCGCTCGATCACCAAAGTCACCGACGAGCGGGGCACCTGCTGGCGCATCAAACTCGACCACCTCGACGCAGCCAAGTTCGACGCAGCACTGCAGTCTCACCTCGATGCGCTGATAACGCAGTACAAGCGCGACCACGACGATTCCGGCCGCCCAACAGACCAGACACCGCCGTTGCCCACCACCGCTGATGCCTTCCTGCGTCTGGTCGAAACCGGATGGGATGCCGAGGCCACCCGCCGGCCCCACGCCCAGCACACCACCGTGGTAGCCCACCTCGACGTCCAAGACCGGACCGCGGCACTGCACCTGGGCCCACTGCTCTCCGACGACGAACGCCAATACCTGACCTGCGACGCCACCTGCGAAGTGTGGTTCGAACGCGACGGCGAGGTGATCGGGTCGGGACGGTCGACCCGCACCATCAGCCGCCGGTTGCGCCGCGCACTGGAGCACCGTGACCGCTCCTGCGTGGTTCCCGGCTGCGGAGCCACCCGCGGCCTGCACGCGCACCACATCCGGCACTGGGAAGACGGCGGCGAAACCGAACTCGCCAACCTGGTGCTGGTCTGCCCCTACCATCACCGGCTGCACCACCGCGGCATCATCACCATCACCGGCCCCGCCGACCATCTCGTCGTCACCGACGCGGCCGGCCGACCGCTCAGCCCGGCATCACTGGCCCGCCCACCCAAGCGACCCCCGCCCGTAGTCGCACCCTGCCCCGGCCCCACCGGCGAACGCGCCCAATGGTGGTGGTACCAACCCTTCCAACCCCAACCACCACCGGAATTCAACTAATCGGTCGTAACCCTGCGGCAGTGGCCCGATAGCAGAGCATGTGTGCAGCGGTGCCGTCGCCGGCGCTGCCACCGCAGTCCCGTGGACTGGACTCAGTCGCTCCACGGCTGACGCGGCGGGTCATAGTCAAGTTCCCACGACCGCCATGTGGGCCGCCAGTACAAGTCGGCCTCGGCTTCGCGTTGTCGGCTCTGTGCGAGCTGTTCGTCGATCTGGCGTTGTCGTTCAAAGGCTTTCAGCTCAGCCTCCCGAACGGCCTCCGTGAGCCGTGTGCGGGCCTCGGCCAGGCTGATGATAGGGATGCCGAGCGTGCGGGCCGTGGTATGCCGCGAGTCGTTAGCCTCTGGAGTTGAGGTGGCCAGCCACCGGACGGTCTTGGTGATGTTGACGGCAAGTCTGGCGCCATAGGATTCGGCCTCCCGACGCAGGTCGATGATTTCGCTGTGATCACCGAGTATCGCGATGCGCAGACCCCGAAGATAGCGGGCCTCGGCCGACGGTGGTGGCTCGGCGCTGGCCTCAATGACGTGACGAAGCTCTTCGGCTAGGTCGGTCAAACCAAGGGCGTCGGCGAGCAGATACATTTCCTTGCGAGCGGTTGCGGACAACGCAGTCCAGTCGGAGCTGTGATCGGGAAACGCTGCTTCCCAGGACTTCCGGTGAAGCTGCCGAAGCTGGGTACCGGTTAGTCGGGTCAGGCGTGCCTGGTCGGTGAGCACAGCGGCTTCCTCGTAGGTCAGCCGGCCGTCTTTCACCGCATCGGTTAGGACAGCCTGATACTGCGAGATTGCCCGACGGTCACCGACTCGTACCACCGGTGACTGTGGGAATGCATCGAGAAGCTCCGCCACGGAGGCGCGGGAAAGCCCGACGGGTCGACAGCTGATGGCGCACTGACGCATGGGGACCGGTATGGCGTCGGGCGGGGCCTGCGTCAAATACAGAGGGTGAGGTGACGTACGCAGCAACCACAGCAGCACCTCACGGACGGCGCGCGCATCACCGAGCGCGGTATGACGCTGCTCGTTCCAGCCTCCGGTGGCTGTCTTGTACATCGCAGTCAGGCTGAAGGCCCGCCCTTCGAGTTGCCGCCGAGATGTCTGCAATGTGCACAGGCCGAGCACCGGCGGCAGAGACAGACGGGTCTGAACTGCAGCGGCAGAAAGGAATCCGCCCTCGAAGTCCAGATTGTGGGCGACCAGGGCAGTACCTGCCATGAACGCGAAAGCCTCCGGCAGCGCTTCGTCCAGGCACGGCGCCCCGGTCAGATCGGCGTCGTCAATGCCGTGGACCTCCCGGGCACCGACGCTTGAACCAGGACTGTTGACCAACGTGGCGAACTCGTCGAGAACAGTGCCGTCCGCGGTGAACTTGACCAAGCCGATCTCCACGATCTGGTCGGCGCCGGGGTCCAAACCGGTGGTCTCGATATCGATCGCAGTGAACGTGACCCCGTCGACGGTGTGCTTGGTAGGCGTGCGGGTGAGCAGAGCGCGGGGAATGTCCGATGCCGTTGCGGTGGGTGCGGGGTCTGCACCGCGGGGGCCGAAGATGCCGGCATTGCACTGCGAGATTCGCCGAGCCTCCGACTCGCTGGCGGTACGGATTTGCGGACCGGGACGCGCCGACAGTGCCGTCGCCACCGCGGCGGTAGAACCATCGCGGGAAACCTGGAGTTGCCATTGCAGTCCCTGCGAAGAGGTTATGTCGAGGGTGCTGTAGCGCATCACCGGTAGCTGGCGGTTGTCCTTGTAGCGCCGATCCGGTCCGCCCTTGACGTTCACGTACTGCCACGTGTGGTCCACCTGGACGGCATCGCCGGGCGGCGCGGCGTTCTCAATAAACCGGGTCTGGCCGGCAGAAACGTGCAAGTGCGCGTAGCCGATGTCGCTGAAGTGCTTGCCCTCGCGTACCAGGGCGCGGTCGGGCAGGAAGTACAGGGCAGCATTGCCGGCACGAATCGATGGGACGGCGATGTTGGTGGCCAGTTCCTTGGGACCCGTCGTCGTCGCCGACCCCGTCACTCGCGACAGCAGACTTCCGGCACCGGAATTCGTCTTGAACTGATAGGTGGTGATCACCGCCCCCGATTCCAGCACCCGCCAGACCCGCTGCGAGTCGGTCAGCCAGGCCCATTGCGTCACCACGGAGTCGAACCAAGATAAGTGCTCATCGTGTACGTCGTAGAACAGCACCACCGTCTTGTGCGCACGGTCGTTGAGCACCAGCCAGGCGCACCCGGGAGCCGCCAATGCCCATACGATCAGCCCGAACGGCAGCGTCACCAAGCCGAGCAAGAACGCCGCGCCGGTCACCCACCAACCCCATGCCACCCGGCTCGACGCACCATTGAGCTGCTCAACCACGTCGTCACTACTGGTCGGCTCCAACTCGAATGCTGTGCTGCCAGTGACGTCCTCCATGACCACGCCGCTGCTGAGCCGAAAGGCCTGAGCGAAAACCCGCTCCGGCGGTTCGGTGGGTTGCGGACGATGTGGCTGCGATCTGGCGCCGAGCGTTGCCCGGTAGTACACGCCGCCACGGCCAATGTGCACGTAGTTTCCCCGCGGGCCACTGCCTACACGGAACCCCGGAATACCGGCACTGACGCCAATGCCTGATTTGCTCAGATTGAACCGGAACGGACCCGCTTTGATGCTTTTGCGCAGATAGAAGCTCACTTCGGTGCCTCGTCTTTCGTTCCTCCCGACGGCATCGTGCCACACATGATGTTTGCGGGGGGCCAGATCAGCCGGCCATCACGGTGGCGCTGGCAACGAGAGTGGGCGGGCGCCATCGGCGGCGAGCGACGTCAGACTCGACGGCCTGACTGACTGCTGCGCTTTTTGCTACGACGCGCTGCGCGCACCAGTGCCGTCACACCGTGTGACTCGGTTCTGGCGGCGGCGTCTTTGGTGTGAGGGCGGCATCTCGACGCGGGGATCAGGGCCGGGTCTGGGTCCTGCTCGGCCGGAACGTGCAGTCGCCGCGGCTGTCACTGGCCTGCCGGCTACTTCGCGATCGCCATCACGGCGCCCGGCCGCAGCCAGCCGATGATCTTCACCAGCGTGGCGTCGTCGATCGCCACGCAGCCCGCGGTCGGCCCGCCGTCGGTGGTGTGAAAGAAGTAGGCGGAGCCGGCACCGGGTGTGCGGGCCTTGTTGACACCGATCACCACCGCGTGCCGGTACTGCGGGATGTTGAGGTTCTCGCTGGCCGCCGTGTTGAACGGGCACTGGGCTTTTTTGCAGACCTGCATGGTGTTGTAGGTCGGGCTCTGGGAGTCGCTGTCCCACCAGTGGTCGGATCCGACCTGCACATACGGCAGGCCACCACCGGGATTGGGAGCGGTGCCGAACGCCGAGTCGAGCGTGTAAATCCCCATCGGGGTCGACGGCTCGCCTTCCTTGGTCTCTCGCGTGATGCCCGCCGAACCGACGTGTGCCGGAATCCCGATCGCGACCGGTTCCCAGCCCGCGAGAGTCCGCTGATAGACGTCGATCTTGGCCGTCGAATGACCCACTCCGACAACCGAAACCACCTGAGTGGCGTTGCCCACCGCATTCCCGAACCACGGTTCGACGACCGCCGTCGCCAACGGCGCCGACTTGACGCTCATAGAGCACAACACCGCGCACAGCACAACGACCAGTCGACGCACCGCATCATGGTCGACGACAGGTGGCGTCAGCGTCAAACGCGCCGATCGCCTGGAGCCGTCGTCAGCCCGCCGCGCGGGAGCTGAACCGGGCGACCACCCGCTCGGCCTGCAACTCACGGCATCCGGCCGCCGACAAACCGTCGTAGTCGGCCGGGTAACCGGCCGAGCCCGCGCTGATCACCGGCAGGCCGATCGCTGCGGCGGTGCGCGCCCCGGCTTCGGAGCCGGCGATCACCAGCGCCTCTCCGGCGACGATGCCCAACTCCCACAGCGCCAGGCGGTAGAGCCCGGCGTCACCGGCCGGCCCGGTCAGGTCGTCGGCGCTGACAACGGTCTCCGACATGCCGTCGCCGATCAGTTCCCGCACCCGCGACTGCACCCAACTGCGCGGCCCGGCACCGACCACCGCGACCCAGATACCGGCCGCGAACAGGCTCAGCACCAGATCCACCAGCCCCGGACGCGGCTCCCCTTCGGCGTCGGCCAGCGCATCCAGATCGAAGATCACCGCTTGCAGCGGGTACACCTCGGCATCCGGGTGTACCTGGTCCCACCAGAACGGGCGGGCTGGACCGGTCCATGTCGCGAGTTCAGTTGTGATCTGCATAACAGACACCGTGCCGGATGCCGCCGCGGGTGTCCTCCCCCATTGGGGGGATCGGGCGGGGGAATCACCTTCTCCGCTGCCGGTTCGTGGGCCTTATTGTCTTGCTATGCCCGTGCGCCTGGTCCTGGTCGACGACCACGAGATGGTGATCGAGGGCCTGCGGGCCATGCTCACCGCGTTCGCCGATCGGATCGAAGTGGTCGGGCAGGCCATCAATGCCGCGCAGGCCATGACGGTGGTCGCCGACACCGACCCGGACGTGGTGCTGTGCGACGTGCGGATGCGCGGTGAGAGCGGCCTGGACCTGTGCCTGGCCCTGCGGGAACGCGACCCGCAACGCAAGGTGGTGATGCTCTCGGTCTACGACGACGAGCAGTACCTCTTCGAGGCGCTGCGCGTCGGGGCCAGCGGCTATCTGCTCAAAAGCATCAGCAGTGACGACCTGGTGCATCAGATCGAGTTGGCCCACCACGGCGAGACGGTCATCGACCCCGGACTGGCGGCCCGGGCGGCCGGTACCGCGGCCCGCCTGCAGCGCAACGAGTTCTGGCCCGGCGCCCGGCAAGGGCTGACGCAGCGGGAAAGTGAGATCCTGGCCTACATGGTCAGTGGGCTGTCCAACCGCGGAATCGCCACCAAGCTGGTGATCGGCGAAGAGACGGTCAAGTCGCATCTCCGCTCGATCTACCGCAAGCTCGGGGTGTCCGACCGCACCGGCGCCGTGGCCACCGCGCTGCGCGAGGGGATCTACCGGTGAGCTCGGCCGGCGGGCAGCGTCCCCGTTCCCGCAAGCCCCGCGCGGTCCGGGATTTCGTCGACGCCAACCACGAGCTGGCGCTGCTGCGGGAACTCATCCAGGCGGCCTCCAGCGGACCCGGCGTGGAACCGCTCGCCGCGGCCGCGGCCCGGATGATCACCGCAGCCACCGGCACCGACGTCTGCTTCGTGCATGTGCTCGATGACACCGAGCGCTCGCTGACCCTCACCGGCGCGACCCCGCCGTTCGACACCGAGGTCGGCAAGATTCGGCTGGCGCTGGGTTCGGGGGTCTCGGGTTGGGTAGCCCGCCACCGCGAGCCGGTGGTGATCAGCCACGACAAAGAGGCCGACCCGCGGTACCTGCCGATCGAATCGCTGCGTGGGCGCGACTTCACCTCAATGGTGTCGGTGCCCATGGAGACCGATCCGGGCGGGCTGGTCGGGGTGCTCAATGTGCACACCGTGCGGCGCCGCGAGTTCACCGCCGGCGACGTCGAGCTCCTGCGGGTGATCGGCCGGCTGATCGCCGGTGCCATGCACCAGGCCCGGCTGCACCGGCAGCTGGTGGCGCGCGAACGGGCCCACGAGCTCTTCGTCGAACAGGTCATCCAGGCCCAGGAGATCGAACGGCGCCGGCTGGCCGGTGACATCCACGACGGGATCTCGCAGCGGCTGGTGACGCTGTCCTATCGGCTGGACGCCGCCGCGCGTGCGGTCGGCAGCGACCCGGACGAGGCGTCGGTGCAGCTGGAGGCCGCGCGTGAACTCGCCGGACTGACGCTGCAGGAGACCCGCGTGGCGATCAGCGGGCTGCGGCCGCCGGTCCTCGACGACCTGGGCCTGACGGGCGGCCTGGCCAGCCTGGCCCAGTCCATCCCGCAACTGACGATAGAGCTGGAACTGGCCGAGACCCGGCTGCCCGAGCACATCGAGCTGGCGCTGTACCGCATCGCTCAGGAGGGCCTGCAGAACGTCGTCAAACACGCGGCCGCGACGACGGTCCGGCTGAGTTTCACGATCACCGCCGACCCCGACACCGCGCGACTGGAGATCGTCGACGACGGGGTCGGTTTCGACACCTTCGAGCACCCGGTGGGCGGCGACGAGATGGGCGGCTACGGGGTGCTGTCGATGGCTGAGCGCGCCGAGTTGGTCGGTGGGCGGCTCAACATCCGGTCGCGTCCCGGAGCGGGCACCGCCGTGACCGCCACCATCCCGATCCCCGCGCCGACAGCGCGAGAATCCGCCGGTTAGCGTCCCACGGCGTCCGCTAGAAATCGCCGGCGTTGCGGCGCAGCGTCTCGATGGCCGACGACAACGCCCGCGATTCCTCTAGCGACATACCGAGATCGGCGAACACCTGAGCGTTGAGGCTGGCCGTCGCGTCGGCGACGGTCGCGCGCCCCAGTTCGGTGATGGACACCAGCGTAGTGCGGCCGTCGGTCGGGTGCGGCAGCCGCTCGACCAGACCAGCGGCCTCCAATCGCCGGATGGCATGCGTGACGCTGGTGACGTGGACCTGCAGCCGGTCGGAGGCTTTGGTGATCGGCAGTGCACCGGAGCGGCTGAACGCCAACAACCGCAACAGCTCGAATCGGGAGAAGCTCAAGTCGTAGGGGCGCAGGGTCGCCTCCACCCGGGCCAGCAGAATCTGGTGGGCCCGCATCACCGATGTCACCGCCACCATCCCGTCGGCGACGTCGCCCCAGCCGGCCCGCTCCCAGTTGGCTCGCGCCAGGGCGATCGGATCGGCGTCGCCGGACGCAGGGGAAGCTGCCACGTCCTTTTCTTACCGCACCGCGCCGCGTGGTCATGACGGTGTGCGCCAATCCGGTGTATCCACCTTCGGGCGCATTCGTCGCAGAACGCGGCGCTGCAGCTGCCGATCAGGGAAAAAGGTTCGCTGTCATAGCGGAAAATGAACCATTGAGCACCTCCTCACGGCACACTGACGAGATATGACCGCGCCGTCGCTCGCTGCCGTAGCCGTTAAGTTCCCGTCCCATCGATACAGCCAGGCCGAATCCGCCCAAGCACTGGGCGACTTCGCCGGCCCCGAGTTTCGGCGGTTCTTCGAGGCCAGCGGCGTCGCCTCCCGCCACCTGGCGCTGCCCCTGTCCCGCTACGCCGAATTGAGCGGGTTCACCGAGGCCAACGACACCTTCATCGAGGTCGCCCTCGACCTCGGCGAGCAAGCGCTGCGGGCCGCCCTGGACGCCGCCCACATCGAGCCGGCCGACGTCGACGTCGTGGTGTCCACGACGGTGACCGGCCTGGCCGTACCGACCCTGGAGGCCCGCCTGGCGGCCAGAGTCGGGTTGCGGCCCGACGTCAAACGGGTCCCGCTGTTCGGGCTGGGCTGCGTCGCCGGGGCCGCCGGGGTGGCTCGGATGTATGACTATCTGCGTGCCTATCCCGACGGGGTGGCGGCGTTGCTCGCGGTCGAACTGTGCTCACTGACCATCCAGCGCGGCGATCGCTCGATACCGAACTTCGTGGCCGCCAGCCTCTTCGGTGACGGCGCGGCCGCCGCGATCGCCACCGGCGCGAACCGGCGGCCGGCCGGGGCGAACATGCCGCGCATCCTGGCGACCCGCAGCCGGCTCTACCCCGACAGCCAGGACGTGATGGGCTGGGACATCGGCACCGACGGTTTCCGGATCAAGCTGTCGGTCGAGGTCACCACCGTGGTGGAGAAGTACCTGGCCGACGACGTCCACAACTTCCTCGCCGACTGCGGCCTGCGCGCCGAGGACCTGTCCGCCTATGTCTGCCATCCCGGCGGACCCAAGGTCATCGAGGCGGTCCAAAACGTGCTGGACCTGCCTGCCGAAGCGCTCGACCGCACCCGGACATCGCTGCGCGAGAACGGGAATCTGTCGTCGGCCTCGGTACTGGATGTGCTGCGGGCCACCGTGGCCGAGCCGCCGCCGCCCGGGTCGTTCGGCCTGATGATCGCGATGGGGCCCGGATTCTGTTCCGAGCTCGTACTGCTCGGCTGGTAGCCGGATGTATTACCTGCTGATCCTGGCGGTCGGGCTGGAGCGACTGGTCGAGCTGGCGGTGTCGACGTCGAATGCGAAATGGGCCTTCGCCCGCGGCGGCAAGGAGTTCGGCGCAGGCCACTACCCCGCCATGGTGCTGCTGCACTCCGGGCTGCTTGTGGGCTGTGTTGCCGAGGTGTGGCTGCTGCACCGCCCGTTCATCGGATGGCTGGGCTGGCCGATGCTGGCCTTGGCCGCGTTGAGCCAGGTGTTGCGCTGGTGGTGTGTGGCGACGCTGGGCCGGCGCTGGAACACCCGGGTGATCGTGTTGGACGGTGTTCCCCTGGTGCAGCGCGGGCCGTATCGGTGGCTGCACCATCCCAACTATGTGGCCGTGGTCCTCGAAGGGGTGGCACTGCCGTTGATCCACACCGCGTGGCTGACGGCACTGCTGTTCACCCTCGCCAACGCCGCGCTGCTGCGGGTCCGGATCCGGCTGGAGAACTCGGCCTTGGGCTACGCCTAACGCCTCAGAGGCCTAACGCCTGAAGCGGCGCTGGCCTCCGCCCGCACCGCACCGCTGCCCGCGGGCGGGGTTACGCGCCGGTGGGGGTGACCGGGCTGGTCAGGATCCGCGGCCCGTCCTCGGTCACCGCGACACTGTGCTCCCAGTGCGCCGCGCGCGACCCGTCGGCGGTGACGACCGTCCACTCGTCTTCGAGGATGACGGTCTGGTCGGTCCCCAGGGTCAGCATCGGCTCGATCGCAAGCACCGACCCGGCTACCAGCAGCGGCCCGTGGCCGGGCGATCCCTCGTTGGGCAGGAAGGGGTCCATGTGCATCTGGCGGCCGATGCCGTGGCCGCCGTAGCCGGCGACGATACCGAAGGAGCGCTTGAACTGCGCGGATGCGGCCCGGGCGCCGGTTTCGATGGCGTGCGAGACGTCGCTGAGCCGGTTGCCCACCACCATCGCCGCGATCCCGGCCTCCATCGCCTGCCGGGTCGCCGCGGACAGGTTCTCGTCGGCGACCGACAGGGTGCCGATACCGAAGGTGATGGCGGCGTCGCCGTGCCAGCCGTCCAGGATCGCTCCGCAGTCGATGGAAACCAGATCACCGTCCGCCAGCAGCTCGGTGGCCGAGGGGATGCCGTGCACCACCCGGTCGTTGACCGAGCTGCAGATCGAGGCCGGGAACCCGTGGTAGCCCAGGAACGACGGAGTGGCGCCCGCGTCGCGGATCACCGATTCGGCGATCTCGTCCAGTTGCAGGGTGGACACCCCGACCGCGGCGGCCTCGCGGACCGCCGAGAGTGCGGCCGCGACGACGGCGCCGGCCGCGGCCATCGCGTCGAGCTCGCCTGGGCTGCGATGCGGCACCGCTTTGCGCCGCTTCGGCAGTCCGATCACTACTGTCCCAGGGCGTTCAGGGCGCGTGTGAACACCTCATCGAGCGTGCCGAGCGCATCCACGACGTGCAGGTCGTGCTCGTCCTGGTAGTAGTCCAACAGCGGCGTGGTCTCCTCGCGGTAGATCATCATGCGGTTGTGGATGACATCGGCGGTGTCGTCGGCGCGCCCGCGTTCCTTGAGCCGCTTGAGCAGTTCGCTCTCGGTGACGCGGAACTCGAGCACCGCATCCAGCTTGGTCTGGCGGCGCTCCAGCATGGCGTGCAGTGCCTCGGCCTGCTCCACCGAACGGGGGTAGCCGTCCAGGATGAATCCGTTGGCGGCATCGGGCTGGTCCAGCCGATCGTCGACCAGCGCGTTGGTCAGCTCCGGCGGAACCAGGTCGCCTGCATCGAGATACTGCTTCGCCTGCTTGCCCAGCTCGGTGCCCTCGGCGATGTTGCGCCGGAAAAGGTCGCCGGTGGAGATCTGCGGGACGCCCAGCTTCTCCGCCAGCTTCACCGCCTGGGTGCCCTTGCCGGCCCCCGGCGGTCCCAGCAGTACGACTCTCACTTGAGGAACCCTTCGTAGTTGCGCTGCATGAGCTGGCTCTCGATCTGCTTCACCGTGTCCAGACCGACGCCGATCATGATCAGCACCGCGGTGCCGCCGAACGGCAGGTTCTGGACGGTGCCCGAGCTGCCCATCTGCAGGAACAGGTTGGGCAGCACCGAGATGACGCCCAGGTAGATCGAGCCAGGCAGGGTGATCCGGCTGAGCACGAAGCGCAGGTAGTCCGCGGTCGGGCGGCCCGGCCGGATGCCCGGAATGAAGCCACCGAACTTCTTCATCTCGTCAGCCCGCTCATCGGGGTTGAACGTGATCGACACGTAGAAGTACGTGAAGAAGATGATCAGGCCGAAGTACAAGGCGATGTAGACCAGGTTCGACGGATCCGACAGGTAGGTGCTGACGAACTTGTCCCACCAGCCGTTGCCGGCGCCGCCGCCACTGTGGACCAACTGGGTGACCAGCTGCGGAATGTAGATCAGCGACGAGGCGAAGATGACCGGGATAACGCCGGCCTGGTTGACCTTCAGCGGCAGGTAGGTCGAGGTGCCGCCGTACATCCGCCGGCCCACCATCCGCTTGGCGTACTGCACCGGAATACGACGCTGTCCCTGCTCGACGAAGACCACGCCGACGACGATGACCAGCGCGGCCAACAGGACCATGGTGAACACCACGGGGCCGCGGGAGTCCAGGATGGTTTTGCCCTCGATCGGGATGCGCGCGGCGATTCCGACGAAGATCAGCAGCGACATGCCGTTGCCGATGCCGCGCTCGGTGATGAGCTCACCGAGCCACATCACCAGCACCGCACCGGAGGTCATCACCAGCACGATGACCATCAGGGTGAAGATGCTGTGGTCGGCGATGATGTCGTGACGCAGGCTGCAGGTCTGCAACAGTCCGCCGTTGGCGGCCAGCGCCACGATGCTGGTGGCCTGCAGAATGGCCAGGGCAACCGTCAGGTAGCGGGTGTACTGCGTCATCTTGTTCTGGCCGGACTGGCCTTCTTTACGCAGTTCCTCGAAGCGCGGAATCACCACCGTCAGCAGCTGGACGATGATGCTGGCGGTGATGTAGGGCATCACGCCGATGGCGAACACCGTCAACTGGAGCAGCGCCCCGCCGGAGAACAGGTTGATCAGCGAGTAGACCTGCGCGGCGTCACCACCGCTGACTTCCTTGATGCACTGCTGCACGTTCTGGTAGTCGACGCCGGGCGATGGGATGGCGGCTCCCAGCCGGTACACCACGATGATGCCCAGCGCGAACAAGATCTTGCGCCTCAGGTCGACCGTCCGCAGCGCTGAGATGAAAGCCGAGAACACTCTTCTCCTCCTGCGCAGCCGAGGTCCGGTCGCGGCGTTCCAATGGGCTGTTCTGTCCCAGCCCCGGTTAGTCCTGGGTAAGTCCTGCGTTGTCCCGTCCGCGTGGCGGCCCGTCATGGCGGGGCCACGCGTGACTTTGGCGCGTCAGCAGTCTACGAGACTAACAGCTCAGCACGAGGGGGCGGGCTGGCCTTGGCGGCACTGCCAGCGCGCAGTCAGGCTGGCGGCGTACAGTCGCCCTAGCTCGTTAAACGCGCTAACTAAATTTTCCGGGCTGATCTGACCGGCAGAGAGGAAGAGGACCGTGATGGCACCTACCGAACTCAACACCGCCGACCTGCCCTCCGGCGCGGACATGGACGCCGCCATCGGCGCGGGGCGGGGCTGACGACCGTGGCGCGCAGTGACAACGACAGCTGGGACCTGGCCTCCAGCGTGGGAACCACCGCCACCATGGTCGCCGCCGCCCGTGCGCTGGCCACCGCGGAACCGGACGCCATCATCTCGGACCCGTTCGCGGCCCCGCTCGTGCGCGCGGTGGGCGTCGACTTCTTCACCAAGATGGTTGACGGCGCCCTGGAGCCGGCGGTGGCCGCGGAGGCCAAGGCCGCCGCTGAGCCGATGACGGCCGTGATGGCGGTGCGCACCCGGTTCTTCGACGACTTCTTCCGGGCAGCCGCGGCGGCCGGGATCCGGCAGTTCGTGATCCTGGCCGCCGGACTGGATTCACGGGCCTACCGGTTGGACTGGCCGCAGCCCAGCGTGGTCTATGAGATCGATCAACCGGAAGTCATCGAGTTCAAGACGCGCACGCTTGCCGCACTGGGCGCCCAGCCGAGCGCCGATCGCCGGGCCGTGGCGGTCGATCTGCGCGACGACTGGCCGGCGGCCTTGCGCGAACGTGGTTTTGACCCGACGCAGCCCACCGCGTGGATCGCAGAGGGGCTGCTGGTCTACCTGCCCCCGGATGCACAGGACCGGTTGTTCGACCACATCACCGCGCTGAGCGCCCCGCGCAGCAGGCTGGCGACCGAATTCCACCCCGACGGCGGCGCCGCGCTCAGCGGCTCGAACCAGTCGCTGGGGCAGCGGTTCGCCGCTCAGGGCCTGGACCTCGACATCGCCACCCTGGTGTACCCCGGCGAGCGCAATCCGGTGGGCAGCTATCTGAGCCAGCGCGGGTGGCAGGTGAACGAGCGCTCCCGCGAAGCGGTGTTCGCCGCCTACGGTCGCAGCTTTCCCGACGGCGACATCGTGGCGCGGCTGCGCAATTCGGTTGCGATCGAGGCAATTCGCACCTGACGGCGGGCGGCCGCCGCCTTCGGGGCGGTGAATTGGCCATTCGGCCGCTGGCCGGCTTCCGGCAACGGTATAACGGCCCCATGGTGCTCAAAGTCGCGGTTCCGCCCGACCTGATCGGCGGCGACGTCGATGAGGGTTTCGGCAAGGTCGCCGACGCCTTCCGGGACAACTTCGCCCGTGGCAGCGAAGTGGGCGCCGCCCTGGCGGTCTACCGCAACGGCGCCAAAGTCGTTGACCTGTGGGGTGGTTATCGCGACGGCTACAGCCGCGCTCCGTGGCGGCGCGACACCATGGTCAATGTCTTCTCGAGCACCAAAGGCGTGGCGGCGTTGGCCGTGGCGCTGGCCGTGTCGCGGGGCTTTTTCGGTTACGACGACAAGGTGGCCGCCCACTGGCCGGAGTTCGCCCAAGTGGGCAAGGGCGACATCACGGTACGCCAGCTGCTCGGGCACCAGGCGGGGCTGAGCGCGCTCAAACCGCCCCCGGCGCTGGCCGACGTGGCGGCCCCGGATCGACTGGCCCCCCTGCTGGCGGCTCAGCGGCCCCGCTGGGCGCCGGGAACCCGCCACGGATATCACGCGGTCACCTTGGGCTGGTACGAATCCGAACTCATCCGCCGCACCGACCCCGCCGGACGTACCCTGGGCCGCTTCTTCGCCGAAGAGATCGCCCGGCCACTCGGGCTGGACCTGCACATCGGGCTGCCCTCTTCGGTGTCCCGCGACCAGGTGGCGCTGTTGCACCAGTGGAAACGCGCGGAGTCCCTCCTGCACCTGTCGGTGATGCCCGGCGCTCTGGTGGCCGCCATGCTGAATCCGTTCGGTCTGCTGGGGCGGGCGAGCTCGCTTCCGCGCGACATCAAACCGTGGGACGGCGACTACAACCGCGACGACGTACGCGCCGTGGAAATCCCGTCTGCCAACGGGATCGGCACCGCCAGAGCGATCGCGCAACTCTATGGCGCCGCTGCCGGCGCGGCCCCCGCTCTGCCACTGTGCGAGGACGTGCGCGATGAACTCGCCGCTATGCCGGCGCCGCCGTCGCGCGGGGAACGCGACAAGGTGTTGGGCGTGGAGCTGGTGTTCAATCTGGGCTTGTCCAAACCGGCGTTCGGCACGGTTTTCGGTTCTTCCGACAAGGCCTATGGCACACCGGGTTTCGGCGGCTCGTTCGGGTTCGCCGATCCCGACACAGCGATCGGCTACTCCTACGTGATGAACCGCCTGGGCTTTCACCTGCACAGCGACCCGCGCGAACTCGCGCTGCGCCAGGCAGTGTTCCACCACGTCCTCGGGGCCCGGCGACAAGCCTGATCAGGCTGGATTCAGCGCGGACCACCGCGCCTTACCAGCGCGACTCCCCCAGCCACAGCACGTGCGCACCGTTGACCGAGCGTTCGATGTGCTCGACCACTCCTACCAGAGAGCGCACCACCAAGCCGCCGACCGCAGCGGACACCGCCGCCGCCGGCTGCGACGACGGGCGCGGCCGGATGAATTCCCACCACGACGAGCCCGGATACGACGCGGTGCGGACCTGCGCATCCGCATCGAGCCCGGCTAACACCTTCGCCCGGCGTACCGCCGTGCGCAGGCCGCCCAGTTCGTCGACCAGCCCGCGCTCGGCCGCGTCCGCGCCGGTCCACACCCGCCCTCGTGCCACCGCGTCGACTTCTTCGGTGGACAGGTTGCGGCCTTGCGCCACCCGGGCGACGAAGTCGTCGTAGAACAGATCCGCCTCGGTCTCCACCTGCCCCTGCTGTTCGGCGGTGAAGGGCGCGTCCATCGACCAGGCGTCGGCGTTGGCGCCGGTGCGCACCGCATCGCTGCCCACCCCCAGCCGGTCCTTGAGAGCACGGGTCACCAACTTGCCGGTCACCACGCCGATGGATCCGGTGATGGTGCCCGGATTGGCCACGATGGCATCCGTACCGGCGGAGATGTAGTACCCGCCGGATGCGGCCACCGCACCCATCGAGGCCACCACCGGTTTGCCCGCAGCACGTGCCTGCTGCACGGCCCGCCAGATGGTTTCCGAACCGGTGACCGACCCTCCCGGACTGTCGACCCGCAGAACGATCGCGGCCACGTCATCGTCGGCGGCCGCCTCCCGCAGCGCCGCGGCGATGGTGTCACCGCCCACGCTGCGGTTGCCCAGCGGTGACAGCGGTGGTCCGCCCGAGCCGCTGACGATCGCCCCCGCCACCGTCACCACGGCGACCACCGGTTTGGGTTTGCGTCCCGGCAACGGCGGGCCCGACCCGGGCGTGGTGGCATGCGCGTAGCGCGTCAGGTACAGGCGCGGCGGCGCGTCGTCATCGTCGGCGCCGGCGATGTCCCCGGCGCCGGTGAGTTCGGTGATCCGGTCGTAGGCCTGGTCACGGAAGCCGATCCGGTCGATCAGCCCCGATCGCTGTGCGTCGTCGCGCAACAGCGGCGCCTTGTCGGCCAGGGCATCGACGACCCCGGCGTCGAGCTTGCGGGATTCGGCGACCGCCGCACGCACCTGCGCATGCAGGCTCTGCACCAGCGCGGTGTCGGCCTCGCGGTGCGCATCGGTGTAGGAGTCCTGGGTGAAAAGGTTGGCCGCCGACTTGTACTCACCGCGCGCGACGAACTGTGCCTCGATACCGGCCTTGTCCAGGGCGGTACGCAGGAAGGTCGCGCTGGTGGCGAAACCGACCAGCCCGACGGTGCCCGACGGCTGCATCCAGATCTCGCCGAACGCCGAGGCCAGGTAGTACGACAGCGTGCCCGGATAGGTCTCGGCCCAGGCCACAGACGGCTTGACGGCAGTGAATTCGGCGACCGCGGCCCGAAGCTCCTGCACCGGCCCGGCAGCGGCCGCCGACAGCTGTACCCGTGCGATCAATCCCGCCACCCGAGGGTCTTGTGCCGCGCGGTGGATCGCGGCCACCACGTCGCGCAGCACCGGCGGTCGGCCACCGGAACGGATCAGCGCCAGCGGGTCGAAGGCGCTGGTCTCGTGGGGAAGCTCTTGCAGGTCGAGTTCGAGGATGACGCCGTTGGGCACGCCGTGATGGCGGGCGGTGTCGAGGCGGCGCGCAACGCCGCGCAGGCCGTCGATCCCGGGTACCCCGGGCAGCAGAGAGAACATGGATTCGAGCCTACCGGCGGCGTGCGGGACGGCGACCAGACGCAGAATCGCACCCCACCGCGGAGTGGAGTGCGATTCTGTGACTGCTCGCGCAGCGGCAAGCCCTACAGCTCGGTGGCGCTGCCTCCGGCTGCGGTGATCTTGTCCTTCGCGCTGCCGCTGAACTTGTGGGCGGTGACGTCGGCCTTGACCGTCAGCTTGCCGTCGCCGAGCACCTTGACCAGCGTGTTCTTCCGGACAGCGCCCTTGGCGACCAGCTCATCGAGTCCGACGGTGCCACCCTCGGGGAACAGCCGGTTGATGTCGCCGACGTTGACGACCTCGTACTCGGTGCGGAACCGGTTGCGGAAGCCCTTCAGCTTGGGCAGCCGCATGTGGATCGGCATCTGCCCACCCTCGAACGCGACCGGCACGTTCTTGCGTGCCTTGGTGCCCTTGGTGCCGCGACCCGCGGTCTTACCCTTGGAACCCTCACCACGGCCGACGCGGGTCTTCTTGGTGTTCGACCCGGGCGCAGGGCGCAGGTCGTGCAGCTTGATGGTCATTCTGCTTCCTCCACTTGCACGAGGTGGTGAACAACCCGGATCAGCCCACGGGTCTGCGGATTGTCCTCACGCACCACCGACTGGCGGATCTTGCGCAGGCCCAGGGTACGCAGGCTCTCGCGCTGCTTCCAGCGTGCACCGATGGTGCCGCGGACCTGGGTGATCTTCAGGTTAGCCATGATTACGCCGTGCCTTCCCGCGCCGCGGCGGCAGCCAGAGCATCGCTCTCGCGACGAGCCTTGAGCATCGCGGCCGGCGCAACATCTTCGATGGGCAGGCCACGACGAGCCGCCACCTCTTCGGGTCGCTGGATCATCTTCAGCGCGGCCACGGTGGCGTGCACCACGTTGATCGCGTTGTCACTGCCCAGCGACTTGGACAGGATGTCGTGCACCCCGGCGCATTCCAGCACCGCACGCACCGCGCCACCAGCGATCACACCGGTACCGGGGCTGGCCGGACGCAGGAACACCACACCGGCGGCGGCTTCACCCTGCACCGGGTGGACGATGGTGCCACCGATCAGCGGCACCCGGAAAAAGCCCTTGCGAGCCTCCTCCACGCCCTTGGCGATCGCGGCAGGCACTTCCTTGGCCTTGCCGTAGCCGACACCGACCAATCCCTTGCCGTCGCCGACGATCACCAATGCGGTGAAGCTGAACCGGCGACCACCCTTGACCACCTTGGACACCCGGTTGATCGCGACGACGCGCTCCAGGTAATTGCTCTTGTCGCCGTCCCGGTTGTCGCGGCCGCCACGGCCGCCGTCGCGGCCACCACGGCCACCCCGGTTGTCACGGTTGTCGCGCCCGTCGCTGCGGGAGGCACTGCCCGTGTCGGGACCTGCCGAGGAGGCCCCTGTCGGCTGCTCCGCCATCATGCGGTCCTTCCAGTCATCTTCACGTCCGTCATCAGAAGTTCAATCCGCCCTCGCGTGCCGCGTCTGCCAGCGCCGCGATGCGCCCACCGTAGGTGTAGCCACCGCGGTCGAACACCACGTCCTGCACGCCGGCGGCCTTGGCGCGCTCGGCGATCAGCTGGCCGACCCGAACACTGTGGGCCTTCTTGTCGCCGTCCACACCCCGTACGTCGGCCTCGATCGAGGACGCCGCTGCCACCGTGTGGCCGGCGAGGTCGTCGACCAGCTGCACGTGGATGTGCCGCGCGGAGCGGTGTACGACCAAGCGCGGACGCTCGGCGGTGCCCGCGACCTTCTTGCGCAACCGCGCATGCCGACGGATACGGTGCGTGCGCCGAACCTCGGAGATGTTCTGCCCGACGGGCTTGCGGTCCGCGGTGCCTGCTTGTGATTGCGCCATGACTACTTACCTGTCTTTCCGACCTTGCGGCGAACCTGCTCACCCTCGTAGCGCACACCCTTGCCCTTGTAGGGGTCGGGGCGACGCAGGCGGCGGATGTTCGCCGAGATCTGGCCGACCTTCTGCTTGTCGATGCCCGAGACCGAGAACTTGGTGGGCGTCTCCACCGCGAAGGTGATGCCCTCCGGAGCCTTGATCAGCACCGGGTGGCTGTAGCCCAGCGCGAACTCCAGGTCGCTGCCCTTGAGCGCGACGCGGTAGCCCACGCCGAAGATCTCCATCTTGCGGACGTAGCCCTCCGACACACCGGTGACCAGGTTGGCCAACAGGGTGCGGCTCAGTCCGTGCAGCGACCGGTTTCGCCGGTCGTCGTCCGGCCGGCTCACCACGAGGGCGCCGTCGTCGTTACGAACGACGTTGATCGGCTCCGCCACGGTGAGCTCCAGGGTGCCCTTGGGTCCCTTGACCGAAACGTTCTGACCATCGATGGTCACGTCGACCCCGGCGGGAACCGGAACCGGCTGCTTACCAATACGCGACATGTCTGCTACTCCCTCACCACACGTACGCGAGGACTTCGCCGCCCACGCCCTGCCTGGCCGCCTGACGGTCGGTCAGCAGACCCGAGGACGTGGAGATGATCGCCACGCCCAGGCCGCCGAGCACCCGAGGCAGGCTGGTCGACTTTGCGTAGACCCGCAGGCCCGGCTTGGACACCCGGCGCAGACCGGCGAGACTGCGCTCGCGGTTCGGGCCGTACTTGAGGTTGACCACCAGCGCCTTGCCCACCCGGGCGTCTTCGACGTGGTAGTCGGTGATGTAACCCTCGCGCTTGAGGATCTCGGCGATGTTGGCCTTGATCTTCGAGTGCGGCAGGGTCACCTCGTCGTGGTACGCCGAGTTGGCGTTCCGCAGACGGGTCAGGAAGTCCGCGATCGGATCCGTCATAGTCATTTAGGCTGCTCCTCCACCCTCACCAGCTGCTCTTCTGCACACCGGGCAGCTCGCCGGCGTGCGCCATTTCGCGCAGGCAGATTCGGCACAGGCCGAACTTGCGGAGCACCGCGCGCGGGCGGCCGCACTTGTTGCAACGGGTGTAGGCGCGCACCGCAAACTTGGGCTTGCGGGCCGCCTTGATCACCAACGCCTTCTTAGCCATGTGGTCAGTTCTCCTTGAACGGAAAGCCGAGAGCCCGCAGCAGCGCTCGACCTTCGTCGTCGTTGGTCGCCGAGGTGACGACGGTGATGTTCATGCCCCGCGGGCGGTCGATGGAGTCCACGTCGATCTCGTGGAACATCGACTGCTCGGCCAGCCCGAAGGTGTAGTTGCCGGAACCGTCGAACTGCTTGGGCGAAAGCCCGCGGAAGTCGCGGATACGCGGCAGCGCGATCGAGGTGAGCCGGTCCAGGAACTCCCACATCCGGTCACCGCGCAGCGTGACCCGGGCACCGATCGGCATGCCCTCGCGCAGCTTGAACTGGGCGATGGACAGCCGGGCCTTGCGGATCTCCGGCTTCTGGCCGGTGATCGCGGCCAGGTCGTTGACCGCGTTGTTGATCAGCTTGGCGTCCCGGGCGGCTTCACCGACACCCATGTTCACCACGACCTTCACCACGCCCGGGATCTGCATCACGTTGGCGTAGTTGAACTCTTTGTTGAGCGCGTCGCGGATCTCTTCGCGGTAGCGCACCTTCAGCCGAGGCTGGGTCTTTTCTGCAGTCGTCATCTCTAGATGTCCTTGCCATTGCGCTTGGAGACGCGAACCTTCTTGCCGGACTCGGCGTCCACCCGGTAACCGATCCGGGTGGGCTTGCCGTCGGAGTCGACGACCATCACGTTGGAGACGTGGATCGGAGCCTCTTGGGTGACGATCCCGCCCGAGGAGGCGCCGGCCTGGTTGGCCGAGTTCGCGACGTGCTTGCGGATCCGGTTGACGCCCTGGACCAGCACCCGGTTGCGGGTGGGGAATGCCTGCAGGACCTTGCCCTTGGCACCCTTGTCCTTGCCGGCGATGATCAGAACGGTGTCGCCCTTATGGACCTTCATCTACAACACCTCCGGTGCCAGCGAGACGATCTTCATGAACTTCTTCTCGCGCAGCTCGCGGCCAACCGGCCCGAAGATGCGAGTTCCACGGGGGTCGTTGTCAGCCTTGATGATGACGGCCGCGTTCTCGTCGAACTTGATGTAGCTGCCGTCGGCGCGGCGACGCTCCTTGGCGGTGCGCACCACGACAGCCTTCACCACGTCGCCCCGTTTGACGTTGCCGCCCGGGATGGCGTCCTTGACAGTCGCGACGATGACATCACCGATGCCGGCGTATCGCCGCGACGAGCCGCCGAGCACCCGGATGCACAAGATCTCCTTGGCGCCGGTGTTGTCGGCGACCTTCAACCGCGATTCCTGCTGAATCACCAGATCTCCTCAGTAATTGGGACGATGCGCGACATGACAAGTGGCATGCCGGAATCTCCCCGGTCGTGCATGGTCTTCTTTATTGCCGAAGGGCACGCAGGGCCAACTCACGCCAGCCGAGGTCTGCACATGGCAACCCCTAGATCCTAGGCGACGTAGCGCCAGACTCCAAATTGCTGGCCGACCCCCCGGGGGTGCAGCACCGGAATCCGATATGGCTGGTGCCGGTGTCCTGCGCCTGCGGCGATCGGGCGGCGGGCCGGTAGCGGTGACAGTACTCGGGCGCGCACAGGTGCGAGCCGCCCTTGAGGGTCTGGCTGACGGTGGGGTCGCCGGCAGCGGCCGGGGCGCAGCAGGCACTCGGCGGCGCATCGAGGCGGTGATGGACCGAGAAGACGGTGGTCGTCCACTCCCACACATTTCCGATCATGTCGAGCAGGCCCCAGGCGTTGGCGGCAAAGGCGCCGACCGGCGAAGTCCCGGACCAGCCCAGAGCACCGGCATTGCGGTACGGGAACGCTCCCTGCCAGGTGTTGGCCATCAGGGCCCCGCCGGGCTTCTCCTCCTCGCCCCACGGATAGGTGGTCGCGGCCCCGGCCCGAGCGGCGTACTCCCATTCGGCTTCGGTGGGCAGCCGCCGCCCCGCCCACCGCGCGTACGCCGCCGCGTCGGGGTAGGCCACCTGCACCACCGGGTGATCGAGCTTGTCCTCGACGCTGCTGCGCGGGCCCAGCGGGTGCCGCCAGTTCGCGCCGGGCACCCACCGCCACCACTGCCGCCAGTCCTGCAGGTCGACCGGCCCCGATGTCGGGGTGAAGACCAGGGCACCCGGCTGCGCATCGCCGTAGCGCGCCGGGTCGAGTTGCTGTTCGGCGACGGTCACATAGCCGGTTGCCGCGACGAACGCGGCGTACTGGGCGTTGGTGACCGGATGGCTTTCCATCGCGAACGGCTGCACCGCCACACTGTGGATCGGCGCCTCTTCGGGGTAGAAGCTCGTCGAACCCATCCGGAACACCCCGGCCGGGATGTCGACGAGTTCGGTCAGCACGGCGTCAATCCCGGGCGAATGCGGCGGCGATGCTCTTCCTCACATCCAGGTACGGCTCGCCGCTGACATCCACGGCCACATCCGCGATGGTTCCCCCGGTGAAGCCGAACGGCGCACGATACGCCGACGACACGGCTTGGCCGGTGTTGCGTCCCACGCTGACACCGCCCCCGGCCAGTGCGAAGGCACCCGGCTGGGCGAGCATCCCGGTCAGGGTGGCCACCACGGTGTCGTCGATGTAGAGCGCAGCGTCGCCCACCGGGGTGTGGCTGCCCTCGACGGTGCCGGTGCGCTCGAATCGGACGCCGAAGATGTGGTCTCCCAGCGGGATCGGATCGACCGAGGACAGCCACTGCTCACGCTCGCCGAGGAAGTTGTAGACGTAGTGCAGCTTGCCGTCCTGTACGAACAGCGCGTGACCGCCGTGCCGTGCGCCCTGCTTGAACAGCACACCCTCGGCGGCAGCGGAATCCACCGTGACGCGCGCCAACACCGAGAACGATCGCCCGCGGATCTCCACGCAGGCTCCCAACGGCACCTCCGCGGTGTTCGGGTAATACGTGTAGGCGGTGCGGTCACCCGACAGGTACGGCCGCTGCCGGCCCGTCATCTCGATGATGTTCAGGTCCGACAGCGGAAGTCCGTTGTAGCGTTCCGCTTCAGAGAACCACAGCTGCTTGAGCTCTTCGAGTTTCTCGGGGTGCTCGGCCGCCAGGTCGTGGCATTGGCTGCGGTCTTCGGCCAGGTGATAGAGCTCCCACCGGTCGTCGTCGAAATGACTCCAGCCGGACGGGGTCGCCGCATGCACCGTGTTGGCGAACCAGCCACGGTGCCAGATTCCGCGGGTGCCCAGCATCGTGTAGAACTGGGTGTGTTTTCCGGTATCTGCGGCCGGATCAAGCAGCGCTGCTTTGAAACTCACGCCTTCCAGCGGACGCTGGGCGACACCGCGCACGGTCTCCGGCGGCGTGATGCCGAGCAGGTCGTAGACCGTCGGGGTCACATCGCAGACGTTGACGTAGGTGTCGCGCACCTCGCCGTGCGCCGCGATCCCTTTGGGCCAGCTGACGATCGCCGGATCGGCGATGCCGCCCTCGTGCGAGGCATAGCGCTTGTAGAGCTTGTAGGGCGTGTTGAACGCCATCGCCCAGCCGACAGGATAGTGGTTGTAGGTCTCTGGGCTGCCGAGCTGATCGAAGAGCTTCATCGCCTCTTCGACGGAGTCGATGTAGCCGTTGAAGAACTTGTTCTCGTTGGGCGACCCGTTCGGGCCGCCCTCTCCGCTGGCTCCGTTGTCGGAGATCACCACCACGATGGTGTTGTCGAGCTGCCCGGATTCCTCCAGGTAGTCCAGAATCCGGCCGATCTGAGCATCGGTGTAGCTCTGGAATCCGGCGAACACCTCGGCCATTCGGGCGAACAGGCGCTTCTCGGAATCATCGAGGGTGTCCCAGGGGCGGACCATGTCCAACAGCGGCCAGGGATGGCCCGTGGAGCCGGTGACGTCGGCGTAGGGGTTGACCTCGGAGAGATCGGTGTCCGCCGGCACCAGGCCCAGCTTCTTCTGGTTCTCCAGGACGATCTCGCGGTACTTCTCGTAGCCCATGTCGAAGCGCCCGGCGTAGCGATCGGCCCATTCGGCGAACACGTGGTGCGGGGCGTGGCCGGCGCCCGGGCAGACATAGCCGAACCAGGGCTTGCCGGGTGCGACGGTCTTCGCGTCGCGGATGAACTCGATCGTCCGATCGGCGATGTCCTTGGACAGGTGGTAGCCGTCCTCCGGTGTGGCGGGCGGCTCGACCGGATGGTTGTCGTAGACCAGATCGGGATACCACTGATTGGTCTCGCCGCCCATGAATCCGTAGAACCGGTCGAAGCCCCGCTGGGTCGGCCAGTGCCGCCGCGTGGCCGCCATGTTGGACTCCTCCAGCGGCGTGAGGTGCCACTTGCCGACGCAGAAGGTGTTCCAGCCCTGTTCGGCGAGAACCTCACTGAGAAGGGCGGTGTCGTAGGGGATGCGCCCACTGCAGTTGGGGAACCCATCGGTGAACTCTTCAATGGTCGCCATCCCGACGCTGGTGGCGTTGCGGCCGGTCAGCAACGCAGCTCTGGTCGGCGAGCACAGGGCGGTGGTGTGAAACTGCGACAAGCGGACCCCGCGGGTGGCGATCCGGCTCATGGTCGGCATCTCGACCAGCCCACCGAAGCAGTCCCAGGTCGCGATGCCGGTGTCGTCCCAGACCAGGTACAGCACGTTGGGTGCGCCCTCGGGAGCCGTCGGCGCGGCGAACGGACCCCAGTCCGGTTCGGAATCCCGGATGTCGAGACTGATCTTGCCCTTGAACTCCACCATCGCTCACTCCGTCGTCGGCCCCCGGAACTGTTGTGACACTACCGGGACGCCGGCCAAGCGGCAGACTTTGCGAGCCGGACACGCCTTGTGCGCAGCCGAATTCGGTTTCCACACGCAACGGCGCACCCCGGCCACAAGGCCGCTACGCCCGGTGCGGAAAAAGCAGCGGCCCTGACGCGCAGTAAGGACTGCGTGTCAGGGCCGCGGCGTAAGAGCTTCTACTTGGCCTTCTCGAGGATCTCGACCAGGCGCCACCGCTTGGTCGCCGAGAGCGGACGGGTCTCCATCAGCGACACGCGGTCGCCGACACCGGCCGTGTTGTTCTCGTCGTGTGCCTTGACCTTCTTGGTGGTCCGGATGATCTTGCCGTACAGCGGGTGCCGCATACGGTCTTCGAGCTCGACGACGATGGTCTTCTCCATCTTGTCGCTGACCACGTAGCCGATCTGGGTCTTGCGGCGGCCCCGCGGCGTCTCGGTGCGCGGAGTGTGCTTGGCGCCCTTCTCCGCGGCGTTAGCCTTTGCAGCCTGTGCCATTACGATGCCTCGCCTTCAGAACCAGCGGGACCGGACACCAGGCCCAGTTCCCGTTCGCGCAACACGGTGTAGATGCGCGCGATCTGGTGGCGCACCGTGCGGAGCCGACGGTTGTTGGTGAGCTGCCCGGTTGCCATCTGGAAACGCAGGTTGAACAGCTCTTCTTTGGACTCGCGCAGCTGCTCGACGAGTTCGTCGGCGCTCAGCTCGCGCAGTTCGCCGGCGGTCACTCCCACTGCCATCAGAACTGCTCCTCTCGGGTGACGATGCGCGCCTTGATCGGCAGCTTGTGGATCGCCCGGGTCAGTGCGGCACGGGCGATGGCCTCATTCGGGTAGCTCAGCTCGAACAGCACCCGACCCGGCTTCACGTTGGCGACCCACCACTCCGGTGAGCCCTTACCGGAACCCATGCGGGTTTCGGCGGGCTTCTTGGTCAGCGGGCGGTCCGGGAAGATGTTGATCCACACCTTGCCGCCACGCTTGATGTGCCGGTTGATGGCGATACGCGCCGACTCGATCTGCCGGTTGGTGACGTAGGCGTGCTCCAGGGCCTGGATGCCGTACTCACCGAACGTCACCGCGGTGCCGCCGCTGGCGATACCGCGCTGCTTGGGGTGATGCTGCTTGCGGTGCTTGACCTTACGGGGAATCAACATGATTCAGCTCTCCGTGTTCTGCGTTTCCGCTGCGGCCGGAGCGGCCTCGGTGACCGTCTCGGCAGCAGCGGTGTTCTCGGTGCTCTCAGCGGCCCGCCCGGCGTCGGTGCTGGTCGCGGTGGTACCGGAGGCGCCACTGCGGCGCGGGCGGGTGCCCGACGGACGCTCCCGGCGGGGACGGTCGGCCGACGGCGCCGCAACGGACAGCTCGCGCTTGCCCCCGACGACGTCGCCCTTGTAGATCCAGACCTTCACGCCGATCCGGCCGAAGGTGGTCTTCGCCTCGTACAGTCCGTAGTCGATGTCGGCGCGCAGCGTGTGCAGCGGCACCCGGCCCTCACGGTAGAACTCCGAACGGCTCATCTCAGCGCCGCCGAGACGGCCCGAGCACTGCACCCGGATGCCCTTGACGTTGGGCTGGCGCATCGCCGACTGGATCGCCTTGCGCATCGCACGGCGGAACGCCACACGGTTGCTCAGCTGCTCGGCCACGCCCTGGGCCACCAGCTGCGCCGTGGACTCGGGGTTCTTGACCTCGAGGATGTTCAGCTGGACCTGCTTGCCGGTCAGCTTCTCCAGGTCGGAGCGGATCCGGTCGGCCTCGGTTCCCCGACGGCCGATCACGATGCCCGGACGAGCGGTGTGGATATCCACCCGAACCCGGTCCCGGGTCCGTTCGATCTCGACGTCGGCGATGCCGGCACGCTCGAGTCCGCTCGACAGCAGACGCCGGATAGCCACGTCTTCCTTGACGTAGTCCGCGTACTGCTTATCGGCGTACCAGCGCGACTTCCAGTCGGTGGTGATACCGAGCCGGAAACCGTGCGGATTGATCTTCTGGCCCATTACTCCGAGCCCTCCTTCGCGTCGGACGTCTCAGGCGCCTTCTTGGTTGCCGCCTTCTTGGCGGGCGCCTTCTTCGCCGCCGCTTTCTCCGTCGTCTTCTCGGCAGCCTTGGCTGCGGAAGCCTTCTTGGCCGGCGCCTTCTCTGCCGCCTTGGCGGGCGCCTTGGCAGCCGCCTGGCCGGCGGCGGCCTTGCTGGCCTGGGCACGACGCGCCCGGGCGGCACCGGCGGACTGCGCCGAGCCACCGCCGGAGACCGGACGGCTCTCCACCACCACGGTGATGTGGCTGGTGCGCCGGCGGATCCGGTACGCACGGCCCTGGGCGCGCGGCTTGATCCGCTTGGCGGTCGGGCCCTCGTCGGCGTAGACCGTGGCCACCACCAGGGTGGCGGGGTCCAGGCCGTTGTTGTTCTCGGCGTTGGCCGCCGCGCTGGCGATGACCTTGGCCAGCGGCAGGCTGGCTTGCTGCGGGGCCCAGCGCAGGATGTCCAGCGCCTCAGACACCGACTTACCGCGCACCAGGTTGATCACCCGGCGCGCCTTGCTGGCCGAGATACCCACATGGCGGGCCTTGGCGACAGCGGACGGAAATTCAGTCGTAACGCTCACCGGCGCTTAGCCTTCCGGTCGTCTTTGATGTGTCCCTTGAAGGTGCGCGTCGGAGCAAATTCGCCGAGCTTGTGCCCGACCATCGACTCGGTGACGAATACCGGAACATGCTTGCGGCCGTCGTGTACGGCGAACGTGTGCCCGATGAAGTCCGGGATGATCGTCGACCGACGTGACCAGGTCTTGATGACCTGCTTGGTGTTCTTCTCGTTCTGCACGTCGACCTTCTTGAGCACATGCTCGTCGACGAACGGACCCTTCTTGAGGCTGCGTGGCATCGCTTTCCCTCCGATTCCTAGCGCTTCTTGCCGGTGCGCCGGCGTCGGACGATGAGCTTGTCGCTGGGCTTGTTCGGCCGGCGGGTGCGACCCTCCGGCTTACCCCATGGGCTGACCGGGTGCCGGCCACCGGAGGTCTTACCCTCACCACCACCGTGCGGGTGGTCCACCGGGTTCATGACCACACCACGGACGGACGGGCGCTTGCCCTTCCACCGCATACGGCCGGCCTTACCCCAGTTGATGTTGGCCTGCTCGGCGTTGCCCACCTCGCCGACGGTGGCGCGGCAGCGCACGTCGACGCGGCGGATCTCTCCGGAGGGCATACGCAGCGAGGCGTAGGCGCCTTCCTTACCCAGCAACTGAATGCTGGAGCCAGCCGAACGGGCCATCTTGGCGCCACCACCGGGACGCAGCTCCACGGCATGCACCAAGGTGCCGGCCGGGATGTTGCGCAACGGCAGGTTGTTGCCGGGCTTGATATCGGCGTTGGCACCCGACTCGACCACGTCGCCCTGCGACAGACCCTGCGGCGCGATGATGTAACGCTTCTCGCCGTCGAGGTAGTGCAGCAGCGCGATCCGTGCGGTGCGGTTCGGGTCGTACTCGATGTGCGCGACCTTGGCGTTGACGCCGTCCTTGTCGTGGCGACGGAAGTCGATCACGCGGTAGGCACGCTTGTGGCCGCCACCCTTGTGGCGGGTGGTGATGCGGCCGTGGGCGTTGCGCCCGCCGTGGCCGTGCAGCGGCCGAACCAGCGACTTCTCCGGGTGAGAGCGGGTGAGCTCAGCGAAATCGGAGACGCTGGCACCGCGACGACCGGGGGTCGTCGGCTTGTACTTGCGGATTCCCATGTCAGTTAGATCTCTCTCTCACGCCGGTCAGGCCGGTGCGGCGAACAGGTCGATCGGCTTGCTGCCGGGCGCCAGAGTCACAATGGCGCGCTTGGTGTCTTTGCGCTTGCCGTAGCCGGTCCGGGACCGCTTGCGCTTACCCGGCCGGTTCGCGGTGTTCACCGACGCAACCTTGACCGCGAAGATCTTCTCGATCGCGATCTTGATCTGCGTCTTGTTCGTGTCGGGGCGGACCACGAAGGTGTACACGTTGTTCTCGATCAGCCCGTAGGACTTCTCGGAGATGACCGGCGCGAGGATGATGTCGCGGGGGTCGGTGATCGTCGCCATCAGGCCGAAACCTCCTCGGTTTTGGCGGTGTGAGCCTCGATGTAGGAGTTCAGGGCCTCAACGCTGAACACCACGTCGTCGGCACGCAGCACATCGTGGGTGTTGAGCTGGTCCGCGGACAGGATGTGCACACCCGGCAGGTTGCGCACGCTGCGGGCGCCCGTCTCGTCGGCCCGGCCGATGACCACCAGCACCCGCTTGCGGTCGGTGAGCGAGCCCAGGAACGTCTTGGCGCTCTTGGTCGACGGGGTCTGGCCGCTGACCAGCTCGGTGACCGCGTGGATCCGGCCGTTGCGCGCCCGGTCGGACAACGCTCCGCGCAGGGCGGCGGCGATCATCTTCTTCGGGGTGCGCTGGCTGTAGTCGCGGGGCTTGGGCCCGTGCACCACACCACCGCCGGTGAACTGCGGCGCCCGGGTCGAGCCCTGGCGGGCACGGCCGGTGCCCTTCTGCCGGTAGGGCTTGCGGCCACCGCCGCTGACCTCACCGCGAGTCTTGGTGGAGTGCGTCCCCTGGCGGGCCGCAGCCAACTGAGCGATCACCACCTGGTGCATGAGCGCGATGTTGGCGGGAGCGTCGAACAGCTCGGCGGGCAGCTCGACCGAGCCGCCGGACTTGCCGTCCGGAGTCTTGACGTCAATCGTGATGCCGGCCATTACTTCTCACCCTTTTTGATCGCGCTGCGGACCAGAACCAGCCCACCGTTGCGGCCCGGAATGGCGCCCTTGATCAGCAGTACGCCGTTCTCGGCGTCCACCTTGTGCACCACCAGGTTCTGGGTGGTGACACGGTCGTTGCCCATGCGTCCCGACATCCGGGTGCCCTTGAACACCCGGCCGGGGGTCGAGCAGCCACCGATCGAACCCGGCCGGCGGTGCACAGCCTGCGCGCCGTGACCGGCGCCCTGGCCGGCGAAGCCGTGCCGCTTCATGGTGCCGGCGTAACCCTTGCCCTTGGAGGTTCCGGTGACGTCGACGTAGCTGCCGTCGCTGAAAATCTCGGCGGTCAGCTCCTGGCCGACCTCGTAGCCGGCGGCGGCCGTCTCATCGTCGAGGCGCAACTCAGCCAGGTGCCGGCGCGGGTTGACGCCCGCGGCGGTGTACTGACCCGACAGCGGCCGGTTGACCTTGCGAGGGCTGATCTCGCCGTAAGCGAGCTGGACGGCGCTGTAGCCGTCGCGCTCAGGGGTGCGGATGCGGGTGACCACATTCGGCCCGGCCTTGACGACCGTGACCGGCACGACCTTGTTGTTCTCGTCGAACACCTGTGTCATGCCCAGTTTGGTACCCAAAATACCTTTGCGTGCCATGGTTTCTTCCGAGCTCCTACTGGGATGCCTTATTGAATGTTGACGTCGACGCTGGCCGGCAGATCGATGCGCATCAAGGCGTCAACGGTCTTCGGCGTGGGATCGAGGATGTCGATCAACCGCTTGTGGGTGCGCATCTCGAAGTGCTCCCGCGAGTCCTTGTACTTGTGCGGGGACCGGATGACGCAATACACGTTCTTCTCGGTCGGCAGCGGCACCGGGCCGACTACGGACGCACCGGTACGAGTGACCGTCTCAACGATCTTGCGCGCCGAGGCGTCAATCGCCTCGTGGTCGTAGGCCTTGAGCCTGATGCGGATCTTTTGTCCCGCCACGCTTCTGCTACCTCACTCCTGCAAAGGGGGCCCGTCTTTCGAACCCTTTGTGCCCCAGCTCGCCTACACCTGTCGGACCCGTGGGTCCGGTGTCGACACTGCGCTGGGCGCTGTCGCCGCTGTTTACCTGTCCTGGTCCACCGGTCCCCGCGGTCGGGCGTGTCGCCCGCACACGGCCTCGTGCACGGTGAAAAAACTCCGTACGCGAGAGTGGGACCGGATGCGCCCGGGTGGGCGCTGGTCGTATGCCCGGCCAGGAGCGATCCCGGCGCAGGCGAACCTGAATAGTATGCCCCAGATCGGTTCAGCGGCCAAATCCCCAGCGGTAGCGCTGCCGGCCCGCGGGGCCTGCAACCGCCGAACAGTCCGGCCAGCGATCTTACTTGCCGGTAAGGTGAGTCGGCGTGACCGGATCTACCAGTACTTATCGGGCTTGGCGGCGGCTGGCGGGCGTCCCGGGCGGCACCCGGATGTTCTCAGCCGCGGCGATGGCCCGGGTTCCCTATTTCGCCTCGGTGCTGCCCCACGTGGTCCGGATGGAGCCCGGACTGGCCGAGGTGCTGGTGCCCAAGTGGCCGTTCGTCTACAACCACCTGCGCACGGTGCACGCCATCGCGTCCTGCAATGCGGCCGAGGTGGCGATGGGCATGCTGATGGAGGCAACCGTGCCCACCAGCCACCGTTGGATTCCCAAGGCGATGAGCGTGACCTATCTGGCCAAGGCGACGACGTCGTTGCGGGCCACGGCGCGGCTGACGCCGCCGGAGTTTGACTCCATCGCCGAAGGGGCCGAGGTGGTGGTGCCGGTCAGCATCACCGACAAGGCCGGCGTCGAGGTGGTGCACGCCGACATCACCACCTGGGTGACGCCGGCCTGAGCGGGCGAGCTCGCACACTCCCCCGCCGAGCGTGTACTCAGCCCGAGATTTCGGGCGATTTTTCGTCCTGAGTACACGCTCGGCGAAAGAACAAGAGGTCAGTTGCGCACGCCCGCCCAGAAGTCGCACTGGTGCTCTACGGCGTAGTCGGTGATCACCCGGCTTCCGTCGGTCCGCAGCGACATCCAGCGCCGCTGCGGCCCCGGCCCCACCACGGGCCAGTCGGGTTGCTCGACCGCGATCGGCGCCCCGGTCACCACAAAGCCCGTCCAGTACTCGATCATCTGGTCGGACAGCCGGCGCTGGGCGGGATCCAGCGGCGGCGCCCCGCCGATGTCGAACAGATAGCGCATCTCCAGGGAGTGGGTGGCCCCGACCGGGAACGGCACCCGGTCGTACAGGTCTGGGGCCGGAGCGTGCGGGTCGTCGAACTCGTAGCCGTAGACGGGGGCGCCGGCAGCCAGTCCGCCGGCCATCCGGTCGGCCAGGCAGGCGAAGATGTCGTCGGTCGCCGCGGCCGCGTAGGCCAGCGAGACGCTGCCGCGGTACCGGGCCGGCGGATAGTGTTGCGCCACCGCGGCGGCGTGGTCGGGGCCGAACGTGTCGTCCAGTTCGCCGGGGTATTCCGTGGCGGTGATCTCCCGGCCGACGCGCAGATACCGCAGTGCGACGAACATGGTGAACTCGTCGCGGTTGATGCCGAGCAGTACCGGTCTGCCCGCCGGGCCGCCCTCATGCGGGGACTCCTGAAACACCCGCACCGGATCCTTGGGCAGCAGCTTGGTTCCGATCACCGGACCGCTGAGCTGATCGGTGCCGAAGCGCGAGTACCACAGCGGCTTGGCCAGCCGGTCGGGCGGCAACGCCCGCAGACACGACGCGATCTGCTCGTCGGGATAGTCATGGCCCCGGCCGTGCTCGCCGCAGCCCAGGGATTCGGTGTACTCCCGGCTGATCTGCTGCGCCTGCGCCACCTCGACCTGAGCCTGACAGGGCCCACTCTGGATGATCGCCGCCCGGAACAGCCCGGCCGATTCCGGCGCGGCCAGGTGGTCGCAGACCGACATACCGCCGGCGGACTCACCGGCAATGGTCACCTTGTCCGGATCGCCGCCGAACGCATCGATGTTGTCGCGCACCCAGCGCAGCGCCGCCTGCTGATCCGCCAGGCCGTAGTTGCCCGGGTCCCCCAGTGCCGGGTCGGCCAGGAAGCCGAGGGCGCCCAACCGGTAGTTGACGGTGACGACCACGATGCGGCCCCGGACCGCGAGGCGTTGCGCGTGATAGATGTCGCCGGCGCCCCGCATGAAGCTGCCGCCGTGAATCCAGACCATGACCGGCAGCGGCTCGGCCGCCGAACCGGTCGGCGTCCACACGTTCAGCGTCAGACAGTCCTCGCTGGTCGGGTCCGCGTCGCCGGCGTCCGGCTGGATGCACCACGGTCCGCGCCGCACCGCCTCGCGCACCCCCGGCCAGGCGGGCATCGGCGCCGGCGGCTGCCATCGCAGCGGACCGACCGGCGGCGCGGCGTACGGGACTCCTTGGAACAGACGGTGATCCGGACCGACGCTTCCTCTCAGCAGACCGGAGCCGGTTCGCACCACGTCGGCGTTGAGCGCGACAGCACGAGGGCCCACGCCGGGCTGGGACGCCGCACCGTCAGAACTCGCGCACCCGGCAGCCAGCACCGCGGTGAGCGCCAGCACCAGGACGCCGGCCCGCGCCACCCGGCGACACGATCGGATCGACATGACCGAAGAGCCTAATCGGCCGGATCGGCGCAAAGCGGGTACACGACGGGCGACTATGCCCGACACTGGTGCGGACCTGACACCTGTCAAGAATTGTGGACGAGGAGCCGGACTTGAGCACACCGACAGTTGACCAGGCGGCCCAGGTATTCGCCGACCCCAGCGCCTACGCCGACGACACTCGGCTGCATGCCGCGCTGACACACCTGCGCGCCCACGCACCGGTGTGCCTGGTCGACCGGCGGCCCTACCGCCCGTTCTGGGCGATCACCCGGCACGCCGACATCATGGAGATCGAACGCGACAACGCGCTGTGGATCAACGAACCGCGGCCGGTGCTGGTGCCCGCCGAGTCCGACGACCTGCAGCGCTCCCTGCTGGAGTCCGGCATGGGTCTGCGCACGCTGATCCACATGGACGACCCGCTGCACCAGAAGATGCGTTCCATCGTCTCGGAGTGGTTCCGCCCCAAGGCAATGCGCAATCTCAGGGCCCGTATCGACGAACTCGCGCACCGCTACGTCGAGAAGATGGTCCAGCTGGGGGGCGAGTGCGACTTCGTCCAGGAGGTCGCGGTCAACTACCCACTGTTCGTGATCCTGTCACTGCTCGGCCTGCCCGAATCGGACTTTCCCCGCATGCTGCGCCTGACCCAGGAGCTGTTCGGCGGTGACGATGAGGAGTACCGCCGCGGCTTGACTCCCGAGGAGCAGCTGCCGGTGCTGCTCGACTTCTTCGCCTACTTCGGGGCGCTGACCGCCGAGCGGCGAGCCCGCCCGACCGAGGACCTGGCCTCCACGATCGCCAACGCGACCATCGACGGGGCGCCGCTGTCCGATGTGGACACCGCCTCCTACTACGTCATCATCGCCACCGCCGGCCACGACACCACCAGCGCGGCGATCAGCGGCGGCATGCAGGCACTGATCGAGCATCCCGAGCAGCGCGAGCGCCTCCGCGCCGACATGAACCTCATGCCGACCGCGGTCGAGGAGATCATTCGCTGGGTGACGCCGGTCAAGGAGTTCATGCGCACCGCGACCGCCGACACGCAGGTGCGCGGCGTGCCGATCGCCAAAGGAGAATCGGTCTACCTGTCCTACGTCTCGGCCAACCGTGACGAGGACGTGTTCGCCGACCCGTTCGTCTTCGACGTCGGACGCGACCCGAACAAGCATCTGGCGTTCGGGCACGGCGTGCACTTCTGCGTGGGTTCCGCCTTGGCGCGCATGGAGATCAGCAGCTTCTTCAGCGCCCTGCTGCCCCGCCTGGAATCCGCCGAACTGGCCGGCGATCCGCAGCTGGTGTCGACGACGTTCGTCGGCGGGCTCAAGCACCTGCCGATCCGCTATCGCATCCGGCCCTGACCGCACAGCAGCGCAGCCGCCCGTTGAGCCAGCATCGCGATCGTCGCGTGCGGCCCGCGACTGGGGATCGTGGGCAGCGCCGATCCGTCGATAACCCATAGCCCGGCGATCCCCCGCACCCTGCACTGCGCGTCGAGCACCGCGGCCCGGTCGGCATCGTTGCCCATGGGCGCGCTGCCGCACAGGTGTTGCGAAGTCGACCAACGCGGCTCGGTGCCAGAGGTTGTGGTGCCCAGGACAGCCCCGAGCAACTCCACCCCGCGGCGCAGCTCGGCAAGGTCTTGCGGCTCGGTGTCATAGCGGTGCTCGATGCGCGGGGCGACCTGCGGATCCGCCGACACCAGACTGATCCGGCCGCGGGCGCGCGGGGTCATCAGCGCAACGCCGATCTGCGGCGGATCGACGGCGGCGGCCTCACCGACCATGGTCGCGAAACCCGTGGTGTAGGGCCGGATTTCCAGGCCTTCATGGTGCAGTACGGCCTCGAGCACCGGGCGGCCCGGCGTGGCCGGCCACTCGGCTGAGACCAGCCACTCCGGGTGGTCCGCGCAGTGCGCACCCACCGGAAGTGCGGATCTGACGGCAACCCCGGCGGCACGCAGCATCGCTTCCTCACCCACCCCGGACAGCATCAGCAGGTGCGCTGTGCCGATCGCTCCGGCGCACAGCACGATTCGATCCGCCGTCAGCCGCACCGGCCCCTGCTCCCCGATCGCCTCCACCGCCACGGCCCGGTCGCCCTCGATATCGACGCGCACCGCGCGGGTCTTCGTCAGGACGGTCAGGTTGGACCGGGACAGGGCCGGCCGCAGGTACGCCTGGCCCGGGCCGGTGCGCACACCTTCGACGATGTTGAGCGGGACGGCGCCGACTCCCGGTCCCGTCGCCATCGTCGCGTCGTTGAGATCGTCGATCCAGCCGAAGCCCGCCCGCGTCACCGATTCGATGAATCGATTTGTGCCAGCGCACATGTCGCGAGTGCGCCGGACCGGAATCGGCCCGGAGTCACCGTGCGCCGGGCCGTGGAAGTCCAGGTCGGTCTCAACCGCCCGAAACGCCTCCAACACCTCCGGCCAGGACCAGCCGGCGGGAAAACCGGCGAAGTCCGCGGGCAGTCCGCGGCAGAAGTAGCCGCCGTTGACCGCACCGGAGCCTCCAAGCGTGGCACCGCGCACGATGGCCGCCGCGTGGTCGCCGGTCAACTCGGCGCGGTAACGGCGCACCAGCGGGCTCGCAGCGCCGATCGGCAACCGTGCGGCATCGACGGTCTGCGCCGCCAGAACCGGGTCGTCTAGCCCGGCTCCCGACTCCACGAGGGTCACCGAGCATGCCGGATCCGCCGAGAGCAGTGCTGCGACAATGGATCCGGCGCTGCCCGCTCCCACCACCAGGGCGTCGCCGTGCACCACCGGAACCGTCAAGCCTCTAACCCCGGATCTGCGGCTTGAGTGCGGCACCGTTGCGCTCCCGCACCACACCGCCCCACAGGCCGGCGCCGTAGGCGAGGTCGTCGAGCCGTTTGAGCAGCAGGTAGCCGAGCAGCCCCAGCGGCCGTGTGTCGTCCTCGCAGCGCGCGTGGCGCAGCCAATCCACCACTCCGTCGGCAACCGCCGCCACCACCAGCGCCCTGCGGCACCGCTGAGACACCAGAGCGGCCAGCAGTGCTAGCGGCCAGTAGTGCCGACACAGGGCTGAAGCGATCTGCAGCCCGGCACCGGCCAGTCCGCGCAATGTCACGATCAGCACATCGGCCGGCGCGGTGTCGGGGCCGCGCATGGACTTGGCGACCTTGCGTCCGGCCAGCGCAGCGATCGCCAACGCGACCAGGTACCCCGCCGTCGAGCCGAGCGCCATCAGCACCCAGCCCGCCAGGGCCCATCCGGAGATCACCATGGGCGCGGTCTTGTCTGGATGCCGCGCCGACAGCGGAGCCGCCGAGCTTCCGTAGAATGCCTTGCGCGACAACCACTCCTGTATGTCGACCCGGTGGTCGTGGGCGACCTGCGCGATCGGCTCATAACGCAGCCGGCTGCCCGAGTCCACCAGGCGCCAGCACAGGTCGACGTCTTCGCCGGACCGCAGCGCCTCGTCGAAGCCACCCAAGGCACGCAACGCCGCAACACGGCAGATGATGGCCGCACTGGGGACGTAGGCGACCCTGCTGCAGGGCACCACCGGAGCCTCACAACCACCCAGATCCAGGGACGACCGGATGCCCTCGTAGCGCGCGAGCAGATTTCCGCTGTCGGCCATCGCGACGATACGCGGAGCCACCAGGGCCACGGCGGGGTCGCAGAAGTGGCCCAGCAGCGCCTCCAGCCAGCCCCGCCGCGGCACCACGTCTGAGTCGAGAAAGGCAACGAAATCCGTGGTGCAGACGCTCAGGCCGGTGTTGCGCGCCGCGGCCGGACCCCGATTCTCCGGGTGTCGCATTACCTCCAGCGTGCAGTTGTGCGCGGCCGCCAGGTCTTCTCGGCAAACCGGAACTTGCGACCCGTCATCCACCACCACGACGCGCAACCCGCGCAGCGCCGCCACCAGGCGCTGTAGACCGATTATGTTGTCCCGAACCGGAATTACTACCGTGACGTCGCGATACGATGGACCGCCGACCGGCCGCGGGTGGGCAACCGTGGCATCGAGCAGGGTCCGGGCCAGCTGAGCGCTGACGGCGTCGCGTACTTCGAGGCGGCCGTCGGACAGCATTCCCCGGGCGGCGGGCGCCAGCCTGAGCAGCCGGGTCGGCGAGCCGCCCAACAGCGTGGACCCGCGGCCCAGCACGCGCACTTTCCGGTCGACCTGCACGGCGAAGCCGTCCGGGAGACGATCCACGGTCATCGCAGCATCCCGTCCGGCCCGGGAGCCCAGCTCGTGATGGCGGCCAGCGCCGCGTCGGCCATCTCACCGAAGAACCGCCGCCCCTCGGCGGCGGTGGCGGTGGTCGGGTCACCCAGCACCCCGACGGCGCTCACTGCGGCGACACCGCCGGCACGCATGGCGGGCAACAGCTGCGCCAAGGGCGCCGTGTTTCCTGACTGCGCGCGATCCAGCCGGACACTCTCCGGTGAAAGATGCAGCAACAGAGATGTTTCGGTGTGCCCGGCATGGGCGTCAGCGCCCGCCACGGCACACGGGACCCAGGCCACGTCGCGCGCTTCGGAGCGCAGCAGGCGCACCGCTTGGGCCATCGCGGACGTATTGCCGCCGTGGCCGTTGACGAAGACCACCCGCTGAGCCCAGCAGCACGCCGACCGGCCGTACTCGACCAACAGCCGGGTCAGTGTTTCGGTGCCGATCGAGATGGTTCCGGCAAAACTCTGGTGCTCACCACTGGCGCCGTAGGCGACGGCCGGCGCCACCGCCCAGGCGCCCCGGCGGGCCGCCAGCTCACCGGCCAGCGCCTGGGCGATTCGGGTGTCAGTGTCCAGCGGCAGGTGCGGCCCGTGCTGTTCGGTCGATCCGACCGGAACCAGCAGCGTCGCGCCTGAGCCCGGCAGCTGGCGCTCTAGCAGGTTCTGCAGCTCGTTCCACGTAGAACTTCCGAGCTCGCGGCCAACCACCATCGCACGATGGTAAGCGAATTCACCTGTCGTACACCAGTTGTTGAAAAGTACGACTGGCGTAAATTTTTCTTCCGGGCACGCGATCCGGCCGCGCCTGATCACGTTCGTCCCGTTGGCCACGGGCGTATCAGCTGCCGGGGCTGATTTCGCAGGTGGACGACCCGGGCGGACTACCCGGCCTGAGCGGCCGGCACGCCGAGCGCACGGGCGAAACCAGCCGGAATCAGGATGTCCTCCGGCGACAGGTCGTGCACCGAGGCCCGGCCGAGCCCCATCAGGGCCGAGTCGATACCGCCCCGCAGGATGTCCAGGACGTTCTCCACACCCGGCTGCCCGGCGGCGGCCAGACCCCACAGGTAGGCCCGGCCGATCATCACCGCACGCGCGCCCAGCGCGACCGCCTTGACAACGTCGCTGCCCCGCCGGATACCGCCGTCGAGCAGCACCTCGATCTGGTCGCCGACCGCCTGGGCGATGGCCGGCAGGGCCCGGATCGCCGCAGGAGTGCCGTCCAGGTTGTTGCCACCGTGGTTGGAGACCGAGATCGCCGAAACACCGGCATCTACAGCACGTTTGGCGTCGTCGACGCGCATCACGCCCTTGAGCATGAACGGCCCGCCCCACAGTTCGCGAACCCAGGCGATATCTTCCCAGGTGGGCGGCGGTGTACCCATCCATTCTCCATAGGCCTGAAAGAACGGCGGCCCGGACTCGCCGGGGCGTGCCTGGTTGGGCACCCGCAGAGTCGGAGGACGCAGGGTCTTGGCCCACCGCAGGAACCAGCCCGGCCTCGCGAGGGCCTCCGGCATCATCGTGATCATGGTCTTGAGATCCATCTTCTCGGGGATGGTGGGACTGCCCCAGTCCCGCCCGTGCGAGAAGCTCCAGTCGGTGGTGGCGATCAGACCGAGCGCCCCGGCCGCCCGAGCGCGCTCCACCCGCTCGGCGATGGCATCGCGTCCCCCAAGCCAGTAGATCTGGAAGAAGGTCTTGGGATTGGCGGCGATCACCTCTTCCATCGGCTTGCTGGCGAACGACGACAGACCCATCGCGGTGCCGCGGGCCGCCGCGGCTCGGGCGACAGCTACCTCGCCGTCCGGGTCGATCGCCTGAACTCCGGTAGGCGAAATCATGACCGGCATTGAGATCTCTTGGCCCATAACGGTGGTCGACAGTTCGCGACTGGCCGGTGCGCCCACCACATGGGGAGCGAAACCCAGCTCGCTGAACGCCGCGACGTTGTCGCTGACCGTCAGACCTTTTTCGCTGGCCGAGATCAGCGAGGAGTATGCGGACTTGGGAAGCCGCTTTTTGGCTCTCTCCTGGGCGACTGCCACAGTTTCGAACCAGAGATTACGAGCCATGTTCAGATCGGACTTTCGTTGCAGAGGCGGGCCGGCGGGCGCATGGACAGCGTCAGCGGTACCACAGACGTGATCGGCTTACCGCGGGAGTGGTCCGCGGCGGGACGGGGCTTGGTGCGTTCGGCGGCCAGGGCGGGCGCGCCGTAGCCCTGCACACATTCGGGATCGGGGCCATCGAGCGGCAAGCCGGTGAAGAACTTGGCGGCCATGCACCCGCCCCGGCAGCTGTCGTAGTGCTCGCAACCACCGCACGCACCCGCGGACTGCGGTTCCCGCAGCTCGCGAAACAGCGGAGCATTCTTCCAGACGTTGCCGAAGCCGTTGTCGGCCAACACATTTCCGGCCAGAAAGCGGTCATGAATGGCGAACGGACATGCGTAGACATCCCCGACGGGGTCGATGAGGCAGACCACCCGGCCGGCGCCGCACATGTTCAGCCCGGCAAGCGCACCGGGGGCCCCGAGCCCCGACAGGTGAAAGAAAGAGTCGCCGGTCAGCACGCGCTCCCCATTGGCGACCAGCCAGTCGTAGAGCGCCACCTGCTGTTCGGCGGTCGGGTGCAGCTCGTCCCACACGTCGGCTCCCCGCCCGGACGGCCGGAGCCGAGTGATGCGCAGGGTGGCCCCGTACCGGCTGGCCAATGCGGCGAAGTCGTCGAGCTGGTCGATGTTGTGGCGGGTCGCGACGACGGAGATCTTGGCGTCGGAGAAGCCGGCCGCAGCCAGGTTCTCCAGCGCGCGGATCGCCATGTCGAACGAGCCGGGCCCGCGGATGGGGTCGTTGACCTCCGCGGTCGCGCCGTCGAGGGAGATCTGGACGTCGACGTAGTCGCTGGCCGCCAGTTGGGCCGCCACCTCGGGCGTGATCCGCAGGCCGTTGGTGGAGAACTTCACGCCGACGTGATGCTCGGTGGCGTAGTCCACCAGCTCCCAGAAGTCTGCGCGCACAGTGGGTTCACCGCCGCCGATGTTGACGTAGAACACCTGCATGCGTTCCAGCTCATCGATGATGTCCTTGCATTGTTGCGTGGACAGCTCGCGGGGATCGCGCTTGCCCGACGAAGACAGGCAGTGCACACACGCCAGGTTGCAGGCGTAGGTCAGTTCCCACGTCAGGCAGATCGGAGCGTCCAGGCCACGCTCGAATTGTTCGATCAGCCGGGGCACCGGTGCCACGGACGTCATTGGCCCTCCCTGGGCATCAGCATCTTCGAGTCCGCCAGCACGCGCAGCGCATGCAGGTAGGGACCCTGGTCGGCGTCGTCGACTCCGGCTGCACGGCAGGCGGACCGGACATCGTCGTGGTCCGGCAGAGACCGCACCACCTCGACGATGGTGCGGTTCTTCAGAAACGACAACTTACGAGTGCCGAAGTGGTACAGCAGGGCACCAAACGGCTCCGGACGCAGCGCCACCTGCGGGTGGAGCTGCCAGCCGCGGTCGGGGTCGAACACTGTTGCCTCCGACTGCACGGCGACCTCCGGCATGGTCAGTAGACGCCGCACATGCCGTCGATGGACACCTCTTCGACCAGGGTCTCGGTGACGATCTCGGCGGCGGTGTCGTTCTGCAGGTTGCTGTCCATGACGCGAGCCTTTCTCCGGGGTTCGACAATGCACTGTCGTGTCGGTCACAATCTCGGGACAGAATATGGCATCGAGTGCCGTAAAGAAAGCGGGGCTGTCGGATGGGCGGTGCACTGGAGCCACACACCCGCGCCGGCCGGCGCCGGTCCACCACCCCGCACCACATCACCGACGTGGCGATCGACCTCTTCGCCGCGCGCGGTTTCGGCGAGGTCAGCGTGGACGACGTGGCGCACGCCGCGGGTATCGGCCGCCGCACGCTGTTCCGGTACTACGCCTCCAAGAGCGCCATCCCGTGGGGCGACTTCGACGCGCACCTGCAGCAACTGCGGGCCCTGCTGGACGCCATCGAGCCGGCGGCGCCGCTGGGCGATGCGCTGCGCGCGGCACTGCTGGCGTTCAACACCTTTGACGAGAGCGAGACGGCGCGGCACCGGCGGCGCATGCGCGTGATCCTGCAGACCGACGAACTGCAGGCGTACTCGATGACGATGTATGCCGGCTGGCGCGCGGTCATCGCGGAGTTCGTGGCCCGCCGGGCGGGCCTGCACCCAGACGACCTACGGCCGCAGACGGTGGCGTGGACCATGCTGGGCGTAGCACTGAGCGCCTACGAGCGCTGGCTGGGCGACGAGACGCTGGTCTTGCCGCAGGTGTTGGGCGACGCGTTCGACGCCATCCGCGGCGGCCTGGACTGATCCGGCCCCTGCCCGGTACCGGCCTCAGCCCACGGCGGTGCGGTACGCGGCGACGACGGGCTCCAGTTCGTCGGGCGTGGCGCCGTGCAGGATCACCGCGTCGGCCCCGTAATCGAACTCCCGGCGGATGCGCCCGGCGCAGCGGCTCGCCGGGCCGGTCGCCGCGGGCTCGAGCCATTCTGCGGGGATCAGCGTCGCGATGTGCTCGATCTGCTCGGCGGTGGCTTTGTGATCGATGCCGCCCGGAATCGACAGCACCACCGGATCGTCGCGGAAGCGCTGCAGCACGGCCGGATCCCAGTCGTTGGTGCGCACCATCAGGTCGCCGTAGCCCTGCAGGTAGGTCGCCAGGCGTGCGACGGTCTTGTGCAACCGCAGCTCTTCGGGCAGGTGATCGCCTACGGTGGCCAGACAGGACCAGACGCGAACCTGCGCCGGGTCGCGGCCGGCGCGCTCGGCGGCTTCTTTCACCGTCCGCACACTGCGCTGCAGTGTCTGCGGGCTGAAGTAGGTGTGCAAGATGACGTCGTCGAACAGCGCCCCGCCCAGCGCCAGCGTCTTCGGCCCGAACGCCACCAGTGCCAGGCGGATGTCTTCGCCGAAGTCCGGGTCCAGGAACAGCACCGGGTAGCGCCCGATCGGCCCGTCGTGGTTGATGATCGTCTCGCCGTTCCAGAGGCGGCGCATCACCTGCGCGAAGTCGGCCATCTGCGCGGTGGTGACGCTCGGTATGCCGAACGCGGCGTACATCGCGGCCACACCGCGCCCGATGCCCAGCGTGAACCGCCCCCCGGACAACCGGTGCATGGTGGTGGCCCACGACGCGGTGATCAGCGGGTGGCGGGTGTTGTGGTTGGTTGCCGCGGTGGCGATCTGGGTCCGCTCGGTGACCGCGCATGCGGCGCCGACCAGCGACGCGGCCTCCTTGACGTTCCAGCGTTCGGAGATGAACGCCGTGCCCAGGCCCAGCTCCTCGCCCCGGCGCGCCTGTCCCGGGAGCGCGGCCGGTCCGTCGCCGCCGGCGCCGGCCAGCAGGTAGTAGCCCAGCTCACCGAGGACCCGCTCAGTCATTGGCCGCCTTCGCCGGTAGATGTATCGATGGGCTTACGGTACGGTATTCAGTTGACTGCCCGTGGGAGGACACGCGATGAAGGTTCCCTTCACCTGGAAGGTCACCGGCTGGTTCATGATCGGCTGGTCCCCGGAGTTCGTCCCGGGTCAGTCGCGCGCCCTGCACTACTTCGACGAAGACCTGGTCGCCTACCGGGACGCCCGCGGTGAATTGCATGTGATGGAGGCCCATTGCAAGCACATGGGCGCCCATCTCGGCCACGGCGGCGCCGTCGTCGAGGACCGTCTTGAGTGCCCCTTCCACGGCTGGCAGTGGGGCCCCGACGGCTGCAACAAATTCATCCCCTACCAACCGGACCGGCCGAACAAGGCGCTGCGCCTGCGGGTCTACCCGGTCCGCGAGCAGCACGGCTGCGTGTTCGTATGGCACCACCCCGACGGCGCCGAACCCCACTGGGAGATGCCCGACATCTTCGGCAAATTTCCCCAGTTCACCACCGGACCGCAGGGTTACTACCGGGCCTTCCCGGAGTTCTCCCGGCGCCTGGAAGGCGAACCGGTTCACCCGCAGATCGTCGCCGAGAACGCCGCTGACAGCGCACATTTCCAGTACGTGCACCACGCGACGGTGACGCCGAGGGTGCTTGAGTGGAAGATGGTCGACCAAGAGTGGCACTTCGTCGCCGGCTTTCCCGATGAACGCTCCGAGGACCCCGAGCAGATGGCGTTGCGCTTCCACAGCCACCTGTTCGGCCTGGGTGGGGCGATCAGCATCTTCGAGGGTGTGCAGCAGCACCGGCTGATCTTCGCCTGCACGCCGGTGGACGAGGGCCGCTCAGATCTGTTCTATTCGATCTGGTGGCCGCGGATTCCCGGTGATGATTCCGACGCGCCGCCGGAGGACGTGCGGGCGCGCGTGGAGAAGCAGTTCCTGATCACCGTCGAAGACGACTTGGGGATCTGGCGTTACCAGCGCTACATCGAGAATCCGGCACTGTCCAAGGTCGATGCGAAACCATTCATGACTCTGCGGAAATGGGCGACACAGTTTTATGACGTACCGCCCACCGACCTGAGCTGACCGCCGTCTTGCCATGACCGCCGACATGGCGGACCTGGCACGATGCGGTGGCCGGTGTCGCGGGCGAGTACGGTGCTGCCATTATCGACAACACCTTGTCCCTGCTGGCGACGATCACCACCACAGAGGAGCTGATGCACACGTGGCACCCCTGACCCCGTTCACCGTGCCGGAAGTCTTCGACGCGGTAGCCGCCGCGATCGGCGACCGCGACATGATCGTCCAGGGCGACCGGCGCTACAGCTACGCCCAGATCCTGGAGCGGTCCAACCGCTTGGCGTCCTACCTGCACTCCCGCGGGCTGGGGTGTCACACGCCGCGCTCCGAACTCGGCCAGCACGAGGCGGGCCAAGACCTCCTGGGCATCTACGCCTACAACGGCAATGAGTTCGTCGAGACCCTGCTGGGCAGCTTCCGCGCCCGGGTGGCGCCGTTCAACGTCAACTACCGGTACGTGCGCAACGAGTTGTCGTACCTGCTCGCGGATTCGGGCGCCACCGCGCTGGTGTACCACGCCGCTTTCGCGCCCACGCTGGCCGAGGTCCTTCCCGAGCTCCCCCAGCTCAAGGTGCTCATCCAGATCGCCGACGATTCCGGCAACGCGCTGCTCGATGGAGCCGTCGACTACGAGACCGTCCTGGCGGACAGCTCGCCGGAGCCGCCTCCGGTGCAGCCCTGCCCCGACGACCTTTATGTGCTCTACACCGGCGGCACCACCGGCATGCCCAAGGGCGTGCTCTGGCGTCAGCACGACATCTTCATGGGCTCGTTCGGCGGCCGCAATCTGATGACCGCCGAAGAAGTCAGCTCCATCGACGACATCGTGGGGCCGGCCCGGGAAAACCCCGGCGTCAAGCTGATGATCCTGCCGCCGCTGATCCACGGTGCCGCGCAGTGGGCAGTGATGACCGCGATCAACACCGGCCAGACCCTGGTATTTCCGTCGGTGGTGGACCACTTCGACGCCGACGACGTGGTACGCGCCATTGAGCGGGAGAAGGTGCTGTCGGTGACCGTGGTCGGCGACGCGATGGCCCGGCCGCTGCTCGACGCGATTCGCAAAGGCAGTGCCGATGTGTCGTCGCTGCTGGTGGTCGCCAACGGCGGGGCGCTGCTGACGCCGTACGTCAAACAGCAGATCGTCGAGACCCTGCCCGGCGCCATGGTGATCGACGGGGTCGGTTCTTCCGAGACCGGCGCCCAGATGCGGCACATGTCGACCTCGGGCGCGGTCTCCACCGGAACCTTCGCCGGTGGACCGGACACCTGCGTGGTGGCCGAAGACCTGGGTGCCGTCCTGCAGCCCGGGCACGACGGCCTGGGCTGGCTGGGTCAGCGCGGCTATGTCCCCCTGGGCTACAAGGGCGATGCCGCCAAGACCGCGGCGACGTTCCCGGTGATCGACGGGGCGCGCTTCGCTGTTCCCGGCGACCGTGCGCGGCATCTGGAGGACGGATCGATCGAGCTGCTCGGGCGGGATTCGGTGACGATCAACTCCGGCGGGGAGAAGATCTTCGCCGAAGAGGTCGAAACGGCTCTGGCCTCCCACCCGGGCGTCGTCGACGTGGTGGTCGCGGGCCGGCCCAGCGAACGCTGGGGACAGGAGGTGGTGGCCGTGGTGGCCCTCGCCGAGGGTGCCGACGTCACCGCCGCTGAGCTCATCGAGCATGCCGGCAAGTCGCTGGCCCGCTACAAGCTGCCCAAGGCCGTCGCCTTCCGGCCGGCGATCGTGCGCAGCCCCGCCGGCAAGGCCGACTACCGTTGGGCGCGCGAACAGGCCGAGCAGGGCTGATACCCGCTCAGACGCGCCGGGACCGGCGTCGCGCGCGGTTGCGCGCCGAGCGCACCATCGCCTCGGCGTAGAAGCGCATCGCGGGCCGAAACGGCGGCGCAGCACTTCCCGTGATGCTGAACGGGAGATCGGATCCCACCACGGTCCGGTAGTGGCTGAACGCGTCGAAGCCCACCTTGCCGTGGTAGGCGCCCATGCCGCTGCGCCCCACTCCGCCGAACGGCGCCCCGGGGGGAATCATGTGCGCGGCGAAGTCGTTGCGGGCCACTCCCCCACTTCGGCTGCGCCGGACGAAATCGCGAAAGTTCTTGTCGTCCGGCCCGAACCAGTAGGCGACCAGCGGGGCCGGACGTCCGTTGATGGTCTCGATCGCCTCATCCAGGCTAGTGTAGCCCTGCACCACCAACACCGGGCCGAAGATCTCCTCCTCGCAGATGCGCATGGTCGGCTCGACGCCGCGCACGATGGTGGGGGCGATCTTGCGCGAGATGCGATCCGGGAGTGCCTCGCCGGCGGGCGCGACGGTCTCCACCTCGGCGCCGCGCCGGCGAGCGTCCTCGATCAGGCCCAGCACCCGGTCGAAGTTGGCGTCGTTGACGCAGGAGCAGTAATCGTCGTTGGCCAGGATCGTCGGGAACATCGCCTGCAGGGCCTGGCGGGCCGCATCGACGAAGGCGTCCACCTCGCCCTCGGGCACCAGCACATGGTCCGGGCACACGCAGGCCTGCCCGCCGTTGACCATTCGGCCCGCTGCGATCCGCTTCGCCGAGCGCCGGATGTCCGCGCCGGGGCCTACCACGACGGGGTTCTTGCCGCCCAGTTCCAATGTCACCGGAACAAGGTTTTGCGCGGCGGCCCGCTGCACCAGGGAGCCCACCGGCGGTGAGCCGGTGAAAAAAACATGGTCGAACGGCAGACCCGCGAAGGCGCCCGCCACCTCGGGGCCGCCGGTGACGACGGCCAGCTCGGCTTCATCGAAATAGTCCGGCGCAAGCCGCTGCATGAGCTCGGCGGTGCGCCAGGTGATCTCCGACATCTTGATCATCACCCGGTTGCCCGCCGCGAAAGCCGCCGCCGCCGGGACCACCACCAGTTGCAGTGGAAAGTTCCATGGTCCGATGATTCCCACCACGCCCAGCGGGGTCGGCTGCACCTGCGCCCGCAGTCCGGCCAGCCTGGCCGGGCGCAGCAGACTGCGGGGGCGCATCCATTGCCGCACATGCGATCTGGTGTGCTCCACGACGGGGATGATGCCGATCAGCTCAGTGGCCAGGGAGGCCTCCCGCGACCGGGTCCCGAAATCGTGCGCCATCGCCTCGGTGAAAGCGTCGACGTTGTCCAGCACCATCGCCATCAGCCGGTCGATGCGGTTGCGCCGGACAGCGGCGCTGGGCGGCCCGTCGTCGGCGAAGGAGCGCCGCTGCTTCTCCAGCAGATTTGCCAGGTCGGTAGTCACGACAGGTCCAGCGGCCCGTTTTGGGCCACGGTCTGCAACTGGCCCAGTTCGACGCCATGGTCGGCGGCGGCCTCGATGCAGGCCGCAACGTCCTTGCGCATGAAGGGCGCAACGATTTTGGCGAAGCTGTCCACACCCCCGGCCGACTGCACGTACCCCGCTGCCCGGCTACCGCCGCTGCACTGCTGCAGCGCCTCGAACAGGCTGGTGTCGCTCACTCCGAGGTTCTTGCCCAACTCAACCGCGGCGGCCACAAGTTGCGCGTTGGCGGCGAACAGCACGTTGTTGATCAGCTTGAGGTTCAAGGCGGTGCCCAGCGCGCCGGTGGGGATCACCGGCTCGGCGTAGGACGCCAGCACCGGCCGCGCCCGGGCCACCGCGTCGTCGGGGCCGCCGAGCAGCACAGTGAGCGTGCCCGCCTCGATGTCGTGGGCGCCTCCGCTGACCGGGGCGTCCACCAGCACCGGGCCGTCCGGAAACTCCGCCGCAAGGCCGGTCAGCGTGCCCACCGTGCCCGTGGTGTGGGAGACCACGACGGCGCCGGGGTCGGCATGGGCGAGCAATCCGTCGGCACCGGCGGCGACCTCGAGCAGTTGCGCGTCGGAGAACAGGCAGCTGATCACCACGCCGGCATCACGGGCGGCCGCGGCAACCGACTCCACCGGCACCGCTCCTGCGGCCGCGAGCCGTTCCCGCGCCTGGGGTCGGCGGGCGTACACCTGAACCCGGTACCCGGCGGCGGCCAGGCGCAGCACCATGGGCTCGCCCATCCTGCCGGCTCCGACGAATCCGACGACCTGGCCGGTTGCGCTCATTCTCCGCTCCTCAGGGCAGCTTTCGGCTATCCGGTAAGGCCAACCGTAGCATTGTTCACCAGCGCCGAATTCGTTACAGTCGTCCTTACTGTCGATATTTCGGGTGCATCAGAAGGCTGGCGAGGATGACCAACCAGCGGCGCAAAGTCGTGGTCGTGGGCGCGGGGTCGGGAATCGGCGCCGCCACGGCCGCGTACTTCCACCAGCGCGGCGATTGCGTGCTCGCGGTCGACGTACGCGCCCACCACACGCCGGCCTCCCAGCACGCCACCTGCGACCTGAGGGATCCCGCGGCCATCGCCGAGTTCACCGCCGGAATCGGTGACGGCTGGGATCTGCTGGCTCACGTCGCCGGCGTTCGCGGCACCGCACCGGCCGCCGATGCGCTGACGGTCAATTACCTGGGCATGCGTCTGATGACCGAGGGCCTGCTGCCACGGCTTCGTCGCGGCGGCGCGGTGGTCGCGGTGACATCGACGGCGGCACTCGGGTGGGAGCAGCGCATTCCGGTGCTCAACGGCCTACTCGAAGCAACCGAAGCGCAGGAGGTCATGCGCCGGCAGGCGGGCCAGGACCCGACTTACCCCGTCTACAGCACCTCCAAGCAGGCGATGATCCTGTACGCCAAGCGCCGCGCCGCGCCGCGCCGCGACAGCACACGCCGAGTACGGCGTGCGGATCAACACGGTGAGCCCGGGCCCGGTGGAGACGCCGATATTGCCCGACTTCGAGCAGTCGATGGGCAAACAGATGCTCGACACCGTACGTACCGCCGTCGGCCGGCACGCCGGCGTCGAGGACATCGTCCCGGTGATCGACTTCCTGGGCTCTCCCGGCGCCGGCTGGATCACCGGCCAGGACGTTCTCGTCGACGGCGGCGTCATGAATGCGATCACCGTCGGGACACCCGTCCCCTAGGGCCAACCTTCCGAGAGGAAACCAATGACACTGGATTCGTCACCTGACACGCCGATATCGCCGCACCCATACCATCGGCTCGACATCTCCGAAACTGAGTTCTGGGGCAAGGATTTCCGGACCCGGGACGAGACCTTCGCGACGCTGCGCGACGAGCCCGGACTGACCTGGCACCGGCCGTTGGACGCCGTGTTCCCCCACGAAGAGGACGGCTACTGGGCGGCGACCCGGCACGCGGACGTCAAGTTCGTGAGCCAGCATGAAGAGCTGTTCTGTTCCCGCGAAGGCGTCAGCGTCGATCCGATGCCGGCCGAGATCCAGCGCAACATGACGTTTTTCCTGGCGATGGACCCGCCCGACCACACCCGGTATCGCAAGCTCATCAGTTCGGGATTCACGCCGCGGCAGGTCCGGCGCATCGAGGAGCAGATCAAAGCCAACTCTCGCAGCATCGTTGACGACCTGCTGACCCAATTGCGCAGCGGCGACCAGATCGACTTCGTCGCAAGCTGTTCGGGCCTACTGCCTATGCGCACCGTCTCGGACATGATCGGTATCGACCCGGCCGACCAGCAGAAGGTCGCCTACGCCGCCGAATGTCTGTTCAGTAGCAGCGACGAGGAGTACGCCTCGCTGGAGGAGCGGGCCGTGCACGTCATGACGCAGCTGGGCGTGCTGGCCGGTTCCGGCGTCGAGTTGGCTCAACGCCGCCGCGCCGAACCGCACGATGACCTGATGACCGAGCTGGTCAACGCCGAGGTCGACGGCCACCGGCTGACCGACGCCGAGCTCGGCTCGTTCATGGTGTTGCTGGGATCTGCCGGCAACGACACCACCAAGCAGGCCACCACGCATGCGTTCAAGGCGCTCGTCGACCATCCCGAACAGCGCGCCTGGCTGCTGGCGGATTACGACAATCGGATCGGCGGGGCGGTCGAGGAGTTCGTGCGCTGGGCGACACCGGTACTCGCCTTCGGCCGCCACGCGGTGGTCGACACCGAGGTCGCCGGGACCGAGATCAAGGCCGGCGAGAAGGTGGCGCTGTTCTACTGCTCGGCCAATCGGGACCAGACCGTGTTCGACCGGCCGCATGAATTCGACATCACCCGCGCCACCAACCCGCACCTGGGCTTCGGCGGCGGTGGCGCGCACTATTGCCTGGGCACCCATGTCGCCCGGATGGAGCTGCGGCACCTGTTCTACGAGCTGCTCACCCGCTTGCCCGAGGTCACCCTCGGCGAACCGGAGTACCTGCAGAGCACCTTCGTGCACGGCATCAAGCGGATGCCGATCAGTCTCGCCTGACCCTGGCGCACTACATACTAAATCGATTACTGTAATTCTTACAGTACGTTGCTACGCCCGACGGGAGATCAGCCGTGGAGAGCCAGGTTGACGACATCGCTGCCGCACTCGACAAGCCGGCCGACTACCTGAAGAACCCGTACCCCTACTTCCAGAGCAAGCGCGAGGGACTCGGGATCTTCCCCGGAACGGTCATGGACTACACCAAGACCCCGGCGTCGCTTCGGCCCAAAACTCAGTTCGCGGCCGTCTCTTTCGAGGCGGTCAACCAAGTCTTCCGCGATGCGGACTCGTTCAACTCGCATATCTACGATGTCACCATCGGGCTGTTCATCGGACCGACGATCCTGGCGATGGAGGGCGAGCCGCACCGCAACCATCGCAACCTGGTCTCGTCAGCCTTCAAACGGAAGTCGCTGGTGCACTGGGAGCCGGAGGTGGTTCGGCCGGTCTGCACCGCGCTGATCGACGAGTTCATCGCCGAGGGCACCGCCGACCTGGTGTCGGGATTCACCTTCGAGTTCCCCACCCGGGTGATCGCCAGGCTGCTGGGGCTCCCCGAAGAAGACCTGCCCTGGTTTCGTCAGCGGGCCATCGAATTGATCAGCTACACCGTGGCCTACGAGCGGGCATTTCGTGCGTCGGCGGAACTCAAAGAGTATTTCCTGACCCAGATGGACAAACGCAAGTCCGCGCCCACCGACGACATCATCGGCGACCTGGTCACCGCGGAAGTCGATGGCGAGAAGCTCACCGACGAAGCGATCTTCTCGTTTCTGCGACTGCTGCTGCCGGCCGGCTTGGAGACCACCTACCGGGCTACCAGCAACCTGCTGTACCTGTTGCTCACCCATCCCGAACAGTTCGCAGCGGTACGCAACGACCACGATCTGATCGGCGCCGCCATCGAGGAGGGCCTGCGGTACGAAACTCCACTGACCACCGTGCAGCGCACCGCAATCCGCGACATCGAGGTGGCCGGCGTCGAGCTTCCCGCCGGCGCCGTCGTCGATGTGTGCATCGGCTCGGCCAACCGTGACGAGAACCGGTGGGAACGGGCTGAGGAGTTCGACATCTTCCGAAAGTGGATTCCGCACATCACCTTCGCCGCCGGCGAACACACCTGCATGGGTCTGCATCTGGCCCGCATGGAGATGCGGGTCGCCATGGAATGCCTGCTGGACCGCCTCGGTGACATCACTCTGGTCACCGACGACCACCCGCACATCTACGGGCAGCCCTTCCGCTCCCCGCGTTCGCTTCCGGTGACGTTCACTGCGTGAGACCCGCCGACCGCGGCCGCCGGGAGCCGATCGTCTTGGTCTCCAGGTACTGCGCGAACCCCTCGATCCCGCACTGCCTGCCCCAGCCGCTGCTCTTGTAGCCGCCGAACGGAGCGTCGGCGCCGTAGTACATGCCTCCGTTGACGCCGATCGCCCCGGTCCGGATTCGGCGGGCCACGTTCAGCGCCCGTTCGTTCGACGCCGAGACCACTGCGCCGGCCAGCCCGTACGCGCTGTCGTTGGCGAGGCGCACGGCCTCGTCGTCGTCACCGAACGGCAGCATCACCAGCACGGGACCGAAGACCTCCTCCCGCGCGATCGCGGCGCTGTTGTCGACCCCCACGATCACCGTCGGCTGCAGGTAGTGTCCCCCCGCCAGCTCGGCGGGCAGTCCTTCGACTTCGCCGCCGCCGGTGGTGATCTCGGCCCCGTCGAGGCGGGCCCGCGTGTAGGCGTCGAGCACTCGGCGCTTCTGCGCGGCACTGATCAGCGGGCCGACCAGCGTCTGCGGAAGGGCCGGATCGCCCACGGTCACGGCGGCAAAGGCCGCGGTGACTGCCGTGACGAGTTCATCGAACATGCTGGTGTGAACCAACATCCGGGTGGTTGCGGCACACGCCTGTCCGGCATGCACGCATACCCCGACGGCGCCGGGAATGACCTTGGCGGGATCGGCGTCATCCAGCACGATCAACGCCGACTTGCCGCCGAGCTCGAGGAACGTCCGCTTCATGGTGTCAGCGCTGGCGCGGGCCAGGTGCTTGCCGACGGCCGTCGACCCGGTGAAAGAGATCATGTCGACTCGCGGATCGGTTCCCAGCAGGCCGGCAACCTCGTTGGACGGCGTGGGCACGACGTTGACCACCCCGGCGGGGATGTCGGTGTGCTCAGCGATCAGGCGTCCCAACCGGGTGGCGTTCCACGGGGTGTTCGGGTCGGGCTTGAGGACGACGGTATTGCCGGCCGCCAGAGCAGGACCCAGCTTGTTGAGGATCACCTCGACGGGGAAGTTGGACGGCGTGATCGCCGCAACCACACCGACCGGCTCCTTGACCACCATGCGGACGTTGCGGTCTCCGAACAGTCCGCCGCCGTCGAGTAGCCGCTCCCAGTCGAATTCGTCGATCAACCGGCTTGGGTAACGCAGCCCGTCGACCAGCGGCCAATCCAGTTGCGCCAGGTGGGTCGTCATCACCGGGCAGCCGACCTCGGCGATCAACTCGGTGCGCAACTCTTCCTTCTCGGCTTCCAGCGCCGCCTGCAGTTGTCCCAGGCAGCGCTTGCGCAGGGCGCGGTTGGTCGCCCAATCGGTATCGTCAAAGGCCCGGCGGGCGGCACCGATCGCCTGCCCCATGTCGGCCTCCCCGGCGGCAGCGGTAGTCCCCAACAGCCGCCCGGTGGCCGGGCTTACATTGTCGAAATGGGCCCCGGAGGCCGCCGCGACCAACTTGCCGTCGATCAGCATGCGCGATTCCGCGGCGGCCGCGGCCCGTCGGCCGATCTGGACGCTGCTAGCTTGCTGCCCGCCGTCGCTCACCTGCGGGCAAGCCGTTTCGTGGATACAACGGTAACCATTACAGTAGAATACTTCAAAAGCTTTTGGGCGGCGGCAGGAGCGCGCTGAGTTGATCAAGGTCATGAACGGCTTCCGCGTCCTGGAGGTCGCGCAGTTCACCTTCGTGCCCGCCGCCGGTGCGATATTGGCCGACTGGGGAGCCGACGTCATCAAGGTCGAGCATCCGGTACGCGGCGACACCCAGCGGGGCTTCATCCGGATGGGCGGATTCGAGCTCAACCCCGACCGGCACCCGCTGATGGAACACCCCAACCGGGGCAAGCGCAGCGTCGGGATCGACGTCTCGCTGGCCGACGGGCAGCAGGTACTTTATGAATTGGCCGCTACCGCAGATGTTTTTCTGACCAACTACCTGCCGCGCGCCCGGCAGAAGAACAAGTTCGACGTCGAGCACATCCGCGCCGCCAACCCCGACATCGTCTACGCCCGGGGCAGTGCGTACGGCGACAAGGGCCCCGAGCGTGATGTCGGCGGCTTCGACGGCACTGCCTTTTGGACCCGCAGCGGCGTCGGCCACGCGCTGAGCCCCGAGGAGCTGGGGACCCCGCTGTCACAGGGAATCCCCGCCTTCGGCGACTCAATCGGCGGAATGAACATCGCGGGCGGGATCGCCGCTGCGCTGCTGCACCGGGAGCGCACCGGCGAGGCCCTCGAGGTCGACGTCTCGTTGCTGTCGACCGCGTGGTGGGCGGCCGGCGCCAGCGTGACACAGGGACTGGACACCGGCGAGGCCATGCGTGCGGCGATGCCGGAATCCGCCGGGTCGCAGGGCAACCCCTTTCTGGGCAACTACACCACCTCCGACGGTGGGACCATCAACCTGTGCATCGTCAGTCCGACCGGCTACATCCGGGACACCTTCGAGCACCTGGGCATCGGCGAGGCCGCCGATGACCCGCGCTTTTCCGATGTGCTGCCGCTGATGCGCAACGCGGCGGCGGCCGGGGCGCTGATCGCCGACGCTATCGGCGCCAAGCCGTTCGACTACTGGCGCACACACCTCAAGACCATGAAAGGCCAGTGGGCGCCGTTCCAGAGCCTGGTCGACCTGGGCTCCGACGAGCAGGCCGTCGCCAACGACATGATCGCCGAAGTGGAACCGGCCGACGGCGGGCGGCCGTTCAAGGTGGTCCGGGGCCCGGTCCAGTTCAACCACGAGCCGCTGCAGACCACCCGGGCCCCGCAGGCCGCCGAGCACACCGAAATCGTCCTGACCGGACTCGGGATGGACTGGGACCGTATCGAAAAGCTCAAGGAATCCGGCGCTATCGCTTAACCGGGCGTCGGCGGCCCGTCGTATTTCCGGTCGGCGTCGAAGTTGAAGTTGGCGACCGCGGTCGTCACGCCGATCCCGATCGGACCGTGCGCGTCGAATAGGCTCGAACTCCCGGTCGCCACACCCGCGTCGCTGTAGTGGGTCATTGCCGCCAAACAGATATACGGACCGACCGGTAGCCGGCTCAGGGTCAAGGTGAAGTCGGCGTTGATGAAGGCCAATCCCTCGGTGCTGAAATTCGTCAGTGACGCGGTCACGTCGACCGCCATCGCAGCCCGCACGAACGGCGAGATCTCCTCGCCGTCTACCAGATCGCGGATCTCGCGTATCCAGGCGAAGCGCGGCCCGGCGTACTGCCATTGGAAGCGCCCGGCCTCGTCGGTGCCGTAAGCCCGAATGAACATCGGCACCGACTCGTCGTGGCGTGCCGGTTCCGCCGGAATCGGCGGCAGCGTCACCGCGGTGGTGAAGAACTCGCCGTCGGGTTGCACCCCACGGCGCAGATACAGCGCCGAGGCGCGGGCCACCAGTTCGCCGTTCTGCGTCATCGCGGCGTCGACCGCCCGCATCCGCGAGCCCGACCGGACCACGCCCGCGGTGACCTGCAACGGCTCGGTGGCGACTCGCCGAAGGATCTCGACGGTCAGGCGCGCGGGTTGCAGATCATCCTCGGGGACGTGGCCTTCGACCGCCCGGGCCAGCAGGCCGCCGACCACCTGGCCTCCCAGCGTCGGCCCCCACCCGCCCTGACCGATGGGATTCGGCAGGAAGTCGTTGTCCCGACGTACCACGAACGGGATCATGTCTTGCCTCGCTCCAGATAGAACTTCGCGGCGCGCCGAATCGCGAGTTCGGTCGGTTCGGGATGCCAGCCCAGTTCCCGGGTGGCCTTGCCGTGGCCGGCAGGCGACGTCGACGCCATCAGTCGCGCGCCGGTCGCGGTGAATACGAAGTCGCGGCGCAGCAGCGCGCCGACCAGGCCGACCACATGGCCCACTACATGCAGGAAGGCCATCGGAATCCCGATGCGCGGGGGTGCGACCCCGACCGCTTCGGCCGCGATCGTGAGCATCTCCCGCTGGGTCATGTAGCGCTCGGAGAGGATGTAGCGCTCGCCGATCCTGCCCCGCTCCGCTGCCAGCAGCATCCCGCGGGCAGCGTCGTCGATCCCGACCACCTCGGCGCCCACGCCGCGCGCGTATGCCGGCATCTTCCCCAGCGCCGCGAGCTGAACAAGCATCCCCTGCCGAGGCTGCCAGTCCGGCGGGCCGTACGGGTTCGACACGTTGGTGATGACGGCGGGTAGCCCGCGCTCGGCCACGTATTCCAGCACCAGCCGCTCGGCCTCGCGCCGGGAGGCGATGTATCCCCCGCCCTGGCGGGTCCAGTTGAACGGCGTGTCTTCGTCCACGGTTTCGCCGGTGCGTCCCACCGCGATGGTTCCGATGGTGCTCAGGAACACGAACCTGTCGAGCTCGGCTGTTGCCGCCACCTCCAGGACGTTGCGCAGGCCCTCGACATTGGTCCGAAACAGCGGGGCGGGGTCGCGAAGCTCGGCCCGGGTGTCGACGACGCAGTAGTACACGACGTCGCGGTCGGCCATAGCGGCGGCGAGCGCTTCGGTGTCGAAGATGTCGCCGTAACACCGCTGCACGTCGAGGCCGTCAATCCCCTTGGTGGAGCTGGAATGACGCAGCAACACGCGCACGTCGTCGCCGCGGGCGGCCAGCTGTCTGGTGACGCAGGCGCCGACATTGCCACTGGCCCCCATGACGAGGACTCGGCGCCCCTGCACCGCCGATCCCTCGTTCGCTGCCATCCCAGAGCCTTTGCCGTGATTGCCAGACGGCGCCGGAAGGCCCGCTGTTCGCCTGGATCGATGATACTTTACTGTAAGTATTACAGTTAGCAGACCTGTTACGCGGAGGTCCCATGCAGAAGGCGCTCGCACCCGACATCTCGACGTGGCCGGAGGAGAATCCACAGCTGATCGGCAGCCGCTGCGATGCCTGTGCCGCCACCGTTTTCCCGGCTCAGCCGCGCTGTCCGAGTTGCAGCGGCGACCAGATGAGCCAAGAACTCCTACCGCGCACCGGCACCCTGGTGGCCTGGACCACGCAGGGGTTTGCGCCCGGGGCACCGTATCTGGGCCCCACCGGTAAGGACTTCGTACCCTTCGGCGTCGGCCTGGTGCAGCTGGGCGATGTCATCCGCGTGGAGGGCCGCCTCACCGAGAACGATCCGGACAAGCTGGAGTTCGGGATGCCGGTGGAACTGGTCATGATTCCGTTCACCTCCGATGCCGACGGCAACGACATCATCACCTTCGCCTTCCGGCCGGTATAGGAGCACGCGACCCATGGGTAATGACGTAGCGATCATCGGCGTCGGCCTGCACCCGTTCGGCCGGTTCGAAGGCAAGTCGGCGATGGCAATGGGGGTCGACGCGATCTTCGCCGCGGTCGCCGACGCCGGCGTGGACTGGAATGACATCGGTGCCGCGACCGGCGGCAGCTGGACGGTCGCCAACCCGGACGCGATCGTCGGGATGGTCGGGTTGTCCGGCATCCCGTTCACCAACGTGTTCAACGCGTGCGCCACCGCGGCCAGCGCCGTCAAGGTCTGCGCCGACGGTATCCGGCTCGGCGACTACGACATCGGCATCGCCGTCGGCTTGGACAAGCATCCCCGAGGAGCGTTCACCGAGGATCCGGCCCTGGTCGGGATGCCACGCTGGTACGCCGAGAACGGCCAGTATCTGACCACCCAGTTCTTCGGCATGAAGGCCAACCGCTACCTGCACGATCACGGCATCTCCCAGCAGACCCTCGCCAGGGTCGCCGCCAAGAACTTCCGCAACGGCGCGTTGAACCCCAACGCATTCCGGCGTAAGCCGATCTCCGAAGTGGAGATCCTGGATTCGACGATGCTGAACTACCCGCTCACGCAGTACATGTTCTGCGCCCCCGACGAAGGCGCCGCCGCAGTGGTGATGTGCCGCGCCGACATCGCGCACCGCTACACCGACAAACCGGTATACCTGCGCGCGGTCGAGGTACGCACCCGTCGTTACGGCGCCTATGAGGTGAACACCACCTTCGCTCCGGTCACCGAAGACGTGGCGCCCACGGTCTACGCCGCCCGCGCTGCCTTCGCCAAGGCCGGTGTGGCGCCCGAGGACGTCGATGTCATCCAGCTGCAGGACACCGACGCCGGCGCCGAGATCATCCACATGGCCGAGTGCGGCTTCTGCGCCGACGGCGATCAGGAGAAGCTGCTCGCCGTCGGGGCGACCGAGATCACCGGGACACTGCCGGTCAACACCGACGGCGGGCTGATCGCCAACGGCGAGCCCATCGGCGCCTCGGGACTGCGCCAGATCCACGAACTGGTGCGCCAGCTGCGCGGCCAGGCCGGCGACCGCCAAGTGCCCGGGAATCCCCGGGTGGGATTCGCCCAGCTCTACGGCGCGCCGGGCACGGCGGCCGCAACCATCCTCACCACCTGATTCCCATGCCGAGCAGACGCAGAATCGCACGATTGGTTGCCCGTGAATGCGACTCTGCGTCTGCTCGCGGTAGGAAAGGAGCGCTGCATGAGCCAGTTCCGTGACGCGCCGATCTTCGATGCCGACCAGCACATGTACGAGACCCCCGATGCGCTGACCAAGTACCTGCCGGAGAAGTATTCGCGGGCAGTCCAGTTCGCCCAGATCGGCCGGCAGACCCGCATCATCATCAACAACCGCGTCAGCGACTTCATCCCCAACCCCACCTTCGAACGGGTTGCCGCGCCGGGCGCGCATGAGAAGTTCTTCGCCGGCGAGAACACCGAGGGGCTGAGCCTGCGCGAGATGCAGGGTCCGGCGATCGCCGCACCGCCCGCGACCCGCAACCCGCAGGACCGGGTCGCCGAGCTGGACCGCCAGGGCGTCACCGAGGCGCTGAACTATCCGACGCTGGCCAGCCTGGTCGAGCACGCCAGCGCCGACGACCCCGAGCTGACGTGCGCCATCATCCACGCGCTCAACCAGTGGATGGCCGAGCACTGGACGTACAACTACCACGGCCGAGTGTTCTCCACGCCGATCATCAACCTCTCCGAGGTGGACGCCGCCCAGCGCGAACTGGAGTACATCCTCGACCACGGCGCGGTCGTCGCGCTGGTCAAGCCGGGTCCGGTCAACGGCGTCCGCGGCTGGCGCTCTCCCGCGCTGCCCGAGTTCGACCCGTTCTGGGGCGATGTGCAGGCCGCCGGCCTGCCGATCGTGCTGCACGCCAGCTTCCCGCCACTCGACGACTATGTCGGCCGGTGGGAACCGGCGTACACCCAGAACTTCATGGCGCAAAGCGCCTTTCGCTGGATGGTGCTGGGCCACCGCGAAATCGCCGACATGATCACCAGTCTGATCTGTCATGGCACCCTGACCCGTTTTCCCGGACTGCGCATCGCCAGCGTGGAAAACGGCAGCTCCTGGATCCGGCCGCTCTTCGATGATTTCGGCGAACTGTACAAAAAGATGCCGCAGAACTTCCCGGAGCACCCGCATGAGGTCTTTCGCCGCAACATCTGGGTCAGCCCGTTCTGGGAGGGCCGCGTCTCCGACGTCGTAGACACCGTGGGATGGGACCGGGTGCTCTTCGGATCGGACTATCCGCATCCCGAGGGCCTGGCCGAGCCGAAAGGGTTCTGGCGCTACGCCGAGGGGATGGATGTCCGGCGCACCTATGACTTCATGGGCGACAACGCCCGGCGGTTCATGGGGCTGCCCATCGCGAACCCGGATCCCGAAGCACGCAAACCGCCCGTGCTCACCGGCTCCTGATCTGACCCGGCCCCGAGCGGCGGGCGAGCCTGGCCAGCACGGCGCGAACGCGCGGCGAGAGATAAACCGCGAACAGCCCGTTGAACAGATCCTCGCGCAGCCGGGTGAGCGTCGACGATGCGATCCGCCACTGGTCGTCGGCCTTGACGTAGGTCTCGGTGTAGTGGCCGTAGCCGCGCAGGTTGATCCCGGGACCGAGGCGCACCACATCTTCCAGCGCCCATACCCCGTGCGCGGTGGTCGGCGAGTCCAGCTCGATGTCGGGCGCATGGACCTGGTGGACCGTGGGCTGGCCTCGCAGGCTCTTGCGGGTGAAGGCCACGAACGCATCGGCTCCGGTGACGACTTTGCCGCCCGCAGCCGAGGTGTCGCTGACGAAGTCATCGGTGAACAGCGCGCGCCACGCCGCCCAGTCTTTGGTGTCCAGATAACGGCAGTAGCGGGATTTCAGCCGCTTGATCGCCTCGATATCCGCGGCGTTCTCAGCCACGATCCGCCGCCGGCTCGTAGCGCAGCATCGTGACGTCGTGTTCGGGGTAGTCGCAGAACACCGGCTGCACCCGCATTCCGACCGCCAGATCGGCCGGGTCGACGTTGACCAGCTCGGTGGAGAACCGCGGGCCCTCATCCCATTCGACGATCCCCAGCAGTTGCGGCACCGCGCCGGCGAAGTGCGGTCCCACCGGCCGGCGGGCCACGGTGAAGGAGTACAACGTGCCCATCCCGGAGATTTCCCGCCACTGAAGGTCATCGGCCAGGGTGCGTGGGGCGCGGACTCGGGGGTAGAACACGTAGCTCTGCGAAGACGGCGAATACTGGATGACAATCCGGTGCTCGGCCAGCGCGTCCCAGAACGGTGCGGTGGTCGGCGTTTTGACCGGCATCGGTCGCTCAAAGCTCATCATCTGCTGCTAGTCCCCTTCCAGAATGAGGGTCGTCTGCTCCGACAGGATCCCGCCGTTGCCCGAGACGAAGGCCCGGTTGCAGTCGGCCACCTGCGCGTCCCCGGCGCGACCCATGATCTGGCGGGTGGCGTCGCAGACATGGTGCATGCCGCCGGCCAGGCCGGCCTGCCCGAATCCGAGTTGCCCGCCGGCGGTGTTGAGCGGGAAGTCACCACGGAAGGTCAGGTCGTGATCGGCCAGGAACTGCATGCCTTTGCCTTTCTCGCAGAAGCCGGCATCCTCCAGCGAGAGCACCACGGTGATCGTGTAGCAGTCGTAGATGGAAACCATGTCCATGTCCGCCCGCGTCAGATCCGTCATGGCGAACGCGGTGTCGGCCGCCTCCCGGATCGGGGTGGCCAACAGGTCGGCGGCGTAGGTCAGGGTCTTGAACGGCACATGCTCACCGAAACCTTTGATCCACACCGGCCGGTTGCGGGCCCGCTTGGCGACCTCTGCGCTGGCGATCACCACCGCTGCCCCGCCGACGCAGGGCATCACGATCTCCAACATGTGCAGCGGATCGGCGATCACCGGGCTGGCCAGAACATCCTCGACGGTCAGCGGCGTGTCGCGCCAGATGGCACCGTCGGTGTGGTTGGCGTTGACACGTTGATCGACGACCAATTTGGCCATCGCCCGTTCGTCGTAGCCGTAGACGGCGCCGTAGCGGGTGGCAACCTGGCCGTAGGGGCCGTTCTGTCCCAGGTTGCCGTAGGGGATCTCGAACTCTGCTTGCGGAGAGCCGAATTGGTTGCTCGACGAGCCGAAGAACATCGCGTCGACAAGCGGCCTGGGCTTACGTTCCGACATCGGGGTGATGTAGCGGGCGGGCAACGCGCACAGCACCACATCACAGATGCCCAGCTCGATCGCCGCTGCGGCGCGCCAGACCATGGCAGCCGCGCTGGCCCCGCCCAGGTCGACGATTTCGGCGAACCGCGCTGGAATCCCCAAGTATTCGGCGATTGTGGAAGGTACGAAGATCTCGGATTCGCCCAGGTGCGAGGTGACGATGCCGTTGGCCAGCTCAGCGGGAAGGCCCGCGTCGGCCAGTGCCGCCGCGCTCAGCTCTGCCCACTGCTCCAGCGTGAACGGGGCCGGCGTCGCCTTGTTCATCCGCTCCGGCGGCAGCTCGACGTAACCGACGATCGCGGCGTCTCCACGTAATCCCATGTGGTGTCCTTTATCTCATTTGCGAGGTAGGCCGAGGATCATCTGCGCGATGATGTTCAGCTGGATTTCCTTGGTACCGCCTCCGATCAGCTCGGCCGGAGACAACAGATAGGGCTCGATGACGGCCGGGTCGGAGTCGACGACCATGGCCAGGCGACCGACGGTGGCAAGTGTCGCCCGGAAGGTACGGCGCAGCAGCACGTTCATCGCCACTTTGGCGATGCTCGAGGATGCCGCGAGACCCGCACCGTCGAGCATCCTGATGGTCTCGCGCACCCCGAGCGCCCTGATCGCGTTGGCGTAGGCGTCGAGTTCGCCCAACGCGCGCACCGCGTCGTCGCGCGACGGCCCCGCGGCGGCGGCGAGGGCCCGTAGCGCGACCGCCCGGTCGTTTTCGACGTATCCGCTGATGGCGGTGCGCTCCTGGGCCATCGTGGCGATCGCGAGCTGCCAGCCCTCGGTGGGCGCGCCCAGCAGCATCTCGTCGGGGACGAAGACGTCGGCGAGGAAGACTTCGTTGAACTCGGCAGCTCCGGTGGCCATCTGAATCGGCTGCACTTCGATACCCGGCGAGCGCATGTCCACGATGAAGTAGCCGATACCGCGGTGTTTGGGTGCCGCGGGGTCGGTACGGGCGAGCAGGGCGCCGTAATCGGCACGCTGGGCCGCCGAGGTCCAGATCTTGTGACCGTTGATGCGCCATCCGCCGTCGACCTTGGCCGCCCGGGTGGTCAGCGACGCCAGATCGGAGCCCGCACCCGGCTCGGAAAACAACTGGCACCAGGCAAGTTCACCGCGCTGTGTCGCCGGAATCAGCCGCTGCGCCACCGCATCAGATGCGGCGTGAATCAGCGACGGCAGGATCCATTCGGCGATGCCCAGCGACGGCCGCACCAGTCCGGGCCGTTTGGCGAACTCCTCGATGATGATCAACTGCTGCAGGGGGGAGGCATCGCGCCCCCACGGTGCGGGCCACTGCGGGGCGATCAGCCCGGCTTCGGCGATCAGCGTGCGCTGCGGGCCGGTTTCGAAGTGCGGGTAGTCGCCTTGGCGCCCCGGGCCGTCGTTGGCCAGGGCCGCGGCGGCGTCGAGCGTTGCGGCGACACCGGCTCGGAACTCGGCCTCAGCGCCGCCGAGATCGACGGTGAAGTCCCGCTGCTGCGCGATCGCCGGCTCACCGAGTCGACGGGCCCAGTCGGTTGCCGCGCCGATCGAGGCGGCGATGCTGGTGGCCCGGCGCCAGTACAGGTGCAGATCGTGTTCCCAGGTGAACCCGATGGCGCCGAACATCGTCAGGGTGTCGAACACGATGTCGGGACAGGGCGCGACCGCCGTCAGCGCCGCGGTGGCGGCGGCCATCCGGTGCTGTTCAGGGGTGTCGGTGATGGCCCGAAGTGCGTCCCAGGCCGCGGCGCAGGCCAGTTCGGCGTTGACCAGCAACATGGCCGCCTGATGCTGCAGTGCCTGGAACGTGCCGATGGCCACGCCGAACTGCTCTCGGGTGCGCAGATGCGCGGTGGCCGCCTCCACACACCACCCGGCGATGCCGGCGCACACCGCTGCGGCCAGGCCCACGGCGAGGTAGTCCGCACGCTCGGTGTCCACGCCGGCCAGGACATCGCCGGCGTTCGCCGGGTAATCGGCCAACGTGATGGTGGCCAGGTCGGTGAGCAGGTCGGTGCCGGCCACCGACCGAGTCGCCACCTGCGCCTCGGCGACATCGACCACCGCCCAGAGATGGGTGCCGTCGTCACAGCGGGCGCAGACCAGCACCAGCCGAGCCGCGCGGGCACCCGGGATCACCTCGGAGACACCGCTGACCCGCCATCCGTCGTCGGTTCGCGCAGCGGTGAAGTCCGACTGGCCGGCCAGCACCACCGTGGCCGGCGCGCCGGCAGCGAGGGCGCGCAGAAACCGCTCCTGCGCAGGGGTGCCCGTGCCGAGCAGGCCGACCGCTCCGGCTGTCACCGTCGGCAACAGCGGTCCCGGCAGCGACACCGTACCCGCGGCCTCGAGGACCGCGGCGGCGTCGTGCAGCCCACCTCCCTGTCCGCCGTAGTGTTCCGGAATGTGGATCGCGTGAAACCCGTGTGAGACCAGGTCATTCCACCACGACGGCAATTCGCCGTCTGCCAGCGCGTCGAGCGCCTCACGGGTATCGGTCATCGGCGCGTGCCGGGCGGCGAACTGCCGCAGCGACTCGCCGAGTTGGCGCTGTTCGGCACTGAGCGTCACGCTCACGAGCTCTCCTCATGTTTGTCGCGTGCAGTCTGGGATTGGATACGCGCCGCGGTTTCGCGCACGGCCGCGCCGAGTTCGGCGACCTCCCCAGCGGTCAGGGCGGCGAAGGGGGCGATTCCCACCGACATCACGGCCGTGCCGTCGGCGTCGCGAACCGGGGCCGAGACGCTGGCGACCGGATGGCGCTCGCCCTGTGCGAGTTCGTCGGGCAGGTAGTCGACCTCGGTGAGATCGGCGAACGCCGTGGCGACGCGCGCGGTGATCTCGTCGGGCTCGCCGTCGGCAGCCAGGGCTTGCAGCGCCGAGTACACCCGGATGTACTCGCGACTCATCCGGTCGATCGCGTAGCCGCGCCGACCGACTTCGTCGAGCACCGCACCCAGCCGGCGCCGCAATCGCGGCGAGGGTGCGCCCAGCCCGCTGAGCCAATCCTTCTTGACGGCCTCGCTGGTCCCGGCGATGAATTCGCGGCCGAAGGGGGCCACCAGCGGCATCCGGAATCCAGGTTCGAGTCGCAGCCCGGCGATCGACTCCCCGACCGAGTCGGTTACCACCACCGTCGCCCCCTGGCGAACGCCGAGGATCGCCTGCCTGCCGACCGCGCCGAAAAGCCGCTGCAGCTCGGGCCGGAAGGCCTGCTTGTTGACCGGGCGCGCCAGGGCGGACAGGGCGGGCCCCCAGGAGTAGCGCCCGGAGTCGCGGTCCCGCACCAGCCACCGCCGATTGGCGAGGGTGGACACGATGGCGTGGCAGGTGCCGTGGCTGATGCCCAGGGTGTGCGAGATCTCCGAGAGGGACAGGTGCCGTTGCGCGTCGGCGGCCAGCAGCTCAAGGATCCGCATGACCCGCTCGGTCGGCGGCGATGACACCGGGCGGCCGGTGCCGACCGCATCGCTGACGCCCGTCATACTTTCGAAAAATACGTCGAATAATCGACGTCCGCAAATCCCGGGAGACGTCAGCCGGCGCCGGCGACCCGCGTCCGCTCGCGCACCGAAGCCACCACGCCGCCGTCGTTGAGGATGTCGGTGCCGGTGAGGTAACCCGCCTTGGCACTGACGCAGAATGCCATCAGCTCGGCCATCTCCTCGGCCGTGCCCCAGCGCGGCACGGCGGCGTCGGCGACCAGTGCCCCGGCGCCGGCCTGCTCCTCCAAGCGGCCCATCTCGGTGTCCACCGAGCCTGGGGACACCGAGACGATGCGCAGCCCCCGGCCGTTGAACCGCTCGGCCTGCGCGCTGGAATACCAGCGCACGAACGCCTTGCTCACCGCGTAGGCGATCCCCGATCGCACCTCCGGCGGCATCGGGTCGCAGACCGCCGCCATGGCCCCGGCGAATGCGCCGGGGTCCTGCAACGCCAGCGGGAATCGGTCGGTGGGTATCAGGTCCTCGGGCAGCAGGTGCGCGGCCATCGATGCGACGTTGACGATCGTGGCCCCCTCGGGGGCCACGGCGTAGAAGACCTCGTTGACGTTGAGGGTGCCGACGGCGTTGGTGCGCATGACGTAGTCCGCGTCGCCCATGCTTGGGCTGACGCCGGCAGTGTGGATCACCGACGTGACCGGTCCGATTCCCGCCGCGATGTCGAAGAGCCGGACGACGGCAGCGCGGTCGGTGACGTCGCCGTTGACGGCGGTGACCTCCACCCCGTTCAGCGCCCTCACCGCGGCATCCAGCCGATCCTGCCGGACGTCGCACAGCACGACCGGCTGCTCGCGGCCGACGATCGCGGCGGTGGCAAGGCCCATCCCGCCGGCGCCACCGGTGATCACTGCGACCATCGCGCTACACCCCTGCCCGTCGCGCCGGCGCCGGTTGTTTGGCGGCATAGCGGCGTGCCCACTCGGCACGCGGCCGGATCGAGGTGTCCACATCGGTGGCCGTCGCCCGCAACGCACCTACCGTCGCCTGCGGTCGCGGGGTGTGCGCGAAGGGATCCCAGTTGAAGAACCGGCAGGAGTTCTGCCAAGTGATCTTGTTGATGTCGGAGTCGTCGGCTCCGGCGGCCTCTAGCTCGGCAAGCACCTGCTCGGGGGCGTCCGGCCAGAAGCAGTCCGAGTGCGGGTAGTCGCACTCCCAGGCGATGGTGTCGATGCCGATCTCGTGGCGCAGCTTCAGTGAGGTCTTGTCGGTGACGTAGCAGGCCAGTGAGTGCTCGCGAAACACCTCGCTGGGCAGCTTGTCGCCGAAGTCGCGGCGCAGCCACTTCTGGTTGGTGTAGTGCCGGTCGCTGCGATCGAGGTAGAACGGGATCCAGCCGATTCCCCCCTCGGAGAACGCGAACTTCAGATCGGGATAGTTGCGCATCGCGGGCCCCCAGAGCAGGTCCTGGGCGCACATCGCCGACACCTGGGTGGCCAGGATGATCATGTTGTCGATCGGCGCGTTGGGTGCCATGCTGATCGCCCCGAAGCCGGTGCCGATGTGCAGGCACATCACCACGTCGCACTCCGAGAGGGTGGTGAACACCGGTCCCCAGTAGTCGTCGTCGTGGTAGCTGGGCAGTCCCTCCAGGTGTGGCAGCTCGGGCATGGTGACCGCGCGGCAACCCTTGGCCGCCACCCGGCGGATCTCGGCGCACATCGCCTCGGGATTCCAGGTCGGCAGGATCGCGATCGGGATGAACCGGCCCGGGTAGGCTCCGGCCCACTCGTCGATGTGCCAATCGTTATAGGCAGACACCATCACCAGGGTGACGTTCTCCCGGGTCATGTTGAGGTGCCGCGCGGAGAATCCGGTGAAGGTCGGGAAGCACATCGAGGCGAGGATGCCGTTGCGGCTCATGTCGCGGACCCGCTCGTGCACGTCGTAGACGCCGGGGCGCATCTCGGCGAAGCCTGCGGGGTCACGGCCCCACTCCTCAGCCGGCCACGACACCACCGCATTGAGTCCGCTGACCCCTTGCGGGCGGCCCTGATACATCCACTGGTCGACGCCATTGTCGTCGGTGACGACGATCGGCGCCTCCGCCTTGTATTTGGCCGGGACGTGGCGCAGGAACATGTCGGGCGGCTCTACCACGTGGTCGTCGATGCTGACCAGAATCATGTCGTCGAGGTGCACAGCTCTACTAGTACCCTGGAAAATCGTGACCGTCTCCGCGCGTTCGGCCATAGATTTTGCAGAACCGGCCAACATCGATCTGCGCCGTGGGGGTCGGGCCCGGGCCGGCAGCTATCTGTACGAGGGCCGCCATCTGGTCACCGGATGGCACTCCCACGACATGCACCAGATCGAGTACGCCGTCGGCGGGGTGGTCGAGGTCGAGACCGCCGCAGCGCACTATCTGCTGCCGCCCCAACAGGCGGCCTGGATCCCGGCCGGCCTGGACCATCAGGCCGTGATGCGTGCGGAAGTCCGCACCGTGGCGGTGATGTTCGCCCCTGAGCTGGTCGCCCACGCCGGCGACCGGGCCCGCATCCTGACCGTCTCACCGCTGATCCGGGAGATGATGCTGCACTCGCTGCGGTGGCCGATCGAGCGACCTGACGGCGACAGCGTCTCCGACGACTTCTTCCGCACTTTGGGACACCTGGTGTCCGCGGCGCTGGAGCATGAGGCGCCGCTGAGCCTGCCGGTGTCCGACCATCCGATCGTCGGAGCGGCCATGACCTACACCAAGCAACACCTGGCCTCGGTGACCGCCGCCGAGGTCGCGCACGCCGTCGCGGTGTCCGAACGCACCCTGCGCCGGCAGTTCGACACGGTGATCGGCATGTCGTGGCGCACCTACCTGCTGCATGCCCGGATGTTGCAGGCCATGGCGCTGCTGGCCGCCCCCGATCAGGGCGTCCAGCAGACCGCCGCCGCCGTCGGTTTCGACAGCCTGTCGGCGTTCACCCGGGCGTTCACCCGATTCGCCGGCGAAACCCCGTCGGGCTATCACCGCAGGATCACGACGTCGTGACCGGCGACTACTTCGCTGCCGGCGAGTAGTTCGGCTTGCCCAGGCCCAGGACGTACTGGGCGATCATATTGCGGAAGACCTCCAGGGTGCCGCCGTAGATGCCGACCAGCGGCGCGAACCGGAACACGTATTCCGAGGCACCGCCGTCGATGGCCCCGTCGGTATCGATCGGCAGCGCCGATGCGCTTCCGAGCAGGTCCATCAGATCCGGCGAGACGTCCCGCATGGCCTGCGCCAGGGCCACCCGCCCGAATATCGAGGGCGTCGAAAGGGAGGCCTCCACCCGGGCGGCGGCCCGTCCCAGCCGGTAGGCCACCGAGCGGTCGGCAATACTGCCCGATCGCCCGGCCACTTCGCCGGCCTTGTCCACGGCCACCGCCATGAAGTTGGCCTGGTGCATCATGATCGAGACGTCGGCCAATCCGTCGGCGGCGGCATCCACCGCGCCATGTTCGACGTTGAGAGGCTCACGCAACACTGTCCAGCCACCGTTGACCTCTCCGAGCCGGTACTTGTCGTCGACGCGCACGTCGCTGTAGTAGACGATGTTGGTGCGGTCTCCGTCGACGGTGCGCAGGCCCTGGATCTCGATGCCCGGGGAGTCCAAGGGCACCAGGAACATGGTCAGGCTCTTGTGTTTCCGCGCGTCCGGATCGGTGTTGGTGATCAGGAAGACGTACTGGCAGTTGTGCGCGCCGGTGGTGAACATCTTGGAGCCGTTGATAATCCAGTTGTCCCCGTCGCGCACCGCGCGGGTTTTGCAGGTCGCGACGTCCGAACCGCCTTCGGGTTCGGTGTAACCCAGACACAGCCTGATGTGGCCGCTGAAGACCCCTGGCAGGATCTCCTCGCACAGCTCGGGCGAGCCGAAGGAGGCGACCGACCGGGCCACCATCGACGTGGTTCCCCAGGTGACCCAAGGGACGTGCGCGCGACGTTTCTCCAGCTCCCAGATGCGCCGGCGCACTCGGGTGAAGCCACCGTCGTCCTCGGTTTTCCACTCCGCTTCCAGGTAGCCTGCGGCGCCGAGAGCCAGGTGCACGCCCTCGTCGAAGTTGTCCCCGGTCTCGCGGTCTCGGCGCTTGACCGCCTCGGTGACATGAGTGGCCAGGAACGCGCGCACCTCCTCGCGAAAAGCCAGGTCCTCGTCGGTCAGCTGCGGTTGTGAGAAGTCCATGATGCTCCCGTTCTGCTGGGTTGCGCGCTAGGCGGTTTCGCGGGCGGCGATGATGTCGGCGATGTGACATGCGCTGGCGCCGGGGTCGCCTCCGGCCAGCGGCCAGCCACGGGCCCGCACCAGATAGGCGGTGGCCGCGGCTTCTGCCGAAACCCCCAGTCCGCCTTGGATGTGTACCGCCATGGTGGCGGCCTTGGCGGCCTCCTCGGCCATGAAGACGAACGCCGAGGCGGCCAGTTCCGGGCGCTCGTCGGGCTCGTTGTCCATGAACCACCCCGCCCGGTAGGACAGGTTGCGTCCCGAGGCGACGGTGATCGCCATGTTCGCCAAGGGGTGCGAGATGGCCTGCAGGGTGCCGATCGGCACCCCGAGGGTGTAGCGGGTCTTGGCGAACTCCGCGGCGATCGTCATGGTCTGCTCCACCATCCCGACGAGCGCCGAGGCGGTCAGCAGTCGCCATTCATCCAGCGCACGCTGGTATTCGGCCAGCGCCGCGGGACCGCGGCCCAGCACCCTGCGGGTGTCGGCGTCAGCGGGGTCGACCCAGGCCATCGGCAACCGGCCGATGTTGTCGACGCGTGCCGGGCGGGTGCCGAAGGAAAGGAGAACCACCTCTTGATTGTCGGGGCCATCGCGCACGATGACCGTGTCGGCGATCGACCCGGTCGGTAGCAGCCGGGGGCCCGCCACCGCGTCCTGGTGCGGATCGAACGCGACCAGGCGCGTCCCGCCGACGATCTCGGCGGTTTCGTCAGCGTCCGGTGACAATCCGGATAGCCGGTTCAAAAGCCTTGTGGCGCAGACCTGGTCGACCCAGGGTACTGGCGCCAAGCAACGGCCGATCTCCTCGGCTACCAGCACAAGATCGACCAGGGTCGCACCGTCGCCGCCGGCAGCCTCCGGCAACGCCATGGTGGTGGCACCCATCGCGCACAGCCGCTCCCACAGGTTCTTGTCGAAGCCGGATTCTTCTGCGGCGCGCACCGTTTCGATTCCGCAGTGGGTGGCGAAGAACTGCCCGTAGGCGGCCTGCAGGGCAACGTGGTCCTCGGTCAGGCTGTAATCCAGCCTGCGCAGTTCGAAGCGATCCATCTCAGCTCTCCTGTTCGGGTACGGCGCCGCGTTCGGCGAAGAAGAAATCGGCGGCATTGCGGTAGAGGTATCGGTCGAGAACCTCAGGGGGCAGGTCCAGAGCGCGAGCCTCGGGCACCACCCGGTCCATGCGGAGCACCGGCCAGTCCGAGGCGAAGATGATCTTGTCGGCGCCCCGGGTCCGCAGGAAGTGCAACAGGGCCTCCGGCAGCCGCTTGGGCGACCAGGCCGAGGTCATCAACCGCAGGTTGCGGTATTTGAGGAGCATGCGGACGGCGACGTCCCACCAGGGGTCGGCGCCGTGGATCATGCACAGCCGCAGTTCGGGGAACCGCACGCAGACCCGGTCGAGGTGGATCGGATGCTGGACCTCGCCGGGGACCGGCGGGCCCGGGATACCGGTGTTGACGCACAGCGGCAGATCCAGTTCGGCGCACTTGGCATACAGCGGGTAGTAGACCGCGTCGCTCGGCGGGTACTGGCCGTCGCCCCAGAAGCTGGGACCCACCACGGTGTAGACCACCGGCAGATCGTTGGCGACGGCGCTCAGTTCCCGCAGCGCGGGTACCGGCCGCAGCAGGTTCACGCCGCCCATCGCCAGCGCGAACCGATCAGGCCGGGCCGCCACGAACTTTCGCGCGGTCACCGACGGTTTGACCAGGTTGTCCATCAGGACGGCCTTGGTCACCCCGTTGGCGTCCATCTCGTCGAGCAGCGCCGACATGTCAACGGGCGCGAACATCGACGCCGGCCCCTTGAAGTAGTCGTCACGCGCGCGAACCATCCATCCGGGCTGTTCGCTCTCGCCGAAGTGCACATTGACCAGGCAGTCGATGGCTTTCATGATCGCTCGCTCACGGGCATGGCAACCCCTTCATTCGCCTGTCGTTTGGCCCAGCGGTAGTCGGCCTTCCCGTTGCCCAGACGGCGCACCTGCGGCACCAGGAGGAACGCCTTGGGAACCTTGAATCCGGCCAGCGCAGCTCGGCAGTGGGCATCCAACTGTTCGCCGATGACCGCCGAATCGGGTTGCGCAGCAACCAGTGCGACCAGTTCTTCGCCCCACCGCGCACTGGGTCGCCCCACCACCAGCGCGTCGGCCACTGCCGGATGCGCGCGCAGCACATCTTCGACCTCCTCGACGAACACCTTCTCCCCACCGGTGTTGACCACCAGCGCGTCCCGGCCGAACAGTCGTAGCGTGCCGTCTTTCTCGATGCCGGCGCGATCACCGGAGATCACCACCCGTTGCCCGTCGATCTGCCCGAAGGTACGCCGCGTCGCGTCGGCGTCGTCGAAGTATCCGAGCGGGATCCGCCCGGTCCGCACCGCCCAGCCGACCTCGGCGTCACCGGGACGCAGGAACCGGGTCCGGTCATCCGATACCACCGATCCCCCTTCCCTCAGGTCGAAGGTGTCGCGGCGCTGGTCTCGTTGACTGCGACCGAAGCCCAGATTCCCGGTCTCCGAGGAGCCGTAGCCGTTGATCAGGGTGATCTGCGGAAGCAGCCGCAGCAGCTCTGCCTGATACAACGGATTCGTTGCGGCGCCGCCCGTTGCGATCGAGTGCAGGGACGTCAAATCGTAGGTCTCCCGGTGCAGCTCGGCGACCAGGGGTGCGGCGTAGGCGTCGCCCACCATGGTCATCAGACCGACTTTCTCGCGTGCGGCGATTTCCAACACCGTGCGGGGGTCGAATCCGGTGCGGGTGTCGTTGAGGATCACCGTCTGCCCGCTCAGAATGGCCGAGAACGCAGTCCACATCCCAGCGGCGTGCATCAGTGGCGACAGCGCGAACCAGGGCGGACCGGCATGCTGCACCTTCTGGTGGATCTCTGCCGCACAACTGTGGTCATCGCCGGTCATCGACGAGACGTAGACATCGCTTTGCCGCCACAACACCCCCTTGGGGCGCCCGGTCGTTCCGCCGGTGCAGATCATCAGCAGATCGTCGGGAGACGGCGCCCGCGCTTGGTCGGTGTCGCCCAGCGCCAGGGCGTCGTCCAGCGACACCGCCGGCAGGTCCGAGCCCCCGGTGTCGCCGCCGTCGCCGATCCGGATCAGCAGTTCGGCGCCGGATTCGCGCAGCACGGCTGCGAACTTCGCCTCCAAACACGCGTGGTAGATGACCGCCCGCGGTCGCAGATACGCGAAGAGGTCGCCGGCCTCGGCCGGCGTGTAGTAATGGTTGACGTTGACCGGGACCGTGCGCGCCTTGAGACAGCCGATCACCATGTCGGGGTAGCGATCGTTGTGCATGAGCAGCGCAACCCGGTCTTGACCGCACTCCCAGTCCTGCAACTCCGCGCGCTCACGCCACGCGCCGAGACCGCGGCCGGCCAGGTAATTGGCCAGTCGGCGGGTGCACTCGGCGGATTCGGCGAAGGTAGTGCGCCGGTCCCCGCAGATCGTCATGGTCCGGTCGGGCACGACCTCGGCGATCGCGTCGAGGACGGCGCCGAGTGTCCATTCGCGCACCGTCAGACCGAAGCTGCCGGGTGGGCGACGCCCGGTGCGGAACGGTTCTGATTACCTAGCAGGGTTAGTGCATTGTCTCGCATCACCATTCGGGTATCTTCTACGCTGAACTCAGGAAACTGCGGTATGTCTGCGGTGAAGGTCGTCGGGTCGGCCAGGCCCTCACCGTGCGGCCAGTCCGAGCCGAACAGGATCTTGTCAACGCCAATGGTGTCGGCTAGCAGCTTCACGTCATCCTCGTAGTAGGGGGCAATCCAGACGTTGTTGCGCAGCTGCTCGATCGGATCTTCCTTGTAGTGGTAGGGCGCATTGTTGGCCGACTTCTTCAACCGCTTGATCAGCCGATAGACGAAGTACGAGCCGTTCTCGATGCTGACCACCTTGAGCTTGGGGTGACGGGTGAACACCTGGTGCACGATCATCGAGGCGATGGTGTCGTGGATCGCGCGATCATCCATGATCACCATGTCCAGCGGGTCGCGCTTGCCGAATCCCTTGAACACACCGCTGCCGCCCCACAACGCCGGGATCGCCATGTAACCGGAGTCGGACAGGTGGAAGACGACTGCGACGCCCGCCTCGGCAAGACGCGCCCACACCGGGTCGTGCACCGGGTCACCGAGGGACCTGGGCCGAACCTCGCCGGGCACCGGCGCCGGGCGCACACACACCAGCTTGGCGCCGCGGCTGATCACGAATTCGACTTCCTCGACAGCCTTCTCGGGGTCGGCCAGAGAGATGATCGGTGCGGATATCACGCGGCCGTCGGGGCGGTCGAAGCCCCAGTCCTCGTCGAGCCAAAGGTTGAACGCGTGCACCGAAGCCATGGTGGCGGGGATGTCGTGCTTGAGTCCCTCCTCCACGCCACAGGCGAAAGTCGGCAGCATAAACACCGTCTCCAGGCGTTGCCGGTCGAGCACCTGCACGCGGGCATCGCGGTTCTGGTATTCGGGATGCTCGGAGAGCCGGTCGACCCTCATCAACGACGCCGGATCCACACCTTCGGGGATCTCGCCGCGGAACAGCAGATCCAGGCAGCCGGGTTCGATGATCGGGTCGAAGCTCGGGTTCGGGATGAAGTGATTGACGACCCCGCCGAACACCGCCAGGGTCCGCTTGCCGTCCTGCACCATCTGGACACCGCGGCTGTGGAATTCTTTGGGCAGGTGCCGAGTGAAGGCATCCAGCGGCTCGTAGTAGTGGTTGTCGACATCGACGGCCAGGTACGGGAGTCGTTCACGTGCGGCAGTCATGTGCTCAACCTTTCTCCAGTAAGGGGCGGGAAGTTGGGCGGTCGCTTCTGAAGGAAGCTGGTGACTCCCTCGATGACGTCGGGACGCGCCAGCGATTCGTACATCAGGGCTTCGGCGCGCGCGGTCACCGCGGCCACGTCATCGAGCGCGTCACCGTAGGCCTGTGCTTTGATCACCGCCAATGACGCCGGTGAGCAGTGCGCCGCGAGGTCTCGCGCGTAGTCCATGGCACGTTGCACCAGCAGGTCGGGCGCGACGACCTGGCTGACCAGGCCGAGCTCGCGGGCTTCCTCGGCGAGGAAGGTGCGCCCACTGAGCAGCAGGTCCATTGCCGCACCCCAGCCGGCCAGCCGCGGCAATATCCAGGAAATGCCGTATTCGGCGATCAGCCCCCGCCGGGTGAACGCGGTGGCGAACTTGGCCCCGGCGGCGGCGAACCGCACGTCGCACATCAGAGCGTGGGTGAGGCCGATCCCCACACACGAGCCGTTGATCGCCGCGATCACGGGTTTGCGCAGCTCGGTGAGGAAGTGCGGATGACGCTCTCCGACCAGCTGCGCCACATCGGTTCCGGCAGTGTCGGATTCGGGATCTTGCAGGCCGCCGGCGGACCCCAGGTCGGCCCCGGCACAAAAGCCGCGGCCGCGGCCGGTCACCAGGATCGCTCGCACCGCGGGGTCCGCCTCGGCATGGTCGATCGCGGCGTAGAAGCCCGCCGCGATATCAGGCCCCCAGGCGTTGAGACGCCGCGGGCGGTTGAAGGTGATCAGCGCAACGCCGTCGCTGACGTCGTAGAGCACGGGGGCGCCGGCGTCGACGAGGGTGTCATCGTCGGCAGCGGTCATCGGTGCCGCACCTCCTCGCCCCGGATACCTTGCCGCCGTCGGGAGTCCGACTGGAACAGTTCTTACTGTATACCTTTCGGTAGCGCATTCCGCAACTGGCGTCCCGCCCGGCTAAACTGCCATGACTCCAGGTCAGGGGCATTTCCTGCCAGGTTGTCAGGTGAAATCCGAGCCGCCGTCGACGTTGACGTTGGCACCGGTCATGTAGGAGTTGCGGCGCGAGGCCAAAAAGGCCGCCACCGCGCCGACTTCGTCGGGCAGACCGGCCCGCGGCATCTGCGCCGGGTGGCCGAAGTGCTCGGCGATTACCTGCATCAGCCGGTAGGGGTCGTCACCGTCGGCTCCCTTGGAGCGGGCCCAGCCCACCAGCGCCTCGGAGGCAACGCTGCCGGGCGAGACCACGTTCACCAGAATCTCGTCGGGAGCCAGCAGCAGCGCCAGGTTCTTCGAGATGCTGTTCACCATCGCCTTGGCCGCCGTGTAGGCGACCAGGACGGTGCTCTGGCGCTGCGTCGACTGCGCCGAGAAGTTGACGATCCGGGCCCATTCGGCATTGCGCAACAAGGGCAACGCAGCACGGACGGTATGCACCATCCCCATCGCACCCTGGTCGATCGCCCGGCGCCACTGGTCATCGTCGAGCTCGTCGAACGTGCCCTGCACGTCGGGTCCGGCCGCGTTGACCAAGATGTTGAGTTGGCCGCCCCAGCGGCTCCCGAGTTCAGCGAAGACCTGTTGCACCCGTTGCTCGTCCCCGGCGTCGGCGACCAGTGCGATCGCCTCCGGACTGCCGCGACCGCGCAGGTCCGCGCAGGCACGGTCCAGATCGGCGACACAGCGGGCCATCACCGCTACCCGGGCCCCGTCGTCGGCCAGGCACCGGGCCGTGGCCAGTCCCATCCCCCGGCTCCCGCCGACGACGACGGCGCGTGCGTCGCGCAAACCCAGGTCCATACGCCAGGCCCAGGGTCAGGCGCCGGTCCAGTTCGGGGCGCGCTTCTCGGCGAACGCGATGGCGCCTTCCTTGGCGTCGTGCGAGGTGAAGACCGGCGCGATCAGTTCGCCCTGCTTCTTCCAGATCTCGTCCTGGCTCCAGCCGGCGGACTTCACCATGATCTCCTTCGTCACCGCTACGGCCAGCGGGCCGTTGGCGGTGATCCGCTCGGCCAGCGCGATGGCCCCGGCCAGCGCTTCACCGGGCTCGGTGAGCACGTTGACAAATCCCCACTCGGCGCCCTGTTCGGCGGTGAAGGTCTCACCGGTCAATGCCAATTCGAGGGCCTTCTGATACGGGATCCGGTGTGGCAGACGCAGTAGACCACCACCGGCCGCCACCAAGCCCCGCTTGACCTCCGGGATGCCGAATTTCGCGCCCTTGGCAGCGACCACCAGGTCAGTGGCCAGCACCAGTTCGGTGCCGCCGGCCACCGCGTGGCCCTCGACAGCGGAGATCAGCGGTTTGCGCGGCGGGCGCTCGGTGAAGCCGAGCCCGCGCCCGGGGACATAGGCCAACTCCCCGGCTGCGAACGCCTTGAGGTCCATCCCCGCACAGAAATTGCCGCCGGCCCCGGTGAGCACCCCGACCGACAACTCCGGGGTGTCGTCGAGCTCGTCGCAGGCCGCGGCCAAGCCCTCCGCGACGGCCTTGTTGGCCGCGTTGCGCGCCTCCGGACGATTGATCGTGATGACGAGAATCCGTCCACGACGCTCACGCAGCACCACTTCGGACACGGCTCACCCTTCAGACGTTGGGGCACGATTTATCAAAATGCTTACCATATGGTTTACGGTAAGAGAAGCTCAATGACCGGTGCCAGCGCCGGGTACAGGTAGGTTTGACGGCTAGGTTTAAGGGCGAAGAATCCGGCCGTGTCGACCAGAACTGGAGGTACCCCGCAGTGGCAAAGCAGCCAGTCGCCGAGAAACGGCAACGGCGCGAACGCGGCTCGATCAACCCCGATGACATCATCGACGGCGCCTTCGAGCTCGCCGAGCAGATCGGTGTCGACAACCTGAGCATGCCGTTGCTCGGCAAGCATCTGGGCGTCGGGGTGACGAGCATCTACTGGTACTTCCGCAAAAAGGACGACCTCCTCAACGCGATGACCAGCCGAGCCTTGCGCCAGTATGTTTTCGCCACCCCGTACGTGGAGGCCAAGGACTGGCGCCAGACGTTGCACGACCACGCGCACAGCATGCGGTCGACTTTTCTGGGCAACCCGATCCTGTGCGACCTCATCTTGATCCGGGCGGCGTTGAGCCCCCGTGCCGCCCAGATCGGCGTCCAGGAGGTGGAACGCGCGATCGCCAGCCTGGTGGAGGCCGGCCTGTCGCCGCAGGACGCCTTCGACACCTATTCGACGATCTCGGTGCACATTCGCGGGTCGGTGGTGCTCCGGCGCCTCTACGAAAAGAACCGGGCGTCGGATGCCGAGGGGCCCTCCGATTTCGAGGAAGCACTCGTGATCGACCCGGCCGTGACCCCGCTGCTGGCAGAGGCCACCAGGCAGGGCCATCGGGTGGGAGCGGCGGACGACGCCAACTTCGAATACGGCCTCAACTGCATCCTCGATCACGCCGAGCGGCTGATCGCGCAGAACACCAAGTCGGCGCGCCGGCGCGCCGCACCGGCTTCGTCGGCCAAACGCCGCTAGACCTCGACCACCACCGCGCCGCCCTGCCCACCACCGGCGCACATGGCGGCCACACCGATGCCACCGCCACGCCGCTGCAGTTCATAGAGCAGCGTGGTCACCATCCGGGCACCGGACGCGGCGATGGGGTGGCCGAGGCTGCAGCCGCTGCCGGAGAAGTTCACCAGCTCTTCGTCGATGCCGTATTCCTTGCACGCCGCGATCGGCACCGAGGCGAAGGCCTCGTTGATCTCCCACAGTGCGACATCGCCGACGGACAGCCCGGCCCGCTGCAACACCTTGCCGATCACTTTGACGCCGCCGAGCCCGGTGTCGCGGGGCGCCACACCGACCGAGCCCCAGGCCTTGACGGTTCCCATCACGGTCAGCCCGTTGTCGCGCGCGTAGTCGGAGTCGACGAGCGCGACCGCGGCCGCGGCATCGTTGGTGCCGCTGCTGTTGCCGGCGGTGATGGAGAAGCCCTCGATCTCGGGGTGCAACACCTTCAGGGCCGCCAGCTTCTCCGCGGTGGTGTCGCGACGCGGGAATTCGTCGACCTTGAACTCGGTCACCGAACCGTCGGGCAGTTCGACCTTGAGCGGGATGATCTCGTCGACGAATTTGCCGGCGTCGATCGCCGCGATCGCCCGTTGATGCGACCGCGCCGCCCAGGCATCCATCTGCTCACGGGTGATACCGGCAGCCTGTGCGGTGTTCCAGCCCACCGTGATCGACATGTCCCGGGTGGGCGCATCCGGGGTCTCCGGGTGCGTCGGCGGCATCCAGGGCTCGACGAAGGTCACCTCCGGGCCGGGCACCCGCCACTTGGTCAGCGGCGTCATCGACAGCGACTGCACACCGCCGGCGATCAGCACGCGCTCCATACCGGAACCGATCTGCGCGGAGGCGTTGCCGATAGCGGTCAGGCTGCCCGCACAGTGCCGGTTGACCGATTGGCCCGGCACCGATTCCATGCCGCATGCAGCTGCCGCGTAGCGAGCGAGATCGCCGCCACCGTAGTGTGATTCGGCGAAGATGATGTCGTCGATCACAGCCGGTTCGATGCCGGCCCGGCGAACGACCTCGGGCAGCACCGTGGTGATCAGGGTCTCCGGCGGCGTGTTGACCAGAGTCCCCTTGAACGAACGTCCGATAGCCGTGCGGACAGCGCCGACGATGACAGGCGTAGACATTTTTCCAACCTTACATTATTGGTCACTTTTGTAAAGCAAACGACTGGCTCCGGGGAACCGGCGTCACGGCTCGGGCACATGGAAGTGCTCGTCACGCAACCGGAATGCCTCTTTGGTGCCGTATTGCGCCCGGGTTTTGACGAAGTTGAACTCCCCCGGCGCAAACTGCAAGTTCGTTCCGAAGGCGTGAAACAGATAGCTCGCCACCTCTTCGCCCTGATAGGCCTGACTCTGCTCGACGAGGCGAAACGCCTCTTTGGCGATGACGATCCCGTCGGCCGGCATCTTGGCCACCTTGCACGCCCAGTACCGGGCCCGTGCGGTCACGGCCTCGGGCGCGCAGGTCTCGGTGAAGACTCCCAGGTGTTCGACCGCGCCAGCATCGATGATGTCGCCGGTCAGCAGCAGTCGCCGGGCCAGCACCGGGCCGAGGCGGTGGAAGAACATGTGCAGGCTGCCCAGAGCCGGCCCCAGGAACCGCGTTGCGGGCATGCCGATCCTGGTATCGCGCGCGATCACCGAGATATCGGCCATCAGCGCCATCTCGAAACCGCCGCCGAGGGCATAGCCGCTGATCTCGCCCACCGTGACCTTCGGAAAGCCCATCAGGTTGTGATAGAAGCCGAACGACTTGCGGTCCACGGCGAGCCGGCGGCGCTGACTCGGCCTCCCCTTGGCCGCCGCTGCGGAGGGCGAGGGCGACCCGCCCTCGCCGTACCAGCCGTAGGCGTTGTTCATGTCGGCCCCGGCGCTGAACACCCCGTCCGCGCCACGCAGCAGCACCACCACCAGGTCGTCGTCGCCAGCGACCCGGTCCAGGCAGCGGTCCACCGCGTCGCGCATCGCGGCGTCGTAGGAATTGCGTCGGCCGGGGTTGTTCAGCGTGATGGTGGCGATTCGCCCCTGCGGATCGACGTCGAAGAGCACCCGCTCGTCGGTGGTCTCGACAGCACTCATCGGTGGGACTCCTCACCCGGCTGCCGCCGGCCGAATCGAATGGCACTCAGTTTCTCCGGCGCCGCAGCCGCCGTGGTGACCTCGCCGGTGCACAGCAGCTCGCCCCGATGACTCAGACGCGCCGTGGAGGCGATGCCGCGTTCGACCTCGCGTCGCGCGATGTCGAAGTTCAACTCGGTGAGAATGGGCGTGGGACGCCGGTAGGTGACCAGCAATGAGCGGGTGCGCCCCGCCGCGCCCACCGCACAGCTCTGATGCTGGGTCACGCAGTCAAAGAAGACGCCGAGAAATCCACCGTGCACCAGTCCCGGGGGCCCCTCGTAGGGAAGCGGGAATGTGACTGTACCCGAGGCGGTCTCGGCATCCAGGTGGTCGAACCGGTACTCCGGGAAACAGGGGTTGTAGGACCCGACGTCGAAGGCGTGCTCCAAGTAGACCCGGCCTTGGTCGCCGTCAACGGCCTCCAGCCGGGGGATCGCCTCCATCGGGGCCGACGGAGCCAGTTGCCGCTCCCAGTCGGCGACACGGGCCAGCATGTCATCGACGGCCGGGTGCGGGCGCTCCAGCGCGAGCAGCAGTCCGGTCAGGCGGCGCAGGGCACCGGCCGCCGCAACGGTCTGGGCCAGCGGCAACTCGCCGAAACGGGCGGCATCACCAGCCGAAACCACGTTGCCCGGACGCTGCGCCATAGACCCTTCTCCGTCGGACCGCACAAATCGTATAGCCTACTGTAGCTATCACGATATAGCGTTGAAAGGTGGATACCACCGTGGCCGATTCCGGCGATTCCAGGTCCGGCTCCGCCCCTGACGGTGCGGTGACGGTCCTGCGCGACGGCGCGCTGCTCCGCTTGACGCTGCAGCGCCCGGCCCGCCGGAATTCCCTGAGCTGGCCGATGACCGACGCGCTGGTCAAGACCCTCACCGAGGCGGCGAGCGACGACACGCTGCGCGCCATCCACATCCGCGGCGCCGGGGACGACTTCTGCGCGGGCGCGGACTGGGTCACCACGAATGCCGGCGACCGGCGGCCACGCACCGGCGACCTGGTACGCCGGGTCCCACACGCCGGGCACCGGGTGATCGAACTGGTGCAGACCATCCAACTGCCGGTCGTGTGCAGCGTCCGGGGGTGGGCGGTGGGCTTGGGCTGCAACCTCGCCCTGGCCGCCGACTTCACCGTGGCCGCCGACGACGCCGTGTTCTGGGAACCGTTCCTGGCGCGTGGTTTCAGCCCGGACTCGGGAGCCACCTGGCTGCTGCCCCGCCTGGTGGGCCTGGCCCGGGCCAGACGGATGCTGCTGCTGGGCGAACAGATCACCGGCGGTTCCGCACAGGACTGGGGACTGATCCATCAGGCCGTGGCTCCGGCCGACGTGGACACCGCCACCGAAGAGCTGCTGGCGACCCTGACGTGCGGTCCCACCGTAGCGATCGGCCTGACCAAACAGGCACTGCACCACGGGCTGCACACGACACTGCCGCAAGCTATGACCCAGGAGTTGTTCAACCTCGAACTCAGCTGCCGCACCAGTGATTTCAAAGAAGGACTGGCCGCATTCGCGCAGCGCCGGCCCCCGGACTTCACCGGCCGCTGAGAGACAAGGATCCAGCCCATGCCGACCTTCGACACCATTGCCTACGACGTACGCGGGCACACCGCCACCATCACGCTGAACCGCCCGGAGGCGCTCAACGCCCTGAGCCCGCACATGATCACCGAACTTCGAACCGCCTACGACCGGGCCGAGAACGACGACACGGTATGGACGATCATCGTCACCGGCAATGGTCGGGCGTTTTGTACCGGGGCCGACGTCAAAGCGATCCCCGGCGACGGCAAAGTGATCAATGAACGGCCCTATCTGTCGACCTACGAACAATGGGAGGCTCCGCAGGAGGGCACTCCGCCGTTCCGGACGATGGCCAAGCCGGTGCTGGCGGCGATCAACGGGCTCTGTTGCGGCGCGGGACTGGACTGGGTGACCACCTGCGACATCGTGATCGCCTCGGACCGCGCGACGTTCTTCGATCCGCATGTTTCGATCGGCCTGGTCGCCGGGCGCGAAGTGGTGCGACTGGCCCGGGTGTTGCCCCGTTCCGTCGCATTGCGAATGGCCATGATGGGCAAGCACGAACGCATGGATGCGCAGCGCGCCTACGAGCTCGGCATGATCAGCGAGGTGGTCGCGCACGACGGATTGCTGGCGCGCGCCCACGAGATCGCCGACACCGTCAACTCCAACGCACCCCTTGCGGTACGCGGGACGCGGCTGGCGATCCTCAAAGGTTTGGACCTGCCGCTGCACGAGGCGGAAATGCTCGCCGAGTCGTTCCGAGAACGCAACCTACACACCGCGGATTCGCTCGAGGGTCCGCGGGCCTTCGTCGAGAAGCGGGCCCCGGAGTGGCAGTGCCGATGAGTCCTGCGTTCACCACGATCCTGCTCGACTTCGACCGCGGCGACCGCGTCGCCACCATCACGTTGAATCGCCCGGAGCGGCTGAACGCATTCGACCGCACCATGTGCGAGGAATTGGCGGCCGCATGGCGCATCGTCAAACTCGACGCGGGCGTCAACGCCGTTGTGCTGCGCGCCGCCGGCGACCGGGCGTTCAGCGCCGGCCTGGACATCAAAGAGCCCTACGGCCAGCCCGACAATGTCTGGAACCACGAGGATCCCGGCGAAGCGCTCAGTCCCAAGTGGCAGAAGATGTTCAAACCCGTCATCTGCGCCGTGCAGGGAATGTGCACCGCGGGCGCGTTCTACTTCATCAACGAGGCCGACGTGGTGATCTGTTCGGAGGAGGCCACCTTCTTCGACTCCCACGTCTCGGCGGGGCTGGTCTGCGCACTTGAGCCGATCGGACTGATGCGCAAGATCGGATTGGGCGAAGCACTGCGAATCGCTTTGATGGGCAACGACGAACGGGTCGGGGCGCAGACCGCCTTACGCCTCGGCCTGGTGTCGGAGGTCGTGGCCCGCGACCAGCTCTGGGAGCGCGCACACCAGATCGCCGCGACGATCGCGGCCAAGCCGCCGTCGGCCACCCAGGGCACGGTCAAGGCCATCTGGGAGTCGCTGGACAAGCCGTACCGGGCCGCCTTGGACCAGGGCCTGATCTACACCCGGCTGGGCAACCCCCTGGGCAAGGCCGAACTCGACGCGCTGCCCCCGCGCCCCGCCACACCGCCACGGTTGCGCTGATGACCCATCCGCTGAACCGGCGCATCGCCGACGTGCTCGAGCTGGACCCCGATGCGGCGGCGCTGCAGTACGAAAACGATTGGCACTCCTGGTCCGCACTGGCGACCCAGGCATGGCGCATCGCCGGCACGGTTGAGCCCGGCGCTCGGGTGGGGATACTGCTGCGCAACCGTCCCCCCCAGGTGGCCGCCCTGCTCGGAGTGCTGCTGGCCGGCGGGTGCGTGGTGGTGATCAATCCCGCTCGCGGCGATGACCGCACCCGCGCCGAGATAGCCGCGCTGGACCTGCCGGTGATCATCGGTTCCCCAGACGACCTGGCGGCGCTGGTCCCCGCGACGTCGCGCACCACCAGGGTGGCGATCTCCGATCTGGCCGTCGAGCCGAAGATCCAAGCCGCCGAAGCCCACCTCGGTCCCGGACGGCCCGGGGTGGCGGTGTCGATGCTGACCAGCGGAACCACCGGGCCGCCCAAACGCGTCGACCTGCGCTACGACATGCTGGCGCACAGCGTCATCGGACCCGACTATGCCGTCGCCCCGGCCCCGGAGCAGCTGCGCCGCGGTATCGCGATCGTCAACGCACCGTTGGTGCACATCGGAGGCGTGTACCGGGTGCTGCAGTGCATCGCCGAGGCGCGGCCCTTTGTACTGCTGGAGCGATTCGAGCTGCGACGCTGGGCCCAAGCGGTGCGTCAGTGCCGGCCGCGTGCCGTGTCGCTGGTACCGGCCGCTTTGCGCACGGTCCTGCACTCCGACCTGGGCCGCGAGGATCTGGAGAGCATCCGCGCCGTCACCTCGGGTACCGCCCCGCTGTCCGCCGACGACGCCGATGCCTTCACCGCCAAGTTCGGGATACCCGTTCTGACGTCCTATGCGGCAACCGAATTCGGTGGCGGGGTGGCCAGCTGGACACTGGAGGACCATCGGCGGTTCTGGCAGCGCAAACGCGGCAGCGTCGGGCGCGCGAGCCTCGGCGCACAGCTGCGCGTCGTCGACCAGGACGGCACCCCGCTCGGGGCGGACCAGCCGGGCCTGCTGGAGGCCAAACCGGGACAACTGGGCCCCGAAGCGGACTGGATCCGCACCACCGACTTGGCGCGCATCGATGCCGACGGTTTCCTGTGGATTCTGGGCCGGGCGGATCAGGCCATCATCCGGGGCGGGTTCAAAGTGCTGCCCGACGACGTGCGGGTGGCCCTGGAGGCCCACCCGGCCGTCCACAGTGCCGCGGTGGTGGCCCGGGCCGACGCACGGCTCGGCCAGACGCCGGTGGCCGCTGTCGAACTGCGCGACGGTGCCCACACCGACCCCGAGACCCTGACGGCGTTCCTGCGCGAGCGGTTGGCCCGCTATGAGATTCCCACCGAGATCGCGATCGTCGATGCCCTTCCGCGCACGTCTTCGGGCAAGGCCGATCTGGGTGCCGTGCGAGAGCTGATCACGACGCGGAGCAGACATGCTCGCTGAAACCCTGCCGGCGCTGCTGCGCGCTCAGGCACGCGCACGCGGCGCCCACCCCCTGCTGATCTGCGACAGCGACCGGATCAGCTACGCCGACGCCGAACAACGCTCGGCCGCGCTGGCCCGTCGGCTCCTGGCGCTGGGCGCCGGCCCGGGCAGCCACATCGGGCTGTTGTACCCGAACGGCACGGCATTCGTCATCGGGCTGCTCGCCGCGGGCCGGATCGGCGCCGTGGTGGTACCGTTCGCCACCCTGGCGGCGACGGCGGAACTGCGGGTGCAGTTGGTGCACAGCGACGTGAGCATGCTGCTGGCCGCGCCCTCCTACCGATCGCACGACTACCGGGCCCAGCTGACCGAGATCCTCGCCGACGTGGATCTCGACGGCGGCGCTGCACTGCTGAGCAGCAATGTGCCGCAACTGCGTCATGTGCTCTTCGACGCCGAACACTCCAGCGCTGCCGGCGACCAGGACGCCGCGACGTCCCTGCGAGCCCTGGAGGACGCTGTTGCCGGCGCTGACCAGCTGGCGATCGTCTACACCTCCGGTTCGACCGGCGCGCCCAAGGGCGCGGTGCACACGCACGCCGGTCTGATCGGCCATCAACGCGACCTCAATGCGATCCGGCGGCTGACCGCCGAGGACACCCTGTTCTGCAACTCACCGTTCTTCTGGATCGGCGGGTTCGCGTTCGCGCTGCTGGCAACCATGATCGCCGGGGCGACGCTGCTGTGCTCCAACGCCACCGACCCCGGCCTCACTCTGGACCTGTTGGAGGCCGAGAAGCCCACGATGGCCAACGGTTTCCTCAGCGGTATCGCCGCGCTGGCACAACACCCGAGCCTTCCCTCCCGTGACCTGTCCAGCCTGCGGCGCGGGAATCTGTACCCGTTGATGCCGCCGGACGCACGGCCCTGCGACCCCGAACTGCGGCACGGCATGCTCGGGATGACCGAGTCCGGGGGCCCGATACTGGTCAGCGGCGACGACTCCGTTCAGCCCGAGCACCGGCGGGGTAGCTTCGGTAAACCGGCCCCCGGATTCGAATGCCGGGTGCACGACGGGGAGCTGTGGGTACGCGGCCGCTACATGATGCAGCGTTACCACAAGCGCAGCAGGGAAGAGTGTTTCGATGCCGATGGGTGGTTCCACACCGGCGATCTGGTCCGCACCGACGCGGACGGCTTCTATTACTACCTCGGCCGGCGCGACCGGATGATCAAGACCGCGGGCGCCAGCGTCTTCCCGGCGGAGGTGGAACGAGCCATTGCCAAGGTGACCGGCGGATCGGTCGCGCACGTCTTCGGCGTCCCCGACCCCGACCGGGGCCACCTGGTCGCGGCGGTGATCGTCGCCGACGATGTCGACCAGGCACACCTACGCGCCCGGCTTGCCGCCGAGCTCGCCAGCTTCAAGATTCCGCGCCGGATCACCGCAGTCCCGGCCGCCCGGATCCCGCTGCGGCCCGGCGGGAAGGTCGACCTGCGCCGGCTGGCGGAGTTCCTCGATGACTGATCCCGCCCCGGTCGCGCTGACCGTCGATGCGGTGGTGCGTGCGCGTGCCGCCGCCGACCCGAACAAGCCGATGGTGATCGACCCGGCTCAGCGCCTCAGCTACGGCGATCTGGACGCATCGACGCGGGAGCTTGCCGCGGTCTTCGTCCAGGGCGGAGTCGGCAAGGGCACACGGGTGGGGCTGCTCATGCCCAACGGCGTCGACTGGGTCCGCATCGCGATTGCGCTGACCCGGATCGGGGCGGTGCTGGTGCCGCTGAGCACCTTGCTGCCGCCGCCCGAACTCGCGGCTCAGTTGCGAGTCGCCGGCGTGTCGGTCCTGATCAGCGTCGAGGAGTTTCGCGGCCGCCGCTATCTCGACGACCTGCGCACCCCCTCGGCCGAGCTGCCGGCCTTGCAGCAGGTTTGGTCGACCGGTTGGGTGGCCCGCGCCACCGCGGCGTCCGCTGCCCGCCGAATCGTCGACGCCATGACCGCGACCGTGACTCCTGCCGACCTGCTGCTGATCGTCTTCACCTCCGGCAGCAGCGGCCCCCCGAAAGGAGTGGTGCATTCGCACGGCAGTGCGCTGGGCGCCGTCGAATCCGGATTGGCTGCCCGCTGCATCACCGCGAACACGCGGCTGTACCTGCCGATGCCGTTCTTCTGGGTGGGCGGATTGGGCGGCGGAGTGCTGTCGGCACTGATGGCCGGGGCCACCCTGGTCACCGAGGAGCGCCCGACACCCGAGTCCACCTGCAGGTTGCTGGAAGCCGAACGAGTGACGCTGTTCCGGGGCTGGCCGGATCAGGCCGCCGCGTTGGCAAGCCATGCGGGCGACACCGACCTTTCCGCCTTACAACCGGGCAGTCTGGACGCGCTGCTGCCACCGCAATTGCGCGCCGAGCCCGGGGCCCGGGCCAATCTCTTCGGTATGACGGAGTCTTTCGGGCCGTACTGCGGCTACGCCGCAGACACCGACTTGCCGCGCTCGGCCTGGGGAAGCTGCGGTAAGCCGTTCGCCGGCATGGACGTTCGCATCGTCGACAGCGCGACCGGCGCTCCGGTGGCCGCCGAGACGATCGGCATGATCCAACTGCGCGGGCCGCACACGCTGCGCGGCCTCTGCGGACGCTCCCGGGAACAGACCTTCACCGCCGACGGCTACTACCCCACCGGGGATCTCGGCCGCCTCGATCAGGACGGATTCCTGTACTACCACGGACGATCCGATGACATGTTCAAGGTCAGCGGCGCCACGGTCTATCCCAGCGAAGTCGAGAAGGCACTGCGGAGCATCACCGGTGTGCGCGACGCGGTGGTCGTCAACCTCGCCGACCGAGCGGGAAACCGGGTGGCGGCGGTGATCGCCGGTGCCGGGCTGAGCGTCGAGATGCTGCGTGATCGCGCCCGGGATGTGTTGAGCCCGTTCAAGGTGCCGACGGTATGGCTGGTGGTGCCGGGCACCGACGCCATACCCCGTGGTCCGACGGGCAAGGTCGACAAACGCCGAATACAGGACATGCTGACGACGCGCGACCGCGCTGTCGCGGGCGCAGAGCAACGGAGGGAACGCATATGACAGGCCGGCTGACCGACAAGGTGGCATTCATCACCGGCGCAGCGCGGGGACAGGGCCGCGCCCACGCCGTGCGGATGGCAAGCGAGGGAGCCGACATCATCGCCGTCGACATCGCCGGCAAGCTGCCCGACTGCGTGCCGTACAACCCGGCGAGCCCCGAAGACCTGGCCGAAACGGTCCGGCTGGTGCAGGCCGCCGGCCGGCGCATGGTGTCCGCGGTCGTCGACACCCGCGACTTCGACGGCCTGCGCGAGGCGGTAGCCGACGGGGTGGCGAGCCTGGGGCGCCTGGACATCGTCGTCGCCAATGCCGGTGTCGCAGCGCCGCAGGCCTGGGATGCCATCTCTCCGGGGAATTTTCGCGACGTCATGGAGATCAACGTGACCGGTACCTGGAACACCGTGATGGCAGGTGCCCCGCACATCATCGCCGGCAAGCGTGGCGGCTCGATCATCTTGATCAGTTCCGCCGCGGGCATCAAGATGCAGCCGTTCATGGTCCACTACACCGCAAGCAAGCACGCGGTCACCGGCATGGCCCGTGCGTTCGCCGCCGAACTGGGCAAGCACGCGATCCGGGTCAACAGCGTGCACCCGGGTCCGGTGAACACCGACATGGGCACCGGCGACATGATCAGCGCGCTGGGCCAGGCGATGGAGAGCAATCCACAACTCTCGCAGATGCTCACCCCGTTTCTGCCCACCTGGATAGCCGAGCCCGACGACATCGCCGGCACGGTGTGCTGGCTGGCCAGTGCCGACTCCCATCTGGTGACCGCGGCCGCGATTCCGGTGGATCAGGGCTGCACACAGTACTGAACGCCGGGCAGGCGGACCGTATCCTGGTGATCCGCACGTGGATCCGATGGCGCAGGACTAGGGTGAGCTGCTGACAGGTCAGCCGCGCCCCGACGACAAACAGAGATGAGGACGGCAATGAGTCCACTGCTCCGGTATCGCGCCACACTGCCGGTATTCGCCCTTGCTGTGACATCAGTCGCGCTGATCGGTCTGGCTTCACCCGCCGTCAGCCGGGCCGTGCCGCTGGATGGCTGCGGCTACGGCATGTACTTCAACACCGAGACAAACCAGTGCGAGCCCGGGGGCGTGGACCCGCATCCGTTCATCGGGCCCGTCGGACCGGCCGGCGTCGGTGTCGGCGGCCCCGTCGGACCCGGTGGCGTCGTCGGCCCCGTCGGCGTCGGTCCGGCCGGCCCCGGGCCTATCGGACCCGGCCCGGCGGGACCCGGCCCTGGCGGACCGGGCGGACCTGGCCGGCACTAGCTATCTCCTGGCGGCCTTGGCGGCTAGTCCTGCTGGGCAATCCGCTCGTTATGGATGCGCACCAGTTCCCGGAAACGCAGCCGGTGGTAGTGGGGTACGGGCTGGATGCCCCATTCGTCTTGCGCACTGGCTTTGCCGGCGGCCCCTTCGGGTGGCCCGAGCGGCGGGTAGGGATACTTGCACTCCAGGGTGTCGTCGGAGAAGCGGGTCTTGAGCAGTTCGCTGCAGATCTCTGTGAGGCTCAGCGTCGGATAGCCGTAGTAGACCGCCATGAACGGCAGGGTGAAGGCGCCCTCGATCACCAGCGCCACCAAACACACCAGGGTGGCCCGCTTGATCCAGGTGTGCATCCGGGCGTAGTAGGGGGTGGTGCCCGGCGGCAGCGCTTCGGTAGCAGGTGTTGTCATCGTTGGGCTCCTTGATCAGTCGGAGAAGATCTCCCGGTTGACGGTGTGCAGGTAGGGGATGGCCAAAAACGGTGTGATGTAGAAGATGTCGTAGAGCCACCAGCCGATCACCGGGAACACCACGCCGGCGTAGCGCACATCGGCATACATGGTCATGTTGAACACGTAGAGAATCCAGATGAGTACGCCCATCCAGCAGGTGACGATCATCCATTGGTGACCCCAGCGCTTCATCTGCAGGAATCCGATCGCCGCCGCGCAGCGCATCGCAAAAACGGTGAGGATCATGCCGAAGACCATGGACTTCTCGCCGGGCCCGGCTGAGCCCCCGATCCACAACTCGTTGTAGTGCCAGAAGTAGCCGGCGTCGAACATCCCGCCCCAGCCGATCATCAGGACCCGGTTGATCAGGGTGTGGTTGGCGACCAGGTCCAGCGCCCACCCGAGACTGTTGAGGGCACCGTCGATCAACACCAGATAGCCGATCAGGGTGACGATCATGGGCCGTACTGCCAAACCCGCCTGCAGCGATTGCCGCTGCAGCCAGACCCCGCGCAGGAAGACCGGCAGACCGATGATGCCCGGCACCCACATGCCCATCAGCGCCGCGCCGGCGATCATCCAGCGGTCCGCCCGGCGTTGGGCGGTGCGCGATAGCGTCTCGTGCTCCTCGATCCCGGCGAAGTCCGCCGTGGAGCCCTGCACGGTTGGCCTCACAGCTGCCACCAACCCCGGGCGAACGACATGTAGAGCTGAATGCCGAACATGATCGCCAGATAGCCGTAGATGAAGATCTGAAAGACGATGAGGGCTCTTTTGCGATTGCGTTCCTGCTGATCCATTTCTGCGACTTCCTTTCCTAGGGGCGCTCGCTGATCACGCCGGCTGCCACTTCACGTAGGCCGTCATGGATTGCGCCATCGGTGGTCAGTGGCGCGAGGATGCATGCTTGAGCGGCTTCGAACTCGCCCGCACCGGCGGCCACCAGTTCCGCGGCATTGACCAGCGTGCGGGTGGAGGGCGGTTCGAAATGAAACGCCTGATCGGCGGTGCGCAGCGCCGTGGCGCATTGCACCAGACGGGCGGCGATCTGCGGCTCGACGCCGGTTTCGGCGACGATCACCGCGGCTTCGCGCTCCGGTGGCAGATAGTCCATGGGCAGCGTGGCGAACCGCTGACGGAAGGACGGCTTGAGCTCCTTGAGCGAGCTCCGGTACGCCGGGTTGTAGGAGCAGACCAGCATGAAGGTGTCCGGGGCGTTGACAGTTTCGGCGGCACGATCCAAGAACAAGGTGCGCCGATGATCGGTCAGCGAGTGCAGTACGGCCAGCGAGTCGTGCCGCGCCTCGACGACTTCGTCGAGATAGCAGATCGCACCGGTCTTCACCGCCGTGGTCAGCGGCCCGTCGGTCCACACCACATCGCCACCGGCCACCATGAACCGGCCCACCAGATCCGAGCTGGTCAGATCATCGTGGCAGCTGATGGTGATCACCGGGCGCCCCAGCAGTTGGCCCATGTGCTCGACGAGGCGGGTCTTGCCGCAGCCGGTGGGACCGGTGAGCATCACCGGGATGCGGCGCAGGTACGCCTTCTCGAACAACTGCACTTCATTGCCGTTGGCGAAGTAGACATCGCTGCTCATTGCGATCCTTGCACGTCGTCGGTCATGCTGCGGTCAGTTCGCGGTGCACGTGGGCCAGTACTCGCGGTAGCTCCGCGGCCCGCCGAATCCGTTGGGAGCGGCGCGGTCCGAACACCTCGGGAAGCGGGTCGACCCGTACGGGACCGACGCCGACGTAGTACACGCACACCCCTGCTTGATCGGCTTCGGCGACGGCATGGGCCACATCGGCCCACGCATATCGGCCTTCATAGCCCTCATCGGACATCAGGCCGTCGCCGATCATCAGAAGTAGCCGCCGCTGCCCGGGTTGTGTCAGCAGCCGGCTGGTCAGATGGCGCAGCGGCGCACCCAGGCGGGTATAACCACCGGCGATCAGGCCCAGCCCGCTCGGCGCTACGAACCTGCGGTCGCCGAAGTCCTTGAGGCAATGCACCTCTACGCGGTGGCGCGTGTTGCCGGTGAAGGCAAAGATGCCATGGCGCTGCCGTGCACCGGTCATCGCTGCCGAGAGTGCATCAGCGCAGGCGAGCTCCAGTCCGAACAACCGACCCCCGTGCGCCCCCAGCGACGAGCTCGCGTCCAGCAGCACCGCGGTGGTCACGTCCCGGCTCGCCGGCAGCAATTCCCGGAAGATCCGCGGCTCTTCGGCTTGCCCGGCCAAGACGTCGAGGCGGTGGCTGACATAGGCGTCGACGTCAAGATCGCATCCGTCGACAAGGCGATTGGTCATGGCCCGAACCGTGGGTTGTTCGAACCACTTACGCAGGTCGACCGCGGCTGCCGAGGGTTGGCCGGCCGATGTTCGGCGGCTGAGTTCGATGACGGCGACGTGGTCGGGCAGCAGGCTGCCGGTGTGGGTGTTCCACTCCGGGTACGGGATGCCCGGCCGCCGGTCGCGGCCGATGAAACGATCGTCCTCTTCGGGCCGGCTGGGCGGCGGCAACGCGGTGTTGCGAACTCCCCCGTCCCCGCCGACCGGAATCGAATAGGGCCGGGGGCGCCGCTTCTGGTTGCTGGACCACGGCATTCGGCCGGCCCGGCGCACCGATGAGCTCAAGCTCTGCGGTGTCGTCCACGCGGACGGCAGGGCCCCTATCAAGGGGTGGGCGGTCAGTGGTCGCCGGCTACGCGCCAGCTCGACAGCGCGGTCGAACATCTCGGCGGCCGGCATGTCGGCATCGCCGGGATCGAGATCCGGCAGCACCCGCTGCAGCTCGCCCATCAGACCCGGCCACCGCCCGGCGATCCAGTCCACGGCGACCTGCGCCTCGATGAGGGTCAGTGCCCGACGCTCGCGTGGCGAGAGGTCCCCCAGCTGATACTGCGCGATGCGCTCCTTGGACGGCGAGCACTGCAGCGCCACCCCGCAGCTCACCGTCCGCCTGGTCCAGCCGGGCTCGCCTGGGTGGGGCACATAGACAGTGGACAGGTTCGGGTTCAGGCCGAAGCTTCGCTGCGCGCCGGTCAGCAACCGCGCTCCGTCGCGGCGCCCGCCGCTGAGCGCGACGGCCGTCAGCGCGCAGCTGCTCTCCAGCGCCATCGGGTGCATGTCTGACGTGGTTCAGAAGGTCCCGATGCTGGAGAACATCCAGTACCAGAACGCGATGATCAAACAGGTCCCGCCCCATGCGGCGACGTAGCGGAGAATCTCCCAGAGCCAGGTCATCGTCGTCTCCTTGGTGTCTTGTCAGTCGGCGAAGATCTCGCGGTTGACGGTGTGCAGGTAGGGGATCGCCAAAAACGGTGTGATGTAGAAGATGTCGTAGAGCCACCAGCCGATCACCGGGAACACCACGCCGGCGTAGCGCACATCGGCATACATGGTCATGTTCAACACGTAGCCGACCCAGATCAGCACACCCATCCAGCAGGTCACCACCATCCACTGGTGACCCCAACGCTTCATCTGCAGGAACCCGATTGCCGCCGCGATGCGCATGGTGAAGACGGTGAAGATCAGGCCGACCTCCCAGCCCTTCTCGCCCGGGCCGGCCGCCCCGCCGATCCACAGCTCGTTGTAGTGCCAGAAATAGCCGGCGTCGAACATCGCACCCCAGCCGTTGAGCAGCACCCGGGCCAGCAGGGTGTGGTTGGCCACCGTGTCCAGGGCCCACCCCACGGCGTTGATCGCGGCATCGATGATGACCAGGTAGCCCAGCAACGTCACGAGCATCGGCCGCACGGTCAGCCCGTCGCGTTGAGCCTTGCGCTGCAACCAGATTCCGCGCAGGAACAGCGGCAGGCCGAAGACACCGGCCGCCGCGGTACCGATCAGCATGCCGCCGCTGATCAACCAGCGGTCGGCACGCCGCTGGGCCGCATGGGACAGCTCCAGGTGCTCGTCCAGCCCGAGCCCGTCGTGGTGTTGCTGCGATGCGGTTCGCACGGGGCCACCCCTCGCCATGTTGGACAACGCCTACGACGGTAGGGCCGTCACTGACTTAAGTCAATGACTTTCGGGCGGCCTCCGCACACCGAGCCCTCGGAGCGTTCTGGTCAGGTAATCGGCGACCAACTCCGGACGCGAGGGCCAGTCATGCGTGGTGATGAGCAGTGCATACAGACCCAGCAGGTAAAACACCGCGCTGTTCATCGCGACGACGTCGCCGTCGACCTCGCCGCGCTGCCTTGCCCGTTCGATGCATTCGGCGATCAGAACGATCAACGGATGATGCTCGCCGTTTTCGGCGGATGGGCGGGTCGGCGAGAAGTGCAGTGCCAGAAACTCGGTGAACAGCGGGTCGCCCAGCCGGCTCTCCAGGTCGATGACCAGGCGGGCAGATTCGGCCAAAATGCCCGAGAGGTCCTGGGGCGCAGACAGGAACTTCTCGAACTGCTTGGCGATTCGCTCTTCCTCTCGGCGTTCGAGCTCCAGCAGCACATGCTCTTTGGTCGGGAAGTGGAAGAAGAACGTGCCGTGCGCGACGCCGGCGGCAGCCACAATCGCGCCGACGTCGGCCTGGGCCATCCCGGTTCGCTTGAATTCGGCGGTCGCCGCGCCGAGCAGCCGCTCCCGGGTCTGCAGGCGCCGGACCTCGCGCGCCGTCATCTTCTCCGGCTTGTCCGCCACGGCCATGCCCTGCCCCTCCGCCCGCCGACTCTGCAGGCCTCGCAGTGATGACAGTATCGCCTCACCAGGAGCGGGCGCATTCGATGACTTAAGTCAGCGGCTCCGAATCGTGCAGGGTCCCCGCGATCAGCCCCCGGATGTTGTTTCGGCACCGGCCACGACGTATCACGCCCCGGCCGCGGCGGACCTCGCCTGCAACTGCTGCTTGTCCACCTTGCCGGTGGCGTTCAGCGGCAGCGCATCCACGAAGCGCACCGAGCGCGGCACCTTGAATCCGGCCATCCGCTCGCGACTCCAGGCGATCACATCCGCCTCATCGATCTGCGCACCCGCCGCCTTGACCACGAACGCCTTGCCCACTTGGCCGAGTCGCTCGTCGGGCACCCCGATCACCGCGGCGTGCGCGATCTCCGGATGCTCCAGCAGGAAGCCCTCGATCTCTGCCGGGTAGGCGTTGAAGCCACCGACGATGAACATGTCCTTCTTACGGCCGACGATGCGCAACCGCCCGGCGTCATCGAGCGTGCCGATGTCGCCGGTGTGCAACCAGCCCGCTGCGTCGATAGCCTCGGCGGTCGCGGCGGGGTCGTCGAGGTAGCCGACCATCACGTTGTAGCCGCGCACCAGGACCTCTCCGGTTTCCGCGTCGCCGGCGATGCGGACCTCGATGTCGGCGCAGGCCTGGCCTGCCGTGGTCGCGATGTCCTCGAACGAGTCGCCGGGTCGCGACGCCGTCACCGTGCCGGCTTCGGTGAGCCCGTAACCGGTCATGATGGACCGGAACGGCAGTTCGCTGCGGATCCGGCGGATCAGGTCCACCGGGATGTCCGCGGCCCCGGTGACGGCGGCACGCAGCGACGACAGGTCTCGATTCCCACCCGCCTCCAGCAGCGACTGATACAGCGTCGGCGGACCGGGCAGCATGGTGATGCGTTCGGACTCAACGAGTTCCAGCACGGTCTCGGCGTCGAAGACCCGCACCGGCACCATGGTGGCTCCGCGGATGCACGCGGCGATGCAGCCCGCCTTGTAGCCGAAAGTGTGAAAGTAGGGATTGACCATCAGATACCGGTCGCCCTGCCGCAGATCGGCCAGATCGCACCATTCGGCATACAGGCGCAGGTTCTGCCGGTGGGTCATCATCACGCCCTTGGGCCGGCCCGTCGTGCCGGAGGTGAAGATGATGTCGGCGACATCGCTGCCGTCGACCGTGCGGTGCAGCGGTGATCCGTTGCTCAGGAAGTCCGAGTTCAGGTCGATCACCGGAACTCCGGTCGGTGCGCTGAAATCCACGCCGAGGAAGCCCTGCTCTGCCAGGACGAGCTTCGCGCCGCTGCGGCCGATGATGTCGTCGGCCTCGGCCTGCTTGAACCGGGTGCTGACCGGAACCAGCACCCCGCCCGCGGTGAGCAGCCCGAACGCCGCGATGATCCACGCCGCCGAATTCGGCGCCCAGACCGCCACCCGATCACCCTTGGCGACGCCCGCCTCCGCGAATGCGCCTGCCGCGCAACGGACGCGGTCGGCCAACTCGGCGAAACTCAGATGTGTCGAGCCGTCGACGATCGCCTCAGCGTCTCCAAAGCGATCGCCGACACTGAGGACCATCTCGGGAATGGTCTGCCAGCGCGGCACCCTAGACGGTGACGAGCCGGCCGAGGTTTCCGCCCATGATCTTGGCCTGGTCCTCAAGAGGCAGATGCGACAGCGCGGTGATGTAGTGGGTCGGCTCCGCCAGGCCCTCCGGGTGCGGCCAGTCAGAACCGTAGAGCACCTGGTCCACGCCCACCAGGTTGATCAGGTCGTCGATGCCCTCCTCATAGAACGGGCTGACGTAGATCCGGTTCTTGATCTCCTCCATCGGGTTGCCGAGGAACGCCTCGGGCGCCTTCCGGTAGACCTCGGCCATGGAGTCCAACAGCGGGAACATCCACTTGGAGCCGGCTTCCACAATGCCGACCTTGAGCTTCGGGTGCCGGAACAGCGCACCGTGGATCACCCAGGAAGCGACCGCGTCCTGGATCGGACGCCACTCGTTGAGGATGCCCATGGCGTTGGTCTGGAACGGCAGCATCTCTTCGACGGCGCCGTCCCATTCGGAGGTGTACCGGGAGTAGCCGCTGTCCGACGAGTGCATCCCGATGAAGACGTCGTATTCGACGCACTTCTCCCAGAAGGGGTCGAACTCGGGCAACGCGAACGAACGCGGGCCGCGGAAGCCGGGCACCGGAGCCGGCCGGATCAGGATGGCCCGGGCGCCGCGCTTGACCACCCACTCCAGCTCTTCGATGGCTTTCTCGACGATCGGAAGGGTGATGACCGGAGTGGTGAAGATGCGGTTCTGGTAGTTGAAGCCCCAGACCTCGTCCAGCCACTGATTCAGCGCGTGCACGATGACGTGGATGGCGACCGGGTCGTCGCGCAGCCGTTCCTCGATGAGACTGGCCAGCGTCGGAAACATCAGCGAGCGGTCGATGCCCAGCTCGTCCATCAGCTTCAGCCGGGGGGCGGGCTCGAAGAACGCCGGGATGGACTTCATCGGCTCGCCGAACAGCTCACGCTTGCTCTTGCCGTCGGGGTTGCCGTACTTGAAGTACTCCTCCCACGCACCCGGCTTGGCCACCACCGAGAACGTCGGGTTGGGAATGTAATTACTGATCTGGCCGCGGATGGCGATCTTGGTGCGCCCATTGATCTCGACGTACTGAACGATGTCCTTGTATTCCTTGGGCAGGTACTTGGTCAGCGCTTCCGGCGGCTCGTAAAGGTGATTGTCCGCATCAAACAAGGGGAACGGTACGTCGACGCGATGTGACAGTTGACCCATGAAATGCTCCTTTTCAGCTTACGAGAATCATATTCTCATAGCGGTGTCGTTGCAACACGCTCGGCCAGCTGCTTGCGCACCAGGTACTTCTGCACCTTGCCGCTCGCGGTGCGAGGGAAGTCCTCGACCTCATGCAGATCCTCCGGCCACTTCTGCCGCGCCACCCCCATGCGCTCGAAGTGCTCCCGGACGTTCGCCATGGTCGGCAAGGCGTGCCCCGGCTTGACCCGCAGGACCGCGACCGCGCGCTCCCCCAGTCGCACATCCGGTACCGCCACCACGATCGCCTCGGCCACAGCCGGCATGGCCAGCAGGACATCTTCGACCTCGACCGCACTGATGTTCTCGCCACCGCGGATGATCACGTCGGCCTTGCGGTCGGTGATGGTCAGATACCCGTCGGCGTCGAACACGCCGATGTCGCCGGTGTGATACCAGCCCTCGGCGTCGAACGCCGCCTCGGTCAGGGCATCGTCGGTGTAGCCCAGACACAGGTCCGGGCCGCGGCTCAAGATCTCGCCATCGGCAGCCAGCCGCACCTCGACGCCGGGACGGGCATCCCCGTCGGTGAACAGCCGTTTGTCCTCCGCCGCATTGGGGCGCGAACCGGTGATCGACGGGTGCTCGGTGCTGCCGTAGGAGCGGAACACGAAGATGCCCAGATCGGCCAGCCGGCGGGTGACCGCACCGGGCACCGTCGACCCGCCCAGGCCGACGTGGCGGATATGGCGCAGATGCGCGTCGGTGAAATCCGGATGGTCGAGCAGGCTGGTGACGAAGTACGGCGGACCGCCGCCGATCGAAACCCCTTGCTCGGACATCAGCGCCAGCACCTTGGCCGGGTCCCAGACATCGGCAAGATCGATCGGCGCGCCGTCGAGCACCGGGATCAAAAACGCGCCGACCATGCCGATGAAGTGTCCGACCGGGGTGGCGGTCAGCTGCCGCCCACGGTCTGCGGGGTAGTTGGCCAGCAACTGGCGCGTCTCGCAGCACAGCGTCTGGTGACTGTGGATGACCCCCTTGGGGTCACGGGTGGTCCCCGAGGTGAACGCGATCAGGGCCGGCCCCGCCGGGTCGGTGTCGAGCGTGCCCGCCATCGGCTCGTCGGCGAGCAGATCCTCGAAGTCGACGACGCTCGCGTCTCTCCCGCCCACCACGCTCGCATCGTTCCCGCCCACCACGCTCGCGTCTCTCCCGCCCACCACCCCGACAATCGGGACGTCGGCGCACAGCTCGGGACGGAAGCACATCCGCCCGAACCGCTCGGCGGTGATGAACACCCGCGGGCGGCTGGCGGCCAGGATGTAGCTCAGCTCCCGGGGGCCGTAGAAGTGCACGACGGGCACCACCACCGCGCCCAGGAACGCCGCCGCCCAGAACGCCGCGGCGGCCTCCATCCAGTTGGGCAGCTGTAGCGCCACCACATCGCCCGGACCGACGCCGCGGGCCAGCAGCCCCGCCGCCAACCGACGGGCGACGAGCTCCACATCGCCGAAACTCCCCCGCCATGGCCGCACCGCCGAATGCACCTCGAACCCGGTGTCCGGGTTGCCCGCCAGCCCCGCGGAGAGCAGGTCACCAAGGGTTTCGCGGGTCCACCACCCCTGCTCTTCGTAGCGCTGAACCAGCTCGGCGGGAATCTTTCGCATAGCGCCCGTGATGATATTCTCCATTTTTGAGAATGCCAATATCTTGAGCGGAGAGCCATGGGTCACGACTGTCCGGATGACCTGGACGTGCAGCTGGAGGACGGCCTGGCCGTCATCACCATCGACCGGCCACAGGCCCGCAACGCGATCGCGCCCCAGACCATGGAGCAGCTCGACCGGGCGCTGGACAAAGTCGCCGGGGCGCAGGCACTGGTGATCACCGGCGGTGGCGATCGCGCCTTCGTCTCCGGCGGTGACCTCAAACAGCTCGCCGCTCTGCGCACCGAGGCCGAAGCCGCGGCCATGGCGTGGCGGATGCGCACCCTGTGCGATCGGATCGCGGCGTTTCCGGCGCCGGTGATCGCCGCACTGAACGGCCACGCGCTGGGCGGCGGCGCCGAAGTCGCGGTCGCCGCAGACATCCGTATCGCGGCCGCGGACATCAAGATCGCGTTCAATCAGGTGTCATTGGCGATCATGCCGGCCTGGGGCGGCGCCGAGCGACTGGGCGCGCTGGTCGGACGCAGTCAGGCATTGCTGCTGGCCGGAACCGGAACCGTGCTCGAGGCCGCGGCCGCCGAACGGATCGGCCTGATCAACCGGGTGGTACCCCGCGACTCCTTCGACGCCGAATGGCGCGCCCTGGCCCGGTCATTGGCGAACCCCTCGGCCGGTGAGATCAAGCGGGTGCTCGGCGGGGCGTCGGCGGACGAGGCGGTGGGCGCCTTCGCCCGGCTGTGGGTAGCCGATGAGCACTGGGAAGCCGCAGATCGTCTCCAACAGGGCAGAAAACAGCGCTAATGGCCGATGCGACCCGAGGCCGGCCCGCCGCCGAAGGGCTGCGTCTCTGGCGGCGGATCACCCTCGAGCCGGGTCAGCCAACGCTCGACGAACTCGACGGTCTCGGCATGACCGAGGGTCATACCCAATGCCTCGTGCTCGATGATCAGCATCCGCGAGGCGCTGGTCATCAGCACCATCAGCACCGTCGGCGGGAACTCCACGTCATCGATGCCGTACCGCTCCAGCAGTCCGGCGACGGCCGCGACCTGTTCGGCGCGCAGCCGTTCGGCATACGAGGCGATCTCGCTCCGCAGGGCCGCACGCTCGTTGGCGACAGTGATGAACTGCATGGTCAGCGCCGTCCACGCCGGATCGGTGTTGAATCGCCACAGCGCCCACAGCGGCTGCGGCGACGCCAACGCCGCCGCCTGCTCAGCCAACCCCTGATCGCCGCGCCGGCGGAACATCTCCAGGAACAGATCGTCCATCGTGCGGAAGTAATAGTGCACGAGCTGGTGCTTGAGCCCGGCCCGCTCGGCGACGCGACGCGAGCTGACGGCGCCGGCACCGGCGGTCAGCAGAAGCTCTTCGGCGGCGTCGAGCAACAGGGTTCGGTTTTTCGCGTCCGGGGCCCCAATTCTGCGCTGTCCCTTACCCGATTCGGACATCCCGTTCGCTCCGCATCATCGTCGGCACCGTTACACCCACGGCGGCCATCGTAGTGCCGCCGCAACCCTTGACCCCCAACTCCGCCCATGCTAAGCAGGTGCACAGCAGCTGTCAGCCCGTTCTGCAGAGAGGTCCATGTTGACTGACTTCGCCACGATCGATTTCTTCACCGATCAGTCTCTGGTGCCCGATCCCCACCCGTACTTCGATTACCTGCGGGCCCAGAATCCGGTCACCCCACTGGGGGTGTACGACGTGGTCGCGGTGACCGGTCACGAAGAGGCCAACGAGATCTATCGCGACTCCGACACCTATTCCAACCTGGTCGCGGTCGGCGGGCCGTTCCCGCCCCTGCCGTTCACCCCCGAGGGCGACGACATCAGCGAGCAGATCGAGGCGCATCGCCATCTGATGCCGATGACCGAGCACATGGTCACCATGGACCCGCCGATGCACACCAAAGCCCGGTCGCTGCTGAGCCGGCTGCTCACGCCCAAGCGGCTCAAGGAGAACCAGGACTTCATGTGGCAGCTGGCCGACCGCCAGCTCAACTACTTCATCGACAGCGGCACCTGCGAATTCCTCACCTCCTATGCCCGGCCGTTCGCCCTGCTGGTGGTCGCCGACCTGCTCGGCGTGCCCGACGAGGACCGGCCGGCGTTCCAGCAGGTGCTCGGCGCACCGCAGCCCGGTGCCCGCATCGGATCGCTGGACCACGAAGAACTGGCCCACGACCCCCTGGCCTGGCTGGACGACAAGTTCAGCCGCTACCTGCGCGACCGGCGGGAGAGCCCGCGCGGCGACGTGCTGACCGACCTGGCCACCGCCACCTACGAGGACGGCTCGATTCCCGAGATCGCCGACGTGGTCAAGAGCGCCACATTCCTGTTCGGCGCCGGCCAGGAGACCACCACCAAGCTGCTCAGTGCCGCACTGCGGTTCATGGCCGAGGACCCGTCGCTGGTCGAGCAGCTGCGCAGTGACCGCAGCAAGATCCCGAACTTCCTCGAGGAGACCCTGCGCCTGGAGAGCCCGGTCAAGACCGACCCCCGGCTGGTGCGCAAGACCACCACCCTGGGTGGCGTCGAACTCAAAGCCGGCACCGTGGTGGTGATGTTCCCCGGCGCGGTCAACCGCGACCCGCGCAAGTTCGAGAACCCGCACGAACTGCGCATCGACCGGCCCAATGTGCGCGAGCACCTGGCATTCGCCCGGGGCAGCCACACCTGTCCGGGCTCACCGTTGGCACGTGCCGAGAGCCGCATCTCGCTGGAGCGAATCCTGGACCGCATGACCGACATCCGGCTCGATGAGGCCCAGCACGGCCCGGCCGGAGATCGCCGGTTCACCTTCGAACCGACTTTCATCCTGCGTGGCCTGACCGAACTGCACCTGGAATTCACCCCGGTAGCCGCACCTGTCAGCGCCGGCCTGTGAACCGCTGCCCTGCCGAGACGAGGGACGCATAGCCATGACGGTGACCACCACTGAGGACGTCCGCTACGACCCCTATGACGTCGACCTCAACAATGACCCGTATCCGATGTTTCGCCGGCTTCGCGAAGAGGCGCCGCTTTACTACAACGCCGAGCACGACTTCTACGCGCTGACCCGGTTCGACGACGTCAACAAGGCGCTCGTCGATCACCAGACCTTCAGCTCGGCGCGCGGCGCGATTCTCGAGCTGATCAAGGCCAACACCCCCATCCCCCCGGGTCTGATCCTCTTCGAGGATCCGCCGGTACACGACATCCATCGCAAACTGCTGGCCCGGATGTTCACGCCGCGCAAGATCGCCGAACTCGAGTCCAAGATCCGCGAATACTGCGCCCGGTGTCTTGATCCGCTGATCGGAACCGGAAGCCTGGACTTCGTCGCCGACCTGGGCGCGCAGATGCCCATGCGGGTCATCGGCATGCTGGTGGGCATCCCCGAGGCGGACCAGGAGATCATTCGGGACCGCTCGAACGACAACATGCGCACCGAGGCCGGAAAGCCGATGAGCATCGCCTCGGACGGGTTCGACGACGGCTCGATCTTCGCCGACTACCTCGACTGGCGTGTGAAGCATCCGTCCGACGACATCATGACGGAGTTGCTCAATGTCGAGTTCACCGACGAATCCGGCACCACCCGGCGGCTCTCGCGTGACGAGTTGCTGATGTACGTGATGCTGGTGGCCGGGGCCGGAAACGAGACCACCACCCGGCTGATCGGCTGGACCGGCAAGGTGCTGGCCGAGCATCCCGATCAGCGCCGCGACCTGGTACAGAACCCGGCGCTGATCCCGCAGGCCATCGAAGAACTGCTGCGCTTCGAAGCGCCGGCGCCGCACGTCGCCCGCTACGTCACCCGCGATGTGCAGTACTACGGCCAGACCGTGCCGGAAGGCGCCGTGATGATGATGCTGATCGGGGCGGCCAACCGCGACCATCGCCGCTTCGCCCCCGACGGCGATGTCTTCGACATCCACCGCGAAGCCCGCCAGCACCTGACGTTCAGCGTGGGCGCGCATTACTGCCTGGGTGCCGCACTGGCGCGGCTGGAAGGGCGTATCGCGCTGGAGGAGGTGCTCAAGCGCTTTCCCGAGTGGGACGTCGACCTCACCAAGGCCGCACTGTCACCGACGTCCACGGTCCGCGGCTGGGAGTCCATGCCGGCACAAATCAGATGAATCCACTTCTACAAGTTACGAATTGAGGTTAATGCCATGGCTGGACGTGTTGAGGGCAAGGTCGCATTCATCACTGGCGCGGCCCACGGTCAGGGCCGCAGCCACGCGGTGCGGCTGGCCGAGGAGGGCGCCGACATCATCGCGATTGACGTCTGTAAGCCGATCGTGGAGAACTCGCCGATTCCGCCGGCCACTCCCGAGGAACTGGCGGAGACCGTCGACCTGGTCAAGGCTCGGGGCCGCCGGATCTTCACGGCCGAAGTCGATGTGCGCGACTTCGACGGCCTCAAGGCCGCGGTAGACGCCGGAGTGGAGGAACTGGGCGGCCTGGACATCATCGTCGCCAACGCCGGCATCGGCAACGGCGGCGACACCCTCGACCAGTGCACCGAACACGACTGGCAGGAGATGATCGACATCAACCTGTCGGGTGTGTGGAAGACCGTCAAGGCCGGTGTGCCGCATCTGATTTCCGGAGGAAAGGGCGGCTCTATCGTCCTGACCAGCTCCGTCGGCGGGCTGAAGGCCTACCCGCACTGCGGCAACTATGTCGCGGCCAAGCACGGCGTCGTGGGGATCATGCGCTCCTTCGCCGTGGAGTTGGGTCACCACAACATCCGCGTCAACACCGTGCACCCCACTCATGTCAGCACCGGCATGATCATGAACGAGGGCACCTGGAAGATGTTCCGTCCGGACCTGGAGAACCCGGGCCCCGACGACATGGCGCCCATCTGCCAGATGTTCCACACCTTGCCCGTTCCGTGGGTGGACGCGGTGGATATCAGCAACGCCGTGCTTTTCCTGGTATCCGACGAGGCCCGCTACATCACCGGAGTCACCCTGCCCGTGGACGCGGGAAGCTGCCTGAAATAACCGCCTCGGCGACTCCGGACAGCTGGGAAGCGATATCCCCGGAGTGGATGAGCGCTGCGCTCAGCGCTCACCACCCGGGGCGGTCGTGGACGCGGTCTCGGTCGCAGCCCGCGACAACCGCACCAATCGGCGCGCCCGCCTGGCCCTGAGTTACGCCGCCGGCAGCAGGCCGGCCACCGTGTTCGCCAAAGCCATCGACCCCCAGCACGCCGACTCGGCAACACCTACGTGCTGCCCGATGGCGACGTCGGCTTCCTGGACTGGCAGATGGTGCGGCGCGGCAATGTCTCCTTGGACGTGGGCTATTTCCTGCAGGGTGCACTGACCACCACCGACCGGCGGGCCGGCGAACGCGCGCTGCTCGAGGAATACCGCGGCGCACGGTCTGGCGATCTGGATCGCGACCCTGTCTGGTGGCGACAACTGGCAACGGCCGGATATCAGTCTGGCCTTCGCGCAGCACTACGCCGCGGTGTTCACCGACCTGGACACCCGCGGGGCGCTGGACGCCCTCGACGCTGCTGCCGAATAACACCGTTCTCGCGCTGCTGGATTCGATCGAGCTCGCGGCCTAGGCAGGTGCATTGCCGATGACGCCGGCGGCTGCAAGCGCCGCGATCTCGGTCTCGGTGAGGCCCAGCTCGGTGAGCAACTGATGGTTGTGCTGACCGAGCAACGGCGCGGGGCGGGCGTGAACCGTCCGCGGCCCGCGCGAGAGCCGGGCCGGCAGCGTGCTGTGGGATGCGGGACCGTTGAGCGGGTGGCCCACCTGCTCGAAGAAGTCCCGCGCGGCCAACTGCGGCAACTCGGTCTGGCGATGCGGCTGCATCACCTTGGCCACCGGAACCCCGGCGCCCCAGAGTGTCTCGACGACCTCGTCGGCGCTGCGGGTAGCGCACCAGGCGGACAGCTCTTGGTCGATGGCGTCGTGCTGGGCGCGCCGCCCGGCAGCGTCGGACAGGGCCGGGTCGGCGGCCCAGGACGGGTCGCCCAGCGCACCGCACAGGCCCGTCCACTGCTCGTCGGTGGCGACCGCAATCGCGACCCAGCAGTCTTCTCGCCCGAATTCGTCGACTCCGGTGGTCCGGTAGAAGTTCTGCGGAGCGGCCGCGGGTCCGCGGTTTCCGTCGCGCTGCAGCAACGCACCGTTTGCCGAGTATTCGATCACCTGCTCGGCGGCGATGTTGAGGGCGGCGTCGATCATGGCGGCCTCCACCAGGACTCCCTCGCCGGTCCGGCGCCGGTGCTCCAGTGCCAGCAGCAGCGCGGTCAGCGCGTGCACACCCGCATTCGGGTCGCCGATCGAGTACGGCTCGTACGGGTTGCGGTCGGGGTAACCGGTCAGCCAGCTCAGCCCGGCGGCGTCTTCGATGACGTAGGCGAAGGCCGGGTTGTCCCGCCAAGGGCCGTCCAGGCCGAATCCGGGCATCCGCAGCATGATCACGTCATTGCGCAGCGACTGCACGAACCCGAAATCCAGGCCGAGGTTCTCGATCACCCGCGGGGTGAAGTTCTCGACGATGACGTCGCAGTCCGCGATCAGACGGTGCAGCACGTCGCGGCCGTCCTCGGTCGCGAAGTCCAGGGTGAGGCTCTTCTTGTTGGTGTTGAGTGCGGAGAATATCGGTGAACGTTCCCACCACGACTCCTCGCTGACCGGTATTCCGGCGATCAGCCGGGTGCCGTCGGGATGGCGGGCGGACTCCAGATGGATCACCTCGGCACCGAGCATGGCGAGCAGGTGAGTGCACGACGGGCCGGCCCAGAAGGTGGTCATGTCCAGCACACGTATGCCCTTGAGCGGCAGTCGGTCATCAGGGGCCGGCGAGACGGGGGCAGTTCGCCGCCGCGGCGGCAGGCGCCGGTAGGTGTCGGTGTGTTCGCCCAGGTGCGGCGCCGGAGCCGGCTCGGCAGGCGCCACACCATCCAGCCGGTAGGGGGGCGCCGGCTGGATGAACCCGTCCCGCGGATTGCACGTGAACAGCCGCCGATGCCGGAAGTGGTCGAAGCCTGCGACGTTCGCGCCGTTGCCGACCGGCGAGTTCGGTATCCGGAACGCCGAGGCCAGGTCGCGGACCTCCTCGACGGTGTGATTGCGCACCCACTCGTAGAGTTCGGGGGCGTGCAGGTTCGCCTGCTCGGTGATCGACAGCGGCGAGTCCTCGTCGATCCACTCGTCATGGCCGGTCATGACGCACAGGTCGAACCACTGCTGGGCGGTGCCACAGCCCAGCGCGACCAGACCGTCGGCGGCCTGCGCCACGCCCGGTACCGTCGGCCTGCGCTCGGACCGCCACGGGCGCCCCAGCATTTCGAAGTAGGTCACGGGATAGTAAGTGAGGCCGAGTATCTGGGCTTCCAGGGCCGAGAGGTCGATCAGTTCTCCGCGACCGTCGCGCAAGGCACGCAGCCGCGACGCCAAGGTCATGGCCGCGGCGTAGGCCCCGGCGAGCCAGTCGCCCACCTGCCCGCCGATGTGCACCGGTGCCCGATCCTGGGCTCCGCGACCGAGACCGACCGCTCCCCCCGACCAGGCCTGCAGGGTGAACTCGGTGGCCGGGCGATCCCGCCACGGACCGTCCAGCCCGAAGGGCGTAATGGCGGTGACCACCAGATGCGGGTGCCGCCGGTGAATCTCCGCGGGCGCCAACGACGGGTGCCGGCCGACGACTCCCTGGCGCGACCACACGACCGCGTCAGCGGAGGCCAGCAGGGTGTGTACCCATTCGATGTCGGCGGGATCGTTGGGATCGGCGACGACACTGTGCTTGGAGCACCCCAGGAAGCTGAACAGCGCACCGCCGGCGCCGGCATCGACCACCGCGTGCGAGGCCGACCAGCCGCGTAGTGCGTCCCCTTGCGGTGGCTCGACATTGATGACCAGTGCCCCGCCGTCGGCGAGCATCTTGGTGGCATACGCGCCGGAGATGCCGTCGGACAGATCGATGACGGTATAGCCGTGCAGCGGCCCCACGGCGTCAGGATTCCGCGTCGCGACTCGACTTGCTCAAGCGGAAGTCGGGCGGGAATCTGGAGTCGTTGTCCTTGACCGCTCCGCTGAGTCCGGATTCGATCGCGTCGTCGATCATCAGGTCGTCGACGTCGGGAGCAACGCCGGACCCCATCGACTCGAAGAACGCCGACAACAGGCTGCCCATGTACTCGCCCTGATGCTGCTTGTAGACCTCGAAGAACATCTTCTGCATGAATACGGTGTCCACCGGGCGGTTACGGGAGCAGGCCAGCGCGTACTTGTCGACCTCGGCTTCGAGCTGGTCGCGCGGCACCACCTTGTTGAGGAAGTTGCACTTCTCCATGTCGGCGGCGGTGAACGGTCTTCCGGTGAAGACCATTTCGGAGAACTTGCGCAGCCCCATCATCTGCACCCAGGTCCACATCCGCGGCCCCCATCCGTAGTACCGGAAAGATGGGTGGCCGAACAGCGCGTCGTCGCTGGAGATCACCAGGTCGGCGTCTGCGGCCTGGTAGAAATGCCAGCCGTAGCAGTAGCCCTTGGCTTCGACGATGCTGATCTTCTTGAGCTCCTGCAGTGGCCGGTTTCCAGCCTGCACATTGGCGTACCACGCGCTGATGGTGGCGCCGTTGCGGAACGTGCCCTGGGGCGGGTAGCTGACGTCCATGCCCTCCAGGCGCAGTTCGGCCAGCCGCTTGTCCGGATCGGCGACGCCCTCCATGAATTCGGGAAGGTCGGCGCCGCTGCCCAGGTTGTCCCCCACCCCGCGGATCACCACCACTTTCACGTCGTTGTCAACGCTTGCGGCGCGCAGCAGGTCCGCGTAGCGCAGGCGCGCGGACGAGGTCGGCGCGTTGAGGTATTCCGGGCGGTCAAAGGTGATGGTGGCGATCTTGGTGGCCGGGTCCTTGCGGTACCGGATGATCTCTTCCGCGGAGGGCCGTCCCGAGTCCCCGGCTGTGTCTGACATTGGCGATCTGCTCCTTCAACTGGCGCTACGTATGCACCGGTGGACGTGATGTCACGGGCGGTATCACAGCCCGAGGAAGGCTTTGATGTTGCCGCTCACCACTTTCGCCGCATCCTCTGGTCCCAGGGCATTGACCACACCGGCCAGTGACTTCTCCGAGTAGCCGAAGGTGCTCTCGTTGTGCGGGTAGTCCGACGACCACATCACCTTGTCCACCCCGATCTGGTCGATCAGCCGCAGGCCGAGCGGGTCCACCATGAACGACGCGCTCATGTGGGTGTCCCAATAGTGCCGGATGTCGTGCTGGAGCTGGTGGGTGAACATGTGCTGGTAGGAGGCGAGCAGGTGCTCGGCGTCCTGCAAAGCGGTGGGAACCCAGGCGATCCCGCCTTCGAACCAGCCGATCCGCAGTCCCGGGTGGCGGTCCAGGATGCCGGAGAAGAGGTACTTGGCGAACTGCTCGCGGAACGAGTCGACATTGACCATCATGCCCACCACGACGCTGTTGATCTCGCAGGGCGTCTTCGGCGGAGTCTCACCGATGTGGTGGGTGATCGGCAATCCGGCCTGTTCGATCTCATCCCACACCGGATCCATCGCCCGGGCACCGAAGTCGATGATGTTGCCGTCATCGCCCTTCCCGGGATTCAGCGGCAGCAGGAACGTCTTGAGGCCCAGGGATTTCACCTCTTCGAGGGTTCGCCGGGTTCCGGCGGGGTCCCACCAGTTGATCAGTCCCACCCCGTAGAAGTGGCCGTCGGACTGTTCCTGCAACTCGGCCATGTACTCGTTGTAGATCCGAAAGACCCGTTCCCGCAGCTCCTTGTCGGGGAAGTGAAACAGTGCGAGTACAGCGTTCGGAAACGCGAGTTCCCTGTCGACGCCGTCGGAGGCGAGCTCCCGGATGCGGGCCTCGATATTGCTGCTGGCCGCCCCGGCCAGATCGTCGTATTGCATGAGCACCGCCGAGAAATCGCCCGGCAGGAACGACTGCCCCTTGCGGCCGACCATGTAGGCGCCGTCCTCGTACCAGATCCGCGGCGCCTTGTCCTTGAGGTCCTCGGGGAACCGCTGGTAGAAGATGTCGTCGGCGATGGAGATGTGGTTGTCGGCGGAGAACACCTCGGTACCGGCCGGCAGGCCGACATTACCCAAGCCGACACCGGCCTGCCCGTGCCGGTCCTTGGGTGCCCCGTAGCCGCCGGGGGGATAGAACGCGACGCCTTGAGTTGATGTGCTGGACATGTCAATCCACTTCCAATCGGGCGGTTACCAGGTGACGGGGAGTTCGTAGACGCCGTAGGCGAGCCGGTCGTTCTTGAAGGGGATCTGGTCGATGTCCACCGCCAGCTTCAGCGTGGGGATGCGCCGGAACAACGTGCGGAAGGCGATCACCATCTCCGCGCGGGCCAGCTGCTGACCGACGCACTGGTGCGGACCGAAGCCGAACGCCATGTGCTGACGGGCCGGGCGCGCCAGGTCGAGGGTGTCCGGTTCGGGGAAGACCGAGGCATCCCAGTTGGCCGGCGCCAGGTCGATGATGATCCCCTCACCCGCGCGGATGGTTTCGCCGGCGATCTCGATGTCTTCGACGGCCACCCGGCGCTGGCCGGTGTGGATGATCGACAGATAACGCAGCAGCTCCTCGACGGCGTTGGCGATCGCGGCGTCGTCGTCGCCGCGGAACACCGCAGTCTTCTCGGCGATCCTGTCGGACTCATGCAGCAGCGCCACGATGCCCAGGCCGATCATGTTCGCGGTGGTCTCGTGCCCGGCGATGAGCATCCCGGTGCCCAGTTGGGTGGCCTCGCGCACCGACAGCTCCTCATTGCGCACCCGCTTGGCCAGATCGGAGACCACGTCGTCGGCCGGCTCGGCCATCCTGGCCTCCAGCAGCTGGACCAGGTACTTGGAGAGCTCGGTGGCACCCGCGGCCAGATCGTCCGAGGTGGCGTTGCGGTCCACTCCCATGGTGGCGTGCTGCTGGAAGAACTCGTGGTCCTCGTAGGGCACCCCGAGCAGTTCGCTGATCACCAGCGACGGAATCGGCAGTGCGAATCCCTCGATCAGGTCGGCCGGTTGCGGTCCGGCCAGGATCGCATCGATGTGCTCGTCGGTGATCCGCTGCGTCACGGACTTCAGCGCCTCGACGCGCTTCATGGTCAGCGCCGGCGACAGGATTCGCCGGTACCGAATGTGTTCGGCACCATCGGTGGTGAACACCGATTTAGGCCGGTGGTCGACGCTGGCGCGCATCATCTCGTTCCAGTGCGGAAAGCCGGGCTGGTGGTCGTCGACGCTGACGCGGGGGTCGGAGAACAGGGCGCGGACCGCCTCGTAGCCGGTGATCAGCCAGGGCGTGCTGCCGTCCCAGATCCGCACCCGGCTCAGCGGGGCCTGCGCGGCCAGCGCCATGGTCTCCGGCGGCGGCGCGAAAGGGCACCGGCCATCGCGGCTCATCGGGTATTCCGGCGTTGTGGTGGTGACAATGGTTGCGTCGGTCACGCTCACTCCTCGACGATCTTGATGGCTCCGGAAGGGCAGGTGCGGGCCGCCTCCCGCACGGTGTCGGCCAGCCCCGCGGGCGGGTTGTGGTCGAGTACGACGACGACCCCGTCCTCGTCCCGCTGGTCGAAGACTGCGGGTGCAAATCCGACGCACTGCCCCGACGAGGCGCAGATATCCTGGTCAGCGGTCACTTTCATTGCGGGCCTTCCGTCTTTTCGGTGACCGGGGCCAGCCACAGCCCGACGATCGCGTCGATGAGGTCAGACCCGGACTCCGCCCAGCTGGCAGCCGCCGAGACCCCCGCCGCCACCGCGCGCTCGTGTTCGGCGCAGGTGTGCATCAAGAGATTGCGCGCCATCACATTCCGCGCCTGGTGGACCCGGACCGGAAGGTCTGGCAGGCAGGCGTTGATGCCCTCGATGACCTGCACCAGAGACGGCGAACTCAGCGCGTCCTTGACGACGATGTTGTGGTAGGCGGGATCGGCCATCACCTGTGCGGCAAAACGCGCATACCAGGTCGGATTGCCCGACGCAGCAAGGTGATCGGTGAGCGGCCTTACCAGGCACGACACCCAGTCGCGCAGGTCGGTGGACTGCACTGCCGCCGAAACCATCTCTTCGCGCAGCCGCTCGACCGGCGCCCGGTGGCGTCGCTCGATCTCGCGCACCAGATCGGTCTTGGTGCCGAAGTGGTATCCGACCGCCGCGTTGTTGCCCTGACCGGCGGCCTCGCTGACCTGACGGTTGGAGACCGCGAAGACCCCGTGTTCGGCGAACAGCTGTTCGGCCGCGGTCAGGATCGCCTCCCGCGTGCTGTTGGACCGGTCAGCGCGCGCGGCCCGATCAGCGGTGGTCACGGCGTCAGTCAACCGCGCACAGTCATTTAAGTCAAGCGATTGATTTAACTAGGTGACGACTCGGCGGGCTTGGGGCGGCGACGGATCGCCTTGCCCGCGACCGTCCCGCCGTCCACCGGCAACACCACACCCGTGACGTACCGGGAGCGTTCACCGGCGAGGTACAACGCCGCCTCGGCGACGTCGGCCGCGGTGCCCTCCCTCTTCAGCGGCCGGTCGGCGCGCATGGTCTCGCGAATCGCCGCTTCGAACCGCGCCAGGTCATCCGGGTCCAGGTTCGCCGCCGCCGACGACGCCACGAAAGGCGTCGGAACATTGCCGGGGGCAATGGCATTGACCCGGATGTCATAGTGCGCCAACTCGATCGCCGCCGACTTGGTGAACTGGATGACGGCGGCTTTCGAGGCGCGGTAAGTCATCACCCCGCCGCCGGCCTGGATGCCGCCGATCGACGTCAGATTGAGGATCGACCCGCCGCCGGCCTTGGACATGTGCCGGGCAGCGTCGCGGGTGCCGGCCATCACGCCGAGCACGTTGACCGCCATGATCCGATGGAAGTCGGCCAGGTCGTCGTCGAGGAACCGGTTGTGCATGGTTCCGGAGACGCCGGCGTTGTTGACCATGATGTCCAGTCCACCGAACGTCTCGACGGCGGCCTCCACCAGTGCGCTTATCTGAAGCGGATCGGCGACGTCGGTGACCCGAAATGTCGCCTCGGCGCCGAGTTCGGCGGCGAGCGCCTCCCCGCGGTCACGGTCGAGGTCTGCGATGACCACCCGTGCCCCCTCGGCGAGAAATCGCTCGGCGATCCCGCGGCCGATACCCGATGCACCCCCGGTGACGATCGCCACCTTTCCGGCCAACTCGTTGCCCATCTGCGCCCTTCCGCTGCCACCGGCCTCCGACTCAACCCGCTTTGCCAGATTCAGTCAAGCGACTGATTTAATTCTTCGGCGTCCGGGACGACTGCGGCCGGGCAGCAGGCGCCCGACGTGCGACGTCCGGTCATTTCGGCAGAGGAGCCGGAATAGCTTGGTGTGCAAGGCATAGCGCCGAAGCGCTGACCCACCGCACGGAGTCGGCTTTGCCGCTGTCGGGGTCGGCAGGTTGCCCAATGTTCGCAAATTCTCGGCGCTCTCGGGAGAAACTCAGAGCATGACCGCCCAAGCCCCCCGCCCGACCGACGACCAGCTGGCCATCTCCGCCCTGCTCTACCGGTACGCCCGCGCCGTCGACACCAAGGACCGGGCGCTGTACCGGTCGGTGTTCACCGAGGACGCCGTCATCGACTACACCTCGGCCGGCGCCGTCTGTGGCACCCGCGACGAAGTCGCCGACTGGTTGGCGGCGGGCTTTGCGGCTATCCCGATGTCCATGCACTACGTCACCAACATCGAAGTCCTGGGGCACTCCGGTGATACCGCGACGGTGCGGGCGATGTTCTACAACCCCATGCAACTGCCCGGGATGACGGACGTGAGCTGCTGCGGCGGCTATCACCACCACGAGCTGGTCCGCACCCCCGACGGCTGGCGCAGCCGCAACCTGCGCGAGGAGAACATCTGGTTCACCAATCCGCCGGGACGCCCCGACATCGGTTGATCACCGCGTGGATTCGGCGGCTCTTGGATGTCAGACCCTGCTGCGATGATGACGTCATGTCCTCGGCCGCATCGACTGCTCCGCCGGGCGTCGCTGCGCTGTCCCCCGATCAGCGTCTTGACGTGCTGTTCGGCGAGTTGTCGGAGCTGACCGGCCAGCGCAACGCCATCGACGGGCGCATCGTCGACATCATCGCCGAGATCGACCGCGACGAACTGTGGGCAACCACCGGCGCACGCTCGGTGGCGGCATTGGTGGCCTGGAAAACCAGTGTGTCCCCGGGCAACGCGCACACGATCGCGACCGTGGCACAGCGCGCAGAGTCGTTCCCCCACTGCACCCAAGGCATGCGCGAAGGCCGCCTGTCGTTGGATCAGGTCGGCGTCATCACCAGCCGGGCCGCCGACGGATCCGATGAGCACTACGCGCAACTGGCCGCCGTCGCCACGGTCAACCAGCTGCGCACCGCGGTCAAACTCGAACCACGCCCCGAACCCGAACCCGAACCCCGGCCCGAACCGGTGCGCTCGATCACCAAAGTCACCGACGAGCGGGGCACCTGCTGGCGCATCAAACTCGACCACCTCGACGCAGCCAAGTTCGACGCAGCACTGCAGTCTCACCTCGATGCGCTGATAACGCAGTACAAGCGCGACCACGACGATTCCGGCCGCCCAACAGACCAGACACCGCCGTTGCCCACGACCGCTGATGCCTTCCTGCGTCTGGTCGAAGCCGGATGGGATGCCGAGGCCACCCGCCGGCCCCACGCCCAGCACACCACCGTGGTAGCCCACCTCGACGTCCAAGACCGGACCGCGGCACTGCACCTGGGCCCACTGCTCTCCGACGACGAACGCCAATACCTGACCTGCGACGCCACCTGCGAAGTGTGGTTCGAACGCGACGGCGAGGTGATCGGGTCGGGACGGTCGACCCGCACCATCAGCCGCCGGTTGCGCCGCGCACTGGAGCACCGTGACCGCTCCTGCGTGGTTCCCGGCTGCGGAGCCACCCGCGGCCTGCACGCGCACCACATCCGGCACTGGGAAGACGGCGGCGAAACCGAACTCGCCAACCTGGTGCTGGTCTGCCCCTACCATCACCGGCTGCACCACCGCGGCATCATCACCATCACCGGGCCAGCCAGTCACCTCGTCGTCACCGACGCGGCCGACCGACCGCTCAGCCCGGCATCACTGGCCCGCCCACCCAAGCGACCCCCACCAGTAGTCGCACCCTGCCCCGGCCCCACCGGCGAACGCGCCCAATGGTGGTGGTACCAACCCTTCCAACCCCAACCACCACCGACCACCCATGAGGTCCGATGAATCACCGGGACGGCAATAGCCTCCGTTTCCCACGGCGGGTCAGCCCGCGCAGAAGTCCAGCAGTAGGCCGTTGACCTGCTCGGCCTGTTCGATCTGCGGGCAGTGGCCGGCAGCGTCCACGACCGCGGAGCGACCGGCGGGAATCTGATCGGCGATCTTTGCAGCCCAGCCCGGCGGCAGCAGCTTGTCGCACGCACCTTCGATCACCAGTGTGGGCGCCGAAATGCGTTCGTAGGGACGGCTGCTGGGCGCCGGCGGCGGGGGCTGCGCGCCGGGGCGGCGGAATCGCGCCGCCGCCACGGCCTCCCAGGCGCCCGGTGCGGCACTCGAGGCGTAGCGGCGTGCCACGTAGTCGTCGTCGGCCGGATAGGCCGGGTCGCTGAACAGCGCCGCCACGATTCGGCGCATCGCGGGCACCGTCGCGTCGTAGTCGTAGAGCGCGGCCATGTGCTCGTTCTGCTGGATCTCGCCGCCGCCGCAGATGGCGACCAGCCGGCGCACCGGCAACACCGCTGCCTGCGACGTGGCGTCGACCAGCAGCATGATGGCGCCCATCGAGTTGCCCACGAAATCGGCGGATTGCACGCCCAGTTCCGCGCAGAATCGCGCCACGTGACGAATCCGCATACCGCGTCCGTCGTTGAAGTCGATCACTTTGGCCGACTCCCCGAACCCGAGCAGATCAGGGGCGAGCACCCGATACCGTTCGGCGAGTGCGGGAATGGTGCGCTCCCAACCGATCTCGGCAGACGCACCGAACTCACCGCCGTGCAACAGGACCACTGCCGGGGCAGACGGGTCCCCCGCCTCCAGGTAGGACGTGTGCAGGCCGTCCACCATGACGGTCTTGCGGGACACCAACACCGGGGCTCCTCCGTCGGGGCTACTTGATCGCGATCGGGTTCACCGGCGAGCCGACGCCGCCGGTCACCCGCAACGGCGGCGCCACCAGCTGGAATTCGTAGCGGCCGTCGGCGGCGCAGTCTGCGGCGAGCGCGCCGAGATCCCAGTACTCCCCGAGCATCAGCCCCATGTCACGCAGGCACAGCATGTGCATCGGCAGATAGGTTCCCTCGACACCGGAGACCGGATTCTCCACCATCACGTTGTCGGCGGCCACCGCCGCGACGTCGTGCTCGTGCAGCCAGGAGGCGCACCGCCAATCCAGTCCGGCTCCCGGCTCGGCGCCGTCGCCGGTGGCGCGAAACCTTTGCCACCACCCGGTTCTGATCAGCACGATGTCGCCGGGTTCGACGGTGACCTGTTGGGCTCGGGCAACCTCGTCGAGTTCGTCCGGGGTGATCGGGGTGCCCAGCGGCAGGAAGGTGTCGGCGCCGCGATGGGCAACCACATCCAGCAGCACTCCGCGCGAGACGATCCCTTTGCCGTCCACTTTGTCGATGCCGCAGTGGTAGGCGCCGAGGCTGGTCACCGAACTCGCCGGGAATCCGTTGTAAAGCTGATCGTCGTAGTAGACGTGCGACAGCGCATCCCACTGGCTGGCGGCCTGCAGCGGCATCACGATCATGTCGTCGTTGAACCGAAACGGGTTGTCGGTGAAGTACTCGCTGAGCTGCTGAGCCACCAGGTTTTGGCGCCACTGCGGGCCGTAGTCGGCCAGCGTGCTGACATCGCCGCCGTCGACGGTCATCACGTGAATCGGGTTGTGCCGGAACTGGAAGGCCCCCTGCGGCCCCGACGATCCGAACTCCACCCCCAGCGGAAACACCTTGCCGTGCCGCACCAGACCGGCGGCGGCGGCGATCTTGCCCGGCGTGATGAGGTTGAGGGTCCCCAGCTCGTCGTCGTCACCCCAGCGCCCCCAGTTGCGGACGCTCTCAGCCACCCGCCGGAACTCGGTCAACCCGGCCATGGCACCGTCCCCTTCGCCAGCGCAGCGGCAGCCCGGCTGCTGATGTTGCCGCCATCGACCCAGAGCACCTGGCCGGTGATGTACCCGGCTGCTGGACTGTTCAGGAACACCAGCGGTGCAGCCTGTTCGTCCGCGCCGGCGACCCGCCCCAGCGGCTTGGGAATGTCGTCGAGAAAGCCCTGTCCGTAGCTGCTGCGCAACTGATCGAGGATCGGCGTTTCGGTGACGCCGGGCGCGGTGCAGTTGATCCGGATCCCGCGCTGCGCCAGCGCTTCGGCGTTGAGCATGCCGTAGAGGATGATCGCCTCTTTGGACAATCGGTAGCCGCCGTCGGCGAGCGCGGCGGGATGGGCACGGCACCACTGTAATCCGTCGGCCATTCCCTCGGAGTTCACCAGGCCGACTGTGGTCTGCGCGTTCTCGCGGTAGGCCGCCGCGGCCAGCGAGGACACGTTGGCGATGGCCGATCCCGACGGCATCGCCGGCAGGAGCCCTTCGGTGAGCTGGCGCATGCCCAGGAAGTTGATCGTGACCACCCGCTGCGGGTCCCCGATGCCCGAGGACACCCCGGCGACGTTGAACAACGCGTCGATCGGCCCGGCCGCCCTGATCGCGGTGGCGGCGCGATCGATGGATTCTGGATCAACCAGGTCGATCGGATGGAATTCGTCGACGCCCGCCGCGGTCTCGATTCGGTCCAGGCCGGTGACGTGCGCGCCGAGTTCGCCGAGCTGCGCCACCAGCTGCGCGCCGATTCCCGAGGCGCAGCCGGTGACCACGGCTCGTCGACCGTCGTAGCGCCACAGCTCAGACGCCGCGGCGCTCACTGTCCGCCGCGTTCCCGTTCTTGCTTGGCCAGTTGAGCGGCCTGCACCCGGCCCTCGTTCATCTCGGCCATCGCCTCGGGGATCTCGGTGGCGGTGAACGTGCCGCCCCGACCGGTCGGCAGTCCGCCGAACGCGTAGGACTCGTCGAAAACCGGCGCGGTGGACTTCGGACGACGGGCCTCGAGCTTCTCCAGAACCGGTTCCAGCCTCTTGGCCTTCTCGGCGACCGCCTTCTCGTCGCGCTCGATGAACTCCGGCAGCACCTGGGTGCCCATCAGCTCGATGGCCTCCATGGTGGCCTCATGGCTACGCGGATTGAGCAGCAGGATGAGTTCGTCGACCCCGCTCTCCTCGTAGCCGCGCAGGAACTCGCGTGCGGTCGCCGGGCTGCCGATCGCCCCGCGACCCGGCCCGTAGGCCAGCGTCGGATCCTTGTCCACCTCTTCGAGATAGCGTTGCCACACCCCGGTTCGGCCCGGTGTGTGCTCGCCGGTCATGTAGTAATGCATGATCCCGAACGAGAAGAATCCGCCGCCTACCCCCAGACGGGCGATTGCCTGCTCGTCGGTGGGAGCCACCATCATGGACAGGTCGCCGCCGATGGCCAGAATGTTGGGATTCACCTGGGGCGTCACCGGGACGCCGTTCTCCTCGAGTTCCTTGTAGTACCCGTTGACCCGCTCGGCCAGCGGACCGGGGCCGGTATAGGCGAAACTCAGTGCACCGATGCACTTCTGCGCCGCCATCTGGACTGAGGCAGGCCGGGTGCACGCCACCCAGACCGGCGGATGCGGCTTCTGCAGCGACTTGGGAATGACATTGCGGGCCGGCATCTGCACGTGCTGGCCGTCGAATCCGGTGAACGGTTCTTCGGTCATACAGCGGATCGAGACCTCGAGAGCTTCTTCCCACTGGGCGCGTTTGTCGGCGGGGTCGATCCCGAAGCCGCCGAGCTCGGCGATCGACGATCCCTCCCCCGTCCCGAACTCCACCCGGCCGCCCGACAGCAGGTCCAGGGTGGCAACCCGCTCGGCCACCCGGGCCGGGTGGTTGACCACCGGGGGCAGGTGCATGATCCCGAAGCCGAGCCGGATGTCCTTGGTCCGCTGGCTGGCGGCGGCCAGGAACATCTCCGGCGCCGTGGCGTGGCAGTACTCCTCCAGGAAGTGGTGCTCGGTGAGCCACACCGTCGAGAAACCGGCTTTGTCTGCCGCTTCCACCTCATCGAGGCCGTCGCGGAACAGCAGGTGTTCGTCGTCGTCGGACCACGGGCGCGGCAGCGCGAATTCGTAGAAGAGCGAAATCTTCACGGTTTCCTCCTGGACGGTTGTTGGGGTGTCTGTGATTCGGCGGATTGTTCTCGGGTGCAAAGGTGTTGGGCTGCCACATAGCCGAAGGTCATCGCCGGGCCGATGGTGGCTCCGGCGCCGGCGTAGCTGCGCCCCATCACCGGCGCCGCGGCGTTGCCCACCGCGTACAGGCCGCCGATCACCGAGCCGTCGGCGCGCAGCACCCGGGCATGCTCGTCGGTGCACAGGCCGCCGGAGGTGCCCAGATCGCCGAGGATGATCCGGAACGCGTAATAGGGCGGCCCGCCCAGCGGGTGCAGGTTGGGATTGGGCAGTGTCGGATCGCCGTAATAGTTGTCGTAGGCGCTGTCGCCGCGGTTGAAGTCGTCGTCGTGGCCGGAGCGCGCCAGTTCGTTGAACCGGTTTGCGGTGCTGCGCAACCGTTCCGGCGGTATCCCGATCTCGCCGGCCAGCTCCTCGAAGGTGCTGGCGGTCTTGACCACCCCGGAATCCAGCCAGGCCTGGGGCATCCGGCGCCCGGTCGGCACCGGCGCGCCGGGGATCTTCGGGATTGGAAGGTGCCCGGCCACCACATAGCGGTGAAAGGAGCGCTGGTCGGTGATCAACCAGCACGGGATGTGTGTGACGCCGGAGTTCTGCCCGGCGATCATGGCGTGCGCAAAGTCCATATAGGGCGCCGCTTCGTTGATGAACCGTTCCCCGTCTCCGTTGACGATGAACTGCGACGGCATCATGCGTTCGTTGAGCATGAACTGCAGGCGCCCGTCCGGCCAGCACAACGCCGGGAACCACCAGGCCTCATCGAGCAGCTCGGCGGCGGCGCCGACGCGCATCCCGGCCCGGATGCCGTCGCCGGTGGCCAGCGGGTTGCCGAAGCTCCAGTCATGTTCCAGCACAGGCTGATGCTGCTTGCGCCAGGCCAGGTCGTGGTCGAAGCCGCCGCTGGCCAGGATCACCCCGCAGCGCGCCATGATGCGCTGTGTGCGTCCGTCGCGCGCCACCATCGCACCGATCACCGCGCCGGAGTCGTCGGTGATGAGCTCGGTCATCGGTGTGTCGAGCAGCAGCGGTATGTCGCGCTCGACCATGGCGAGCCGGAGCCGGGCGGCCAGCGATTGGCCGATGGCGGCCATCCGGTCTCCGAACACCCGGGCGCGGAACATCCGCCACAGCAGCTTGACCAGGACGGCTTTGCCCCGCCACGATTGCCGGACCTGGTAGAAGAGCCGAAGATCTTTGGGCCCCAACCAGATCCCCCGCGGCGCCAGCGCCAGGGGGGCGAGGAGGTTTTGTTCCTCGTCACCGAGCTTGCGCAGGTCGATGGCGAGCACGTTGATGGTGCTGCCCAACGCCGAGCCACCGGGAAGCTCCGGGTAGTAGTCGGCGTAACCGGGCTTCCAGACGAACTCGAACCAGGGGCTGGCCTGCTCCAGGAACTCCATCATCCGCGGGGCGCTGTCGACGTATTGCCGCAGCCGTTCCTCGCTCACCAGCCCGTCGGTGATCGCGCGCAGATAGGTCAGCACGTCGTCGGGGTCGGGCGCATAGCCCTCCCGACGCTGCGCCGGCGCCCCCGGCACCCAGATGCCGCCGCCGGACAGCGCGGTGGATCCGCCGAAGTAGTGCGCCTTCTCCACGACCAGGGTGTCCAGGCCGTGTGCGTCCGCGGTCAAGGCGGCGGTCATGCCGCCGCCGCCGGAACCGATGACCAGCACATCGACGACCTGTTCGTTCACCGGATCACCTCCGTGGGCTGGGCGGTGCGGACGGCGAAACCGGCGATCAGTTCTGGGGCGGCCCGGTAATAGCGGTGGTCTGTCCGGTAGCTGCCCTGGGCGGCGAGCGCCCCGAAAGCCGCTACCCAGCTGCGGATCTCGTGCGCGGACCCGCCGCCGGCCTCGGTGATGAAAGAGTTGGACCAGGCGTCTAGTTCCTCGAGCGCTCCGGCGTCGACGATCGCCAGGAATCGCTCATCGAACTCCGGGTTCAGTGGCGCCAGAGCCCCCGACCCGGCCGCGAAGTCACGGGCCGCCGCGATCACCGCGTCCTGTCGGCTTTGGCGCTGTTCGGCGGTCATGGCGGTGCCGTGCAGGATCCGGTCGCGGGTGGCGGGCGGCGCCGTGGCAAGAGTGGGGATGGGCGGATCATGCGACAGTCCACCGGAACCCAGGACCAGGATCCGCAGGTCCAGGCCTGCCAGGTATCGCCCGACCGCAGCCCCCAGTGCCCGGGTCCGGTGCAGCGGTCCCAGCGGGGCGGCTACGGCGTTGATGAAGATCGGGATGACCGGGCATGCGGCTGCGTCGCCGAACAGGCGCTCCAGCGGTTGCACGACGCCATGGTCGACATCCATCGTTGCCGAAACCGCCAGATCCACACCCTGTTCCAGTACCGCCGCCGCACACTCTGCGGCGAGGTCGGCGGGGACGTCGAGCGCCCCGAGGTGGGTCCCGTAGTCGCCGATGCCCTGGGCGGCGGTGCCGATGCAGAACGGCGGCATCAGGCGCAAGAAGAAGCCGTTGTAGTGGTCCGGCGCGAACACCACCGTCAGCTGCGGGTCGAAGTCGGCGACGAAGGCGGCGGCCTGCTCGATCGCTGCCTCGACGTCGGCCATCACATCAGGGGGTGGTCCCGGCAGATTCAGCAGTGGGCTGTGGGACATGCAGCACAGACTCAGTGCCATCGGGGCGTTCACCCCCTTGCGGGCTGGGCGCCGTCGGCGTCAGCGACAAAGCACCGAACAGGAGCGCGCTGACCTCCGGTGCACGCTGGGCGATACAGGCCGCGGCGATGCAGCGGTCCGGGCGCAGGAACAGCACCGACTGTTCGTGGCGGTCGAACCAGGCCTTCAACTGTCCGGTCCGGTCTCCAACGATGGTGACCGCGGGGTCGTCGGTCTGGCCGGGCGGCGTCCAGTGCAGCTGGGTCAAGGGCCGCAACGCGGCGAAGCCGGCTCCCAGCGCCGTCCACCGGGCGAACGCCTCTTCGCCGAGCAGCACCCGGGGGTTGTTGTTCCAGGCCAGCACCGCGAAGCCGGCGCCGATCACGTCGTCGAGCAGCAGGTCTGCGCCGGCCCGGGTATCGACTCTGGGCTGGATGAACAGCGTGCCCACCGGCGAGTCGGGGCGACGTGGCTGGTCATGGACGACCGCGCCCTGCTCGTAACGCGGCATCGGCTTGAAACGCATCTCCAGCACGTAGCGCTTGAGTGTCGGCACCGCCGACGCCGCGCGGATCACCCCGTCGCGCAATCCCGCCACCCTCCGGTTGGTCGGGGAGATCACCTTGCCCACCATGGTGGAGAGGTCGATCATCGCGCGGGCGTGCTTGCGGCGCTCGGTGTCGTAGCTGTCCAGCAGGCTGGGGCGAGCCTGGCCCCGTACCACCGCGGCCAATTTCCAGCCCAGGTTCATCGCATCGCGGATCCCGCTGTTGTAACCCTGGCCCTGCCACACCGGCATCAGATGGGCGGCGTCGCCGGCCAACAGAAGCCGGCCACGGCGGAAGGCCCCGGCTATGCGGGAGTGGTGCGTGTAGAGCCGGTGGCGGATCACGTCGACGTCGTGCGGACGCGGCAGGAACGGGGCCAGCATGGCGGCCACGAATTCGGGATCCTGCGCCTGCTCGTCGGTCTCGTGGGCGTGGATCATGAACTCGAACCGGCGGATGCCGTGGGCGATCGAGATCGAGGCGTAGGGGCGCGCCGGGTCGGCGCCGACCTCACTGTTGGGATGTCCCAGAGGGTCATTGGCGATGTCGACGACCAGCCAGCGCGTCGAGGAGGTGGTGCCCTCGAAGGACACTCCCATCAGCCGGCGGGTGGCGCTGCGGCCCCCGTCGCAACCGACGACGTAGCGAGCCGACACCGTCTGCGGCTCCGCCCCGCCAATGTGCACGGCGACCGAGTCGGATTCATGCGGCGGTCCCAGCTTCGCCTCTCCTGCGTCGAGCCTCGCTGAACCGCCGGGGCTTTCCTCGCATCCGGTCATCGGGCGGCCCCACAACACCTCGACGTGGTCGAACCGCTCCAGCCCGCGCAGCAGTTCGGCGTCGACCAGCGGCTGCACGAAACCGTTGCGCTTGGGCCAGCCGAAGCCGGCTTCGGCAGGTGCCATTTCGGCCAGCAACCGCCGGCGGCGGTCGTAGAACCGCAGGATCTGGTTCGGCACGGTGTGCGGCAGTACGGCATCGACCAAACCGATCGCCTGGAAGGTACGCAGCGACTCGTCGTCGAGCCCGACCCCCCGGGGATAGTCGATGAGCGTCTCGCGGTCCTCGACGACCAGAGTGCGGATTCCCTGCAGGCCAAGAATATTGGCCAGAGTCAGGCCGACCGGACCGGCCCCCACCACCACGACGTCGACATCATTGAGCGCGGCCACACTAACGCTCCAGCAGGAATTCCAGGTGCAGGCGATTGAACGTCTCGGGGTCCTCATACTGCGGCCAGTGGCCGCAGCCGGGCATCAGTTCGAATCGGGCACCCGGAATCATCGACGCGATCCGTTTGCCCTCTTCGACATCGGCCGTCGGGTCGTCGCTGGTCCAGACCACCAGCGTCGGCGCCGTGATCCGCGCGTAGTCGCCCGGGCCCAGCAGGTTGCGAGCCCGGATCTGCGGGTCCTGCAGCGCCATGATGTCGCGCATCGCGTCGACGAAACCGGGCAGCCGGTAGATGCGCCGGCGGCTGGCGACGATGTCGTCGTAATCCTTGGCCTTGTCGGCCATCAACCATTTGATGCGCGCCTGCACGGTTTCCCAACTGGGGTTCTCGACCGCGGCCATCGACAGCGTGATGATGCGCGCCATCACCTCGGGGTCGGCCTGCGAGCCTCCCGCGGTGTTGAGCACCAGCCGATGGACCCGGCCCGGATGGTCGATGGCGGCGCGTGCGGCAACCCACCCGCCGAGGGATTCACCGCTGATGCTGGCTGTGGTCGCACCGATCGCATCCAGCACATCCATCAAGTGCGCCACATAGTGGGCGATCTCCAGGGGATGACCGGGCTTGTCGGTGTAACCGTGCCCGAGCATGTCCACCGACCAGGTCCAGAAGTGTTCGGCATGCGCGGCCAGGTTGCGGACGTAGGCCTCGGCATGCCCGCCCGAGCCGTGCAGCAGCACCAGCACCGGCTTGGCCGGGTCGCCGGCCCGCAGGTATCGCGTGCGCACGCCGTTCGCGTCGAGGTACCCCTGCTCGAACGCGACTCCCTGGAGGTCGCTCCAGACGCTTTCGTACTCCGGCACCGCCACCTCTTCCCCGGGGACCGCGCGAGAACGCTGTTCTCGGTTTATGGCATACAATGCGTGCTTTTATCGCACACATATGTACGTTATATTCAAGAGCATCACTCTCACGCGGGTGGATGTCAAGGAGGCCGCACCGATGCCCGACGCCGCCGAGCCCGCGCGGGGTTCGCAGACACTGGCCCGGGGGCTCGCTGCTCTCGAGGCGGTGGCCGCCGCGCCGAACGGGCTGACGGTGCAACAGGTCGCCGACCGCGTCGGCGTGCACCGGACCATCAGCTATCGGCTGCTCAACACGCTGACCGGCTTCCGGCTGATCGCCAAGGGCGACGACGGCCGGTACCGCCCGGCGGCCGCGCTGGCCGTCCTCGGAGCCTCGTTCGACAACAACGTGCGCCAGCTGAGCCTGCCGACGCTGCGCGCCCTTGCCGATGAACTCGGGACCACGGTGTCCCTGCTGGTAGCCGAGGGCGAGCAGCAGGTGGCCGTCGCCGTCATCGTCCCCACCCAGGTCGGCTACCAGCTCGCGTTCCATGAGGGCAGCCGGCATCCGCTGAGCCTGGGCGCGGCCGGCATCGCGCTGCTGGCCGCCATGCCCCCGCGGCCCGGGGAACGCGACATCGTCCCCCAGACGCGGGAACGCGGGTGGGTGGTCACCCACGGCGAGATCGAGCCGGGAACCTTTGGGCTGGCGGTCCCGGTGCGTCGCCGCCCGCCGTCACCGCCGACCTGTATCAACCTGATCTCCCACCGCGAGGACGTGGTGCTGCGCGGCCGCGAAGCCGTGCTGGCCGCTGCCGGGCGGTTGTCGGAGGTCTTGAGCTGAATCCGGCCGAGAGGACAACAATGACGACACCGGACTGGGACGACAGCGTCGACGTGGTGGTGCTGGGCAGCGGCGCAGCCGGGCTGACCGCGGCAGTCACCGCGGCGGTGCACGGCGCCTCGGTCGCCCTCTACGAGAAGTCGCAGACCGTGGGCGGTACCACCGCGGTCTCCGGCGGGATCGCCTGGATCCCGGCGCACGACCGGATGCCCGGGCTCACCGTCGATGCCGCAATGGACTACCTGCGCGCCCAGTCATTGGGGGCCATGGACGACGAACTGGTTGCGGCGTTCGTCCGGACCGGACCGGAGATGGTCGACTTCGTCGAAGCCCACAGCGACGTCCGTTTCGAGGTCGCCACCGGTTTTCCGGACTACAAGCCGGAGCTGCCCGGCGGGCGCCCCGCCGGAGGACGCTCGCTGAGTCCGCTGCCTTACGACATCTCCCGGGTCGGCTGCTGGCGGGACCGGATCACCTCCTTCCCAGCCGACTACAGCAATGTGGGATTCGACGCTGAGACCCGCGCCCGGCTGCACGCCGACATCGAGGCGGACGCCGGCGGCGATCTCTGCGTGGCCGGCACCGCGCTGATCGCCGGGCTGCTTCGGGGCGCGCTGGACGCCGGCATCACGCCCGCCACCGGATGCCGCGGGGTCGAGTTGCTCGCCACCGAAGACGGTCGCGTCGGCGGCGTCCGCATCGAGGCGGGCGGCTCGTCGCGCCGGGTGCGGGCGCGACGGGCGGTGATCCTGGCAAACGGCGGCTTCGAGTGGGATACCGCGCTGGTAGAGGCCTTTCTGCGCGGGCCGATGCGGGGCGCGGTGTCACCCCCGAACAACACCGGCGACGGGCTGCGCATGGCGATGGCACGCGGCGCGGACCTGGCCAACATGGGCGAGGCATGGTGGGTTCCGATCGTGCGGATCCCCGGGGACACCATCGACGGTCACCAGCGCAGCCGCAGCGTGCGACTCGAACGCACCCGCCCCCGCAGCATCATCGTCAACCGAGCCGGACGGCGGTTCGTCAACGAGGCATGCGACTACAACTCGATGGCCGGCGCCTTTCACTACCTGGAGCCGCGCGGGGGGTACGTCAACGATCCGGCGTGGATCGTCTTCGATGCCGAACACCTGCGCCGGTACGGATTCCTCGGTGTGGCGCCCGGCGGAGCGGCACCCGACTGGTTCTGCGGCTCCCCCGACCTGGCCGCCCTGGCCGCCAAGACCGGTATCGACGCGGACGGCCTGATGCAGACGGTGACTGACTGGAACAGCGGCGTGGCAGCGGGCGGCGATCCCGAGTTCGGGCGGGGATCCAGCGCCTACGACGGCTATTGGGGTGACCCGCAGGCGAGCACCGTCGCCGGGCGCACGCTGGGGCCCATCGACACCGCCCCCTTCTACGCCGTGCCGCTGTCGGTCGGAGCGATGGGCACCAAGGGCGGCCCCCGCACCGACTGCGACGGCCGGGTGCTGCACGTCTCGGGCGGGCCCATCCCGGGCCTGTTCGCCGCGGGCAATGCGATGGCGGGGGTCACCGGGCGGGCGTACGGCGGGGCCGGCGGCACCATCGGCCCGGCGATGGTGTTCGGCTACCGGGCGGGGCGCGCGGCGGCCGACCCTGGGCGGTGACCGGCGGAAGGGTTTCGCCCCCCCAAGCACGGCGGAATTGATATTCTTCGTTACCAAGAATTTGAGTCTTCGGCAGTGTGCCCGCTCGGCGGGTGCAGCAGTGGAGGGAACCGTGACAGGCAGGTCGGTCGCCGCGTCATCCCTGGTGGCGGGAATGGCGTGCGCCGGAGCGCTGGCTGTCGCCGTCCCGGCCGGCGCCGACGATCCGGCGCCGCACCACGTCCGCTACTCGGTCAGCGCGACTCAGACCGCACAGGCATTCGTGTACTACCGCGAGGTTCAGCCGCCCAACTTCGGCGAATATAGTCACAACCCCTACCAGTACAGTCCGCGAGCGGACGTCACGGTCGGCCCCAACCAGCCCTGGATCTTCGAAACCACGTTGGCCGATCCGCAGGACTGGGCCATGGTGGTGGTGTCACTGCCCGGGATGCATCCCGAACTGCCATCGCCGGGCTTCGTCTGCGAGCTGCGCGTCGATGACGTCGTGGTCGCCACCGACGCCGGCACCAAGGGGGCGCTCTGCTCGCTTCGCACGTGGTGAGGGACCCTGGTGCTGAGCTGAACGACAGGAGGCCGTATGCCCTCGCGTGATCCGGCGAAGCCGGGCGGAAAGCACGCCGCCAAGCGCCCTTCGAAGGATGCTCTGACGCTGGCCGAAGCCGAGGCGAAGGCCGCCGAGGCAGCGGCGGAGTTGGCCCGCGCCCGAGCGGAGCTGCTCAAGGCGCAGCAGGGGTCGGCCGACGCGGGCGAACCGGAATCCGCACAGGACGCCGACGGCGAAGCTTCTGAAGCCGGCGAGCCAGCGCCGGACGTCGACGCAGCGGCCCCCGCCGAGGCCGCTGACCAGCCCCCTAGGCTCATCCGCGCCTGGAAGCGGCTGCGGTGGGTTGCGGCGACGGTCGCCATACTCGCCATCGGGGGACTCACCGCCGGCAGCGTGGTGATCCTGGTCCACCATCGCAGCGTCGCTGAGCGCCAACGTCAGTCCGCCGAGTACGCCGCCGCCGCCCGCCAGGGTGTGGTGACACTGATGACACTGAACTACGAGACCGTCGAAGACGACGTCCAGGCGATCCTCAACAACTCGACCGGCGAGTTCAAGAAGGACTTCGAAGCCCACGCCGCCGACTTCGCCAAAGTCGCTCGTGACTCGAAAACCGTCACCACGGTCGACACGGCGGTCGCGGGGGTGGAGTCGATGTCAGACGATGAAGCGGTGGTGCTGGTCGCAGCGACCACCAAGGTCACCAATACCGCGGGAGCCAAAGAGGAGCCCCGCAGTTGGCGCCTCACCGTGCACCTGGCCCGTGAGGGTGACCAGGTCAAATTGTCGAAAGTGGACTTCGCGGCATGAGTGAATCCGACCAGGAACCTGTCGCGCCGGAGCCGATCGACGACGAGTCGATGACGGCAGACGGCGATGACGCCGCACCGCAGGTGCCAGACGAGGCCGTCGCGGAATCGCCGGCCGAGCAGCCTGCCGCCAAACCGACCGTGGCCACCGCACGTTGGGTCGCTGCGGTGCTCGGTGGCCTGCTCGTGGCGTCGGCGGCGCTGACCGGCTGGCTCTACTTCGGGGTACTGCGGGCCGACCAGCAACTCGGACCAGAGGCCGAGCAGGCGGTGATGGCGGCTGCCGCCGACGGGGCGGTGGCCGTGCTCACTTACTCACCGAAAACGCTGGAGCAGGATTTCAGCGCCGCGCAAAGTCACCTGACCGGCGACTTCCTCTCCTACTACACCGATTTCACTCAGAAAGTCGTCACCCCGGCCGCCAGGGAGAAAGACGTTCAGACGGTGGCCGCAGTGGTCCGCAAAGGCATCATCTCGCTGCGGCCCAGCTCGGCTGAAGTGCTCATCTTCCTGAACCAGACCACAATCAGCAAAGCGGTGCCAGACGGTTCCTACTCGATGAGCAGCGTCAAGGTCGGCCTGGAGAAGCACGACGGCCGGTGGTTGATCTCCTCGTTCGACCCGGTGTAGCGGGTCCACACCAGTTACATCCGGACCAGGGCGAACGTCCAGGTATTCACCCCGCCCGGACCATTCATGCAGCCCACGTCGAAATGCGATTCGACGACGCCGGCCAACGTGTTCGCATCCCACCTGTAGGTGTCGCGCGTCGGCATCGAGGGCCCGAATGGGCAGTTCAGACCGTTGGGGTAATCGGAGGTGAACGAGTACTGCCCGTCCACCAGTCTGGCCGTCCCGCCGTAATACCCGCGGCCGAAGAAATGCGGCCGATCGATCGCACTGATCGTCACGCAACCGGCCGGCAGGTCGTCGAACTCGCCCATCGTCTCGCACGGGTAGACCGCCCAGACCCACGTGGCGTCGGTCCACCGGTTGCTCAGGACTTCATAATTGCCGTATCGCATGTCGGCCGCGGCAGTCGGCGCCACCACCGTGGCGACGGTCAACGCGGCGAGCGCTGCACCGACAGTGGTTCGTAGCATGGCGAACTCCTTCGACTTGCCGGGACTGTTGTGCCGCTAGAGATCTCCGCGGCGCCACAACGAGTACCCGTCTACGGCTACACAGGTCAGGAACAGGCCGTCGGGAGCCTGCGCCACCTCGCCGGAGTACTCATCGCACCTGCTGTTCTCCTCCTTGATGCCGTGCATCTCCGGAGCGCGGAACCAGCGCGGTTCGTAGCGACGCGGCGACCCGCAGAACACCAGCCTGCCCGGCAGGGTCGACGGCCCTGCGACAGCCGACCCGAAGACGAAGTAGGTGGTGTTGGAGCACGGCGCCCCCAGCACGACGTTCGGCATGATCCCGGGTGTGCAGGCCGGAACGTCGCACATCGGCACGTACGGGTCGGCAGCCGACGGCGCGCCAGGTGTCACGCCGGCAACCGTCCCGGCGGCCAGTGCCGCCGCGATGAATGCTTTCAACATTCCAGTGGTCTGCATGGTCGCCCCTACCGCCTAGAGTCGCTGCACCGTCAACGGCATGAGGATCACGGTGGGCTGGTTACGCCCACAGGCACCGGATACGCCGATCGTTCTGTCATAGCCGATCAGCAGATCGATATTGCGCTTCTCGTACTGCCCGTTGACGTCGCCGCCCTGGAACTGGTAACGCTGCCGCCCCGGCGAGGTGGTGCCGTCCGGACAGGTCTGCCAGTTCTCGTGGAAGCGATCGACGATCCAGCGCGAGGTACGGAACTCCAGCGGTGCCGTCCAGCCCTGGTCGCTGCTGACCTGCCCGGTACAGACGTGCGCATCCTCGCAACTGGAACTGAACGTCCACACCGACGACACCGTGACCTCGTTCATGAAAACCTCGTTGGTCTTAGCCCAGTCGCCGTTGGAGGTGACCCGGTAGGGCCCGTTGAGCTCGAAGCCCAGAGCAGCCTGCGTCAGCGGCGCCGGGGTCGACCCCACGACCAGCCCGAAAGCCGCTGCGGCGACTATTAATTCACGTGTGCGCATTCGTCCTCCCTCGGCACTCAGAAAGGCATCAGGTCGGTCCACGACTTGGGCGAGGAACCGGGAACCAGGTTCGTCTGCTGCTCGTATCGCCCATCGGGGGTCATGTATTTGCCGGTGTTCGGGTCGTAGGGCAGCACCGCGACCGACGGCCCCGAGTTTGGAGTCGCCGGTGGAACGGCGTTCGGCGCTTCGGGCGGCGGCGCGGGCACCACCGGCCGAGGGGAATCAGGCGGCGTCCCCGACGGGGTGGCCCACGGCGGCAGCGGGGTCCCCCCAACGGGAGCGAAGAGCCGGTCGCTGAAGTCGGCCCGGTCATCGATCGGCACACCCTGCTTGAGCAGGTTCGGGTCGAACGCTCCGGGGCCGGTGAGGTGCTGACGCATGGCGATCGGGACGAAGCCCTTGGGGTCGTCGCAGAGTTCGACAGTCGGCGCGCGCTTGCCCGGATGTTCGATACAGGGGAAGTTGCGGGCGCCGCGCACCGATATCGGGGAATCCTGCGGCAGTTTGCAGTACAGACCGTCGGGAGTGTCGATGGTGGTGGTGTCGGCCGGGGAACGCCACGATGACGGCGGCAAGAACCCTACGGTGCACGGGTTGGGGTCACCAAAGGTCAGGGTGAAGTCGCCCTGGGGCAGACCGGTCGCGTTGTTCTTGGGCAGACCGAACGACTGCTGGGCCGCAATGTACCCGGGCAGCAACACCATCAGCTGTTCCAGCGACGGGTTGTAAACCATCAGCACCTGCCCCAGCGTGTTCAGGTTCGCCAGCAGGATCGGCAGCGTGGGCTTGAGATCCTGCATCAGCCCCGACACTTCCTCTGCGAATCCGGGTCCGCGTTGCAGGATGGCCCGCAACTGCGGGTCGTTGGCGGCGACCTGTTCGGAGATCCCGGCCACGCTGCGCGCCCAGGTCCGGATCGCGTCGGTGCTTCGTTCCTGGGAGTCCAGCAGCGGCGCACCGTCATCGACCAGCCTGCGCACCTTGTCCGAGACCCGGTTGGCGTCACCGCTGATGGTCGTTGCCGAATCCAGCAGTGATTGGAAGTCGTAGCCGGCGCCGTCGAAGGCCTGGAAGGTCTCGTCCAGCAGGGCACTGAGCTTGTCTTTGGGGATGCTGTCGACCAGGGCACTGACCTGATCGAGCATCGGCCCGACTTGCTGTGGAACTTCGGTATCCGAGGCCGCGATCACCGAGCCGTTGTGCAGGTACGGGCCGCTGTCGCTGCGCGGCTGCAGGTCGACGTACTGCTCGCCGATCGCCGAAACACTGCGCACCGCAGCCACCAGATCGGCCGGCACCTTTGGTGAGCGATCCAACGACAACGTGGCGCGCACACCGTTGGACGTCAGCTCCACCTTGGTCACCGCGCCGATCTGTACGCCGTTGTAGGTGACGTTGGAGAATCGGTAGAGACCGCCGGTCTCGGGCAGGTCCAGTGTGACCACCACCCTGCCGATCCCGAGCATGGTCGGCAGTTGCATGTAGCCGAAGAGCATGGCTCCCACGCCGATGACCGACGCCACCAGGAACAGGATCAGCTGGATCCGGACGAAGCGTGTCAGCATCTAGCCACCGCCTCCCGAGGTAACCGCTCCCGGCGGGAGGGCCTGGCCCGCAGACTGCAGGATCGGCTCTTGCAGCGGATCGTAGGAATAATTCAGATACCACGGATCACCGGGCGCCGGAACCAGTTTCGCGTCCTCGTCACCCCACTGTGTGCCGGCGAACAGGGACCGCTTGAGGCGGGGTTTGGTGAGGTCGAAGACCGCGAACAGGTTCAGGAAGTCACCCCGCACGGCGCGCTCGATCGCGTTGGGGCCGTACGGGAAGGCTGAGGCGTAGGCCACTGCCGAATTGAGCTCCGGGCCGATGTCGGCCAGCGAACGCAACGCCGGTTCGATGTGGATGAGGTCGGAGACCAGTTGGCGACCGGAGTCGTTCACCAAACCGGCCGACAGGTCGCCGAACTGCCCCAGCTTGGTCAACGCGGTGACGAATTTGGGGCGTTCCCTGATCAAGACGTCGATGGCCGGGGGGATCTTGTTCAGCGCGCGGTTAATGGTGTCGCGCTGCCCGGCGAACGTCGTGGCCGCCCGGTTCATCTCTGCGATGGCGTCGACGATGTTGTCCCGTTGCCGGTCCAACGCTCCGGTGAAGTGGTCCAGCCGCACGATCAGGTCGCGAATGTCGGCCTCACGGCCGGCCATGGTGGCGCTGAAATTATGGATGATGTCGCCGATCTGACCGAGTCCGCCCCCGTTTACCAGCACGGCCAGCGACGACAGGGTCTGCTCGGTAGACGGGTAGGTCGACGAGCCACTCAAATCGATGGTGGCCCCCGACATCAGCTTCCCCGTAGGAGCTTCTCCGACAGGTGGATTGAGCGCCAGGTGCATCGAACCGAGCAGGCTGGTCTGCCCAACGGTCGCGACCACATTCGCCGGGACTTCGACGCCGGGGTTGACCGCGATCTCGACGTTGGCGTGCCAGTCGCTGACGGTCATCTTGCCGACGCTGCCGATCACCACGTCGGCGAGCATCACCGGCGAATTGGACTCCAGTGTCCCGACATTGGCCAGCTGGACCGTGAAGTGCTGGGCCCCGGGTCCGCGGCCCTGAACGCCTGGCAGTGCCAGCGAGTTCAAACCGCCGAAGGCGCAGCCGGTGGTGGTGGCGGCGACCGCGACGGCAAGTGCCGCACTGCGCCGCAAGCGACGGTGACCGATCATGGCGAGGATGTCCCTTCCGCGGGTAGCTGACCCGGCAGGCCGGGCGGCGGCCCCAGCGGCGGGCCGCCCGGCAGCAGCATCCCGTCGAACGTGGTCGGGCTGGGCAGGGGCGCTCCGGGAATCAGTGGAGGCGTGGCTGCGGCGGGCAGTCCGTCTGGCACGTAGGAGCCCCGTGGTTGCAGGGGATCCGTCCACCCAGGCGGAGGGGGGACATCACCGTGCAGCCCGGTGTAGGCCGAGATCGACGGCTGTTGTTCCGGCAGGTTTGCCGGGTGCTCGGCGTGCGGCATCAACGCCGGGTCGGTGTAGATCAACTTGTCCGGGCTGGCCGCCTTGGTCAGATACGGGGAAATCGGCATCGGGAGGCCGTTGAAATTCAGCAGTCGCATAGCCGGCCCGAGGTACTGCTCGCACAGCTTGCCGGTCTCCGTCGACGTCACGTTACCGACCGCGCCGGTCATCGTGCAGATCGCCTGGACAGGGTTGCTGAAGTTGGAAAACGCGAACGAGCCCACCGGAGTTCCGCTGGTCACGTTGTACATGTTGAGTGTGTTGGCGATTGCGTTCGGGGTGATGTGCAGAATATTGCGGATCGCGTTCTTCGAATCGACCAGCGTCTGACTGACCTTGGCGACGCCCTGCAACGCCTCGGCGGTCTCGGCGCGACTGCCCGCCACGAAATCCCGCACCGTGTCGATCGCGCCGGCGAAGTCGGTGAGAGCAGCATCGAGGTTGGATCGACTGTCGTTGATCACACTGGTCAAGGTGGCGAGCCGGGATTCGAACACCACAATCTGCTGATCACTGTCACGCAGTGCGGTGACGAACGTCTGCAGACCCGAGATGATGTCGACGATGTTGCCACTGCCCTCGGCGAAGATCCGGGCCACGCCGGACAGTTGCGCCAAAGTTTCGCGCAGTTTGGCGCCGTTGCCGTCCATCGCGTTTGCCGCGCTGTCGATGAAGCGTGACGCCGACGTTCCCGAGACACCGCTGCGTGGCCCCAGTTCAGCGGCAAGGCGGTTCAATTGGATCTTGACCTCATCCCACTCGACCGGGACCGCGGTGTGCTCGCGCGGAATCACCGCGCCATCGCCCAGGGTCGGCCCGTCACCGCGATGGTAGGCGGGGGTCAGTTGGACGAAGCGCGCCGCCACCAGATTGGGCGCGACGATGACGGCTTTGGCGTCGGCCGGGATCGGCACCTTGCGATCGACCCGCAACGTCAGTTTGGCCTGGGTGCCCTGCGGTTCAATACGGTCGATCGTGCCGACCTTCACTCCGGCGACCCGGACTTCGTCACCGGGATAGATCGCGGTCGCGGTGGAGAAATACGCCGTGATCCGAGTCGGTTTCAGGATGGTCTGGCGGGCGAGTATGCCCGCGCCCGCCACCAGCAGCAGTGCCGCCACGACGGCCGCCGCCCGGTGCAGTGGTTTACGAGTCCTCATCGGGGCGGCAGATCTCCTGGTTGCGGAATCCCGTTGACCGGGAACGGCAGTTCGGCACGCGGCCCGGCGTTGTCCGGCGGCTGCCCGGCATCGACGCCGCGCCGGAATCCGAACGCGTAGTCGAAGAACGGCTGGAGCAGCTGCGGCAGGAACAGGTTCGGAATATAGGCGCTGTAGTAGGCCCCGTTGGACACGGTCTCGCCTTGGGTGAGTTCGTATTTCGCCAGACCGGGCAGCGCCTTGGCGAGGTTGTCCCGGTTCTTCACCAGGATCTTGTTCAGCTCGATGATCTTATCGAGCGTCGGTCGCAGCCGTTCATTGTTCTGGGCGACCAGGTCGGATAGCTGCCGCGATACCGCCGAGGTGCTGACCAACAGGTTGACGATCGCCTGCCGCCGGGTGTTGAGCACATCGACAAGACTGTCGGCATCCAGGATCAGCGAATTGATCTGCTGACTGCGTTCGGAGAGCACTCCGGTCAGATCGGCGGCCGATTTCAGCAGGTCGGCGAGGCCTTCGTTGCGGTTGTTCACCGCCCGCGACAGCCGACTCAGGCTGTCGAACGTGGGCCCCAACTGCGGAGCGATCTGGTCGATGGTGTCCGAGAGGGTGTCCAAGGACCGGTTCAGCGACTCGGTGTCGGTGCCGGCGGTGTTTGTGGTGAGTTCACCGACCACGTCGATCAGCGAGTACGGCGATGACGTGCGGGTAAGCGGAATGACCTCGAGGGGGCGCATCCTGCCGCTGCCCGCCGGCTCTACCGTCAGCACCCGCTCACCGAGCAGCGACCCGGTGCGAATGTGAGCGGTGGTCTGCCCACCGAGCCCGTACTTGCCCGCCAGGGTGAAGGTCACCAGCGCGTCACCGTTGTCGAGTGCGACATCGGTGACCGAGCCGACCTTGATCCCCGACAGCGTGACATCGGCGCCGGTACTGAGGCCACCGGCTTCGGCGAACCGGGCCTGGTAGCGCACACAGGTGGCCCATTGGATCAGCTGTTCGGGCTGCAACCCGATCCCAACGATGAACCCGACGACCGCGATGCCGATCAGTCCCATTCGCATCAGGTGGCTGCCGTGGTATTTCAGCATGGGCGGGTCCCCTGCCGTGGCGGGGCGGCACCGGGCAGCATGCCGCTCATTCGGTGTCGCTGCATCGGCCCTCCTCCGCTTTGATCCACGGGAACACCGCTGTGCGACCTTGGGTGTCGCTGACCCGGATCTGAACCGCGCACAGGTAGTACTGGATGAACCCGCCGTAGGCGCCGAGTCGAATGGCCTTGCGGTAGTTCTCCGGTGCCTTCTGCAACGACATGTCCAGGCCCGCCAGGTCGGCGTTGATCGCGGTGGTCAAACGGTCGACCTGAGTGATGGCGTTGGTCAGGGGATCCCGAGCGTTGCCGAGGAGATCGGCCAGCGACGCGGTGCCGCGGTCCAGCGCCGTCACCGCGGTCCCGATCGGGTCGCGGTCGGCCGCCAGCCCGGCGACCAGCTTGCCCAGCCGATCGATCGCCCCGGAAAACCGCTTGTCGCCGTCGGACAAGGTGGCCAGCGTCGTGCGCAGTTGGTCGATCAGCGATTCGATCACCTGGTTGTTGTCAGCAAGGGAATTCGAGAACGACGACGTTCGCGACATCAGTGAGTCGATGGTGCCCCCCTGGCCCTGCATGATCTGGATCAACGACGCTGTGAGCGAGTTGACGTCCTCGGGATTCAGTCCACGGACCACCGGCTTGAGCCCGTTGAGCAACAGGTCCAGGTCCAGGGCCGGGGCGGTCCGTTCGAGCGGGATCTGCGCTCCCTTTCCCAACAGCTGAGTCGAGCCCGGCCCATCGGTCAGTTCCAGGTAGCGGTCACCGACCAGGTTCAGGTAGCGCACCGAAGCCTGGGTTCCCGTGGTGAGCGCAATGTTGCGGTCGGCCTGGAACTTCACCAGGACCGTTCCGTCTGAGCGCAGCGACACACCACCGACCGTGCCGACACGCACGCCGGCGACCCGCACACTGTCGCCGGCCTTGAGCCGGGAGGCGTCGGCGAACACTGCCTGGTAGCCCACAGTGGGACCAGTCCGAACCTCCGCGAAGATCGCGAACAGAAATACCGTCGCCAGCACCATCACCACGGCGTAGCTGCCGAACTTGACCAGAGGTCCCAACCCGCTTCTCATCCCGGCATCCCCACCTGGGCGCTGTTGCGCGGCGGCCCACCGATCGGCCCGAACAGTGCCTGCTTGAGGCCATCGGAGTTGAGCAGGATCCCTTGGTTGCCGTATTCGTACGGGTTGGCTCCGACGTCGGCGATCAACGCGGGCACCCGGTATTCCGGCGGTACGTCGGGAAGGCCCAGGTCGGTGCAGTAGGAACGGTCGGAGCGGGCCGCCACCTTCGGTAGATGGTCGGGGTAGCGGTACCTCTCCTTGGCCAGGGTGAAGCTGGCGGTGATGATGATGCCGGGGACGTGGAACGGCGGGGATTTGGCGAACGGCACCAGACCGCCGATCGAGCAGCCGAGTTCTTCGTGGTATTTGTCCAGCAGCGCAGCCGTCGGCTCCAGCACCTGCGTCAAGTCCGTCAGTGCCTGCCGGTTCTCGCCCAGTACCTCGTTTCCGCTGTCAGCGAGACCGATGGCGCTGAGCAGGAAGGTGTCCAGGCTGTTCTGCTCGGCCACGATGCTGTCACTCATGGTGGTGGTGGCGTTGAGCGCGACGGTGAGGTCCGGGGCGGCATCGGCGTAGGACCGGAACACCGGTGCCATGGTGGCGGCTTCGTGTTCCAGGGTGCCCAGGCTGGGCTCGATCTCGGCCAGCAGCCTGTCGAAATCGGTGAGCGCCTGCCCCAGTCTCTGCCCGCGGCCGTTGAACGCCGTCGAGACCGCGCCCAGGGTCTCGTTGAGCTTCATCGGGTCGATCTTGTCCAAGACCCGCACGAGCTGCTGAAACACCGTGTTGATCTCGACGGTGACATGTTCGCCCGCCAGCACTTGACCTGCGCGCAGCCTGGCCGCCTCCGGGGCCGGCGGCGCCACCAACTCCACGGACTTGGCCCCGAACACCGTCGTCGAGGCGATCCGGGCGGTGACGTTGGCCGGAATCAGCCGCAGCTGGCCGGGCTCAATCTCCAGTCGCAGCGCGGCGGTGCCGTCCGGCAGCGGATCGATGGACCCGACCTTGCCGACCTGAACGCCGCGCATCTTGACCTTGGCGTCGGGGTACATCACCAGCCCGGCTCGCGACGAGAGCACCGTGACCGACACGGTGCGGGTGAAGCTTCCCCGGAACAGGCCGATCGGCAACGCGATTGCAGCTGCGATGATCAGCACGGTGGCCAGCCCGATCAGCGGACGCAGATAGGTCGGCTGCTGGCGCCTGACACCCGTGGGCCGATGCGGGCCAGCGCCGGCCGACCCTCGGTCCGGATCGTTGAGGTGGCCGCCCAATGGCGGATCCGCGGTCGCTCCCAGAACCACTACCGCTCCGTCACCGAGGCCGCGCGGCAGACATCGGCATGACCCGAGATCGCCGCTTTCACATCATTGAGCACCACCGCTGCCGCCCCCTTCCACGATGGTTACCGCCGACACCGCAGTCGGACCCCCGAGGTGTGTGGCAAGTCGATCCGCGCCTTGATTGACGCGCACCTGCTCGAAGAGTTCTACGCACTGTGCCACACCACTGCCACCCCGGGATGGCCTTTGGGCGTCAGGTAGCACGGCATCGAGCAACTCCCGCATTCTCAGGTGACCGCGCCGACGGTCTTGAGTTCGATGATCCGGTCCCAGTCCAGGCCGAGCTCAGCCAGGATCTCATCGGTCTGCTCAGCGAATCCCGGTGCCGGGCCCGTCGACGGGGCAGTCACATCGAACTGCACCGGATTGGCCACCAGCTCCAATTCCCCGGCGGTGACCAGGTATTCGTTGGCTCGGATCTGCGCATCCTGCGCCGCCTGCAGGGTGTCCTGCACCGGCGCCCACGGGCCGGCCAGGGTGGCAAACCGCGCACTCCATTCGGGCAGCGTGCGCTTGGCCATCGCCTCGCGCAGGATTTCCACGGCGACCGGGGTGTGCTCGGCAAACGACTGCGCGGTGGAAAACCGCGGATCGTCGATGTAGGCGTCGAGGTCCATGTGCTTGCACACGTCGGCCCAGAATTTGGTGGGCTGCATCATGACAAACGAGATATAGCGTTCGTCGGCGGTCGCGTAGACACCCACCAGCGGGTTGATCGGCGAACCATGCACACCCGGGGGCTGTTGCACCAGGCGTTCGCCCAGATGACTGGTCAAGGCGACGGTATGCCCCAGTGCCCACAGGCCGCTGCCCAGCAGTGACACGTCCACCACCGACGGCTCGCCGGTGCGCTCGCGCTTGAACAGAGCCGCGGCAATGCCGCCGGCCAGGTTGGTGCCCGAGACGGTGTCGCCGTAGGCCGGTCCGGGCGGGCCGATCATGCCCTCGATACCCGGCGGCGTGATCGTGGCGGCGGTACCGGCGCGACACCAGAACGCGGTCATGTCATAGCCGCCTTTGTCCGCTTCGACGCCGCGGGGACCCAGCGCACTGCCGCGGGCGTAGACGATCTTCGGGTTGACCGCCCGGATGTCGTCGACGTCCATGCCGAACTTCTGGCGGTGCCCGGGCAGGAAACTGGTGAGGAAGACATCGGCGCGCTTGGCCAATTCGAGCAGTACCTGCCGGCCCTCGGGCGTCGAAACGTCCAGACCGATGCTGCGCTTACCGCGGTTGGCGTGCTCGATATTGGGATTCGGATCGCCTTCTACCCGCAGCATCCCGGTTTGGCGCAGGCCCCGCTGCGGGTCGCCGGTCACCGCATGCTCAACCTTGATGACCTCGGCGCCCCACTCCGCGAGCACCGCACCGGCGGAGGGGACGAACCCGTACATGGCGACTTCCAGAACGCGAACACCCTCGAGCGGCCTCATGCCGGCGCCCCGGCGACGGGCATGGCGAAGGTCTTGCTCTCCAGGAATTCCTCCAGCCCGGCCACGCCCATCTCGCGCCCGATGCCGGATTGCTTGTAGCCCCCGAAGGGGGCGTCCGGGCTGAAGTAGTTGCCACCGTTGATCGAGAACGTTCCGGTGCGGATTCGACGCGCCACGGCCAGCGCCCGGTCCTGGCTGCCGAAGACAGCCCCGGACAAGCCGTAGATCGAGTTGTTGGCGATCCGGACCGCATCGTCGTCGTCGTCGTAGCCGATCACCGTCAGGACCGGCCCGAAGACCTCCTCCTGGGCGATCTCGCTGTCGGGATCGACACCGGTCAAAAGCGTCGGAGTGTAGAAGAAGCCGGGGTCGACCTTCTCCCCGCCGGTCACCAGGGTGGCACCGGCGGCGATCGCGCGCTGCACCATGGCGTCGACCTTGTCGCGCTGCTTGGCGCTGATCAGCGGACCCATGTAGGTCGTGGGGTCGGTCGGGTCGCCGTAACGCACGTGCGAGAAGTTGGTCTTGACCAGTTCGACGATCTCGTCGTGATGACTGTTGGGCACCAGCAGCCGCGACGTCAGCGCGCAACCCTGACCGGCGTGGGTGACCATCGAGAACGCCGCGAAGACCGCGGCCATGGCGAAGTCGGCGTCGTCGAGGATGATCGCCGCGGACTTGCCGCCGAGTTCCAGGAAGACCCGCTTGAGGGTTCCGCTGGCGGCGGCCATGATGGCCCGTCCCGTCGGGGTGGAGCCGGTGAAGGTGACCATGTCAACGTCCGGGTCGGCGGTCAGGGCCGCTCCGACCGCCGGGTCCGACGAGCTGATCACGTTGACCACCCCGGCCGGGATGTCGGTGTGGTTGGCGATCAGCTCACCGAGCGCCAGCGTCACCAGCGGGGTGTCCGGCGCGGCCTTGAGGACCACGGTGCAGCCGGCTGCCAGCGCAGGGCCCAGCTTGGCCAAGGCCAGCTGGTTGGGGTAGTTGTAGGCGATGATCGCGGCGACGACACCCGCGGCTTCCTTCTCCACCCACCGGTGGTGCAACATTCCCCGACTCTCCACGTTGCCGAGATCTTCGGTCAGCGGATAGGTCTTCAGCAGATCGGCATAGTAGCGGACGATTGCGATCGGTTGGTCGAGCTGCGCACCCTGGGTCAGCGCCGGGGTGGCGCCGACCTCGGCGATGGTGAGCGCGGCCAGTTCGTCACGGTGCTCGACGAGTGCCCGGTGCAGCTGATCCAGGCAGCGAACGCGCAACTCGGTATCGATGGCCCAGTCGCCGGCGTCGAAGGCCTCGCGCGCCGCCGCGACGGCTGCCCTCGCGTGCTCGACACCGGCCTCCGGCGCGTGGCCGAGCACTTCTCCGGTGGCCGGGTTGAGCGATGCGTAGGTGGTGTCGGCACCCACCAGCTCGCCGTTGATCAGCAGTCGCCGGTCGACTCGCTCGTCGGCGGCGGTCTCGGCTGTGCCCAGCGAATGCATCCAAGCCTCCCGGCGGGTAACTAGATTCTCATCTGCGGCGAATCATACATCGCCTATACGAGAACTCAAGGGAGTACGAAGGGCCTTGCGGCTGAGATCGTTCCGTCGAGAGCGCAAGCGGTTACTGCATTTTCGCTGCTGAGAAGCGGTCTGCGCGCGCCTTGCCAGAAGCAGTTATGCGAGAGTACGATTCTCACCGATCGGAAAGGAGATTCTTTGTGACCGATACGGGCCTCGTGAGGACCGCTGTCGTGACCGGAGGCGCCTCGGGTATCGGTGCGGCAGTCGTGAACCGATTGCGCGCCGCCGGCCACCGGGTGGCGATCATCGACCTCCATCCCAACGACCTGGACCTGGCCTTCGCCGCCGACGTCACCGATCGCGCGCAGATCGACGCCGCCCTCACGCAGATCCGCGAACAACTCGGGCCGGTCACCATCCTGGTCAACGCCGCCGGCCTGGACGGCTTCAAGAAGTTCAGCCACATCAGCTTCGAAGACTGGCAGCGCGTCATCGACGTCAATCTCAACGGTGTCTTCCACACCATCCAGGCCGTACTGCCCGACATGGTCGACGCCGGCTGGGGACGGATCGTCAACATCTCCTCCTCCAGCACGCATTCCGGCACGCCGTATATGGCGCACTACGTGGCCGCCAAGTCCGCCGTCAACGGACTCACCAAGACCCTGGCGCTGGAGTACGGCCCAGCCGGCATCACCGTCAATGCCGTGCCACCCGGCTTCATCGACACCCCCATGCTGCGCAACGCCGCGAGCCGCGGGTTTCTCGGCGACATCGACGACAACATCGCCCGCACCCCGGTGCGGCGGATGGGCAAGCCCGAGGACATCGCCGCGGCCTGCGCGTTCCTGGCGTCGGAGGAGGCCGGCTACATCACCGGACAGATCCTGGGCGTCAACGGCGGCCGGAACACCTGAACTTCCAACAAGTTCCGCCACATCACGGCGGATCCAGCGCAACGAAAGGAACAGCTGTGGGACGCGTTGCCGGAAAGGTCGCCTTCATCACGGGCGCCGCCCGCGGCCAGGGCCGCAGCCACGCGCTGCGCCTGGCCGAGGAAGGCGCCGACATCATCGCCGTCGACCTGTGCCAGGACATCGAGACAATCGGCTACCCGATGGCGCGGCCCGAGGATCTCGAGGAGACCGCCAAGCTGGTGGAGAAGACTGGGCGCAGCATCGTTACCGCCCAGGCCGACGTGCGCGACTCGGCGGCGCTCAAGACCGCGCTCGATGCCGGCCTCGCCGAGTTCGGCAAGCTCGACATCGTTGTCGCCCAGGCCGGCGTCGCCGGCATGAAGGGCAACCCGCCACTGCAGGCGTGGACCGACGTCATCAACACCAACCTGGTCGGCACCATCAACGGCATTCAAGTCGCACTGCCCCACCTGTCCGAAGGCGCTTCGATCATCGCCACAGCCTCGGCCGCCGCCTTGATGGACGCCCACCAGAAGGCGAACCCGGGCGGCGACCCGGGCGGGATGGCCTACATGACCTCCAAGCGCCTGATCGCGCAGTACGTGCACGACCTGGCAACGGAGTTGGCGGTACGCGGCATCCGCGCCAACGTCATTCACCCGACCAACTGCAACACCGACATGCTGCAGAGCGAACCGATGTACCGCTCCTTCCGCCCCGACCTGGAACATCCGACCCGCGCCGACGCCGAGCCGGTCTTCTACGTCCAGCAGGCGATGAAGGTGCCGTTCATCGAGCCCGAGGACATCTCCAACGCGGTGCTGTGGCTGGCCTCCGACGAGGCCCGCTACGTCACCGGGATGCAGTTGCGGGTCGATGCCGGCGGCTACCTCAAGTGGTACGACTACCACGTCTGATCGTCGCGTGACCTGCGCCCCGGCGACCGCTGCTGGCACTGCCCAACGCACCGATAACGGTTGAAAGGACTACAGAACATGAAGGTCTCCGTTGACTCACAGCGCTGCCAGGGCCACACGCTGTGCGCGATGATCGCGCCTGATTCCTTCGTACTCAACGACATCGACGGCACTTCGTCTCCGGTGTCGGAAACGGTTCCCGAAGACCAGCAGCATGCGGTCCGCGAGGCTGCACACTCCTGCCCCGAACAAGCCATCCTCATCGAGGAATGACGAGGGAGAATTCCTTGAGCGTCAACGATTCCCTGACCGCGGCCGATTCCGGCGACACCGCCGACGACCACAGGAAGAACTCGTTCTACTTCGATCGGCACACCCCGGAGTACCGTGACCGCTTCGAGGAGATCACCCGCGAGATGCACGCCAAATGCCCGATGGCGTGGAGCCCCACCTACAACGGGCACTGGGTGGCCGCCGACAGCAAGCACGTCTTCGAGCTGGCCCGCTGTCCCGTCGTCTCCAACCATCACGACATCAGCGGCGAGACTCCCTTCCAGGGCATCACCATCCCCAAGGCCAGCCGCGCGACGGTGGTGCGCGGCGGCATCCTCGAGATGGACGAGCCTGAGCACAGCGCCTACCGGGGTGCATTGAACCCCTACCTGTCCCCCGCCGCGATCAAGCGGTGGGTGCCGTTCGTGGACGAGATCACCCGCGCCGCAGTCGATGAGCACATCGAGTCGGGACGGATCGACTTCGTCGAGCACCTGGCCAACGTGGTCCCGGCGGTGTTCACCCTCGCCATGATGGGCATCGAACTCAAGAAATGGAACGTCTACAGCGAACCGACCCATGCCTCGGTGTACACCCCCGAGCACTCGCCGGACCGCGAGAAGATCAACGAGCAGCACCGCGAGATGGGCATCGACATCATCAACAACATGATGGAGATCCGGGAGAACCCGCGCCCGGGTCTGGTCAACGCGATGCTGCAACTGCGCATCGACGGTGAACCGGCGCCCGACATCGAGATCCTGGGCAATCTGGGCCTGATCATCGGCGGCGGCTTCGACACCACCACGGCCCTGACCGCACATGCCCTGGAATGGCTCGGCCAGAATCCGCAGGAGCGCACCCGGCTCAGCACGCAACGCGCAGCATTGCTCGACTCGGCGACCGAGGAATTCCTCCGGTTCTTCACGCCGGCGCCCGGCGACGGACGGACGTTCGCCGAGAACGTCGAGGTGGCGGGACAGCAGTTCAAACAGTTCGAGCGCCTGTGGTTGTCCTGGGCGATGGCCAACCGCGACCCCGCGATCTTCGAGGAGCCCGACCGCGTCATCCTCGACCGTAAGGGCAACCGCCACTTCAGCTTCGGGCTGGGGATACACCGCTGCATCGGCTCCAACGTAGCGCGCACCGTCTTCAAATCCATGCTGACAGCGGTGCTCGACCGGATGCCCGACTACCAGTGCGACCCCGAAGGCACCGTGCACTATGACACCATCGGAGTGATCCAGGGCATGCGAAACCTGCCCGCCACCTTCACTCCCGGCAAACGGCTTGGGCCGGGACTGGACGAGACCCTGGAAAAGCTGCAGCGCATCTGCGACGAGCAGGAGTGCGCCCGCCCGATCACCGAGCGCAAGGAAGCGGTCGTCATCGACTGACGCTTCTCGGCGCGAGCAGACACAGAATCGCACGCACGCAGAGCGTGTCGTGCGATTCTGTGTCTGCTGGCGGCGCTGACCTCGCGGCTCAGCCGCGGGGCAGACCCAGTCCCTGCTGGGCGATGATGTTGCGGTGAATCTCCGACGTGCCTCCGGCGATGGTGCCGGAGAAGCTGCGCGCGTGGCGCTCGAACCAGCTGGCGAAGTAGCTGTCGAGGTTCATGGGGGCATAGGGTCCCGAATTCGCCGGGTGCACCAGGCCTTGCGCCCCCGCCGCGTCCAGCGCATGGCCGGTGGCGAACATCTCGGCCTCTGAGCCGAGCAGCTTGAGCACCGACAGGGCGGCCACGTCCTGTTCACCGCGCGCAGCCCGCGCCAGCGCCGCCGACCCGAGCAGGCGCAGCGCCTGGTAATCCATGACCGCCGTGGCGAATCGGTCACGCTCGAGGGCGCCCTCGGGGTGGAAGTCGGCGATGATGTTGTCCAGCCTGTCGGCGAAACCCAGCCACATCATGGTTCGCTCGTGGCCCAGCGAGCCGTTGGCCACCCGCCAGCCGCCATGGAGTGGACCGATCAGGTTCTCGGCCGGCACACGCACATCGGTGAAGAAGACCTCGTTGAAGTCTTTGTCCTCGATACCGCAGATGGTGGGGAACGGCCGCCGCACCACCCCCGGAGTGTCGGTGGGGATCACCAGCACACTGATGCCTTTGTGTTTGGGCGCATCGGGATCGGTGCGGACGAAGGTCAGCAGCACATCGGCGTCGTGCGCTCCAGAGGTCCAGACCTTCTGCCCGTTGACGACAAAGGAATCGCCGTCGCGGTCGGCCCGGGTGCGCAATGACGCCAGGTCCGACCCGGCGCTCGGCTCGCTCATGCCCAATGAGGCGGTGATCTCGGCACGCAGAATCGGCACCGCCCAGCGTCGCTGGTGTTCGTCGGTGCCGAACGTCAGCAATGACGCGGCGATGATGTTGACGCCCTGCGGATTGAAGCTGTGGTAAATCCTGCGCCGGCAGAGCTCTTCCAGATGCACGAACTGCTGCAGCAGGGTGGCGTTGCGACCGCCGAACTCCGGCGGATTGCCGGGCAACAGCCAGCCGTTGTCGAACAGCAGGCGCTGCCAGCGGCGTGCCCACGGCGGCATGTGCGAGACCGAGCGAGGCCGCTCCAGGGTCTCCGCCTCGGCCGGGAGGTGGGCATCGAGGAACGCCGCGAACTCGGCGCGAAATTCCTCGACCTCAGCGTCAAATGCGAGCTGCAAGGCACTCCTCGGCGATCGCGGCGCGGTGTTGGTCGGCGCCCCCCAGCATCAGCTCACCGGCTTTGGCCCGCTTGAGCGCGAATTGCAGGTCGTTCTCCCAGGTGAATCCCATCGCCCCGAACAGCTGAAGGCCGTGCCGGAAGACCACCGACTGGCATTCGCCCGCCGAGGCCTTGGCCATCGCCGATGCCATCCGCCGGCGCGGGTCGTCGACCGAGATGGTCAGCGCCGCGAAGTACGCCAGCGCCCGGGCACGTTCGATCGCCACGTGCATGTCCGCCGCCTTGTGCTGGACGGCCTGGAATGACCCGATCGGGACCCCGAACTGCTGCCGGCTGCGCACGTGCTCCAGCGCCAGGTCGAGGATGCGCTGGCAGGCGCCCACCATCGTCAGCGCCATCCCGCACAGTGCGACGTGGCGGGCTCGCTCGACATCGCCGCGGATCCGGGCCGTGTCGGCGACCTCGACGCCGGCGAAGGACACGTCGCTGATGTGCAACGTCGGGTCAAAAACGGTCGACTTGCGGGTGGTGACAGCGCCGGCATCGACCACGAACACGCCCGCCGCGGTGACCACCGCCAACCGGTCGGCGCGGTCGGCGTCGAGCACACCCACGGCGGTGCCGTCGAGCACCCAGCCGCCGGCATTGCGGTGCGCGGTCACCCCGCTGTACACCGCGGCACCGGTGGACCCATCCGGCCGGTGCTGCTCGCCGACCAGCGGCGCGAACTGGGTCATAGTCGCCAGAAACGGCGTGGGATCGGTGGCGCGGCCCAGTTCTTCGAGCACGATCGCCAGCTCCACCGCGGTTTCGGGCTGGTGCAGCTCGGTCAGTCCGAGGTCGACGTAGACCTTCCAGAGGGCGTCGACGTCCTTGCGCAGGGAGTCCGCGTCGCCCTGCCCCTCGGCGACCCTGCGCACCAATGCGGGCGTGCACTGTTTACCCACCACGTCGCGTACCGTGGCCTGCCACAGTCGCTGATCTTCGTCGAACTCCAACAGCATCGCAGCCACCTTCCCGAACGCCGGTTGAGAATATCATTCTCACTACCGGATGTAATGCTCTCGTCGTCAGCTCATGCATCACCGCTGCCAAACCGTGCCAGTCGGCCCGCAGCGGGCACATCGGGACGGGCGAGGCGAACGCAGAATGAGAACCTTGTTCTTGCTTGAAAAGAATACAGCTATACAATGGGTCGCACCGGGGGTCGGGCGGCACCGTGACGGCTACACAGTGCCCGGCGGACAGTACGGCGAAGGGCGGCGTTGATGATCGAACACCCGGACGGCACCCGCACGCCTGTCATCGACGCCAGCGTGCATATCTTTGCGGCGTCCAACGGCGACCTTCGCAGCTTCCTGCGGGAGCCGTTCAAAAGCCGCGGATTCCCCGACTATGAGATGGACTGGTACGGCGCACCGGGCGGCGAGTACGCACCCCGTACCGACGGTCCGCAGCGCCAATACCCCGGTTCGGACCCCGACCTGGTCGCCGCGCACTTGTTCGCCGAACGCGGAGTCGACGTCGCGGTGCTGCACCCGATGACCCGCGGCGTCATGCCGGACCGGCATCTGGGATCGGCGATCGCCGCGGCACACAACGAGATTCTGGTGTCGCGCTGGCTGGACCACGGCGAACACGGGAACCGGTTCCGGGGCACCATCCGCGTCAACCCGGACGACATCGCAGGGGCCCTGCGCGAGATCGACCGATGGAAAGACCACCCGCGGGTGGTGCAGATCGGCGTTCCTTTGCAGTCCCGGGAGCTGTTCGGCAAGCCCCAATTCTGGCCGCTGTGGGAGGCCGCCGTCGACGCCGGGCTTCCGGTGGCGGCGCACATCGAGGTGGGTTCGGGCATCTCCGCCTCGCCGACGCCGTCGGGCGTTCCCCGAACCTACGAGCAGTACGTGAGCTTCATGGCGTGCAACTACCTGTACCACCTGATGAACATGATCGCCGAGGGCGTGTTCGAGCGGATGCCGGAGCTGAAGTTCGTGTGGGCCGACGGTGCCGCGGATCTGCTCACCCCCATCATCTGGCGGATGGACACCTTCGGCCGGCCGCACCTGGAGCAGACACCCTGGGCGCCGAAGATCCCCAGCGACTACCTGCCCGGCCACGTCTTCTTCGTCCAGGGCGCCATGGACGGCCCCGGCGACGCCGACTTCGCCGGCGAGTGGTTCGGCTTCACCGGCAAAGACGACATGGTGATGTACGGATCCAGCTATCCGCATTGGCAGCACAACGAACTGACCGTTCCGCGTTCGTTCAGCGCTGAGCAGCGCGACAAGCTGTGCTGGCGCAATGCCAGTCGGCTCTACGGCATCGACGTTCCATCCGTCGCGGGCGCACACTAGAGAACATCAGGAACCGAGGGAGTTCACCATGACTGCGACAGCCACCGAGCGCCAGCCGGCCGCCGAGCGAATCGCCGTGCGGTGTGTGGATTCGGATGTGCACCCGGTGCCACGCCGCGGCGAGCTGGTGCAGTACCTGCCAGAGCCGTGGCGCAGCAAGTACTTTCTGCCCCGCCGGGTGGGCGAGCAGATCTACTACGACGCGCCCGACTACGCGCACGCGTTCGCCATGCGCGTCGACACGTTTCCCGCCGATGGCGAGTTCCCCGGCAGCGATCCGGCGTTGGCGTTCAAACAGCTCATCATGGAGGCGGGCGCGGATTTCGCGATCCTGGAGCCCGCCGCCTATCCGGCCCGATTTCCCGAAGCCCAGCAGGCGATGTCCTCGGCACTCAACGACTGGCAGGCCAACCACTGGCTCGACGCCAAGAACAACTGGCATCAGCGCTGGCGCGGGTCGATCTGCGTGGCGATCGAAGACCCGGCCGGCGCGGTGGCCGAGATCGAGAAGTGGGCGGGCCACCCCTACATGGCGCAGATCCTGATCAAGGCCGAACCGCGGCCGTCGTGGGGCGACCCGAAGTACGACCCGATCTGGGCGGCCGCCACCAAGCACGACATCACCGTGAGCTGTCACCTGTCGCGCAGCCATCACGAGGAACTGCCGATGCCGCCGGTGGGAATGCCCAGCTACAACCACGATTTCATGGTCACCTACTCGTTGTTGGCGGCCAACCAGGTGATGAGCCTGGTTTTCGACGGGGTTTTCGACCGCCACCCCAACCTGCGCATTGTGCTCGTCGAGCATGCCTTCACCTGGATTCTGCCGCTGATGTGGCGGATGGACGCCATCTACGAAGCCCGCAGATCGTGGGTGGAGATCAAACGCAAGCCCAGTGAATACGTCAAAGACCACATCAAGTTCACCACCCAGCCGCTGGACTACCCGGAGGACAAAACCGAACTGTCGCGGGCTTTCGAGTGGATGGAGTGCGAGAAGATCCTGCTCTATTCCTCCGACTACCCGCATTGGACCTTCGACGACCCGCGTTGGCTGGTCAAACACCTGCCCAAGGCAGCCCGGGAGGCAGTGATGTTTCGTAACGGACTGGCGACCTATCACCTTCCCGACACCGTCCCGGCCCTCGAGGGACAGGTGCGGGTGTTCTAGATGGGGCAGGAGGAAAAGCGGCCCCGGTTGGCCCAGGGCCGCGAACATGTCGTTGCGACCGTCGATGAGATCCCGCCTGGGACACACAAGCTCGTGCCGATCGGCCATCACGGCGTCGGCGTGTACAACATCAACGGGACGTTCTACGCGATCGCAAACTTCTGCCCGCACCAGGGCGGGCCGCTGTGCGCAGGCCGGTTGCGCGGCCGTACCGTCGTCGACGAGCAGAGCCCCGGTGACGCCGCCATGGTCCGCGACCTGGAGTACATCTACTGCCCCTGGCACCAATGGGGTTTCGAGCTCGCCACCGGCACGACTGCGGTCAAGCCGGAGTGGAGCATCCGCACCTACCCCGTGCGGGTTGTCGGCAACGACGTCCTCGTCCAGGCCTAACGCACAGGAGTATCGGTGGCCTCAATCGAAGTCAACGGGGGAAATGTTGTCTACGAGATCCTCGGTTCCACCGGTGATCTGATCGTGCTGACCCCCGGCGGCCGGTTCTCCAAGGAGATCCCGGGCCTGCGCCCGCTGGCCGAAGCGCTCGTCGACGGCGGCTACCGGGTGCTGTTGTGGGACCGCCCCAATTGCGGCGCCTCCGACGTGCAGTTCTACGGCCAGTCCGAATCGCACATGCGCGCCGAGACCCTGCACGGGTTACTCACCGCCCTGGGGACCGGACCGGTCATCCTGGCCGGCGGGTCAGGCGGGGCGCGGGACTCGATCCTGACCACCATTCTCTATCCGGAACTGGTCACCAAGCTGGCGCTGTGGAACATCGTGGGCGGCATCTACGGCACTTTCGTGCTCGGTTCCTACTACGTGGTGCCCAGCATCCTCGCCGTCCGCGGCGGCGGGCCGAAGGCACTGCTGGACATCCGCGAGTGGCAGGAGCGGGTCGCGGAGAACCCCGACAACGAGGCACGCCTGCTCGGCCTGGACGGCGACGCCTTCCTCAAGGTGATGTTGCGCTGGCTCAACGCATTCGTCTCCAAGCCGGGCCAGACGATTCCCGGCGTCGACGACGAGATGTTCGACCGGATCACGGTGCCCACGCTGATCATCCGGGGCGGCGAGAACGACTGGGATCACCCCAAGCGCACCTCGCTGGAGGTCAACTGCCTGATCAGGGGATCAGAGCTGATCGACCCGCCGTGGCCCGAAGATGCCTGGGAGCGAGCGGCCGAGGACCGCGCGTCGGGAAAGGTCAGTCATTTCAACATGTTCGACACCTGGGTGCTGGCCGCCCCGGCGATCCTGAAGTTCCTGGGGCGTTGATGCGGTCATCGGGCGTGAAGGTGAACCTCGCAGTTCAGCGACGCCTCCAGAGCGGTATGGACGCGGCTCTCGCCGACTCGCTGCAGACCCGGTTCGGCAACGGTCACGTGCACAACATCGAGACCGTCCGGCCCCGGCACCCGGACGATCTCGCCGGCCAGGCCCAACCCGGCGAGCACCCCGTGTACGTCGTCGTCGGTGCCCCTGCTCAGATAGGTCACCACGCCGGGCTCCGCGGTGGTGTTGAAAGCGCTGGCGCACAGGCGCATCCCCAATTCTCGGACATCGGACTCGGATCCGGTGATCAGCAGTCGCACGTGGCGCCGGCCCACCGGCATGGCCGCGACATCGGCATCGACCACGTCGACACCCGCTTGGCCCGCCAACTCTCGCAGCCTTGCCATTCCCGTCGTCACCTGCTCGGTCGTGAGCTTCCCAGCAGGGTCGACGTCGAGGCGTACCACCGCTGTTCTCACGTTCGTGAGCCTAGCCAAACGAGGTGGCGATGACGACCAAGTGCACGGCTACCCCCGACCTGGCGGCCATCACCGTGGCCACCTGGCCGGGCTGCGAACCCCGGCTGCTGGGAGCGCGATCAGAGGCCGAGTCCGCCACGCAGTACCTGGCCGACGGCGGATATCAGGCACTCGACGACGCCGACGGGCTGCTCGGCGAGGTGCAGCGCAGCGGCCTGCTGGGCCGCGGCGGTGCGGCGTTCCCCCTGGGGGTCAAGCTGCGCTCGGTTCGCGACGGCGGCCGGCGCGCCGGCGGCGCCGTGGTGGTGGCCAACGGCGAAGAGGGCGAGCCGGCTTCGGCCAAGGACCGCTGGCTGTTGCGTCGCCGGCCGCATCTGGTGATCGACGGCCTGCGGCTGGCCGCCGCGATGGTGGCGGCCCGCAGTGCCTACGTCTATGTCTCTGACCCGATGTCCGCCCGCAGCGTCGAGAACGCGCTGGGCGAACTTGGCCCGGAGGTTCCCGGTGGGTTGTCGATCAAGGTGTTCGTGGTCGAACCGAGCTATGTGGCCGGCGAGGAGACCGCCGCGGTGCGGGCGATCAACGGCGGCCCGGCGAAGCCGACCGACAAGCCTCCCCGCCCTTACCAGCGGGGCGTCGCTGCGCTTCCGACGCTGGTGTCCAACGTCGAAACGCTGGCGAACCTTCCCTTTCTCCTGCGGTACGGCGCGGACGCCTTTCGCGCACAAGGAACCGCACTGTCCCCGGGAACCTTCCTGGCCACCGTGAGCGGCGGCGGGCGACCCCCGGTGCTCTACGAGCTGCCGCACGGCATCGCGCTCTCTGAGCTGCTGCGCGTCCACGGGTTTGTGGCTGAGCGGGTCCGCGGTGTGCTGATGGGCGGCTACTTCGCCGGCCTGCTCGACCCCGACGCCCTGCGCGTCTGCCTCGACCAGGAATCGCTGCGCGCCGTCGGCAGCGGCCTGGGCTGCGCAGCGATCGCCGTCCTCACCGACGAGTGCCCCGTCGCGGTGGCGGCCTCGGTGTTGGCCTACTACGGCCGGGAGAACGCCGGGCAGTGCGGATCATGCTTCAACGGCACCGCAGCGATGGCAGCGGTCGCCGAAGCACTCCGCGACGGCGTGGCCGACACCCAGGATGTCGAACGACTGCAGCGGTGGGCCGGTGTGCTGCCCGGACGTGGCGCCTGCGGCACGTTGGACGGCGCCGCCGGCGTTGCCACCAGCCTGCTGAGCCGCTTCCCGGATTCGGTGACCGCCCACCTGACCGACTCCTGCGCGACCTGCCGTGGTGGCGCCTTCCGCGCCGCACGTCCCTACGCGATCGAGGAGGCGACGGTATGAGGATCCGACTGGACCGCACGGTGTGCGACGGATTCGGCTACTGCGCCAAGCACGCACCGGAGTACTTCTCCCTGGACGACTGGGGGTATGCCTCCCTGACGGGCGACGGGTCGGTCGCCGCTGCCGACGAGCATGACGTCATGCGCGCCCTGCTGGACTGCCCGGTGCACGCCATCATCGAGGTCCCCGAGGAGGACGACGCGTGAGGTCACGCCCACTGCCCTTGGTCACGCCCGAGAACGAATTCTTCTGGACCGCCGGCGCCGACGGCGTCTTGCGACTGCAGAACTGCCTCGACTGCGCATCGCTGATCCATCCGCCCCAGCCGGTGTGTCGTTACTGCCGGGGGACGAACATGGGGGTACGAGACGTCTCCGGGCGGGCAACGCTGGCCGGTTTCACCGTCAACCACCGGTTCAGCCTTCCCGGGCTGCCGGCGCCCTACGTGGTGGCCCAGGTGGCGATCAACGAGGATCCCCGAGTTCGGCTCACCACCAACATCATCGACTGCGATCCCGACCAACTGGAGCTCGGCCGGCAGGTCGAGGTGGCGTTCGAGAACATCGAAGACGTGTGGCTGCCGCTGTTTCGTCTGGTACCGGCCGATGCGGAAGGGTCGCAGGACCGTCCACTTCCCGACGACGAGATCGCGCCCGAGGACTTCGCACAGCATGTGCGGCCGATGGTGACGACCGACAAGTTCGAGGACAAGTCGGCGATCACCGGGATCGGGGCTTCCCGCATTGGGCGACGGCTGATGGCTGCGCCCTTGGCTCTGACCGTGGAGGCATGCCAGGCGGCTGTCGCCGACGCCGGCTTGACCTTCGCGGACATCGACGGGCTCTCGACGTATCCGGGCCTCGACGTCGCAGGCATGGGCGAAGGCGGGATCTCGGCGCTGGAGGGCGCTTTGGGGCTGCGCCCGACCTGGATCAACGGCGGCATGGACACCTTCGGGCCCGCCGGCTCCGTGATCGCCGCGATGATGGCCGTAGCCACCGGACTGGCACGCCATGTGCTGTGTTTCCGAACGGTGTGGGAATCAACGTTCGGCGAGCTGATGAAAGTGGGCAAAGCCGCAATGCCCGGCGGGCGGCGCACGAACGGTTGGCAGGTCCCCTTCGGCGCCACCTCCGCGGCACACACGTTGGCGCTCAACGCTCAACGGCACTTCCACCGCTACGGCACCACCCGCGAGACACTCGGCTGGATCGCGTTGAACCAGCGCGCCAACGCCGCGCTGAACCCGACGGCCATCTACCGCGAACCGATGAGCATGGACGACTACCTGTCCGCCCGGATGATCACCACACCGTTCGGCCTCTACGACTGCGACGTGCCGTGCGACGGCGCGGTGGCGGTGATCGTCTCCGCCGTGGACGCCGCCCGGGACCTGGCCAAACCGCCGGTTCTGGTGGAGGCGGTCGGCACCCAGATCATCGAGCGGCTGGACTGGGACCAGAGCACCCTGACCCACGAGCCGCAGGTCCTCGGCCAGGCCGCACACCTGTGGTCGCGGACCTCGCTGCGCCCAGCCGACGTCGACGTCGCCGAACTGTACGACGGCTTCACCTTCAACTGCCTGTCCTGGATCGAGGCGCTGGGATTCTGCGGCATCGGCGAGGCCAAGAGCTTTCTCGACGGCGGCACCAATATCGCCCGCGACGGCGGCCTGCCCCTCAACACCCACGGGGGTCAGCTCTCGCACGGGCGCACGCACGGGATGGGGCTGATCCACGAGGCCGTCACGCAGCTGCGCGGGGAAGCCGGTGCGCGCCAGGTTGCCGGCGCCAGGGTCGCCGTGGCCAGCAGCGGCGGGCTGACACCGAGCGGAGTCATGTTGCTGCGGAACGATTCCTGAGGCTGGGCGTATGGGTCGAACAGTACGCCCGCGGATGATCAGCGCCGGCGGGGTGCCGATGTCGGCGCTGGTTGCCGAAGTCCCCGATCCGCACGCGGTCGTCGTCGCGCTGCACGGCGGCGGGACCACGTCGATCTATTTCGACTGCCCCGGGCAGCCGAGTCTGTCGCTGTTGAGAGCCGGTGCCGCACTGGGATACACCGTGATCGCACTCGACCGTCCCGGATACGGCAGCTCGGCACTGTACCCCGAAGAGACAGCAACGCCGCAGCAGCGGGTGCGGCTGGCCTATCTGGCCGTCGACCGGATTCTCGGGGACCGGGCGCGCGGCGCCGGCCTGTTCCTGCTGGGGCACTCCAACGGTTGCGAACTGGCGGTACGAATGGCCGCCGATGAGCGCGGCGCCGAGCTGCTGGGGGTGGAGCTGGCCGGTACCGGGCTGCGGTACAGCGACGCCGCCCGCGCCGCATTCAACGCACCCGCACCCGGCCAGCGCAACGCCGTCCTGCGCGACCTGCTCTGGGAGCCCGCGTCGCTGTATCCCGAAGCGGTACTGCGCGGGATCACCAAGGTGTCCTCGGGTGCGCCCTATGAGGCGGACATGGTCGGCAGTTGGCCACGCCGGGACTTTCCCGCGCTGGCCGCACAGATCCGGGTCCCGGTGCGCTTCACCTTCGCCGAGCACGAGAAGGTCTGGGAATCCGGCCCGGAGGCCCGCAAACAGATCCGCGAGGTGTTCAGCGCGGCAAACAGTTTCACCTGCAACGACCAAGAAAGCGCGGGCCACAATCTCAGCCTCGGATTCAGCGCGGAGCACTATCACCGGTCGGTGCTGTCATTCGTCAACAATTGCGCGGCCGCGGCGCTCGCGCGCGACAAGGAGGTCAGCTGATGCGGGTCGGTTTCATCGGGTTGGGCAGCCAGGGCGCGCCGATGGCGCGACGTATCGCCGAAGGCGGCTACCCCACCACGCTGTGGGCGCGCAGGCCGGCCACTTTGGAGCCCTTGTCCGACACCGAGGCGCGCGTCGCGGACTCCCCCGCCGAGCTGGGCAGCCTCAGCGACCTGGTCTGCCTGTGCGTCGTCGGTGACGCCGACGTCGAGCAGGTGGTTTGTGGCGACGACGGGGTACTGGCCGGTTTGCAGCCCGGCGGGATCATCGCGATTCACTCCACGGTGCATCCCGACACCTGCCGCCGCCTGGCGCAGCACTGCGAGCAGCACGGTGTTGCGGTGATCGATGCCCCGGTCAGCGGGGGCGGTCCGGCCGCTGCTGCCGGTACGTTGCTGGTGATGGCCGGCGGCGACGCCGAGGCCGTGGAGCGCTGCCGGCCGGTCTTCGAGACCTATGCGGACCCGGTGGTGCATCTGGGCGACCTCGGCTCCGGGCAGGTGACCAAGCTGCTCAACAATCTGTTGTTCACCGCCAACCTCGGGACCGCCGCCACGGCGCTGGCGCTCGGCAGGCAACTGGGTGTCGCCACCGAACAGCTTGCCGAAGTGGTGACACGGGGCAGCGCGAACAGCTTCGCACTGAACAGCATCCGAGGCTCCGGTGGAACCCTGGACCGGTTGGCCGGCCTGGCGGGTTCCTTGTTGCAAAAGGATGTTCGCTTGGTGTCGGACCTGGCGCAGCGGGCGGGAGCGGAGCCGGGAGCTGTGCTCGACGCCGCTGACGCTGCCCTGTCGCTGATGGACCACCCCCGGTGACATCGGTCAGCTGCATTTGCCTCCGGCGGCTTGCCGTTTGACTTACAGTAGCGGTTATAGTCCATCGTCTCTGCGTCGCCCGCTGCAGTGTGCGGCGCCCTGAGGAGGTCCGATGACCCAGGCCGAACTCGTCTTCGACCCGTTCTCCGAAGAGTATTTCGACAACCCGTTCGAGATCTATCGGCGAATGCGCGAGGAAGCCCCGCTGTACTACAACGCCGAAGAAGACTTCTACGCCCTGACCCGCCATGAGGACGTGGCAGCGGCGCTCAAGGACTTCGCGACCTACTCATCGACCCGCGGTTGCGACCTGGCGATGGTGCGCTCCGGTTCGGCGCCGGCGAAGATGATCATCTTCATGGACCCGCCGGACCACCGGAACATGCGCAGCCTGCTCAACAAGGCCTTCACCCCGCGCGCGATCCAGGCCCAGCGCGAGACTGTCATCGAACAGGTCGACCGGTTCCTCGGCGCCGTCGACCCCGACGGTTTCGACGTGGTGCAGGACTTCTCCGGGCCGTTCCCGGTGGAGGTCATCACCCGGATGGCCGGGGTTCCCGACGAGTACCGCCAGCAGGTGCGGCGCTGGATCGACACCGCGTTGCATCGCGAGCCGGGGCAGATCGAGACCAGTGAAGCCGGGATGCGCGCCAACATCGAGACCGCGACGTACTACTACGGACTGATCCAGGAACGGCGCGCCAACCCGCAAGACGACATGATCAGCAGGCTGATCGCTGCCGAAATGCCCGGCGAAGACGGCGAGATGCGTCGCCTCGACGATATTGAGATCACCGGATTCGCCTCGCTGCTCGGCGCCGCCGGGGCCGAGACCGTCACCAAGCTGATCGGCAACGCCGTGGTGATCTTCGCCCGTCAGCCCGATCAGTGGCAAAAGCTGCTCGATGATCGCAGCAAGATTCCCGCCGCGGTCGAGGAACTGCTGCGTTATGAGGGCCCGGTGCAGTACAACGTCCGGTACACCCTCAAAGAGGCCCACGTGGCGGGCGGAACGATTCCCGCCGGCAAGCCGGTCTTCCTGATCAGCGCCGCCGCCAACCGGGATCCGGAGGCCTTCACCGATCCCGACACCTTCGACATCGACCGGGACCAGACGCAGGCGCAGCATCTCGGCATGGGATACGGGATACACAGCTGCCTGGGAGCAGCGCTTGCCCGCATGGAAAGCGCCATCGCCTTGGACCGTCTCTTGGACTTCATGCCCCGCTACGAGGTGGATTGGGACGGCCTGCAACGGGTACACATGCAGAACGTCTCGGGATGGCACAACGTGCCGGTCCGAGTACGGCGGTAGGGGTAGCGGTGACCAAGCGTCAAGTGGTGGCGGATTACGGACTGTGCGAAGCCAATGCGGTGTGCATGGCCGTCAACCCCGAGGTGTTCCATGTCGACGACGACGACAACCTCTTCATCCTCAAACCCGACGTCACAGCCGACACCGAAGACGACATCGCCGAGGCTGTCAGACGGTGCCCCCGCCAGGCTTTGGCGATCGTCGAGGTGGACGACGACTAGGCGATCGCAAGCGCGGCGGAGCCGGGCGAAGCGGGTCGCCGTGTGAGGCTGCCTAACGCGCCGGGAAGCCCGCCAGGATCACCGCATTGCAGTCGGCCGCGCCCTGCCGGATCTTCGCGGCCGCCTGGTAGCCCTCGGAGTGGTACCAGGCGCGGGCTGCATCGACTGACTCGAATTCCAGCACCACGGTTTGGTTTCCGTGCCAATCGCCTTCCAGCAGCTCGGGCTTGGTGTCGACGGCCAGAATCCTCGCGCCGGCCATCGTCGGCCCAGCCGCCTTACCGTAGGCGAGCATGCCCTCCGGGTCCTTGATGGCCTCGGTCAAGATCACATACCCCTTGGGCGCGTCGGCCATCAGTTCTCCTTCGTGGGTGAGTCGTCGGTGATTTCGTCGATCGCATGTTCCGGGCATTGCTTGATCGCATCGCGCACCGCCCCTTCGAACTGCGCCGGTACCTCGTCGCCGGCGGCCTCGGCATACCCGTCGCCGTTGATGGCGAACACCTCCGGGCAGATCGTGGTACAGATGCCGTGTCCAGCGCAGCGATCCGGGTCGACCCAGGCCTTCATCGCGCCGCCCGCTCGACCGGGGTGAACTCCAGATTCAGTTGGATCAGCCCGCGCAGGATGTAGGTCGGGATGTAGTGGTAATTGCGTGCACCGTCGGGGCCGTGCAGCTCGTCAGAGATCCTGATGTCGCTGGTGCGGTCCAGCAGACGCTCGATGGCGATGCGGGTTTCGGCGCGGGCCAGCGGCGCGCCGGCGCAGCTGTGGATGCCACGCCCGAAGGTGATGTGCTGGCGAGCATTCGAGCGCGCCGGGTCGAAGGTCTCCGGGTCGGTGAACCGGCGCGGATCCCGGTTGGCCCCAGCCGCCAGCACCATCAGGGTCGTGCCGGCCGGGACGTGCACCCCACCAATCTCGGAGTCCACCCTCGACAGCCGGAAGTCGCCCTTGACCGGGCTCTCGAAGCGCAGCACCTCCTCGATGAAGTTCGGGATGAGGCTGCGGTCGTCACGCAGACGCTGCTGGATGTCGGGCCGCTCCCCGATGATCCTCAGAGCGGAACCGAGCAGACGCACCGTGGTTTCCTGGCCGGCCGAGTAGACGTTGGCGGCGACCTTGGCCACGTCCATCGGGTCGGGGATGGAGCCGTCCGGGAACGTCGCCTCCGCCATGCCGGTCAGCACATCGTCGCGCGGCACACTGCGCCGATCGGCGATGTAGCCGGCGAAGGTGGCGTAGAGGAACTCCAGCGGGCTGTGCGCCAGCGCCTTGGCATCGGTGCTGCCGATCCCGCCACCGACGTTGCGGTGCATGTTCTTGACGAATTCTTCGCGGTCCTCGTCCGGGACACCCAGCAGGTCCGCGATCACCAGCAGTGTGAACGGGGCTGCGAATCCTCCGATGAATTCGCCGGCCCCGGGCGCGAGGAACTCGTCGAGCACCGCGTCGGCGAGCTCCCACATGGCGTCCTCGTTCTCCTTGAGACGCTTGGGAGTCAGCAGCCGCATCAGCAGCGCGCGGTGGTCGGTGTGCGTCGGCGGGTCCAGCGTCGGCAGCTGGTCGCTGAACGGCAGTTCGTCACGGTGCTTGTCGATCAGGCTCGCGACGGTCTCGCCGCCGAGGTCACCGTCCAGCGGAACGGGGAAGCCCGGGAACGGTCCCGTCACCGCGATACACGAGGAGAACACCTCGGCGTTGCCGGCCACCGCGCACGCTTCCTCCCAGCCGGTCACCATCATCACGCCGTGATGGGCTTCCCGGGTGACCGGTGACCGCTCCCGGAGCGCGCGCAGGTAGGGGTATGGGTCGCCTACCACCGTTTGGTCGGTGAAGAAGTCGATTGTGTCTGGATCCATCGAGCTGTTCCGCTCCCTCTCGCATCCGAGAATGGCATTCTCGCAACCGGTGAACAGAATTTCATACCCCGATGGCCGCGTCAATGCCGACCATGACGCCGCTGCCGACGGCGAGACTCAGCTGTTGGACCGGGCGGCGTCCATCAGCGCGTTGGTCTGACGATCCCCATCCCGGTGATTGCTGAGCGCACGGATCGAGACGTCGTGCCCCTCGGCCGCCTTCCGCAGAGCGCCGACGGTGGCCTGCTCACGGGGGATGTGCGCGAACGGGTCGAACGAGTACCAGCGCATGGCGTTGCCGTGAGTCATCTTGTTGATGTCGTCATCGGACACGTTGTTGACGGTCAGCACATCCCACAACTCTTCGGGCGCCCCGGGCCACATCGAGTCGCTGTGCGGGTAGTCGGCCTCCCAGGCGATGTTGTCGATACCGATCAGGTGGCGTAGTTGAACACCCACCGGATCGGAGATGAAACAGGTCAAGAAGTGCTCCCGGAACACCTCGGAGGGAACCTTCCCGCCGAAGTCCTGGCCGGTCCAGGTCGAATGCATCTCGTAGGTGCGGTCCACCCGCTCCAGGAAGTACGGTATCCATCCGGTGCCACCCTCGGACAGGGCGATCTTGAGGTCCGGATACTGCTTGATCGGCTTGGACCACAACAGATCCGCGGCGGCTTGGACGATATTCATCGGCTGCAGGGTGATCATCACGTCCATCGGCGCATCGGGGGCGGTGATGGCCAACTTGCCGGACGATCCGATATGCACATTGAGCACCGTGCCGGTGTCGCAGAGCGCCTGCCACAGTGGGTTCCAGTATGCGTCGTGGAAACTCGGGTAGCCCATCGCGGCCGGGTTCTCGGTGAACGTCAAGGCGTGCACGCCCTTCTTGGACACCCGGCGCACCTCATCGGCGCACTTGTTCGCATCCCAGATCACCGGGATCGCCATCGGGATGAAGCGCCCGGGATAGGACCCGCACCATTCGTCGATGTGCCAGTCGTTGTAGGCCTGCACCAGTGCGACGGAGAAGTCCGGGTCGTCGGTGGCGAAGAGCCGGCCGGCGAAACCGGGGAATGACGGGAAGCAGATCGAGCCGAGAATGCCGCCGGCATTCATGTCCTTGACCCGTTCGTCGACGTTGTAGCAACCGGGCCGGATCTCGTCCAGGCCCTGCGGTTCCAGCCCGTACTCCTCCTTGGGCCGGCCCGCGACCGCGTTGAGCGCGACATTGGGGATCACCACGTCACGGAACTGCCACGAGTCAGAACCGTCGGGATTGTGCACCAGGCGCGGTGCGTCGTCGAGGTACTTGCGCGGCAGGTGGTTGGCGAACATGTCCGGTGGCTCCACGGTGTGGTCATCGACGCTGATCAGGATCATGTCGTCCTTGTTCACGGCCATCCTCCGTTCCGGGCGCGGCAGCGTGGCCGGCCCCCTGACGCTTCTGACGTCTCCGCTGAAAACTATCTTCCCCTTTTCGGAGAATCAACCTTCACGCAATCTCCAGGCGTTGCGGCGCCCGCGGCGCGACCGGCGATGCCGAGCGCTGCTCCGCCATCGCGCCTCACCTGCGCAAACGGCGAGGTGTTGACCAATCGAGCCAAACATGAAAATCTGTTGGTCAAATATGAGAATGCGATTCTCATGCCCGAGGAGGAACCGATGCGTCTGACTCCGCTGTCGGAGTCCCAGTGGGACGAGGAGGCGGTCCAGCGTGCGCTGGCCCAAGTGCTGACCGCGGACAGGCGCAACTCCCGCGACGCGGGCTCGGCGATGACCATGCTGGTTCACCACCCGAAGCTGGCCCGGGCGTTCCTCAAATTCAACGTCGAGCTGCTATACCGCGCGTCGCTGCCCGGAAACCTTCGCGAACTCGCGATCCTGCGGACCGCCCACCGCCGCGCCTGCGAATACGAGTGGGTGCACCACATCACGATCGGCAAAGCAGCCGGCCTCACCGACGCCGACATCGAAAACGTTCAGCACGGCGCGGGACGCGACGAGCTGTACCAGGCCGTGGTGAACGCGGCCGACGAACTCGACAACGCCTCCCGCCTGTCCCCCGCCACCGAGGCGGTCCTCACCAAACACCTGGACGAGCAACAACTGATGGAACTCGTCTTCACGGTCGGCTGTTATTCCATGCTGGCCATGGCCTTCAACACCTTTGGCGTTGAACTCGACGAAAACCCGGAATCAGAGAGGTAACACCGTGCCGCACTTCCCCAAGCCGGCTGCCGGCAGCTGGACGCAGAGCTATCCTGAACTGGGCACCGAGCCAGTCGATTACAGCGACTCTGTGGACCCGGCATTCTTCGAGGCCGAGCGCGAGGCGGTCTTCAAGCGCACGTGGATCAACGTCGGACGCGTCGAACGGCTCCCCAAGACCGGCAGCTACTTCACCCGGGAACTGCCCTCGGTGTGCAAGGGCACCTCGATCATCGTCGTCAAGACCAAGGACGGGTCGGTCAAGGCCTACCACAATATCTGCCGTCACCGCGGAAACAAGCTGGTGTGGAATGACTTTCCCAACGAGGAGACTTCCGGGATCTGCCGGCAGTTCACCTGCAAGTATCACGCCTGGCGCTACAGCCTGGACGGCGACCTGACCTTCGTCCAGCAGGAGGACGAGTTCTTCAACGTCAACAAGGCCGACTACGGCCTGGCAGGCGTGCGCTGCGAAGTATGGGAAGGCTTTATCTTCGTCAACTTCGACGACAACGCTCAGCCGCTCGCCGACTACCTCGGGCCCCTGGCCAAGGGGATCGAGGGCTACCCGTTCGGCGAGATGACCGAGACCTACTCCTACCGCGCCGAGGTCGGCAGCAACTGGAAGCTCTTCATCGACGCGTTCATCGAGTTCTACCACGCGCCGATCCTGCACCAGGGGCAGTACACCAAGGAGGAAGCCGCCAAAATCCAGAAGTTCGGCTACGAAGCGCTGCACTATGAGCTGGCCGGCCCGCACAGCCTGCAGTCGACGTGGGGCGGCCAGGCGCCGCCCCCCGACATGTCTATGGTCAAGCCATTGGACCGAGTGCTGCGCAGTGGGCTGTTCGGCCCCTGGGACAAGCCGGAACCCATCGCCAACCTCAAGGAACTGCCGCCGGGGGTCAACGTCAAGCGAGCGCCGCAGTGGGGCATCGACTCGTGGCTCTTCTACCCGAACTTTATGCTGCTGATCTGGGAGCCGGGCTGGTATCTGACCTACCAGTACTGGCCGACCGCCGTCGACAAGCACACCTTCGAGGCGAACCTGTACTTCGTGCCGCCGAAGAACGCGCGCGAACGCCTGGCCCAAGAACTGGCCGCCGTCACGTTCAAGGAGTACGCGCTACAGGACGCCAACACCCTGGAAGCCACCCAGACCATGATCGGCACCAAGGCCGTCAAGGACTTCCTGCTGTGCGACCAAGAGATCCTCATCCGCCACCTGCACAAGGTGAACCGCGACTTCGTAAAGGAGTACCACAGTGCCGCTGCCGTCTGAATTCGCTGCCCTGGAACCCTTTTTGGACTGGGACCTGGCTCATGAGCCCGACCGCTACGCCAAGCGGCTGGCGTCGTCCATGGCCGAGATGCAGCAGTTCTACGACGTCGCATTCCCGCTGCTGGAGGACGTCGTCACCTACTGCGACAAGTTCCCGCTGGACGACCTGCCCGACGACGCAAAAACTCTCATGCACATCATGCAGTCGCTGGTCATGGTGTCGTTCCCGATCGAGGCATGGAAGCAGCCGCGCGTCCCGGACAGCGGTGCGGCGTGGGTGGAACTGCTGAGCGAGCCGGTGATCTAGGGGTGCTGACGCTCAAGGCGGCAGGCCTTCTCGATGTCGACGCCGGTGAGATCATCCGGCCCGGCATCGTGCACGTCGACGGGGACCGGATCGTCGGAGTCGGCGAACGTGCCCCAGGCGACGCCGAAGCCGACGAGGTGCTCGACCTCGGCGACTCGATCCTGCTGCCCGGGTTGATGGACATGGAGGTCAACCTGCTGATGGGGGGCCGGGGCGAGAATCCCGGCCTGTCCCAGGTGCAGGACGATCCACCGACTCGGGTGCTGCGGGCGGTGGGCAACGCGCGACGCACGCTGCACGCCGGGTTCACCACGGTTCGCAATCTGGGCCTGTTCGTCAAGACCGGCGGATATCTGCTCGACGTGGCGCTGGGCAAGGCGATCGATGCCGGGTGGATCGAGGGGCCGCGGGTGGTGCCCGCAGGGCACGCGATCACCCCCACCGGCGGGCACCTGGATCCCACGATGTTCGCGGGTTTCATGCCGGGCGTGCTGGAGCTGAGCATCGAGGAGGGTATCGCCAACGGAGTCGACGAGATCCGCAAAGCGGTCCGCTACCAGATCAAGCACGGTGCGCAGCTGATCAAGGTGTGTTGTTCCGGTGGCGTGATGTCGCTGACCGGCGAGGCCGGCGCGCAACACTATTCGGACGAGGAACTGCGGGCGATCGTCGACGAGGCGCACCGCAGGGGTCTGCGGGTTGCCGCGCACACCCATGGCGCCGAGGCCGTCAAACACGCGGTGGCATGCGGCATCGACTGCATCGAACACGGCTTCCTGATGGACGACGAGGCCATCCGGATGCTGGTCGACAACGACCGCTTCCTGGTCACCACGCGGCGCCTGGCCGAGGCCATGGACGTGTCCAAGGCGCCCGCCGAACTGCAGGCCAAGGCGGCCGAGATGTTCCCCAAGGCCCGCACGTCGATCAAGGCGGCCTATGAGGCCGGGGTGAAGATCGCCGTCGGCACCGACGCGCCGGCCATCCCGCACGGCCGCAACGCCGACGAGCTGGTCACGCTGGTGGAGTGGGGCATGCCGCCGGCCGCCGTCCTGCGGGCCGCGACGGTGACCGCCGCCGAGCTCATCAACGCCGGCGACCGCGGGCGCCTGGCGGAGGGCTTGCTGGCCGATGTCATCGCGGTTCCCGGGGATCCGCTGACCGATATCGGCGTCACCCGCAACGTGAACTTCGTCATGAAAGGCGGCAAGGTATATGTCAACAAGAATTGACGACTTGGTCGAGATCCAGCAGACGCTGGCCCGCTACGCGGTGACCATCACCCAGGGCGATGTCGAGGGCCTGGTGGCGGTGTTCACCGAGGACGGCACCTATAGCGCCTTCGGCGAAACCTATTCGCTGGACCGGTTCCCGGTACTGGTCGAGGCAGCACCCAAAGGCCTGTTCATGACCGGCACCCCGGTGATCGAACTGGACGGCGACACCGCGACCGGCACCCAGCCGCTGTGCTTCATCGACCACGCCAGCCACGACATGCGCATCGGCTACTACAACGACACCTATGTGCGTACCCCCGAGGGCTGGCGGCTGCGGACTCGGGCGATGACGTTCATCCGTCGCAGCGGGGCCCATGACGCCGGGCGTCCGCACGCGGTCGGCCGTCCGTCCGCCCGATGACCACGCCGACCACAGCCGGGGGCGCTGCGGGCGCCGCCGGGGAAAGTCCGAGCTCGGAGGTCGATATCGCGCAGTTCCAGGCGGAGCTGCGCGCCTGGCTCGACGCCAACGACCTTCGCCCCGGCCCCGACGCGTCGCTGCAGGGACACCTCACACAGTTCGCCCGGGTCTCGGCCGCCCTCTACGAGGCGGGCTGGATGCGTTACGGCTGGCCCGTGCAGGCCGGTGGACTGGGCGGCCCGGCAATGCTGCGGGCCGTCGTCGGCGAAGAGGTGGTCGGTCGTGGGCTCGCCGAGCCCGGACCGTACTCGATGCTGGAAGTGCTGGCGCCCACCATGATCGACTACGCCTCACCCGAGCTCACAGCAGAGATGGTGCCGCGGTTGCTGTCCGGCCGCGAGCAGTGGTGTCAGGGCTTCTCCGAGCCCGGGTCCGGCAGCGACCTGGCATCGCTTTCCACCCGGGCCACGGCGCGCGGCGATCAGTGGGTGATCAACGGGCAGAAGGTTTGGACCAGCTTCGCCCAGTACTCGCACCGCTGCATCCTGTTGACGCGCACGGGTGGCGCCGATGCGCCGAATCACCAGGCCATCACCGCGTTCTTCGTGGACATGGACACCCCCGGCATCGAGGTGCGCCCGCTGGGCACCATGCACGGCGTCGACGAGTTCTGCGAGGTCTATTTCGACGATGTCGTCGTGGACGGCACCCGGATGCTCGGCCGCCCGGGCGACGGCTGGCAGCTGGCCATGGACCTGCTGCCGTTCGAACGTTCTACCTGCTTCTGGCAGCGCATCGCCTACCTGTACTCGCGCTTCGATGCGCTGATCGCCGAGGTGAAGCGCCAGGGCGCGGCGGTCGACGACGAGCTGGGCGCGGTGTACCTGGCGCTGCACACCCTGCGCTGCCGGTCCCGCGGCACCCAGCACCGGCTTGCCGACGGGCACCGGCTTGGCCCGGACACTTCCATCGACAAGGTGCTGCTGGCCAGCGCCGAACAGTTGCTCTACGACACCACGCGTGACCTGCTTCCGGGCCTGATCGAACTGAACGACAGCAGGTGGCGCCCGGAGTACCTGTACTCGCGAGCGGCCACCATCTACGGCGGCACCGCCGAAATCCAGCGCAACATCATCGCCCGCCGACTGCTCGATCTCGGGAAGGAGTGACGATGAGCACCGCCATGGATGCCACCTCGTTGGCTCTGCTGGAAGACACTCTGCGCAAGATCATGGCGTCTGCATCCGGCCCCGCTTTGGATCAGGCACTGGCCGAACTGGGCTGGGCAGAAATGCTTTCCGAGGACCCGGACGCGGCCATCCCACTGGTGTTCCGCCTGCTCGGCGAGACCGGGGCGCACGCCTCGGTACTCAACGACGTGGTACTGGAGACCATCGGCGGCCTGCCCGGCGGCACTCCGCCGATGCCGTACGCCGGTGGTAGCTGGGTGATTTGGGAGCGCAGCGAAAGCGCGGGCAACACCGTGCTGGGCGGCCTGCCGCTGCGCCAGGTGCCCAACGGCGAACTGATGCGTCTGGGTGAGGCACGTCGCGCGGTGGGCTGGTGGCTGGTGGGCTCGGCTCGGGCCATGCTGGCTCTGGCACGCCGGCACGCACTGGACAGAACACAGTTCGGTAAGCCGATCGCGGGATTTCAGGCGATTCGGCATCGGCTCGCCGAGACCCTGGTCGCCATCGAAGGGGCCGAGGCCACCCTCACCGTGCCCGTCACCGAGAGCCCGGACCTGACCTCGATGCTGGCCAAAGCGGCGGCGGGCAGGGCCGCGTTGACCGCGGCCAAGCACTGCCAACAGGTGCTCGCCGGCGTCGGTTTCACCGCGGAACACGACCTGCACCGCCACATCGAGCGAGCGCTGGTGCTCGACGGACTGCTCGGCAATGCCCGCGACCTGACCCGCCGGGTAGGCGGCGGCCTTAGGGCCCGGGGCTCGGCGCCACGACTGGTTCAGCTCTAGCCGGCGCCGGACAGCCCCAGGGGTTACGGCACTGCGGAATAACGGAGTTCCACCCCGACACGCGCCTGAATCCGGTGGCCTATCGCGGCAGTCCGAGCACGCGTTGCGCGATGATATTGCGCTGAATCTCCGAGGTTCCACCAGCGATGGTTCCCGAGAAACTGCGCAGGTACCGATCGAACCAGCTTCCGGTGGCGTAGTCCTCGTTGAGCGGCATGTAGACACCGGAGCTGGCGGGGTGGATCAGGCCGGCCGCGCCGGCATTGTCGAGTGCGTGTTCGGCAGCGTTCTGCACGGCCTCTGACCCGAGCAGTTTCAGCACCGACAGCGCGGGCACGTCCTGCTCGCCCCGGGCGGCCTTTGCCAGCGCCACCGAGCCGAGCAGCCGTAACGCCTCGTGGTCCATCAGCAGTGTGGCGAAGCGGTCGCGCGCCAGCGCATCACGCGGTCCGAAGTCGAGGATCAGATCGTGCAACCGGTCGGCGAAGCTCATCCACAGCAGTGTGCGTTCGTGCCCCAGCGAACCGTTGGCCACTGTCCACCCGCCGTTGAGCGGACCCACCAGATTCTCGGCGGGGACCACGACGTCGGTGAAGAAGACCTCGTTGAAGTCGACGTCGTCATAGGCGCAGGCCGAGGCGAAGGGCCGTCTCACCACGCCTGGGGAATCGGTGGAGATCAGCAACACGCTGATGCCCTTGTGCTTGGGCGCGTCAGGATCGGTGCGGACGAAGGTCAGCAACACGTCGGCGTCATGGGCGCCGGAGGTCCAGACCTTCTGGCCGTTGACCACGAAATGATCGCCGTCGAGCACCGCCCGGGTCTGCAGACCGGCCAGGTCCGAACCGGCGCCGGGTTCGCTCATGCCCAGCGACGCGGTGATCTCGGCCCGAAGAATCGGTACCGCCCACCGGCGTTTCTGCTCCTCGGTGCCGAAGGACAGCAGCGAGGCGGCGATGATGCCGACCCCCTGCGGATTGAAGCTGGGATAGATACGCCGGCGCGACAATTCCTCGGAATGCACGTACTGCTGCAGGATCGTGGCGTTGCGGCCGCCGAATTCGGGCGGATTGGCCGGCAGCAGCCAGCCGTTGTCGAACAACAATCGCTGCCACCGACGGGCCCAGCCAGGTACGTCGGAGCACGACTGAGAACGTTGCAGGGCCTCGGCGTCGGTGGGCAGATGTTCGTCGAGGAAGGCCGAGAATTCGGCCCGAAAGTTCTCGACTTCTGGATCGAAGGTCAGTTGCACTCCGAACTCCTCGGCTCGGGCGCCCCGGGAATACCGGTTTTCGAATACGGCGCCGATCTTGGGCGTCTGCTTCCCTAGACGCGCTGGTGAGAATATCATTCTCGAATGGAGAAGTTGCGATCTCTGAATCGTCACCCGCACGGCTCAGCGCTGCACCGGCGGCGCGCCACCCTCCCGTGCGCTCGCTCCGCGTCCCAGCCACCACGGCGTCCGGCACGCCGGTGACCACTCCCAGCGACGAACCCGCGTGGAAGCAGCGCGCGGTAGAACGCTCGATCAAGACCGCGAAGATCCGAGCCGGGCAACGTGTTCAACGGTTTCTCGATGCCGCGCAGTCGATCATCATCGAAAAGGGCAGCACGGACTTCACCGTCCAGGAGGTCGTCGACCGCTCGCGCCAATCCCTGCGCAGCTTTTATCTGCAGTTCGACGGCAAGCACGAGCTGCTGCTGGCACTGTTCGAAGATGCGTTGAGTCGCGCCGCGGATCAGATCCGCGCCGCAACGGCCAACCACTCCGATCCGCTGGACCGGCTGCGGGTTGCCGTCGAGTTGCTGTTCGAGTCTTCGCGCCCGGATCCGGCCGCCAAACGGCCACTGTTCACCGACTTCGCCCCCACCCTGCTGTTGACCCATCCCGCCGAAGTACGCGTGGCTCACACGCCACTGCTGGACCTACTCACCGAGCTGACCCAGCAAGCCGCCGAGGCGGGCCGGTTGCGCACCGACACCCACCCCCGGCGGCTGGCGGCCATGGTCATGCAGACCGTCCTGTTCAACGCCCAATCCAGCCCTTCCTCCGCTGACCCGGCCGTCAATCCGCTGACCGCCGAGGAGGTCTGGGACTTCTGCGCGCACGGCTTCGGACACCCTGAGCCGGACGCATCCATCTTGGCCGCACGCAGCTGAGATCCGGCGCCGGCTGCGCCGGCAGCGCCGCCGCGAACCCTGGACATCGACGGGGGAACCACATAGCCTCATGCGAACGGGATTATCGCTAGACGAGAAGGGGATTATCAATGTCGGTGCAGGCGGTGTTGGACGACATCCGGAAGGTGCCCGGAACCGGCGACGTGATCCCGATCATCGATCCGGCCACCGAGGAGCAGCTGACCGAATTCACCGACTGCGGACCTGAGGCGGTCAACGACGCCGTTGCCCGGGCCAAGGCCACCGCCGAGTCCGGGGTGTGGTCGCAGATGGCGGACTACGACCGGGCCCGGGTGCTGTGGAAGGTCGCCGACCTCATCGACGAGAACGCCGAACTCCTGGCCGAACTCGAGTCGGTCAACGCCGGCATCCCGGCCTCCCAGGCCGCAATCATCACCAAGGTCGGCTCCGAGTGGTTCCGCTACTACGCGGGCTGGTGCACCAAGATCGACGGCATCGCCCGCGACGTCAACACCGGCGGCCTGACCGGCATCGAGTCCCACCAGCACGTCTACACGCTGCGCGAGCCCTATGACGTGGTGGGGCTGATCTTCCCGTGGAACGGCCCGGTCTTCAACTTCTGCGCCAAGCTGGCACCGTCGCTGGCGGCGGGATGCAGCAGCGTCGTCAAACCGGCTGAAGAAACCCCGCTGTCCGCGCTGGTCCTCGACCGCATTCTGAGTGAAGCCGGCGTCCCCGACGGCGTGGTCAACATGGTGCTCGGCTACGGCCACACCGCCGGTGCCGCCATCACCGCGCACCCCGACGTGGACAAGGTCGCGTTCACCGGGTCCACCGAAGTCGGCCGCGAGATCGTACGCGCCTCTGCGGCAAGCAATCTGAACAAGGTGACCCTGGAGCTCGGCGGCAAATCACCGGTCCTGATCTACGACGACGCCGACCTCGACATGGCCATCACCATGGCGGCGTTCGGCACCTTCGTGCACTCCGGGCAAGCCTGCGTATGCGGTTCGCGCATCTTCGCCCAGCGCGGCGTCTACGAGCGCGTCGTCGAAGGCATCGCCAACATGGCCAACATGATGCAGCTCGGCGGCCCCAAGGACGAGGGCGTCATGGTCGGTCCGCTGATCAGTCAGAAGCAACTGAACCGGGTGCTCGGCTACCTCGAGCAGGGCCGGGCCGACGGCAACGAGCTCGTCACCGGTGGCCACCGGCTGGACCGCAAGGGTTACTTCGTGCACCCGACCGTGGTCACCAATGTCGACCCCGAATCCAGCCGGCTGTTCCAGGAGGAGATCTTCGGCCCGGTGGTCACGATCCTGCCGTTCGACGACGACGACGAGGCTATCGCGCTGGCCAACAACAGCAGCTACGGACTGGCCGCGACGGCGTGGACGTCCAACCTGGGCCGGGCGCACCGACTGGCCAAGCGACTCAAGGCCGGAACGGTCGGACTGAACTGTCAGATGCAGTTTGACCACTCGATGCCCTTCGGGGGCTACAAGCAGTCCGGCTGGGGTTACGAATCCGGCAAGGCGGGCATTGAAACCTATCTGCAGACCAAGATCGTCTGGGCGCAGATGTAGCCGAAGGACCTCACCCACCATGGCTGACTTCCCCACCGCCCCCTACCGGGTCGTCCAGTGGACGACCGGCAATGTCGGCAAGAGCTCCGTGCGGGCGATCGCCGGCAACCCCAACTACGAGCTCGTAGGCCTGTTCGCGTGGTCAGACGACAAAGCGGGCCGCGACGCCGGCGAGCTGGCCGGTATCGACCCGCTCGGCGTCACCGCGACCAACGACACCGCGGCGCTGCTGGGCCTCAAGCCCGACTGCGTCGTCTACAACCCGATGTGGCTCAACGTCGACCAGTTGGTGGACATCCTCTCGTCCGGAGCCAACGTGGTGACGTCGGCGTCGTTCATCACCGGACACAACCTCGGCGCAGACCGGGCGCGCCTCGAGGCGGCCTGCCGCAAGGGCGGGTCCACCCTGTTCGGGTCTGGTGTGAGTCCGGGATTCGCCGAACTGCTGGCGATCGTGGCGGCCACGGCGTGCGACCGGGTCGACAAGATCACCATCACCGAGACAGCCGACACCACCCTCTACGACTCTCCGGACACCGAACGGCCGGTGGGCTTCGGGACCGCGATCGACGATCCGGACCTGGAACCGATGGCCTCCCGTGGCACGGCGGTATTCGCCGAAGCCGTCCGCCTGGTTGCCGACGCGATGGGCGTCGAGCTCGATGAGATCACCTGCGTGGCCGAGTACGCCCAGACCACTGCCGACCTGCCGATGGCATCGTGGACCATCCCCGCTGGGCATGTGGCCGGGGTGTTCGCCAGCTGGCGGGGAATCGCGGGCGGCCGGACCGTCGTCGACATCAACGTGCGGTGGCGCAAAGGGCAGACCCTGCAACCGGACTGGCAGCTCGACGGCGAGGGCTGGAAGATCACCGTCGACGGCCGGCCCACGGTCAACATGCAGGTCGGTTTCACTCCGCCCCCCGACCTGATCGCCTCGGCCACATCCCTCGACGACTTCTTCGAACTGGGCCACATCATGACCGCGATACCGCCGATCAACGCCATCCCGGCCGTGGTGGCCGCCGAACCGGGCATCGCCACCTATAACGATCTGCCGCTGCCGCTGCCCCGGTTTCCCGCTCAGAACAAATAGATCACCAGTACGGCGAGCCACAGCACGGTCAGCCAGGCATCCGTGGCCCGGCGCAACCAGATCGGGGCGGTGCGCACCTCCATGAAATTGCGGATGATCAACCGGGCTTTGACGGCCGACAGCACGATCACAGTGACGGTGATGGGGATGCTCGGCTCCACGGGACCGGTGCTGTGTCCCGGCGACAGCCACCAGGCCAGCACGGTGATCGCCACCAGGACAACCCAACTGCCGGCGAGCACCGGGTCGGGATGGAAGCGGGAATGCTGCGGTGTGGTCACGGGTGATTACCTCATCACGTAGAGCAGGGCGAAGATGACGACCCAGAGCAGGTCGACCATGTGCCAATAGGTCGCGGCCTGTTCGACCATGCCGACCCGCGCCCGGCGCGGGTTGCGCAGGTCCCGGTATGCGACGCCCAGAATCAGCAGGCCGATTCCGACGTGGAAAAGATGCACGCCGGTCAGGACGTAGTAAAAGCTGAAGAACGTGCTGGAATTGGTGTAGCCGGCCTGTATTTCGGCGGACCACTCGTAGATCTTGAGCACGGCGAACAACACTCCGCACAACGCCCCACCCCGGATCAGCCCGAGGGCGCCGGCCCGATCACCGGTTCGGGCGGAGTGCACACTTTGGGCCACCAGCCACGAGCTGGTGATCAACACGATGGTGTTGACCACGCCGATGGTGATGTTGAGATGCTGCTGGTCGGCCAGGAACTGCTCGGGCGCGCGAGACCGGAATAGCAGGTAGGCGACGAAGTAGCCGCCGAAGATGATCAAGTCGCCGAGCACCATGAACCACATGTGGCCGTCACCGGGCAGGTGCGTCGCGCTCGTGGAATTCGGAGCCATCCGGGCGGGTGCTTGCTGGTCAGTCATGGCTGATCCCCCGTCTTCAGGTGACCGGCGGCGAGCCGGGGACTTCCCGCCGGCCGCTGAGATACATGATCGGAAAGATCAGCCCGATCCAAGCTGCGAAGATCACCACAGCGATGTAGAACGAGATGAGGCCGTTCCAGGCGAAGGCGCCCGATTCGAACAGCCACATCTGCGTCGCGATCACCTCGGTGACGATCTGCCAGACGCTCAGGTAGGCAAACCATTTCGGGAAGATCTTGTTTTTGTCGTAGAAGATCGCCACCGCCAGGCAGAAATAGGCGGCGGTGAAACAGCCCAGCGAACCGTTGTAACTCAGCGTGCCCAGGTCGTAGAAGAACCGCACCAGCTCAGGGTCGCGGTCCGGCCGGAACACCGCGAGTAGATAGCACAGCATCATCAGCTGAAAGCCCGGGACCGCCCCGACTGCCATAGCGCCGATGTAGCCGTAGGCCAGCACCGAACCGGAGCTCATCCGCTTCATGTGATATCCGATGAGCCCGTTGGAGATCGCGGCACCACCGGTGATCACCAGCAGCATCACGAAGCCGATCTGGATCGTCAGCGCGTGCTGGCGATACCAGCCCTGGATCTCGGGTATGCCGACATCGGGGCGCGGCGGCGGCGTCACCCTGCCCAGCAGACAGACGCCCAGGCCCATCAACAGGTAGAACGCCACCGACACCCAGAACACCACCCGCACATCCGGTCTGCCGCCGTCCGGCGGTGGTTCTTCGACGTCGGTGCCGTAGAGCAGCGCGGCGATGCTCACCGCGCCGGTCCTTCGATCAGACCTTCGCTCACCCCTTGCCGATACAGCGCGTCACGCAGCGCGAAGAACATCGCGATGACGAATATCGCGAAGGCACTGTTGCGGATCCAGAACGAGATCAGGCCGTCCCAGGCCAGCGGCCCGGTGGTGAACACCGAGGCCGCCGTGGAGGGCAGCATCGCCAGTGCGGTGAGCACCGACAAATGCGCCACCCAACGCGGGAACACCGGATCGGGCCCCCGGTCGAAATAGACGGCGCAGGCCAGCATCGCGAACTGCGCCACGCTCATGCCCACGGGCGCGATGAAGGACAGCCACGCCATGTCGTTGAGGGCTTGGACGATCTCTGGGTTGCGATCCGTGCGAAACGCCGCCACCCCGAAGTAGATGTTGGACAGCGCGAACAGTGTCGCGCCGCTGACCACGGCCGCCAGGTAGGCATAGGCGAAGACATGGCTTTGGGTCGACATCCGTTTCATCTGGCCCACGATCAGCACCAGGAACGGCACGATCATGATTCCGCACAGGTTGAAGCCGACCATGCTCAGCCGGATCCAGGACCGATGCTCGTCGTAGAACCGCGCCACCTGTTCGGCGGACATGGTCGGCGACATCGGCGGGAAGAAACCCGGGAACGCCACGAACATCGCCAGCAGCACCGCGGCGACCACCGGGCCCGACCACAGCAGCACCAGTTGGGCCCGGAATGCGCTGGCCTGCGGGGTCTCCTCCGCCGCGGCGATCATCTGCATGGTGTAGCCCCTTCGCTGCTCGCCCGGCGATCCCGACCAGTCGCACGGGAATCGCCGCCGCTAGCCGATCGACTACCCGAAAATAGCCGAGCGGCTACCCCACGGTCAATGCCCGTCGGACGCCTCCGGCGCGTCGATGAATCGTTTAGTGAGCCGGAGCAATTGGGCGCGCAGCTTCTCATCGTCGATATCGCCCACCAGGGGGTGCATCACGCCGACGGCGATAGCGCCGGACAGCATTGCCGCCGAGACCACCGCGTCGTCGCCGGCGTCGCCGACCAGCACCCCGTAGAGCCGCGCGATGAACTGCTGAAAGGGCTGATACTCGGCCAGCAGCCGGACGATCACCGGATCGAACTGCAAGGTGCTGGCCACACCTCGCCGGCGCACCGCCATGTCGATGACCCCATCGAGCAACACCTCGCGGGCCAGCGGGCGGCTCTGCTGGGCTTCGGCGGCCTCCAGAGCCTCCTCCAAGGCACCCAGCTCCCGCTCGGTGAGTGCGACCACGATTTCCTCTTTGGTTTTGAACTGGTGATAGACCGCTGCCTTGGTGACACCGATCGCATCCGCGATCATCTGCAGCGATGTTCCGCCCACCCCGTGGTCGCCGATCAGCACCAGCGCGGCATCGAGAATGCGGGTTTGGGCTGCGCTGCGGACGATGTGGCGGAATGGGCCGGCGGCCGGGGTGGAAGCCATGCGACGAGGGTAGCCATTCGGCTAGTCCGATAACAGCCGCTCCGCCGCCGAGTAGGGATCAAGGGCGCCGCCGGCGACCTGTTCGGTGAGGCCTTCCAGCGCGGGATGGGTGCGCAAGCGGGTCTGCGCCAGGGACAGGATCAGGGCCCGCGCGCGCGCCAGGCGCCGCAGCGGACTGTCGGCGCGGTCGTGGGCCTCAATGGCGGCCACCAGGTCGTCGAGCCCGTCGCCGCGCGCAGCGATCAGGGTGAGAATCGGTGCACCGGTGTGGTGCAACTCGACCCGCAGATCGCGAACGGTCTGCTCGGCCCCCTCGCGGTCGGCCTTGTTGACCACCACGATGTCGGCCACCTCCAGCAATCCGGCCTTGGCGGCCTGGATCGCGTCGCCGGCACCGGGATTGAGCACCACGACCGTCGGGTCGGCGATCGCGGCGATCTCGATCTCGGATTGGCCCACCCCCACCGTCTCCAACAGCAGCACATCGAAGCCGAGGGCGGCGAGCAACTGGATGGCCGCGGGCACCGCTTCGGCCAGCCCGCCCAGGTGCCCGCGGGCCGCCACCGACCGGATCAGCACCGCCGGGTCGTGGATGTGCTCGGCCATCCGGATCCGATCCCCTAGCAGCGCGCCACCACTGAACGGTGAAGACGGGTCCACCGCGAGCACCGCAACCCGCAGGCCGCGCTGCCGGTATGCGCCGACCAGCGCCCCGATCGTGGTGGACTTGCCCGCACCCGGCGGACCGGTCACCCCGATGACGCGCGTGGCGGCGGGTCCGACCGCGGACAGCACCTCGGCACGCCGACCGCTCTCGACCAGGCTGAGCAGTCGCCCGGTGGCGCGCACTGAACCGGCACGCGCCGCGGCGAGCAACTCGTCGATGGTCATCGGTGGATCAGTTCTTGTTGGCGGTGAGCCGATCGATGATGCAGGCGAAGTCGTCGGTCTTGAACGACAGGTCCTCGGCCATGTTCGCGAAATCCAGAGTGGCCAGCACCGCGCGCTCCAAGTGGATGTTGAGCAGCCGCTTGGTGCTCTCCACCGCCTGACGGGGAAGCTCGCAGATGCGCCGGGCACACGAGATCGCTTCGGCCACCGGGTCTTCCACCACGTGGTTGGCCAGCCCCAGCTGCGCCGCCCGGGCGGCGGGAATACGGGCCCCGGTCAGGGCGTACTCCTTGGCCAACAGCAGGCTCATCTGCAACGGCCAGGTCAGCGGACCGCCGTCCGCGGCGACCAGGCCCACCTGTACGTGCGGGTCGGCCAGATAGGCCGATTCGGCCATGTAGACGATGTCGCTCAGCGCCACCAGACTGCAGCCCAACCCGACGGCGGGCCCGTTCACCGCGGCGATGACGGGCGTGCGGCAGCGCGCCATGCCCAAGACGATCTCGCGCCCGTGTGCGATCGTCTTGGCGCGCAACTTGTCATCGCGCCGCAGTTCGTCGAGGTAGGCGAAGTCGCCGCCGGCGGAGAACGCTCGCCCGCTGCCGGTCAGCACCGCCGCCCGGGCGTCGTCGTCCTCATCGAGGAGCGGCCACAGTTTCGCCAGGCCGGTGTGCAGCGCGTCGTTGACGGCATTGAGCGCATCGGGGCGGTTGAGGGTGATGATCCGCAGTGGGCCGTCGGCGCGCACATCGATCTCAGCAGGCATGTCGTACACGTCAGACTCCTTTTTCGATACTGGCGATCACTGCTGCATTGGTCGTGACCCGCTTCGCCCGGGCTGCGCCCGCACCCGCGATCACTGCTTCATCGGTCGTGACCCGCTTCGCCCGGGCTGCGCCCGCACTCGCGATCACTGCGTCAATCCCAGAATGCGGCCGGCAATGATGTTCTTCTGGATCTGCGAGGTGCCACCCATCACGCTTTGGGCGCGGCTGTACAGGTAGGCGCTGAGCAGGTCCGGATCGTCGACGCCGCCCACCGCCAGCGCCGCATGGCCGACGGACTGCTCCACCCACGTCATCAGCAGCTTGTCCAGCGAGCCTTCCGGGCCGTGCGAAAGCCCGTCGAGCTGTTCGGAGAGCCGGCGGCGCACATGCAACCGCAGCATCTCGGTTTCCACCGCCGCCCAAGCCAATTCGTCGGGAACCTCGGCGCCGGCGGCGTCGACGCGTGCGGCCATCTGGCGGACCAGTTTGCCGTAGCGGGCCGAGTAGCCCAACGTCGACGGCTCCCGCTCGTGGCCGACCACTGTCATCGCCAGCGCCCAGCCCTCTCCCGGCTGACCGATCATCTGACTCGCCGGCACCCGCGCTCCGTCGAAGAGCACCTGACCGAACTCGGTGGTGACGCCGTTGATCATCCGCAGCGGCCGCTGTTCGATTCCGGGCTGGTGCATCGAGATGATGAATGCCGAGATGCCCCGGTGCCGTGGCGCGTCCTTGTCGGTGCGGGCCAGCAGCAGACACCAGTCGGCGACGTCGGAGTAGCTGGTCCAGATCTTGTGCCCGTGGATGACGTAGTCGTCGCCCTCCCGGGTCGCGGTGGTGGTCAGCGACGCCAGATCCGAGCCGGCCCCGGGCTCGGAGAATCCCTGGCACCAGCGTTGGCTGCCGTCGATCATTCCGGGCAGGAACCGTTGCTGCAGTTCCTTGCTCGCGTGCCGTCCAAGCCCGACGACCAGATACCCCAGACTCGGACGCGGCGGTGCACCGGCGGCGGCGAGTTCCTCGTCGACGATGACGTCGAAGACCGGCGGCAGCTCCTGGCCGCCGTACTCACGCGGCCAGGAGACCCCGAAGAACCCGCCCGCATAGAGTGCCTGGTGCCATTCGCCCTGACGCGTCCAGTACTCGTCGTCGCCGGCGGCGGGAAAGGTGCCGGCCCGCTCGGCCAGCCAGGACCGAAGCCTGCTGCGGAAGTCGGCCTCGGCGGGCGAGTCACGAAAGTCCATCTGCGATCTCCCTTATCGTCACGGGCCACAGGCCGGTCGAGGTCAAGGCGCGCCGCAGATACAGGTGCGCCGCGCACTCCCAGGTGTTGCCGATTCCACCGTGCACCTGGATCGCGGTCTCGCAGACCGTCCGGGCGGCCCGGGCGGAGTAGATCTTGGCGATCCGCGCGGCACGCACCGCCTCTGCCGCCGATGCCGCGTCCACCGCCCAGGCCGCATGCCGCAGCACACTCACCGATCCCTCGATGAGCGCCAGCCCCTCGGCGAGCAGGTGGGCGACGGCCTGATAGGAGCCGATGGGTTTGCCGTACTGCTCCCGGATCTTGGCGTAATCGCATGCCAGGGCGTGGGCGCCACGGGCGGTGCCGACCAGATCCGCGCAGGTCGCGACCAGCGCCAGCGCCTGCCAGCGCAGCGCGTCCTGGGCCCCGAGCTCGCCGAGTGACTGCGCCGTACCGGCAAGGTCGGCGACGGGCCGGGTCAGGTCAGCTCCGGTTCGGACCGCGCCGAGCGGGGCCGTCGCCACCTCGCGCTCGCGCACCCGCACGGCCTGTGCGGCACCGCGCGCGTCGATGGCGGTGTCGGCGACCGCAACGGTGGCAGGCCCCGCCCCAAGATCGACGTGGCGGCGAAGATCGTCGGCGAGCACCGGCCCTAAAAAGGCGACGTCGACCAGACCGCGACCGAACTCCTCGGCGACGATGGCCACCTCTACCCCCGATGCGCCATCGGAACGCAAAGCGCGCCAGCCGGTCTGGTTGACGGCACGTTCCAGCCTGGCGATCCGGCCGGCATCATCGAGCTCGGCCACCGAATCCGGCCCCAGATCGTCGGCAAGCTTGGCCGCTGCGTCCCGCAGCTGACGCTGCTCGGCATTCAGCCGGACGTCCATAGGCTCTCCTTCAGTAGTCGGCGCAACAGCTTTCCGGACGGCAACCGGGGAATCTCGGGAACGAACACAACCCGGCGCAGGCGCTTATAGGACGCGAGGCGCTCGCCGACCAGTTCGCACAGCTCCGCGTCGCTGACGGGTGCGCGCAGCGCGACCGCTGCGACGACCGCCTCGCCGTCACGCTCGTCGGGCACCCCGAACACGCCGCAGTCGGCGACCGCGGGATGTTCGTGCAGCACGGCCTCGATCTCGGCCGGGGCGACCTGAAAGCCGCGCACCTTGATCATCTCCTTACAGCGGTCGGTGATCCGCAGCCAACCGTCGCCGTCGAGGTATCCGACGTCACCGGTGTGAAACCACCCGTCGCGCACGACTTCTGCGGTCGCCGAAGCCGGAAGATAGCCGGCCATCAGCGATGCAGACCGCACCAGGATCTCGCCTGCGACGCCGGGCGGCACCGGCTGCCCGGCGGTGTCGCCATCGAGGCCCACCACCTTCACCTCGACTCCCGGCACCGGCATCCCGACGCTGTCCAGGCGCGCGGCGCCAACCGGATTGCAGGCGATCACCGGAAGTTCGCTGGTGCCGTAGGCCGGCACGAAGGGCACCCCGGTGCGCCGGGTGACGGTGTCGGCCACAGCCGCGGTCACCGGAGTGGCACCCCACATGATGAACCGCAGCGAGGACAGGTCGAATGATTCCAGGCCGGGGTGTGCGGCGATAGCCAGGGCGATCGGCGCCACCGCCATCTCCACGGTGATCCGGTCGGTCTCGATCGATCGCAGCATCACGTCGACGTCGAACCGCCGGTGCAACCGCACCCATGCGCCAACGCTGAGCGCGGTCGCGATGTTGAGCAGGCCGAGGATGTGGGATGGCGGCGTCGCCACCTGCAGGCGGTCGGCGGCGCTCAGACCCAGCGCATCGCGCCAGTGCTCCACCGCTGCGGCCAGCGAGGCGTGCGTGTGCCGAACCGCTTTGGGCATCCCGGTGGTTCCGGAGCTGAACACCAGCAGCGCGTCGGACCCGGCCGGCGGCGGATCGCCGGCCCAGCGGCCGGCGGGGGTGGTCGTGATGTCGTCCAGGTGCCGCATCGGCATCAGTTCGGCCAGCACCGGGTGGTCTCCGAGGGCATAACCCGGTTGCGCCAGCGCCAGGGCGTGGGCCACCTCGTCGCGCTTCCAGGCAGGGCTGATCAGGGCGGCCACGGCGCCCAGACGCCAGATGGCGCGCACCGCGATGACGAATTCCGGCCGGTTCGACGACATCACCGCCACCCGGTCCCCGGCCCGGACACCGTCGGCTGCCAGGACGGCCGCCAGGGCCTCGGCACGCGCGTCGATCTCGGACAGCTGCAACTGCCGGTCCTCGAAGGCGAGCACTGCGGTGGACGTGCCTGACAACATTTGAGAAGATCCTATCGGTTTGAGAGAATATTATTCTCTCAGGTGAAGAACGCAAACCGGAAGGGGTGGCATGGCGGTCCCTCATGTTTTCCAGCGGGCGACCGTGACGCGCATCGTGAAGGAGACCCCCGATGCCCACACCTTCGTGCTGGCGCCCCATGAGACACCGTTCGCCTACCGGGCCGGTCAGTACTCGACCTTCCGGGTGCAGGTCGACGGCACGGACCTCTACCGGTCCTACTCGATGTCGAGCGCACCCGAAGTCGACACCGAGCTGATGACCACGGTTAAGCGGGTACCCGGCGGCAAGGCCTCGAACTGGTTGCTGGACAACGTCGCCGAAGGCGACGAGCTGGTCATGACGCGTGCGGCGGGGGTGTTCTGCCTTGCGGAGTCGACGGCCCCACTGCTGGCGTTCTCCGGCGGCAGCGGGATCACGCCGATCCTGTCGCTGGCCAAGAGCGCCCTGGCGACCACCGGCCGCACGGTGCGACTGCTCTGCGCCGACCGGGACGCCTCCGCGGCGATCTTCGGGCGCACCCTGGACGAACTGGTCGCTCGCTACCCCGGGCGGCTATCGGTTCAGCGCACCTATGACACCGACCAGGGCCTGCTCGACGCCGCCGCGGTCACCGCCTTCGTCGGCGAGGACACCGCAGCGGACTGCTACGTCTGCGGCCCGGCGGGTTTCATGGCGGTGGTGCGCGCGGCCTGGCCCGGTCCGGGCCGGCTGTTCGTCGAGGACTTCGACATCGCGGCCGCGCCGGCGACCCCCGCCCCGGTCCGCGACTCCGAGGTCACGGGGACGGTGACGATCCACCTGGGGCGCCAGAAGGCGACGGTGCCCAGAGTCGCCCGCGAGACCCTGCTGGAAAGCGCCCGGCGCGCCGGACTGAATCCCCCGTTCTCCTGCGAGGCGGGCAACTGCGGTACCTGCATCGCGCAGATCACCGACGGCAGCGCGACCATGCACAACAACACGGCGCTCGACGACGACGAGGTCGCCGACGGGTACATCCTGACCTGCCAGGGCGTGCCCGACGGCGGCTCGATAACCGTGCGCTACGAGTGATTCGGGACGCGGAGCTCAGCCCGCCGCGCCATAACCCAATGTGCTCTTGGTCTCCAGGTACTCGTGGAATCCGGCGTCGCTCCACTCGCGGCCGTTGCCACTGCGCTTGTAGCCGCCGAACGGCGCATTGATGTCGAAGGCGTGGTTGATCGCCACCGAGCCGGCCCGGATCCGGCGAGCGATTCCGCGGGCGGCGTCGATGTCGGCACCCGAGACGTAACCGGCCAGGCCGTAGTCGGTGTCGTTGGCGATCTCGATGGCCTCGTCGAGGTTGTCATAGCCCAGGATGCACAGCACCGGACCGAAGATCTCTTCGCGCGCGATCGCCATCTGGTTGGTGACGTTGCCGAAGACCGTCGGCCGGACGAAGTAGCCGGCGTCGAGCCCGTCCGGCCGGCCGGCGCCGCCGGCCGCGACGGTCGCACCCTCGGCGATGCCCTGTTCGATCAGGCCCTGCACCTTGGCGAACTGTGCGGCCGAGGCAACCGGGCCGATGGCCTTGGGATCGGCGGGGTCACCGACCTTGACCTGCTCGGCCACTTCGCGGGCGATCGCGATGGCTTCTTCCATCCGTGAACTGGGCACCAGCATGCGGGACGGCGCATTGCAGCTCTGCCCGGAGTTGACCATCATGGCCCGCACCCCGGCGGTGACGCTGGCGGCGAACGCGTCGTCGTCGAGCACAATGTTGGGGCTCTTTCCACCCAGTTCCTGGGTCACCCGCTTCACCGTCGGCGCCGCGTTCTGGGCCACGGCGATGCCGGCGCGGGTGGAGCCGGTGAACGACACCATGTCGACGTCGGGGTGCTGCGACAGCGCCACACCCACCCCGGGGCCGTCGCCGTTGACCATGTTGTACACGCCGGCCGGGACGCCGACGGCGTCCATGATCTCGGTGAAGATGTACGCCGAGAACGGTGCGACCTCAGAGGGCTTCAGCACCATGGTGCAGCCGGTCGCCAACGCCGGATAGACCTTCACCGCAATCTGGTTCAGCGGCCAGTTCCACGGCGTGATGAGCCCGCACACCCCGATCGGTTCGCGGACCACCAGGGTGTCGCCGCGCTGTTCTTCGAACGAGAAATTCTTCAGCGCGTCGATCGCGGTCAGCAGGTGGCCGACGCCGAGCTGCACCTGGGCCCCGGCGGCCAGCGCCGGCGGAGCGCCGATCTCCTCGCTCACCGCATCCGCCAGATCGGCGCTACGACGCTGGTATTCGGCGAGGATCGCCTGCAGCAGGTCCAGGCGCTCCGCCCGGGTGCTCTGCGACCAGCTGGTGAAGGCCCGGCGCGCCGCGGCGACCGCCAGGTCGACGTCTGCCGCCGAGCCGAGCGCGATCTTGCCGCGGACCTGCTCGGTGGCCGGGTTGTCCACGTCGAGCGTGACGGGCTCTATCGGGTCCACCCACCGGCCGTCGATGTAGAACTGGGTGTACTCGCGCATCTGAAGACTCCTTCGACTACTGGGTTTTCTCGACATGGGGCGGGTTGGGTGTTGTCTGATCGGTCTGGGCCATCCCGAAGCTGTACCGGATGTGCGCGGCGTGCCCGTCGGGCACCACCGGGAAGATCACCGGGTCGGCCACGTCGCGGATCTCTGCGATGCGCGCCCCGACATCCTCGACCGTCCAGGACGGTTGATACACCCCCGGGCTTTCCATCAACGCGGCCCGTGCCACCCGCCCAGCCAGCGCGATCAGTACTTCTCCGGTGATCGAACAGGATTCGTGGGCGAGCCAGGCGACCACCGGCGCGACCAGTTCGGGCTCCATCGGCGGATAGCCGGAGGTGTCGATCCCCTCGGCCATCCGGGTGACCGCCGCGGGGACCACCACGTTGCACCGGACGCCCTGAGCTGCGCCTTCCAGCGCCGCAACGTTGCTCAGCCCGAGCACGCCGGCCTTGGCCGCCGCGTAATTCGCCACGTCGGCGTTGCCGTAGAGTCCGCCGATCGACGAGGTCAACACGATGCGACCGTATCGTGCGTCACACATCGCGGGGAAGGCCGCCCGCACCACATGGAACGCGCCGCGCAGGTGCACGTCGACGACCGCGTCGAAGTCGGCGGCGCTCATCTGCCTTAATGCGGCCCGCCGGACGTTGCCGGCGTTGTGGATCACGATGTCGACGCGGCCGTAGCGCTGCTGCGCTGCCGCGATGATCGCCGCTCCGCCTTCGGCCGTGGCGACCGACGCGGTGCAGGCCACCGCGTCGCCGCCGGCGGCGCGAATCTCGGCCACGACGCGCTCCGCCGTGTCATCGCCTACGCCGTCACCACTGAGGTCGGCACCGGTGTCGTTCACCACGACGGCCGCACCGCGCTGCGCCAGCAGTTGCGCGTAGGCGCGGCCCAGGCCCCGGCCGGCTCCGGTCACGACGGCGACTCGACCGTCGAACCGCAGCGGGTGTGGTGCGCTCAACCGAAGGGTTCCTCACGCAGATTTCGCATCGGCAACGCCGTTGTGGTCGTCATCGCAGTTCCAGGCCCTTCAGGTCACCGACATCACGCCACTGCCTCAACAGGTCGTCGAAGGCGTAGAAGCCCGGCGAGTAGACCTCACCGAGAAACGAGCGGCTGGCATCGCCGAAACCGCGACCCTCGTTGTTGTAATAGCCTGGTGTGCAGGATAAATCGAATGCCGAGTTGTCGAATGCCAGCTCTCGGATGGTGCTGACCCAGGCGTTCTGACCCTCCTGGCTGGGCTCGACGACCGCCGCCTTCCGTTTGAGAGCCTCGGCGATGATGTAGGCGATGTGCTCAGCCTGCTGCTCGAACATCGCGGTGGTGTTGGCCGACACGCCGCCCTGGATGAAACCGGTGTGGAACTGATTGGGAAATCCCCGACTGGTCATCCCGTGCAGGGTCTGGTACCCGTCGCGCCAGTGATCGAACAGCGATACCCCGTCGCGGCCCTCTATGACGTCGATCGCGTACCGACGGCTGATCTCCGTTGATATCTCGAACCCGCTGGCGAAGATGACGCAGTCGACTTCGTACTCGACGCCGCCCGCGACGATGCCCTTCTCGGTGAGCTTTTCGACGCCCTTGGACTCAGCCACGTCGACCAGGGTGACGTTGGGCCGATTGAACGCGGGCAGGTAGGAGTCGCTGGAGGTCGGGCGCTTGCACATGAATCGGTAATAGGGCTTCAGCGCCTCCGCGGTCTGCGGATCCTCGACGATCCCGTCGATGCGGCGGCGCAGCCGCTCCATGATCTTGAAGTCCTCCTCCTCCCGCATCGCCATGATCTCCTCGACACTGAGAGCCGTCGGGTCGGGGCAGGCGCCGATGCGAGCGGTCAGGTTGCGGCCCAACTCGGTCCAGAAGTCGCACACCATATCGGGAGCGTCGAATACCACGCCTTCGAACGGTGACCAGCGGTGGAAGTTGCGCTTGCGTTCGGCCTGCCAACCCGGTTGCAGCGACGCGACCCACTGCGGATCGGTGGGCTCGTTCCCACGGAAGTCGACCGACGACGGGGTGCGCTGAAAAAGGTAAAGGTGCTTGGCATCCCGCCCCAGGTGCGGGACCAGCTGCACACCTGTCGCGCCGGTTCCCACCAGCGCCACACGCTTGTCCGCCAGTTTGCGCAGACCACCGTTCGCGTCGCCGCCGGTGTAGTCGTAATCCCAGCGTGCCGAGTGGAAGACGTGGCCACCCGCCCTCATGAAGTCCTTGATGCCTTCGATCCCGGGAAACTTGGGCCGGTTGTAGGAGCCCTGTGCCATCACCACGAAACGCGCTCGCAGGTCGTCGCCCCGGTTGGTGGTGATCTGCCACCGACTGGTCTCCTCCTGCCATTGCAGCGCACGGACCTGGGTGGAGAAGATCGCCCCGTCATAGAGGCCGAAGTGCTTTCCGATGTTCTGGCAGTGCTGGAAGATCTCGGCGCCGTCGGCGAACTTCTTCGACGGGATGAAGTCGAGCTCTTCGAGCATCGGGATGTAGCAGTACGCATCGTTGTCGCATTGGATTCCGGGGAACCGGTTCCAGTACCAGACACCGCCGAAGTCGCCGCCCATCTCGATGATCCGCACCTCGGGAACGCCTGCCTTCTTCAGGTAGGCGCCGGCGAGCAGTCCGGCGATGCCCCCGCCGAGGACGACGACCTCGATGTCGGCATCGATGGGTTCACGCGGAGTCACCTCGGTGTAGGGATCGTCCTCGGCGAACTCCACGAAGTCATTCTTGAGTTCGAGGTACTGCTGGGCCCCGTCAGAGCGAACGCGTTTGGCTCGTTCAGCGGCGTATTTGCGCCGCATCGCCTCGATGTCGAAGTCGTCCGGGGTTTCCGTCGGCGAGCAGTTTGTCATCGATCCGTTCCTGTCGGGATTTCTTGAGGCGCACCGGCGCCCATGTATTTCGACAGCTTGTGGTGCAGGTTGACGATGGCGCGCTCCCGGTAGGGGTTGGGTTTGGCGCCGGGATAGCCGAGGGATTTCATTCCCTGCTGCACCGCTGCCATGTTGGAGAAGTCCTGTGGGAGAACGGAGCGCCAGCCCGGGTCGCCCGCCGGGGTGTGCTCCCACTGCGTCTGCGGTTCTTCGCCGGGCGGAAACAGTTCGATGACCGAGACTTCGAAGATGCACTTGTCGGGGTTGTAGCTGGGGTGCGGCCGGGCGCTGTAACACAGCGCCGTGGTCAGCCCCTGACCGATCTGGAAGTTCGGGAAGACCTGCCATGCGGTGCCGGCCTGCCCGAGCACGTCGGCCGGGATGGTCGGCCAGATGACCCCGCGGGCCTCGTCGTCGCGGCGAGCCGACGCCAGCCAGTGTTCGAGCACCTTGTCGGGCGCAGTTCCCTCGGGCAGTTCGTCGACCAGCCGCTTGGCGGCGTTCACCAGGGTCGCGGTGGTGGTGGCGTTGGTCTCTTCCATGGTGTAGACCTGCATCTGCGCGGTCGACACCCGCGGGTCGGCGCCCGTCCCCAACCGGATCTTGGACTTGGTCGCCTCCAGGTCGTCGGGAGCGTCGTAACCGAGGTTGCTGTGCTTGCCCTGCACCCGCGCCCACCCTTTGAACTCACCGAACCTGTTGAACTCCGGATGGGTTGTGTAGACGTGGTAGGTCTCGTTGAAGGCCTCCATGGCGACCTTCCAATTGCAGTCGAACTCCAGCCATCTGCGCCACTTGTAGCGCATGTTCTCCAGACCGAACGGCTCGAGGACCTTGGCCGCCGGATACAGGTAGTCGGCCAGCGATTCGCCGTCGGGATCCATGTTGATCCACAGCCAGCCGCCCCAGGTGTCGACCCGCACCGCAGCCAGATGGGTGTTCGCCGGTGTCAGCGCGCCCTGCCAGTCGTCTTGTTCGCGGATGTGGGTGCAGGTCCCGTCCAGGTCGTAGGTCCAGCCGTGGAAACCGCAGACGAACGACTTGCGGGTGCGCGCGCACGCGTTCTTCGCCCCGGCGGGCGTATCGACCAGGCGACGGCCGCGGTGCATGCACACGTTGTGGTGGGCCCGAAAGGACTCCGCGGAGGCACCCGGTCCGCTGCGCACCACGATGACCGAGTCGTCGAGGATGTCGTAGGTGAGGTAACTGCCCACCTCCGGCAACTCTTCGACCCGGCCCACCTGCTGCCATACCTTGCGCCACAGCTTGTCTCGTTCGGCACGGGCGTAGTGCTGCGACGTGTAGGCCTCGACGCCGATCGTGACCGGGTCGGCCAGCTCTTCGGCCGGCCCCTTGACCGGATCGGTCATCACATCCTCCTTATCGCCGCACGGAAGGTGTCGTCTTTGAGGAACAATGAGGTGTTGTCGGCGTCGAGGTGACTCCATTTGAGGTTGAGGCCGCCGTCGACCAGCAAGGTCTGCCCCGTGATGTAGCCCGCCAGGTCGGACAGCAGAAACACGATGGGCCCGGCCTGTTCCTCGGGCCGACCGCGCCGCCCCATGGCGATCGCCCGCAGGTCACGATCCGGGTCCTCGTCGACGTAGGCGGCCGACGCGGCCGTGTTGGTGACGCCGGGCGCCACCGCGTTGACCCGGATTCCGGCCGCGGCCAACTCCACGGCCATGGTGCGGGTCATCGCGACGATGGCAGCCTTGGCGGTGCCGTAGGCGATGTGGAACGGCGCGGTGTTCATCCCGCTGATCGAGGAGATCGACACGATCGAGCCGGGCAGCTGCGCGGCTACCAATTCCCTCGCGACCGCGCTGCTCATGAAGAAGGCGGTCTCCAGGTTGTGCGTGAATATCTGTCGCCAGTCGGCGCGGTCCACCCGGGTCGAAGGCATCCAGGTCGACGGCTCGGCTCCCCCGGCGACGTTGACCAGTCCGTAGAGCCGGCCGTCGGCGCGGCGCGCGGCATCCAGCACCGCAGCGACACCCTCGTCGGTCGACGCGTCGGCAGCCACCGGCAGCACGGAGAGCCCCCGGTCGGCCAGCGGCGCGATGTGCTCATCGAGATTGTTCCGGGAGCGACTCACCGCGATCACGGTCGCGCCGGCTTGTGCGGCCATCGTGGCCACCGCCGTGCCGATACCACCGCCCCCGGCGCCCGAGACCACCACGATCCGGCCCGTCAGGCTCAGGAGGCCACTCGGCAGGGTGGGAGGAGTGGAGTGATCGGCCATGACCCGCTTTCACCTGGCACAGACCGCAACCCGCCCCCGGCTCGCACCGGAATCACGGATTTGTCCGGACAACATATGGCATTCTTTTTTCCGAAGAACACTATTCCGCAGTAGCGAGCGCAGAGTCAAGAGCTCCGCATGCCGAGCGGCGGGCCTTATTGTCTGGACCAACACGATCACCGGGGCGGGGGCCGTCGCCACGCGCCTGGCCGGCGGAAAGGGCAGGAAGGGCGCCCCGGAGGCCTCGGACCGTGATGCTGGTTACCTACACGCCCCGACTGGGTTAGCCATGGGCCATGATTGGAAATTCCCGCCGCGCGTGGGTAACTTTGAATACAGCTGTTTTCAGAATTAACCCTAGGAGACGACGTGCCCCCCGGTCAACGCCGGGACCGCTGGTCCGGGGTCCCGCTTGCAGAGCGTCAGGCGCTGCGGCGCGACGAATTCATCGCCGCGGGGGTGGAGCTGCTCGGCGACGCGCGGGGGCCCGCGTTGACCGTCCGCTCGGCCTGCCGCGCGGCAGGGTTGACCGAACGCTACTTCTACGAGAGCTTCGCCGACCGCGACGAGTTCGTCCGCAGCGTCTACGACGACGTGTGTACCCGAGCGATGACCGCGCTGCTGGCCACCCGAACGCCGCGCGAAGCCGTGGAATGCTTCGTGTCCCTGATGGTCGACGACCCGGTGCGCGGCCGAGTGCTGTTGCTCGCCCCCGAGAGCGAGCCGGTGCTGACCCACTCCGGGGCCAGGTGGATGCCGACGTTCATCGCGATGGTCCAGCGCACTCTGACCCAGTGGAGCGAACCGGCGTTCCAGCAGATGGTGGCCACCGGCCTGATCGGGGCGTTGACCGCCCTGTTCAGCAACTATCTGGCCGGAACCCTCGAGGCCGACCGCACGCAATTCATCGACTTCTGCGTCGACATGATGCTCAGCACCCAGGCGCAGAGGTAAGGCCCCACCCGACGCCCGCCGGAACACGCCCGGCGAAAACTTGATGCTACCGTCAGCCACAGATATATTGCCTGCAACTAGTGGACACAGATACCTGGGGAGCTGGCATGGCACGGGAATGGACTGACCTGGAGTTGCTGCACGAGCTCGAACCGGTCGTGGAGGACTTGCTCAACCGACACCTCTCGATGAGCAAGGACTGGAACCCGCACGACTACGTGCCCTGGTCGGAGGGGAAGAACTACTACGCCCTCGGCGGGCAGGACTGGGACCCCGAGCAGTCCAAGCTGTCCGAAGTGGCCCGGACCGCGATGGTGCAGAACCTGCTGACCGAGGACAACCTGCCGTCCTACCACCGCGAGATCGCCATGAACTTCACCATGGACGCCCCGTGGGGTACCTGGGTCAACCGCTGGACCGCCGAGGAGAACCGGCACGGCATCGCCCTGCGCGACTACCTTGTGGTGACCCGCAACTGCGACCCGATCGAGCTGGAGACCCTGCGGATGGAGACCGTCAACCGCGGCTTCAGCCCCGGCCAGAACCACCAGGTCCAGGACGACCTGTTCGCCGAGAGCCTCTTCGACTCGGTCGTCTACGTGAGCTTCCAGGAACTGGCGACCCGGATCTCGCACCGGAACACGGGCCGGGCCTGCAACGACCCGATCGCCGACCAGATGCTCGCACGTATCTCGCACGACGAGAACCTGCACATGATCTTCTACCGCGACGTCAGCGCCGTCGGCTTCGACATCGCGCCGGACCGGGCGATGCACTCACTGCACCGCGTGCTGGCCAACTTCCAGATGCCCGGATTCGTGGTGCCGGAGTTCCGCCGCAAGGCCGTGATCATCGCCGTCGGCGGTGTCTACGACCCGATCATTCACCGCGACGACGTGGTGATGCCGGTGCTGAAGAAGTGGGGCATCCTCGAGCGCGATTTCACCGGCGAAGCCGCCCGCTACCAGGACAAGATCGGCCAGATCGTCGCCGAACTGGACGAGACGTGCGCCAAGTTCGAGACCGCCAAGCAGCGCCGGCTCGAGCGGGAGGCCAAGATGGCCGAGAAACGCGCCGCCAAGAAGGTGTTGGAGCCATCAGCACCGTAGTCGGTAACGGCGGCCCGGGGGCACCTCCCGCATGCGGTGACATGCGCCCGGGTGCGCGGCGTGCGCTGCGCATCGGCTCGATCGAGTTGGCCAGCCCCGTGGTGCTGGCCCCGATGGCCGGCGTCACCAACGTGGCCTTCCGAACGTTGTGCCGCGAACTCGAGAGGTCCCGAGCCGGAACGGTCAGCGGGCTGTATGTCTGCGAGATGGTGACCGCGCGGGCACTCGTCGAGCGGCACCCCGCCACCCTGCACATGACGACGTTCGCGCCCGACGAGTCCCCCCGTTCGCTGCAGCTCTACACCGTCGACCCCGACACCACCTACGCCGCGGCGAAGATGATCGCCGATGAGGGCCTGGCCGACCACATCGACATGAATTTCGGCTGCCCGGTGCCCAAGGTGACCCGTCTGGGCGGCGGGTCGGCGCTGCCCTACAAGCGTCGGCTGTTCGGCAAGATCGTCGCGGCCGCGGTCCGGGGCGCAGCCGGCGCCGGCATCCCGGTGACGGTCAAGTTCCGGATCGGGATCGACGACGCCACGCGCACCCATCTCGACGCCGGGCGTATCGCGGAGGCCGAAGGGGCCGCGGCTGTGGCGCTGCACGCCCGGACCGCGGCGCAGCGGTACTCCGGCACCGCGGACTGGGAGCAGATCGCCGCACTCAAGGCGCAGGTGCGCTCGATACCGGTGCTGGGCAACGGGGACATCTTCGAAGCCGGCGACGCGCTGGCCATGATGGCCGCCACCGGCTGCGACGGTGTGGTCATCGGCCGCGGCTGCCTCGGGCGCCCCTGGTTGTTCGGCGAGCTCTCAGCGGCCTTCGCCGGCCGCCCGGCCCCTACCCCGCCCACGCTGGGCGAAGTCGCCGACATCATCCGCCGCCACGGCCAGCTGCTGACGCAGCATTTCGGCGAGGACAAGGGCATGCGCGAGATCCGCAAGCACATCGCCTGGTACCTGCACGGCTTCCCCGCCGGCTCCGGCCTGCGGCGCGAGCTGGCGCTGGTCACCACGCTGGCCCAGCTCGACGAACTGCTGACGCAGCTGGACGCATCCATCCCCTTCCCGGCCGCTGCGACCGGGCCGCGCGGACGCCAGGGGTCGCCGGCCAAGGTCACCCTGCCCGAAGGGTGGCTGGCGGACCCCGACGACTGTGCCGTGCCGGCGGGGGCCGACATTATGCATTCGGGTGGCTGAAATGAGACTTTGTCGACATCGCGTGTCTAGAAGGTTCTCAGTAGAATAAGGAACTTGTTGTTCCCGGCAGGGATCGTCCCTGCAGGAGCAGAAGCTGGTGCGGAACGCATGCCGACCATCCGCACCGCGCCGAAGTGCGAGCGACGCACCCCGAGGACTCGGAGGCCCCTGAGGACATGAGTGACGGCGATAACGCCACTCCTGGCCCTGGGACGCCGGAGGGCCAAGACGGCGACCATCAGCTGATGACGATAACTCCGCCCGGACCCGCGCCGTGGGAACGCTGGCGGGACCCGGCGGACGTGCCTGCCTCCCACCGGCGCACCCCGGCGCGGCGACGCGACGCCGGCAACGGCTCGGTGAGCGTTGCCGACCTGATCGCCAAGGTCAACGCCGGCGCTCCGCCTTCCGGTGGCCGCAGCCAGCGCCGGGCCGCCGCGGCCCTGCCTCCCCAGGTGCCGACGACGCAGACCGATGGGCCCGCCCCCGCGTCCGAGCCGCCGGCCGCGCCCGCGCTCGACGTCGCCGAGCTGCCCGACGTGATGCCCGACATCGCCGCGGTGGCCCACCCCTCCGAGGTGCCCGACCTCGGCCGTATTCACGGCACGTCGCTGGCCCCGGCCGACAGCCCCGATTGGGACGGGTTGGCCGCGACCACCGAGCTCCCCGACATCGCACCGGAGATTCACCTGGACCCGGTCGGCCCGTATCGCTACGCCGAACCGGACGAGGACGTACCGCGCGCGCCGCACCGTCGGGCCAAGGCCGCGGGCCGGGCCGCCGCGGCGATGCTGGCGATCCTTGCCCTGGTGTTGACCGGTTCGGCCTGGCAGTGGAGCAGCTCGAAGAATCGCAGCCTCAACCACATCAGCGCCCTGGATCCCGATTCGCACGACATCCTCGACGCGGCCGGCCAGTACGGCGATGAGAATTTCCTGATCGTCGGCGCCGACACCCGGGCCGGCGCCAACAGCAGCATCGGCGCCGGAACCACCGACGACGCCGAGGGCGCCCGCTCGGACACCATCATGCTGGTCAACATCCCGGCGAACCGTAAACGCGTGGTGGTGGTCTCGTTCCCACGGGACCTGGCGATCACCCCGATCCAGTGCGAGGCGTGGAACGCCGCCACCGGGGTCTACGGTCCGGTCTACGACGAGGAAACCGGTAGCTACGGCAGCGACCTGGTCTACACCGAGACGAAGCTGAACTCGACGTACGCCTTCGGCGGCCCGAAGTGTCTGGTCAAGGAGATCCAGAAGCTGTCCGGGCTGGCGATCAATCGCTTCATGGCGGTCGACTTCGTCGGATTCGGCAAGATGGTCGACGCCCTGGGCGGCGTCGAGGTGTGCACCCCGAGCCCGCTGTACGACCTGGTGCTGGGCAGTGTGCTGGAGAACACCGGACGCCAGCGGGTCAACGGCGCGACCGCGCTGAATTACGTGCGGGCCCGCCACGTCACCACCGAGGACAACGGCGACTACGGCCGCATCAAACGCCAGCAGCTGTTCTTGTCGTCGTTGCTGCGCTCGCTGATCTCCACCAACACCTTCTTCTCCCCGACCAAGCTCAACAACGTGGTCAACATGTTCATCGGCGACAGCTCGGTGGACAACGTGACCACCAGGGACCTGGTGAACCTCGGCCAGTCGCTGCAGAAAGTCGCCGCCGGGCACATCACGTTCGTGACGGTGCCGACCAGCGAGACCGACGAGAACGGCGACGAGGTCCCGCGCATGGACGACGTCCGGGCCCTGTTCGACGCCATCATCAACGACGACCCGTTGCCGGGCGAGAACGACCACAACGCCACCTCCGTCCCGACCACCACGGCGCTGAGCGCGACAGCCCCGTCCACGTCGGCGCCCGAGTCGCCGGCCAGGCCACTCAGCGAGCAGGTGCGCGCCGTCACCACCTCACCCGCCGAGGTCACCGTGCGGGTTTCCAATGCCACCGAGCAGGCCGGCCTGGCGGGCGGCACCTCCGAACGCCTGCAGCAGTGGGGCTTCAACGTCGACAACGCCGACGACTATCCCGGCACCGTCAAGGCCACCAAGGTGTTGTTCTCCCCCGGCAACGAGCAGGCCGCGGCGACGGTGTCCTCGGCGCTGTCAGACGCGCCCATCGAGCGGGTCAGCGGATTGGGCAACATCGTGCGAGTGGTCCTGGGATCCGACTTTCGCACCGTGACCAAGCCGGCGGCCAGCGGCTCGCAGATCAACGTCGAGCTCACCCGCAACACCAGCGCCGAGCCGACCGAACTCCCCGACGACCTGACCGTCACCAACGCCGCCGACACCACCTGCGAGTAGCATCCGGCTCCGCCCTATCAACGCGCAGCGCCGTCCACGGCTAGTCTTGAGGGCATGCGAACCGCGTACCATGAGCAACTCTCGGATCTCGCCGAACAGCTCGGCACGATGTGCGGCTTGGCCGGGGCAGCCATGGAACGCGCCACTCAGGCCCTGCTGCAAGCCGACCTGATGTTGGCCGAACAGGTGATCACCGATCACGAGAGAATCGCCGCGATGAGCACCCGCGCCGAGGAGAGCTCGTTTGTGCTGCTGGCGTTGCAGGCACCGGTTGCCGGGGACCTGCGCGCCATCGTCAGCTCCATTCAGATGGTCGCCGATATCGACCGGATGGGCGCCCTGGCCCTGCACGTCGCCAAGATCACCCGCCGTCGGCATCCCCAGCACGCACTGCCCGAGGAAGTCAACGGTTACTTCGCTGAAATGGGCAGGCTCGCAGTCGAGCTGGGCAACAGCGCACAAGAGGTGTTGTTGTCGCGGGACCCGGAGAAGGCCGCCCGGATCCGCGAAGAAGACGACGCGATGGATGACCTGCACCGGCATCTGTTCTCGGTGCTGATGGACAAGGAGTGGCGGCACGGCGTGGCCGCCGCCGTCGACGTCACGCTGCTCGGCCGGTTCTACGAGCGGTTCGCCGATCACGCTGTCGAGGTCGCCCGCCGGGTGATCTTCCAGGCCACCGGCAAGTTCCCGGACGAGCACACCCTGCCGTCAAGCGAGTAGCGCATCAATCGCCCGGTAGATCCGCTGTTCGCTCACCGGGCGCGGGGTTCCGAGTTGCTGAGCCCACAGGCTCACCCGCAGTTCTTCGATCTGGCGGGCGATCTCACGCACCGCGGCGTCCTGGCGACGTGCCGCGGGCAGAACCGCCAGCAGGTCCTGGTAGGCCTGTTGCACGCCCTGCACCCGCGCCATCCGGTCCCGGTCGGCCTGCAGCGCGCGGGGCAACTGCTCCAACCGGCGGCGTATCGCGGCGAGATACCGGGTGAGGTCCCCCAGATGTGCGCGCCCCGTGGCGGTGACGAACCCGGGTGCCAGCAATGCCTCCAGCTGCCCGGTGATGTCGGCGATCGACTCGGCCTGAGCCGCCGGCGGCTGCACCGGCAGCGCCACCTGCGTTTCCCGCGCGGCGGCCAGCACCTGCGCCACCCGGGTGACGACGTCGGCCGTGGTGGCGACCAGGGCCGCAGCCACCCGCTTGCGCAGCGCGACGAACTCGTCTCGCGTCCACACCGGCGCGGGGACCAAGGCATCGGCGGCAGCGTCAGCACAGTCGTCGATCAGCGCTTGCAGCGACCCGTCCGGGTTGGCTTTGAGCATCAGGCGGGTCTGCGAATCGAGCTGACGCTCAACCGCTTTGACCGGAGAGGGGATCTCACACCGCAACAGCCTGCGGATGCCGGGGCCGAGCGCGCCGCGCTGTTGCGCCTCGGTGGCGAACACCCGCAGCTCGGCATCGCCGCCGGCGTCGGCGAAGGCGGGGAAACCGCGCACGGCACGTCCGGCCACCACCCGCTGGACGGTCTGCGGAAGGGTGTCGAGGTCGTCCGGCCAGCCGCGCAGCCCGGTGCGCTCCAACTCCGCGCCGACCGCATCGGCGATCGCTTCACGGGCCGATGCAGACAGTCGCTCCTGCAGGGCAGCCAGATCCTTGCCGCGGGCCAGCTCGGTGCCGTCGGCGGCTTCCACCGCGAAGGTGACCCGAAGGTGCGCCGGCAACGTGGTCATGTCGAAGGCGTCGACCGGCACGAGCACCCCGGTGCGGCGGCGCAGTTCGCCGGCCAGAGCCTCCAGCAGCGGTTCGGTCGACGTGCCGATGACCGACAACACTGCGCGGGCGGTGTCGGGCGCCGGTACGAAGTTGCGCCGCAACTCCTTCGGCAAGGACCGGATCAGGGCGGTGACCAGCTCTTCGCGTAACGCCGGTACCTGCCAGGCGAACTCGTCACCATGAAGCCGGGCCAGGACGTCGATCGGTACGTGGACGGTGACCCCGTCGTCGGCGGCGCCCGGCTCGAAACGGTAGCTCAACGGCAACGCGAGATCCGCGGTCGCCCATCTGTCCGGCCGGTCGGCGCCGAGCGTCTCGTCGGTGCGCAGCAACTCGTCGCGGGTGAAGGTCAGCAGTTCCGGCGTGTCCTGCCGCTGGCGTTTCCACCAGCTGTCGAAGTGTCGTGCCGACACCACCTCGGCGGGAATCCGGGCGTCGTAGAGGTCATAAACGGTGTCGTCGTCGACGATCAGGTCGCGACGCCGAACCCGGTCCTCCAACTCCTGCAGTTGGGTGCGCAACGCCGCGTTGTCGGCCAGGAAGCGGTGCCGGGCCGTCCACTCGCCCTCCACCAGCGCATGCCGGATGAACATTTCGCGGGCCACCACCGGTTCAACCCTGGCGTAGCCGACCCGCCGGCGCGTGACCAGCGGCAGGCCGTAGAGCGTCACCTTCTCGAAGGCCATCACTTCGCCGCGCTTGGCGTCCCAGTGCGGCTCGCTGTAGCTGCGCTGGACCAGATCGGCGGCCACCCGTTCGACCGCCTCCGGTTGGATGCGTGCGGCGGTCCGCCCGAACAACCGGCTGGTTTCCACCAGTTCGGCCACCATCGTCCAGCGCGGCGGCCGTTTGGCCAGCACCGAGCCGGGGGCGAGAACGAATTTCGAGTTACGCGCCCCGGCGTATTCGCGGCCGTCGGACCGGCGCATCCCGACGTGCGACAGCAGGCCGGCCAGCAGCGCGGCATGGATGGCCGCGGGTGCGGCCGGCTTGTCGGCTGTGTCACGGATGCCGACATCTCCGGCGATGCTGCGCAACTGACCGACCAAATCCTGCCATTCCCGGATTCGCAGGTAGTGCAAGAACTCATTTCGGCACATCCGGCGGAAGGCACTGCCGCTCAACGTCTTGCGCTGCTCGGACAGATATGACCACAAGTTGAGGTAGGCGATGAAGTCGGAGTCGTCGTCGGCGAACCGGGCGTGCTTCTGCCGGGCAGCCTCCTCACGATCGATGGGCCGCTCGCGCGGGTCTGGGATGGTCAGCGCGGCCGCGAGCACCAGCACTTCGCGTACACAGCCCTCGGTCTCGGCCGCCACGATCATCCGGCCCAGCCGCGGATCCACCGGAAGCCGGGCGAGCCGGCGGCCGATGTCGGTGATCTGCCCGTCCGCGGTGAAGGCACCGAGCTCGACCAGCAGCTGGACGCCGTCGCGGATGCTGCGGGCGTCGGGCGGATCGAGAAAACCGAAGTCCTCAACCGCGCCCAACCGAAGCGAGGCCATCCGCAGCAGTACCGCAGCCAGGTTGGTCCGCAGCACTTCGGGATCGGTGTAGCGCGGGCGCGCCTCGAAGTCCGCCTCGCTGTAGAGCCGGATGCACACCCCGGGAGCGGTGCGCCCGCACCGGCCGCTGCGCTGCGCTGCTGAAGCCTGCGAGATGGGCTCGATCGGCAGCCGCTGCACCTTCAGCCGGCGACTGTAGCGCGAGATTCGGGCGTTGCCCGGATCGATGACGTAACGGATTCCCGGAACGGTCAAAGAGGTCTCGGCCACGTTGGTGGCCAGCACGATCCGCCTGCCGGTGCGCGCCGGTGCGAACACCTTCTGCTGTTCGGCGGTGGACAGCCGCGCATACAGGGGAAGTATCTCGGTGTTGGGCAGTCCACCGAGAGCTTCTGCGGTATCCCGGATCTCACGCTCGCCGGACAAGAACACCAGGATGTCGCCCGGTTGTTCGGCGGAAAGTTCGTGCACCGCATCGACGATGGCTTCGATCTCGTCGCGGGTTTGGCTGCGAATGATCTCATGATCCGGGTCATCCGGGTCGTTGTCGGTATCGCCCACCACCGGCAGTTCCAGCGGGCGGTAGCGGATTTCGACCGGATAGCTGCGCCCGGACACCTCGACGATCGGCGCGCTGGCGCCATCGGGTCCGGCGAAGTGCGCCGCGAAACGTTGGGGTTCGATGGTGGCCGAAGTGATGATCACCTTCAAGTCCGGGCGGCGCGGCAGCAACTCGCGCAGGTAGCCCAGCAGAAAGTCGATGTTGAGGCTGCGCTCATGGGCTTCGTCGATGATCAAGGTGTCGTACCGCAGCAGCCGCCGGTCGCGTTCCAGTTCGGCGAGCAGGATGCCGTCGGTCATCAACTTGATCAGGGTGCGGTCAGAGACCCGGTCGGTGAATCGGACCGCATAGCCGACGACGTCGCCGAGCGGGGTGGCCAGTTCCTCGGCAATGCGCGCGGCGACAGTGCGGGCGGCCAGCCGCCGCGGCTGGGTGTGGCCGATGGTGCCCCGGATTCCGCGACCGAGTTCCAGGCAGATCTTGGGCAGCTGGGTGGTCTTGCCCGAGCCGGTTTCACCGGCCACCACCACCACCTGGTGTGCACTGATCGCCGCGGCGATCTCGTCGCGACGGGCACTGACCGGCAGGTCGGGGTAGCCGATGGCCGGTACCGCGGCGCGCCGCTGCGCGATCAGCGCCTGTGCGGCGCTCATCCGTTCGGCCAGCTGCCTGAGCTTCTCCGGTTGTTCGCCGCGCAGATCCTTGAGCCGCCGGCCAAAGTATGCGGCGTCGCGGATGGTGAGGCCGTCGAGCTGCGTGCGCAACTGTGCTACGGACGGCTCGGACACTCCGGCAAGGATAGGCGCGCCCAGCCTGCTCGGCCAAGCCGGCCGCGCTGCGGCGACCGTGCCGCGGTCAGCCGAAGCGGCCGGAGATGTAGTCTTCGGTTTCCTTGAAAGTCGGGTTGGAGAAGATCTTCTCGGTCCCGTCGATCTCGATCAACCGGCCCGGCTTACCGGCGCCGGACAAGTTGAAGAACGCCGTCTGGTCGCTCACCCGCGCCGCCTGCTGCATGTTGTGAGTAACGATGACAATGGTGTATTCCTGCTTGAGCTGGGCGATCAGCTCTTCGATGGCCATCGTGGAGATGGGGTCCAGGGCCGAGCAGGGCTCATCCATCAGCAGCACGTCGGGCTGGACCGCGATGGCCCGGGCGATGCACAACCGCTGCTGCTGACCACCCGAGAGCCCGCCGCCGGGCCGGTCCAGCCGGTCCTTGACCTCGTTCCACAGGTTGGCGGCGCGCAGCGAGAATTCCGCGGTTTCATCGAGCGCACGGCGGTTGCGGATGCCCTGCAGTTTGAGGCCGGCCACCACGTTGTCGCGAATCGACATGGTGGGAAACGGATTCGGACGCTGGAACACCATTCCGACTGCCTGCCGAACGCCCACCGGGTCGATTCCGGGCAGGTAGATGTCCTCGCCGTCGAGCAGCACCGTGCCCTCGATCCGGGCCCCGGGAGTGGTCTCGTGCATCCGGTTGAGGGTGCGCAGGACCGTCGATTTCCCGCATCCCGAAGGCCCGATGAACGCGGTGACGCTTCGCGGCGCGACCGACAACGTCACGTCGGCCACCGCATGAAACGACCCGTAGTAGATGTTGAGGTCGGCCAGGTCCAACCTTTTAGCCACCGTGCAGCTCTCCTTGTTCGCCCACCGCTGGGTGTTGCCGAGTCAGATCTAGAACTTTTTGGGCGCGAAGATGCGCGCCCCGAACCTGGCCGCGACATTGAGTATCGCGATCAGCAGGATCAGCGTCAGAGCAGCGCCCCAGAGACGGTCTGTCGGCACTGCACTGGCGCCGGCGCCCGCCGACGTCTGGTCGTACATCATCCCCGGCAACGATCCCATGAAGCCGTGGAACATATCGAAATTCATCGCCTGCGAATAGCCGACCAGAATCAGCAGCGGCGCGGTCTCGCCCATGACCCGGGCCAGCGCCAGCAGAATCCCGGTGACGATCCCGGACAACGCGGTGGGCACCACGATGCTGGTGATGGTCTTCCACTTCGGCGCCCCCAGCGCGTAGCTGGCTTCGCGCAAGTCCATCGGAATGATCCGCAGCATCTCCTCGGTCGCCCGCACGATCACCGGCACCATCAGCAGCACCAACGACAGCGACACGGCGAACCCGGATCGCTGAAACCCGAGGGTGGCGACCCACAGGGCGTAGATGAACAGCGCCGCGACAATCGACGGCACCCCGGTCAGGATGTCCACGGCGAACGTCGCAAGCTTGCCCAGCCTGGTGCCGGCGCCGTACTCGACCAGGTAGATCGCCACGAAGATACCGATCGGGATGGAGATGGCGGCGCACAGCAGTCCTTGCAGCAGCGTCCCGACGATCGCATGGTAAGCGCCGCCGCCGGCCACGAATGCGGTCATGCCGGCCTGCGAGTGCGTCCACCAGTCGCTGGAAGAGACAGCGCCGAAACCGAGTCTGAGCACTGAGTACATCACCCAGACCAGCGGCACCAGGGCCAACGCCATCGCGAGGGTCACCAGCACCGTGGCAATCGCATTGGCCATCCGCCGGCGCGGACCCACCCCGGCGAACGTGCGCGGTTTGACGGGCCGGTCCAGCAACGCGGTCATGACGGAACCTTTCGGGTGATCGCAATGCGCGCCAGCGCGTTGACGATCAGCGTCAGCACGAACAGCACCAGCCCGGCCGCGATGTAGGCGCCCGCCTTGTACTGGTCGTTGAACTCCGATGCGGTGGCGGCGATCTTGGTGGCGAAGGTGGAGCCGCCGTCGAACAGCGACCAGTTGAACGCCTTCTGAGTGGAACGCAGGATGATCAGCAGGGCGACCGTCTCACCGAGCGCGCGGCCCAGACCGAGCATCGCGGCACTGATGTAGCCGGAACGGCCGAACGGCAACACCACCATCTTGACCACCTCCCAGCGAGTCGCCCCCAGCGCCAAGGCGGCCTCGATCTGGCCACGGGGTGTCTGGGCCAGCACCTCGCGGGTGACGGCGGTGATGATCGGCAGGATCATCACCGCCAGCACGATTCCGCCGGTGAAGATGGTGCCGCCGCCGGCCACCGAGGCGTTGCCGGTCGCGAACAGGAAGAACCCGCCGAGGTGTTCGTTGAGCCAGAGCGCGGTGCCCCGCAACTGCGGAGCGAGCACGTACAGGCCCCAGGCCCCGTAGATGATCGACGGCACCGCGGCCAGCAGTTCCACCATGTATCCCAGCGGCCCGACGAGGCGCCGGGGCGCGTATTGGGCGAGATAGACGGCCACACCCAGGGCAACCGGCATGGCCAGCGACAGGGCGAACAGCGAGACGAACACCGTCACCTGCAGCATCTCCGCAATGCCGAAATGCATGGCGGAGGTGTCGGTGGTGACCCAGCTTCCGCCGTAGGTGAAGAAGTTCTCCCGGTTGCGCTGCAGCGCCGGTATGGCGCGCACCAGCAGGAACCCTCCGACAGCCGTGATCACGACGATGATCAGCACCGCCGAGCCGGCCGCGGACAGGCGGAATATCCGGTCCTGGAGGCGGCTTGCGGCCGAACGCGCCGCCGTCGACCTCACCGATGACGCAGGCGCGGACACAGACGACTCGGCGATGCTTGACACCCCCTGATCGCTTGCGGGACGCCGGCTACTGGATCGCGTCGATCGCGGCACTCAAGCGCCGTTTCAACGGATCCGGCAACCGAACGTATCCGGCGGCGGCCAGTTCGCCCTGGCCAATGGTGGAGGCCGACCGCAGGAACGACTTCACGCCGGCGGAGGTGTCGGCGTCGTAGCCCTTCGAACAGACGATCTCGTAGGTCACCAAGACTAGCGGGTAAGCAGCGGCCTGCTCGGTGCCGTACAGCGACTTCAGGTCCAGCCGCATGTCATTGCTGTCCTCGGAGAGGTATCCGGCGGACTGGATCGCGGCGCCGACCGTGTCGTCGGTCGCGGCGACTGCTCCCGAGCCCGAGTCGATCAGCGCCGAGAGCAGGCCGGCCTGGTCGGCGAAGCCCTTCTCGACATAGCCGACGGCACCCGGAGTGCTCTGCACCGCCTGCACCACCCCGGCCGACTTCTGGGCGCCTTCGCCCACGCCGCCCTGGAACTCGCTGCCCTCGCCCTTGGTCCAGGCCTGCGGCGCTGCGGCGCTGAGGTACTTCTGGAAGTTGTCGGTGGTGCCCGAAGAGTCCGATCGGTAGATCGGCGTGACGTCCATCGCGGGCAGTTGCGTTCCCGGGTTGAGGGCGACCAGCGCGGGGTCGTCCCAGCGGGTGATGCCTCCGCTGAAGATGCGGGCGAGTACGTCGCCGTCGACCACCAGGTTGTCCACCCCGTCAAGGTTGTAGGCGATGCTTACCGGCCCGAACACCAGCGGCAGATGCCACGCCGGGTTCTGGCCGCACCGGGCAGCGGCCTGGGCCACCTGCGCCTGGCTCAACGGCGAATCGGATCCGGCGAAGTCGACGTGCCCGGCGATGAACTGTTCGCGGCCCGCACCCGAACCGGTCGGGTTGTAGGACAGGTTCTTTCCCGCGCACTGCTTGCCCCACACCTGGTTGAACACCGCGATCGCATTCTGCTGAGCGGTCGAGCCCTCGGCAGTCAACGTGCCCTTCCCGGAGCATTCAGCGGAATCCGCTGCGCCCGTGGCGATCCCGGTACTGGTCGCGCTCGGGCCGTTGTCATCGCTGCCACAGCCGCTCAATGCCAGCCCGGTCATCGCGGCTGCCACCAGCGCAAGACCCGCCGTCGTGCGTGTCATCAGTTCTCGCTTTCTCCCTCGGCATTGAGATCACTCCGGAACGTATGCGGCACTCATGGATGGCAACCACATGGCAGATGAACGGGTGGTGAATTGATTGGGCGAGTTGTCAAGCCTGATCAACCGCGGCGTAAGCGGTGTCGACGCTGTACACGGCGAAACCCAACTGCTCGTAGGTGCGCAACGCCGCGGTGTTGTCCGCCTCGACATACAGCAGCACGATCGGCGGGTCGGCATCGGCGAGCCGCTCGGCGAGATAGGCCAGCCCCACCTCGGTGAGCACCCGGCCCAGACCGCGTCCCTGGGCCGCCGGATCGACCCCGACGACGTAGACCTCCCCCGCGCTTTCGGCGCCCGGCTTGTCGCGGTGGATCTTCGTCCAGTGAAACCCGAGCAGCGTCGGTCCCTCGAACGCCAGGAACAGACCGGCGGGGTCAAACCAGTCCTCGGCGCGCCGGTGGGCGAGATCGTCCGCCGTCCAGCCGCCCTGCTCCGGGTGCCAGGCGAACGCGGCGTTGTTGACCCGCAGCAACTCGGGGTCGTCGGCGGGGCCCGCGTAGCTGCGGATCGACACGCCCGGCGGAATCACCGGCTGCGGTATGCCCCGGAGTGATCTGCGCATCTGCAGCAGTTCGCGGACCGCGACCAGCCCCAGGGCTTGAGCGGTTGCGCGGGCGGCGGGCAGGGTTCCATGAGCCCAGAACCGGTTCTGGCCGCCGGTTCGGGCGAGCGCGGCGCGGGCCATCGCCGTCCCCAGGCCCCGGCGCCGGGCCGGCGGCGCCACCACCAGCTCTGCCATCGGGATGGCATCGCCGGCAGCCAGATTCAGGTAACCCACCACGGCGGCCCCGTCGGCGACGACCAGGTGTTCGGTGCGAGCGGCGGCGAGCTCGCGCAGCACCTGCTCCCCCACCGGCGCGACGCCGTCGTGCTCACCGGCGGCGGCGATCAGCTCACGAATCTGCCGCTGCTGGTCCGCGGTCAGTGCGCCGTGCCAGTGCGGAGCGGTCACTGACTGGTCAGCGACTCGGAAGCACCGCCGTCGGCACCGTTGAGGTCGTCGAGCACCTCGTCATTCGCGGAGTCGGCGGCGTGTTGTCCCCGCGCCGGCCGGACCGCCTTGTAACCGACATTGCGAACCGTGCCGATCAACGACTCGTATTCCGGCCCGAGCTTGGCGCGCAACCGCCGGACGTGCACATCGACCGTGCGTGTGCCACCGAAGAAGTCGTAGCCCCACACCTCCTGCAGCAACTGCGCCCGGGTGAAGACCCGGCCGACGTGCTGCGTGAGGTACTTGAGCAGCTCGAACTCCTTGTAGGTCAAATCCAGCGGCTTGCCACGCAGTCGCGCGGTGTAGGTGCCCTCGTCGATCAGCAGCTCACCGAGCTTGGTCTGTCCGGATGCCTGCTCGGCAGCCGGTGCACCGCGCCGGCCCGTCAGCAGCCGCAGCCGGGCATCGGTCTCCGCCGGTCCGGTACCGGGAAGCAGAATCTCGTCGATCCCCCATTCGGCGTTGACCGCCACCAGACCGCCTTCGGTCAGGACCGCGACCACCGGTACCGACCCCGCGGTGGCACTCAGCAGCCGGCACAGCCCACGTGCCCCCGCCAAATCGGTGCGCGCGTCCACCAGAACCACCTCGGCTGACCCGGCTTCAAGCAGCGCAGAGACCTCCGGCGCAGCCGTCCGCACGGTGTGTGCCAGCAACGACAGGGACGGCAGCACCGTGTCAGGGTGCAAGTCAGCAGTCAACAGCAGTAGCTCCAACGAGGCCCTCCAGCGTCCCAGGTGCTCTAACGATAGCGTGCGACCTGCCAGAATGACTCGGTGCGCAGGGTGCTTATCGGGATGTCGGCCGCGATCGCGGCACTGGTCGTGGCGATTGCCGGGGTCGATTTCGGAGCGGGCGTCTACGCCGAGTACCAATTATCCCGGGCAGTACGCCAAGCAACGGACCTCACCGCGGACCCGTTTGTGGCCATCCTGGACTTCCCTTTCCTGCCGCAGGCGCGCCGTGATCACTACGACGAAGTGGAGATCAAGGCCCCCGCCGTCGCGCAGCCGATGATCGGCAAGGTGATGCTGGAGGCCACCATGCACTCGGTCGACTTGACCGAGGCCACCTGGCGATTCCGACCCGACGCTCCGATACCCGTGGCCAAACTGGAGAGCCGAATTATCATCGGTTCTGTGCATTTGGGCCGCTATCTGGGCATTCGCGACCTGATGGTGGAGGCTCCGCCGGCCGAGACCGACGACAATACCGGCGGCACCACCGAGTCCGGAATCTCCAGCAGCCACGGTCTGGTGTTCACCGGCACCCCCGCGGGCTTCGGCAAGCGGGTGAGCGTGGCGGTGGACCTGTCGATCGCCGGCCCGGACCACAGCACCTTGGTGATCACCCCGACGGGCATCCTCACCGGCCCGGACACCGCCGATCAGGATGTTCCCGACGAGCAGCGCGTCGCGGTACTGACCGCGTTCCGTGGCAGCCTGCCCCAGCAGCGACTGCCGTTCGGGGTGGTCCCGACCAGCCAGGGCGCCCGTGGGTCCGACGTGATCATCGAGGGCATCGCCGACGACATGACGGTCACCCTGCCGGAGTTCCGGCCGCGATGAGCGTCATCGCGATCGCCACCGCCCTGCTGGCCGCCGGGGCCATCGGATGGTGGCTGAACCGGCGGGGCGGAGTCTTGCGGGAACTGCCCGAACGCGGCGACTCCACCGCGAGCGCCGACGCCGCCTTCCTCGGCTTGGAGCCCGGCCGCCCGGCGGTGGTGCACTTCTCCGCGCCGTGGTGCGGACCGTGCGCCGGGGTGCGCCGTGTGGTCGAGAAGGTCTGCGATGACCTCGGGGGTCTCCCCCATCAGGAAGTCGACATCGACGCCAACCCGGAGGCCGCCCGCAGGTTCTCGGTGTTGTCGCTGCCGACCACGGTGATCTTCGACACGAACGGCCGGCAGCGCTACCGCGCCAGCGGCGTCCCGACACTGGCGGACCTGCGTTCGGCGCTCGAACCCCTGTTGACCTGACCGGCCCTGCGTTGGGTAGGCTGTACGTCGTGTTCGCCCGCCTTGAGCTTGTGCTCACCAAGCGCCGCACAGTCGACCTGTGCCGCACCGCGGGCTGCTGCTGTTGTCGTTGTCGCTGAAACGCCGCGTTTTCGCGTCGCTATCGGAGCCGCCCGGAATGCCGTGGCATGTCTCCACCAGCCATTCGCAACGACAACACCAGGGAGCATTGCATGCAGGACACTCACACCGACACTGCTCAGGTAGATGTCCGAGGTCCCCGATTCGCCGCCTGGGTCACCACCGCCGTACTGGTGGCCGTGCTGCTCACCGCGCAGTTCAGCCCGGCGGCCGCAGCCGTTGCGCTGGGCGCCCAAGCAGCCGTTTTCGCGATCGGCGCGGCGCTGGGGCCCCGCCGCCACCCCTACGGGCGGTTGTTCGCCCGATTCATCGCACCGCGGCTGGGGCCGGTCAGCGAGCGTGAGCCGGTGGCGCCGCTGCGCTTCGCCCAGCTCGTCGGCCTGGTGTTCGCCGTGCTGGGCGTCGCAGGTTTCGCCTTCGCACCCACGCTCGGTCTGATCGCGACCGCCTTCGCCCTGGCGGCGGCCTTCCTCAACGCCGCGTTCGGCATCTGTCTGGGCTGTCAGCTCTACCCCCTCGTCGTGCGCCTGCGGCCGAACGCGGCGTGACCACCGCTCTTTCCTCGTTGTAACCGAAAGGATCCCACCATGGCACGCTCGGACGTCCTGGTCTCCACCGACTGGGCCGAGAGCAATCTCGACGCGCCCGGCATCGTCTTCGTCGAGGTCGACGAAGACACCAGCGTCTATGACATCAACCACATCCCCGGCGCCATCCGGCTCGACTGGCGCAAGGACCTGCAGGACGGGGTGCGGCGCGATGTCGTCGACGCGGCCGCGTTTTCCAAGCTGCTCTCCGAGCGCGGTATCTCCAATGACGACACGGTGATCCTCTACGGAGGCAACAACAACTGGTTCGCCGCCTTCGCCTACTGGTACTTCAAGCTCTACGGGCACGAGTCGGTCAAGCTGCTCGACGGCGGCCGCAAGAAGTGGGAGCTCGACGGACGCCCGTTGTCGAGTGAAACCGTCAGCCGACCGGCCACGTCCTACACCGCCAAGCAGCTCGATGAGTCGCTCCGTGCCCGCCGCGACGAGGTGATCGCGGCGATCAACACCAAAAACCTCGTCGATGTGCGCTCCCCCGAGGAGTTCTCCGGCAAGATTCTGGCCCCGGCACACCTGCCGCAGGAGCAGAGCCAGCAACGCGGCCACGTCCCCAGCGCGATCAACGTGCCGTGGAGCCGCGCCGCAAACGAGGACGGCACCTTCAAGTCCGACGAGGAGCTGGCCAAGCTCTATGCCGACGCCGGCCTCGATGGTGAGAAGGAGACCATCGCCTATTGCCGTATCGGTGAGCGCTCGTCACACACCTGGTTCGTGCTGCGTGAGCTGCTCGGACATCGCAATGTCAAGAACTACGACGGTAGTTGGATGGAATACGGCTCCCTGGTGGGCGCCCCGATCGAATTGGGAAGCTGATATGTGCTCTGGACCCAAGCAAGGACTCGCCCTGCCGGCCAACGTCGACCTGGAGAAGGAGACCGTGATCACCGGGCGCGTGGTGGACAGCTCCGGCGCCACGGTGGGCGGTGCCTTCGTCCGGCTGCTGGACTCCTCCGACGAGTTCACCGCTGAGGTCGTCGCCTCGGCCACCGGCGACTTCCGGTTCTTCGCGGCGCCGGGGGCCTGGAAGGTCCGGGCACTGTCCTCGGCCGGCAACGGCGACGCCGTGGTGACGCCGTCGGGCGCGGGCCTGCACGAGGTGGACATCAAAGTCGCCTGACGGGTCGCGGTAGAATCCTCCCGTGGTGTTGTTCTTCGAATTGATGCTGGTGGCGGCAACTGGCCTGATCACCTGGTTCGCGCTGTACACGCTGTATCGGCTGATCACCGACGAGATGTGAGCGGTTCCGACGGGGGCACGCAGGCCGGCGGTGAGCGCCCGGTCGAGCGCGGCTCCGGCGACCGCGCGGTAGCCGCCGCTGCGGAGCGGGCCAGGCAGACCGCCGCGCGCAATATCCCGGTCTTCGACGACCTGCCGTTCGCCGACACCGCCAACCTGCGCGAGGGCGCCAATCTGCACGACGCGCTGTTGGCGCTGCTGCCGCTGGTCGGCGTGTGGCGCGGCACCGGGCTGGGTCACAGCGCGCAGGGCGACTACCGGTTCGGCCAACAGATCGTGGTCTCCCACGACGGCGGCGACTACTTGAACTGGGAAGCTCGATCCTGGCGACTCTCCGACGACGACGAGTCCACCGAACCGGCCCTGCGCGAGACCGGCTTCTGGCGTTTCATCAACGATCCGGACGACCCCGACGAGTCCCAGGCCATCGAACTGCTGCTGGCGCACTCCACCGGCTATGTGGAGCTGTTCTACGGGCGTCCGCACGGCCCGGCCTCCTGGGAACTGGTCACCGATGCGCTGGCGCGCAGCAAATCGGGGGCGTTGATCGGCGGCGCCAAACGTCTTTACGGGATCGTCGAAGACGGCGACCTGGCCTACGTCGAGGAACGGGTGAACGCCGACGGTGAGCTGGTGCCGCACCTTTCGGCGCGGCTGTCCCGCTTCGTCGGCTAAGCGCCGCACCGACGGGCTTCACCCGCCTGCAACCGCGGGCTCAGCGCCCGATAGCGGTGTCGACCAGCCCGGCGAATTCGCGCTCGGACACCCGGGGGTTCAGCGCCCGGCCGTCGAGGGTGTGCACCCTGGCCGCCAGCGTGATACTGGAGACCAGCCAGATGTCTTGCGCCGCGGCCAGATCGGCCTGCCGCAGCGGGGCGTAGTCGCATCGGTAACCGGCGCCGCGGGCCACCTCGAACAACGCCTCCTGGGTGGTGCCGCGCAGGATCGGGTGCGACAGCGGCGGCGTGATGAGACGCCCGGGTTCCACCAGGACCACCGTCGAGCGCGGGCCTTCCAACACGTAGCCGTCGGAACTGACGAAGATGACGTCGTCGGCGCCCTGTTTCGCGGCGTAGCGCAGCGCCGCCATGTTCACCGCGTAGGACAGTGTCTTGGCGCCGGCGAGCAGCCATGGCATCTGCAGGCCCTGCGCGGACAGGCCGCGGTCCAGGGTTACCGCCGCCACACCCTGGCGACGGGCCGCGAGGATACGTTCGGGCAGCGGTGTCAGCATCACGTACTGGGTTGGCGCCGAGCCGCTTTCCCGGCCACGGCTGTAGATCAGCCGCAAGGCGCCCTCCCCGGACCCCGCCCACTGCTCGACCGCGGTCTCGGCCGCACGGCGCCATTGGTCCAGATCCGGGACCGGCAGGTCCATCAGCTCGGCCGAACGCGCCAGCCGGTGCAGATGCTCGTCGAGGAGGCAGGCGGCGCCGTCGCGCACCAGCAGGGTCTCGAACACCCCGTCGCCGCGCAGCGCCGCCAGGTCGTCGGCGTGCAGGAGTGGGGAGCCCGGAGCGGCCGGCCCGCCGCCCACGGTGACGATCGTCACGACGGTGTCGTCCTCATCGGCGTCGGCTGCCATGGACCGTGAGCGTAGCGGCTCCGTAGAGTTGGCATGTGTCCGCCGTCCCCGCACCCGATTCCGGCCCCGACGCCGGTGCTGTCTGGCACTATGGCGACCCGTTCGGCGAGCAGCGCAGCGCCGAAACCGGCGCCGTGCTGGTGGACCGGTCCCACCGCGCGGTCCTCGAGCTGAGCGGCTCGGACCGCAAGACGTGGCTGCACAGCCTGTCCACCCAGCACGTCGCCGAGCTTGCCGACGGCGCCAGCACCGAGAACCTCACCCTGGACCCCAAGGGGCACATCCAGAACCATTGGGTCCAGACCGAGATGTCCGAGCGGACCTACCTGGACACCGAACCGTGGCGTGGCACGCCGCTGATGGAACACCTGCGCAAGATGGTGTTCTGGGCCGATGTGCGCATCGAGCCCGCCGACTTGGCGGTGCTCTCGCTGCTGGGTCCGGGTCGCGACGGCCCGGAGGTCCTCGACGCGCTGGGGCTGGCCGCGCCCCCCGGAGCCGTCGCAGCGCCGATCCCCGGCGGGTTCGTTCGCCAGACACCCGGCCAGGACGCGCTGGAGTTGCTGGTCCCGCGTGCCGACAAGGGCAAGTGGCAGCAGCGGTTGGCCCGCGCCAGGGTACGGCCCGCCGGAGTGTGGACCTATGAGGCCCACCGGGTCGCAGCGGTGCGCCCCCGGCTCGGCGTGGACACCGACGAGCGCAGCATCCCGCACGAACTGAACTGGATTGCGGGGCCGGGCTCCGGCGCGGTGCACCTGGACAAAGGGTGCTACAGCGGGCAGGAGACCGTGGCCCGCGTGCACAACCTGGGCAAGCCGCCCCGCATGCTGGTGCTGCTGCACCTGGACGGATCGGTGGACCGGCCCACGACCGGCGACCCGGTCACCGCGGGGGGCCGTCCGGTGGGCCGGCTGGGCACCGTGGTCGACCATTTCGAGCTGGGGCCTATCGCACTGGCGCTGCTCAAGCGCGCGCTCCCGGCCGACACTGCGCTGCGGACCGGCGCCGACGCCGAGGTCAGTGCGGTGATCGACCCGGAATCGATGCCGCCGCCGGATGCACCGGGCGCCGGGCGGCTGGCCGTCGACCGGCTACGGGGCCGGGCTTGACGGTGATCACGCCGACACAGGGCAGGTCGATAACTGGTCTGGCGGCACGGTAAGCTGTCGGCAGGACAAAATACACATTCAGATCGGAGCCGCCTGTTCATTGGGCCGCTCCGTTATTGCGCGAGGGGGTCCCCCCATGGGCCGCGGCCGGGCTAAGGCGAAGCAGACCAAGGTTGCTCGAGAGCTGAAGTACAGCTCACCATCAACCGATTTCACCCAGCTCCAACGTGAGCTGGCAGGGTCTGAGGTCAACGACTCCGACGGTGACGACTCCTGGAACGGCGACGACGACTGGCGCCGCTGAGCGCGCAGTCGTCTCCGAATCTGTCACACCCCACAGGACGGTGGGACCCGGCCTAGACCCGCTGGGGCCTAGAACCTCGGGTGCTCCCCGACGAGCCTGGCCCCGTCGCCCGGTTCGCCATCCTTGCCCGGCTTGGTGATGGTGCCGAGCGGCCAGCAGTCCACGTGGCGGGCGGTCAGAATGGCCAGCGCGCGGTCGGTGTCCTCCGGCGCGACGACGGCCACCATGCCGACACCCAGATTGAACGTCTTCTCCATCTCCGCACGACTGACCCGTCCGCGCTGGGCGATCATCGCGAACACCGGCGCCGGCGTCCAGGTGCCACGGTCCACCTCGGCGATCAGCCCGTCGGGGATGACGCGCGCCAGGTTGCCGGCCAGTCCGCCACCGGTGACGTGACAGAAGGTCCGCACCTGCGTCTCGGCCGCCAGCGCCAGGCAGTCCTTGGCGTAGATGCGGGTGGGCTCGAGCAGCTCCTCGCCCAGGGTGCGGCCGAACTCCTCGACGTGGCCGGCCAGGTTCATCCGGTCGATGTCGAGCAGCACCGCGCGGGCCAGCGAGTAGCCGTTGGAATGCAGTCCTGAGGAACCCATCGCGATCAGCACGTCGCCGGGACGGACCCGATCCGGGCCGAGCACGTCGTCGGCCTCCACCACCCCGACACCGGTCGCGGAGATGTCGTAGTGATCGGGTTCCATCAGGCCGGGGTGCTCGGCGGTCTCACCACCGAGCAGCGCGCAGCCGGCCTGCACACACCCCTCGGCGATCCCGGAGACGATCGCGGCGACCCGCTCGGGCACGGTGCGGCCCACGGCGATGTAGTCCTGCAGGAACAGCGGCTCGGCACCGCAGACCACCAGGTCGTCGACGACCATCGCCACCAGGTCGATGCCGACGGTGTCGTGCTTGTCCAGGGCCTGAGCGATCGCCAGCTTGGTGCCCACGCCGTCAGTGGAGGACGCCAACAGCGGCTCACGGTAGTCGTTGCGCAGGGCGAACAGGCCGGCGAAGCCGCCAAGCCCACCCCGCACCTCTGGCCTGGTGGCCTTGGCCGCCAACGGCTTGAACAACTCGACGGCCCGGTCTCCGGCCGCGATGTCCACTCCGGCCGATGCGTAGGTAACGCCCTGGGAGCTCGATTCTGCTGAGGTCATCGCGGTAAAGGCTACCGGTAGCCGACTGCGGACGGTATCGCGCTCGGTATTGGGGCCGTCACAGCCGGTTATGGCGTACCTGATTGAACGGCACACCACGGTCGGCGGCGTACTCGCGGGGCAGGCCCAGGACGCGTTCGGCGATGACGTTGCGCGCCATCTCGTCGCTGCCCCCGCCGAGTCCCACGGTCTGGCGCGACAGGTAGCGGCGACCCACTCTGAGCAGGTGCGTCTCGTCGTCCACCACACCCAGCGGTCCGGCGACCGCCATGGCGGTGTCGACCTCCAGATAGGTCACGTCGGAGTGGAACAGCCGGATGATCGAGGCCGCGGCAGGCGGGAGCTCACCGCTGCGCATGCCCCGCCCGGCGTAGTCGATGAGCTTGTCGCGGACCATGCGCCGGGCGAGAACCCGGCCGATCTGATCCCGGGTCAGTGGATCGTCGGCGGTGCCGCAGTCCTGCGCCAGGGTCAGGAAGTCCCCGGCGGCCATCTCGGTGCGTTCGGGCCCCCGCCCGCTGGCGAACTCCGAGCCCTGGCCCACGGCCCGGCGCTCGTGGTAGAGCAGCCGCGATGCGACGTCCCAGCCCTTGTTGACCTCACCGACCACCGCGTCGGGCCCGAGCCGCAACCCGTCGAAGAACTCCTCGCAGAACTCGTTGGAGCCGTCGACCTGCTCGATGCGGCGCAGCGTGACGCCGGGCGCGTCGATCGGCACCAGAAACATGGTCAGGCCCTCGTGCTTGGGCACCGTTGAATCTGTGCGCACCAGGAGCAGCCCGAAGTCGGCCGCGAAGGCGCTGGTGCTCCACGTCTTGGCCCCGGTGACCACCCAGTCGTCCCCGTCACGCTCGGCGCGGGTGATCAGGCCGGCCAGGTCGGAACCGCCGCTGGGCTCGGAGAGCAGCTGCACGAGCACCTCGTCGCCGCGCAGCGCCGCGCTGATGTGGCGGCGCTTCTGTTCCTCGCTGCCGGTGTCGAGCAGGGTGGCGCAGCAGATGGTGAACGTGGGGACATTGAGGATCAACGGCATCTCGTAGCCGGCGCACTCGGCGTCGAACGCCTTCTGGTAACGGATGTCCAGGCCGAGGCCGCCGTATTCGCGGGGGAAGCAGATGCCGGCGAAACCGCCGCCATACAGCAGCCGCTGCAGCTCGCGTGCACGTTGCCAGGCTCCCTCGTCATCGCGGCCGTTGCGCGGGGGGTGCTGCGGGTCCAGGCGCGGCATGTTGGCGGCCAGCCAGTCGCGGGCCGACGCGGCGAAGGATTCCACGGAGATGTCGGTCATGCGGCGGGCTCCGTGCTGCTGGCGGCCGCGAAGATGGCCTGGTGATGCTCTGCGGGGGTGCCGAGCAGACCGCGGTACAGGGTGGCCCGACGCAGATACAGGTGCAGGTCGTGTTCCCAGGTGACGCCGATCCCGCCGTGCAGTTGCACGCATTCCTGAATCAGCCGGCCCGCGTGCTCGCCGAGATAGGACTTGGCGGCCCCGACCCACATGGCCGCGTCGGCGTCGCGTGCGGCCACTTTGTCCACAGCGCCGTCGGCTATCGCACGGCAGGCGTGCAGCCACATGGTCATGTCGGCCAGCCGGTGCTTGATCGCCTGGTAGGACGCCAGCGGCCGGCCGAAGCTGTACCGATCCCGGGCCCAGTCCACCGTCATGGTCATGACGGCGTCCAGGATGCCGGCGACTTCGGCGCAGACCAGTGCGATGCCCACCTGGGTCTGTCGCTCGATGAGGGCACCGGCCTGTGCCGCGGTGCCGACCACCGCCGAGGCGTCGACTGCGGCATCGCAGAACTCGATGCGGGCGAACCGCTTCACCAGATCGATGCCGGGCTGCGGCGTCACCCGCACTCCGGGTGCGTCGGTACGGATCAGGAACTGGCGCAGCGCGCCGTCGTCGGTGCGGGCGCCGATCAGCACCAGGTCCGCCCGGTCCCCGGCCTCTACCCGGTCTTTGACTCCGTTGAGCCGGTAGCCGCCGTCGGTGGCGGTCGCGGCCAACGCCGGCTGATGGGGGTGAAAGCCCCGGCCCGGTTCGTCGGCGGCCCAGGTCGCCACCAGCTCCCCGCAGAGCAGCGCGGCGATGCTGTGGGCGTGTGCCTGCCGGTTGTCGGCGTCGACCAGACCCGCCAGAACCATGCTGATCGGATACAGCGGGCCCGGTGCCACGGTGCGTCCGATCTCGGTGGCGATCGCAGCCAGGTCCCGCAGCCCACAGCCAGAGACGCTGCCGCCGCCGAGTTGCTCGGGCACCAGCAGCCCGGCCCACCCCAGTTCGGCCGCCTGCCGCCACCAGGCCTCGTCATAGGATTCACCGCGCGCGTGCAGGTCGCGCTGGTCGCTCAGAGCTGCGGTCTTGTCCAGAAAGGCACGGGCCGTGGCAACGAAAAGCTCGGTTTCGGTAGAGAGTTCGCTCATCTCATCTCCTCGTGGCCGCCAGGATCACCGGATCGGCTCGTCGCCGAGCACGGTGGTGCGCAGCATCTCCCGGGGGGAATCGGGGTCATAGGGCGCGGCCCGGTGCAGGACTCCGCGGTTGTCCCAGATGACGGTGTCGCCCACCGACCACTGGTGACGATAGACCCGGTCGGCCACCGTGGCGCGTGCCAGCAGTTCGTCGAGCAGTGCGCGCCCTTCGTCGAGATCCATCCCGACGACGTAGTCGGCGGAAGCGCCCAGCACCAGTGATTTGCGTCCGTTGCGGTGAGTCCACACCAGCGGGTGTTCGTGGGAGGGTCGTGCGCGCCAGCGGGCCAGCTCTTCCGGTGCCGGATCGGGGGTCACCCGGCGCTGGGACGCCTCCAGCGAGTGCACCACGCGAAGCTGCGCGAATCGGCGTTTCTCGTCGTCGGTGAGCTGGTCGTAGGCGGCATAGGAGCTGGCGAACTCGGTCTCACCGCCGCGTTCGGCGACCTGCACCGCCGAGAGCACGGTGGCTTTCTGCGGATACTGATCCCCCGTGGGCGTGCACCCGTCGATGTGCCAGTCGAACGTGGCGCGCAAGTAGCTCGCCGACGAGTTCTTGGCCCGGTTCAGGGTGACCGGGTAGATGCCCGCAACCTCGTGGTGACCGTCCGCCGTGTAGTCGACACTGCCCAGGCGCTCGCAGAACGCCACCTGGGAGCGGGGGTCGATGTGCAGGTTGCGAAAGACCAGGACACCGTTGTCCTCCAACGCCTCGAGGACGGCAGCACCGAGACTGTCGTCGGAGGCCAGGCGTTGCGGGTCCAGACCGAGGACCTCCGCGCCGACCGATGCTGTCAGCTTGCTGACGGTGAGCAGACTCATTGGCCTGTCCTTCCTGACACGGGTTTGGTTCCTGGCAGCGCTAGGGAACGGGCCAGCCGGTGCGGACCATGACGGCATCCGCGGCGTCGACGGGGGCGGGCTGCCCCATGATCTCGACGGCCATCGCCACCATCACCAGGGAATAGATCAGCTGCAGCAGGTTGAGAGCGTCCTCGGGAAGCTCGTCCAGGGCGAACTTGTCGCAATAGTCGATCGCCTCTTCCAGCCGCGGAAAGAACGCGTCATAGAACTGCCGCAGCTCGCCGATGCTGCTGGCCAACCTCCGGTTGTAACGCTCGGTCTCGGTTGCCAAACACCAGGTTTGCGCGAAGGGCTCCAGTTCGGAGAAGGCACTGGGCAGCCGTGCGGCGCTCATCGCTGCGCTCCCGTGCCGGCCGCCTCGCGCCGGTAGGCGTCCACCCAGTCACCGACTGCCTTGTGCAGGTGACGAACCAGGATCTCCTGGTCGTTGAGCGGGAAACCGTCGACGACGCCGTACTCCAGAGCGGCCTGGGTGCCGCCGAGCATGCCGGCATCCTGCAGCGCAAACTCTTTGAGCACCACCGCCGCCACCTCGTGCTGAATGCGTTCACGCACCGTTTGGGCCGGATAGAAGTAGGTGTGCGCCTCGAACCGGTGGGTGTTGTAGGAGGTCGGCCAATACCGGTAGAGCAGGTACCAGCCTCCGTAGATGAGGATCTCGGTGTTGGGGAAGATCTGGAAGTTGCTGATCCCCCACGGCTGGATGCCGCCCGGGTTCACCCCGGCGGGCAACTCGCCGAGGTCGGGGGTTTCCCAGGGGCCCACCAGCCCGCTGCGGGTGGCCCGCTCGATCGGGTACATGTACTCCGGCGGTAGCAGCCATCGGCGCCGGCCGGCCGTCGAGACCAGTCGGTGCGGGCCGTCGAGCTGGAAATGGCCGCAGGTGAATCCGGCGCCGGGAACCCGGACTTGGGCGGGAACCTGCTGGGAGTGCAGCGCCGGAACGTGGTAGTACTCCTGGAAAGCGTCGGCGAAGATCTTCCAGTTGCTGTTGTTGTGGGCCACCCAGTCATAGCGTTCGGTCAGTTTCTCGAACGGGTAGTCGTCCAGTCCGGTGATCATCGGCCCGAGGAATTCCCGCAGGCCCTGACGTGGCGTGGTGTCGAGGTTGACGAAGATGAAACCGTTCCAGGTGTCGCAGTGCACCGCGGCCAGATGGGCGTCGGCTTCGCCGCACCGATAGGTGTGCCGACAGCGCTTGCAGGTGATCTCCTCGCCCTGCCCGGCGGCCTCGCGATCGGGGAACTCGTGCCATACCAACGTGGTCGCGCACCGCGGGCAGACGTTGTGGAACGCCCCGACTCCGCGGTCGGTGTGCAGGAGAAGGATGCAGGCGCGGGCGACCTCGATCCGTTTGGTGGCATAGCTGCCGGGCTCGGCGACTTCCTCGATCCGGCCGATGTTCAGCCAGGCCCGCTTGAACACCGCCTCGCGTTCGAGTTCGTAGAACTGCGGCGATGTCGAGTCGGCGAACGAGACCGGACCGGTGCCCAGTTCGGGGTGATACTCGGTCCACGAGCCCGCCGGGGTCCTCCCGGATCGCACTGAAGACTGTTCTTTCACATCACCGCTCCTCCGTTGACGCCCAACACCTGGCCGGTGATGAAGCCGGCTTCCTCCGAGCACAGGAACCCCACGGCCGCGGCGATGTCCGCCCCGGTGCCCAGCCGGCCCAGGGGGATGTTCGCGGCGATCTGCTCGTTGGACGGCAGGAACCCGGCCGCTTGGCCCTGATGCTGCATAGGCGTCTCGATACCCGACGGCGGGATGTTGTTGACCGTGATGCCGCTCGCGGCGTACTCGCGGGCCAACGACTTGGTCAACGTGATGACCGCGCCTTTGGATGCCGCGTAGTGCGCGGCGAACGGCGATCCGCGCTGGGCGCTGGACGACGAGATCATCACGATGCGCCCCCAGCCGGCGGCGACCATGTCCGGCAGTGCCGCCTGGCAGCAGTGGAACGTCCCGGTCAGGTTGACGTCGATGATCTGGGCCCACGCCTGCGCGGTGATGTCGGCGAACGCGCAGTAGCCGAAGAGACCGGCACTGGTCACCAGCGCGGCGACCGGCCCAAGCTCGCCGCGCACCGATGCGAAGGCCTGGTCGACAGCGGCCCGGTCGGTGACGTCGGCCTCGACGCCCAGCGCGGCCAGACCCTCGGCGCGCAGGTCGTCGGCAACGCGTTGCGCCGCTTGGCCGTTGATGTCGAGAACACCGACGCGGTAACCGCGCCTGCCCAGTTCGCGGCAGGTGGCCTCGCCCATGCCCGAGCCCCCGCCGGTGACCACCGCGACTCGTTGCGGCGGCTCTGCGGTCATCGCATCCCCTTCGGACGGCACCGGCCGATATTATCAAGTACTTGTCATTAATCTCAAGTGTCGACGCCGGATCGGCGCGCAGACGCTCAGGGCAGGGCGATCATCGCGACGTACATCGCCACCACCGGCCGGTAGAGGTCGATGCCGTCGAGTTCACTGGCCAGCACCGCCGCATCACTGGTGGCGACGAGCACCTGCGCCAGGGTCAGGGCCGGGATCCGCAGGGCTCCCCCGAGGCGTTCGACGCCTTCGACGATGAAGTCCGCCAACTGCTCGACGACCTCCGCGCGCTTGGCGGCCACCCGGGCGCGGGCTTCGGGGTTGCGCAGCAGGTACAGGGTGAACTCATAGCCCAGCGCGGCATGCTCGGCCCCGCGGTCACGACTCAACCGCTGCCAGCGCTCGGCGATGTCGTCGAGTTCTCGCACCCCCACCTCGGTGGCGTTCGCCATCACCTCGGCGAAGTTTTCGAAATAGCGCTGCCAATACCGCTCGCTGACCGCCAGAAAGAGCTCGTCCTTGGCGGCGAAGTGCTTATAGATAGCGCCCTTGGTGTAGCCGGCAGCCTGCGCGATGTCGTCGAGAGTCGCCGTGGTGAAGCCTTTTTCGGCGAACACCTCCTCGGCGGCGTCCAGCAGTAACGAGCGCGTTCGCTCCAACCGCCGCTCGCGCGTCCACCGCTCCACCACGACGGCGATTGTCCCACAGGATCTGCGATACCTATTGGCATCACAGATACTGATGAGTATATTTCGGCACACACTGCGTCATCCGGGAAGGGAACCGCAACATGGGTAGCGGCGTGCCGAGCCAGCAGAACGTGTCAGTGGCCGCACGGCCGGAAGCCGCCGGGCCTCAGAGCGCCGGGGCCATCCGGATCTGGGCTGCCGCCGGCGGGGCACTGCTGGCGCTGCAGCTGTATGTGTGGGCGCGCTGGATCACCGGCCCGTACTTCGAACGCGTCCCGGTCGGGCCGAACGATCCGCCGATGTACATGAAGGTGCCACTGATGGCCAACGCCGTCGTGCTGTGGGTCGGCCTGCCGTTCGCCATCTGGTGGTTCTTCATCCGCCCCTGGCGCCGCGAACGGCGAATCACGCTGGACGGCATGCTCTTCCTGTCGATCGGCCTGATGTTCTTTCAGGACCCGCTGCTCAACTACTTCAACACCTGGTGCACCTACAACACCTGGCTGTTCAACCGGGGATCCTGGACGTCGCACATCCCGGGATGGGCCTCACCGGAGGAACCCGGCCGCCAGGTCGCCGAGCCGCTGTTGACGAACCTCCCGGGCTACGCCTACGGGGTGCTGCTGATCACCATCGTCGGATGTGCCGTGATGCGAAAGATCAAGGCGCGCTGGCCTGCAATCAGCAACCTTCGCCTGATCGCCGTGACGTATGCGATCGCCTTCGTCTTCGACTTCGTCATGGAGGGCCTCGTCCTGCTGCCGATCGGCATGTACACCTACCCCGGCGCCATGCGTTCGGTGTCGATCAATGCCGACACCTACTACCAATGGCCCGTCTACGAAGGACTCATGTGGGGAGCCGTGCAGGCGGCGCTGTGCTGCCTGCGTTACTTCACCGACGATCGCGGTCGCACCGTCGTCGAACGCGGATTGGACGGTGTCCGGGGCGGATTCGCGCGACAGCAGTTCACCCGCTTCCTGGCGATCTTCGCCGGGGTCAGTGCGTGCTTCTTCGCCTTCTACATGGGCCCGGCGCAATGGATCGCCCTGCACGCCGACCCGTGGCCGCAAGACCACCAGAAGCGCTCCTACTTCACCGGTGGCATCTGCGGGGACGGCACCGACAAGCCGTGTCCGCATCCGGGGCTGCCGATGCCCTCCAACCGGTCCGGCTACATCAATGTCGACGGTCAACTGGTGCTGCCCGAAGGCGTTTCGGTGCCCCCGATCGTTCCGTTCGAGCGGGGAAACTGACCAAGGTGCTGCAGCACAGCCACGTACCGGCCGAAAGTCGTTCCGGGGAATCCTTTTACCGTGCGATCGGCGATGAGGTCGAAATCTTCCGGGCGGCGGCGCGCCGCGGGCTGCCGGTGCTGCTGAAGGGCCCCACGGGATGCGGGAAGACGCGGTTCGTGGAGGCCATGGCCGAGCAGTCGGGTCGCGATCTGATCACCGTCGCCGGACACGAGGACATGACGTCGGCGGACCTGGTGGGCCGGTTCCTGCTCCAGGGCTCGGAGACCCGCTGGGTGGACGGGCCGTTGACCCGGGCGGTGCGCGAAGGCACCATCTTCTATCTGGACGAGGTGGTCGAGGCGCGCCAGGACACCACGGTGGTCATCCATCCGCTCGCCGATCACCGCCGTGCGCTGCCGGTCGACCGGCTCGGCACGACAGTGCCGGCGGCACCGGGGTTTCAGCTGGTGATCTCCTACAACCCCGGGTATCAGAGCGTGCTGAAGAACCTCAAGGAGTCGACCCGTCAACGGTTCGTCGCCATCGAGCTCGGCTTCCCTCCTGCGCAGGCCGAGATCGACATCGTCGCGCACGAAACCGGCGTCGATCCGCAGACGGCGCAGTCACTGGTGGCGCTGGGCAACGCGATCCGCAACCTGGACGGCTCACCGCTGCGCGAGGGCGCCTCCACCCGGATGCTGATCCTGGCCGGCGGCCTGGTCTCCGAAGGCCTCGGCCTGCGCAGCGCGGTCCAGGCCGCCATCGTCCAAGTCCTCTCCGACGACGCCGATGTCATCCGTGCACTCGGCGAACTCGCCGACGCCGTGCTTCCCCCGATGTGACCGCGCCGGATCCGGCGACACCCGACCGGTTCAGATTCCTCGCCGGCTACCTCGCGGGCCGGTCGATCGAGGTGTCGCAGGCCTCCCCGGGCGAGGCCGCACACACCAATGGTCACGCCATCTTCGTGTCGGCCGGCGCTTCGGCGGCGACGCAGCGTCGCGAGGTCCTGGTCCAGGGCGCGCTGCTGGGCGCCCGGAGCCTGGAACCTCGGCTGGTCAAGGCGCTACGGGCACGCCCCTCGGTGGCCCGGCGCTACCTGGCGCTCGAGGGCAACCGGGTGCTCAGCGAGGTCGCCGACCGGCTGCCGCTGGCCGCGACGCTGCGCCCGGGGTCGCCGCCGCCTACCGCCACGGCCGACGAATCGCTGCGGCTGGCCCGGGGCCGGCTGACCGTCGCCGACCCACCGGAGTGGTTCGGTGTCATCAAACCCGCCCGGCTGTTGCGGTCGGCCGGCGCCGCCGGTGGGAAGGCCACCGAGGCGGACCTGCGTTTCGAGGTCGACGTCGCGCAGGCACCGGCCGACGATGACGATGACGATGCCGACGAGAGCAGGATTCTCAAGCTGTTCGACAACCCGGTCTTCAATTTCCCAGCCCTCTCCGACTTCCTGCGAAAGCTGCTCGGCGGCTCGCGGTCCGGCGACAGCAACTCCGGCGGTGAGCTGCCGTCCCGTGCGCTGCGCCGCGGGCGGCCGGCCGGGCCGAATGCCCGCCCGCTGCCCAGCCGGATCCGCTTCGCCGACCTGAAACCGGCCGCCACCGCGGGTATCGGCGGAGCCTGGTATCCCGAGTGGGACGTCTTCGCCGACAGCTACCGGCCCGACTGGTGCCGCGTCGTCGATTTCCCGCTCACCGCCGCCGCCGGCTCCGGCGCCGGGGTGATCCACGACGACGTGCTTCGCCGACGGCTTTCACGGGTCGGATTGGGCCCCAAGGTGTTACGCGGCCGATCCGACGGGGACGAGCTGGACCTCGAGGCGCTCATCGATGTGTTCGTCGACTTGCGCGCCGGGCATTCGCCCCCGGAACACGTCTACACCGAACGCCGCAAGCTGGACCGCAATCTCGGTGTCCTGATCCTGCTGGATGCGTCCGGGTCCTCGACCGACACCGATCCGGCCGGCCTGGCGGTGCACGACCACCAGCGACGGGCGGCCGCCACACTGGCCGCCACGCTCGAGGAGCTCGGCGACCGGGTGGCCGTCTACGGGTTCCGGTCACAGGGCCGGCACTGTGTTGAGCTGCCGGCCATCAAGACCTTCGACCAACGTTTCGGCGCCGCCGGGCGAGCCCGGCTCGACCAGCTTCAACCATCGGGCTACACCCGGCTCGGCGCCGGAATCCGCGGGGCCGGGCAGATTCTCAAGACCCGGGCCGGCACCCCGAATCGGCTGTTGCTCGTCCTGTCCGACGGTTTTCCCTACGATGTCGGCTACGAAGGCCGTTACGCCGAGGCCGACGTCACCAAGGCCATCGAGGAACTCCGCAGTGACGGTCTCGGCTGCCTGTGTCTCACCATCGGCGCCACCGGACAGGCCCATCGGCCGGCCTTCGGCGCCGCCGGCCATGCCGCCGCCATGACGCTGGCCGAGTTGAGCCCGCAGATGGACGAGTTGTTCTCGGCGGCGCTGGCCGAACTCGCCGCGCCGCGACCCGGGCCCCCACGGTCCGGCTAGTCAGGACTCGACGTGGTCGTCGAACAGCGTGTGACCGGTGCCCTGCTCGACGACCCGCGACAGCAGGGTCCGCAGCGTCTCCTGCTCGTCGGCGGTCAGCACGCCGAACACCTGGTCGTGGGCGGCGACCGCATCCGCGACCACCGCCGACGTCACCGCGCGTCCCTCGTCGGTCAGGTAGCCACGCAGGATGCGGCCGTGGTGGGGATCTTGCTTACGCTCCACCAGGCCGCGGCGCTCGAGCGCGCTCAGCGCCAGTTGCACGCCCTGCGGCGTGATGAGCAGCCGGCGCGCCAGTTCGGCGCCGGACAACCCTGGTTCGCCGGCCAGTTGGCGCAACAGACCGATCTGCGCGGTGCTCACGCCGTGCTCGCTGATCGCCTCGTTCACGGTGGTCAGCGAGTAGTAGAAGGCCTGCTTGAGCAGCCACAGGATGTTGCTGGTCAGATCCATGTCCTGCTTCCCTGTCACCTGCGTGTGTAGACCTGGCCGTCCTTCATGACAAAGCGCACGTCGAGGGTGGCGCTGATGTCGCGGGTCGGATCTCCCGGTACGGCGATGATATCGGCGCAGTAGCCCGGCGCCAGCCGTCCCAGTTCGTGGCCGGCGTCGATGAGTTCGGCGCTGACGACCGTGGCCGCCCGCAATGCCTGTACCGGCGTCATGCCGCGCTCGACCAGCGCGCACAGTTCCCTGGCGTTCTGGCCGTGCGGGATGGCCGGCGCGTCGGTGCCGCAGGCGATGCGCACGCCCGCCTCGATCGCCCGGGGCAACATGGCTTTGGCCCGCGGGAACACCTCGGCCGCCTTCTTTCGTAGCTCCGGAGCGATCCGGTCGACGGCCAATGCGTCGGTCAGGTAGGTGGTGGAGACCAGGAAGGTGCCGTGTTCGGCCATCATCTGCAGGGTTTCGTCGGTGGCCAGGAAGCCGTGCTCGATACAGTCGATGCCCGCCCGGATGCATGCCCGGATCGCGGTGTCGCCGATCGCATGTGCGGCCACCCGCACCCCGGCACGATGCGCCTCGTCGGCGATCGCGGCCAATTCGGCGTCGGAGTACTGCTGGGCGCCCGGGGCCGTACTGTGCGACATCACCCCGCCGGACGCCGACACCTTGATCAGCTTGGCGCCGTGGCGAATCTGGTAGCGCACGCAGGCGGTCACATCCGGCACCCCATTGGCGATACCCTCGGCGACCGACAGCGGCAGCACGCCGGGGGCGAGCCGCTGAAAGACCGTCGGATCCAGGTGTCCTCCATACGGCGTGACGGCATGACCGGCCGGGTAGATCCGCGGACCGACGTGCCAGCCCTGGTCGATGGCGCGCTGCAGAGCGACGTCGAGCAGATAGCCGCCGGTCTTGACCATCAACCCCAGATTGCGCACGGTGGTGAACCCGGCCTCCAGCGTGGTGCGCGCGTTGACCGCCGCGCGCAGCGTGCGGTAGGCGGGATCGTCCTGAACACCGTGCAGCGGCGAGGGCAGCCCTTCTGGGCCGCCCGGCCCCCCGATGAGCAGGTTGAGTTCCATGTCCATCAGCCCCGGCAGCAACGTCACATCGCCCAGGCGGATTTCCTCTGCTGAAACCGGAAGCGGCGCTTCGGGATTGATGGCGGTGATGCGGCCGCTCTCGACCACCACGACGGCCGGCGAGCGCACCACGCCGGCATCGATGTCGAGCCAACGGTCGGCATACAGGATGCATACCGTGCCGTCGGGGCCGCTCACGGGTACGGCTCGGCGATGCACTCGATGACCGCCGCTCCGGAGTCGGGAACACGCGGCTGCTTCCAGGCTTCGGCCGGGAAAGCCACCGTCACCATGGAATACAGCAGATGCATCAGGTTCAGCACATCCTCGGGCAGGTCGTCGAGGCTGAACTTGTCACAGTAGGCCAGCGCGTCTTCGGCGCGGGCCGTGACGGCGTCGTAGAACTGCTGCATTTCGAGCATGGAACTGCTCAGGCGCTTGGTGTAGCGCTCCGGCTCCGACGGCAGACACCAGTCGCTGAACGGTTCGAGGTCGGCGAATTCCTTCGGCAGCTTGGCGGTCACAGCACTCATGCTCCCGCCGCCGCGCGCTCGTATTCGGCTATCCACGCGGCGGTCTCGGCGTGGAAGTGCCGGATCAGGATTTCTTGATCGTTGAGCAGGAAGCGGTCCACCGCTCCGGTCCCGATCATGGTGTGGGTGGCTTCCAGGGTGCTGGCGTCCTGCAGCCCGTATTCCTTGAACGACACCGCCGCCAGTTCCTGGGCCACCCGCTCGCGTGGAGTCCGCGGCTGCGGAAAGTACAGCGTGCCTTCGAAGATGTGGGAGTCGTGGGCGGTCGGCCAGTAGTGATAGGTCAGATACCAGCCCTGCCCCCAGAACAGAATCGTGAAGTTGGGGAAGATCTGGAACGAATCCAGGCCCCACGGATCACATTTCGCCGGATTGAGGCCGGGAGGCATCGGGCCGATATCCGGCGGGTCCCAGGGGCCGAACAGTCCGCTCTGGCAGATCTCCTCGATCGGCTTGCGCATCTCCTCCGACATCTCCCAGGCACGCACCCCCGAGGTGCTCACCAGGCGATGCGGACCCTCGATCTGGTAGTGCGGCGCCTCGAAGCCGGCCTGTTCGGCGGCTACCCGAAAGGCGGTCGGCGTCTGGTTTCCGTGCAGCACCGGTGCGTGATAGAACTCCTGGAACGCGTCCAGGAACAGCTTCCAGTTGGCGTTGACCGCGGAGCGGTATTGCCACCGCGAGGTCATCAGCCCGAAGGGGTAGCCCTCCAGCGCCGTCACCATCGGGCCCAGGAATTCGCGTAAGGACTGCTCCGGGGTGGCGGCGAAGTTGACGAAGATGAACCCCTCCCAGACCTCGCAGTGCACACCGACCAGTCCGTAACGGCTCTTGTCGAGGTCGAAGAACTCTTCCTCCTGCTGGACGAAGGCCAGATTGCCGTCGAGGTCGTAGCGCCAGGCGTGATATTTGCAGGTGAACTGGCGGCAGGTTCCGCTGGACTCCTCCAACGGCATGGTGTCCCACACCAGCTTGTTGCCCCGGTGGCGGCAGACGTTGTGAAAGGCCTTGATCTCGCCGGATCCGGTCCGCACCACGATGATCGAGGTGTTGACGACCTTGAGTTCTTTGGTGAGGTAGCTGCCTTTGCGCGGAATCTGCTCGACCCGGCCGACATTGAGCCAGGCCCGCCGGAAGATGGCCGCGCGCTCCTTCTCGTAGACGTCAGGGCTGACCGAATCCCGGTAGGACACCGGCCCGGTCCCGAGCTCGGGATAGTGCTGGGTCCAACTGCCCTCGGGAGGCTTGGGAAATCGCGCCACCGCCACTCCTGTCTGCGACCTGGTGTTGGCGCCGACGCTAGCGAGCAGCACCCTCAGTGTCAAGTAGTTGATACTGAAGTGGTCGTGCCAGGCCGACGCGGTATGCCCGGGGGCTCAGGACTGACTCAGCGCGGCGTCGTTGCCGCTTTCGGCTTTGAGCGCCGTGTTGGTCAGCATCTGCTCGATGACGTTCTTGCCCAGGGCACTGTCGTCGGGCAGCTCGATCGGGTAGCTGCCGTCGAAACACGCGCAGCACAGCCGCGAGGTGGGCTGTTCGGTGGCCGCGATCATGTCGTCCTGGCCGACGTAGCCCAGGCTGTCGGCGCCGATGGTGCGCCGCACCGCCTCGACCATCCCCTCCTCGTCACCGACGGCGTTGGCGATCAGCTCCGCCCGCGACGCGAAGTCGATGCCGTAGAAGCACGGCCACTTCACCGGCGGGGACGCGATGCGCACGTGCACCTCCACCGCGCCGGCCTCCCGCAGCATCCGCACCAGGGCACGCTGGGTATTGCCCCGCACGATCGAGTCGTCGACGACGATCAGCCGCTTACCGCGGATGATCTCCCGCAGCGGGTTGAGCTTGAGCCGGATGCCGAGCTGGCGGATGGTCTGGGACGGCTGGATGAACGTCCGTCCGACATAGGCGTTCTTGGTCAGGCCCTGCCCGTAGTCGATGCCGGACTCCTGGGCATAGCCCACTGCGGCCGGGATGCCGGACTCCGGCACCCCGATGACCAGATCGGCATCGACCTGGTGGGCGCGGGCCAGCCGACGGCCGATCTCCACCCGGGTGGCGTGCACCGACCGGCCGCCGATCGTGCTGTCCGGCCGCGCCAGGTAGACGTACTCGAAGACACAACCCTTGGGGGTGGGATTGGCGAACCGGCTTGAACGCACACCGTCGGCGTCGATCGCCAGCAGCTCACCGGGCTCGATGTCGCGGACGAACGAGGCACCGACGATGTCGAGCGCTGCGGTCTCCGATGCCACCACCCAGCCGCGGTCCAGTCGGCCCAGCGACAGCGGCCGCACGCCCCACGGGTCGCGGGCCGCGTAGAGGGTGTTCTCGTCCATGAAGGTCAGGCAGAACGCCCCGCGTGCCGTCGGCAGCAGCTCCAGCGCCGCCTGCTCCAACGAGGTGTCGGCGGCACCGTGGGCCAGCAGGGCGCCCAGGATGTCGGAGTCGGTGGTGGCCACCCCGGGCTGGCGGGTGTCGATCAGTCCCAGTTCGCGGGCTCGTCCGGCCATTTCAGCGGTGTTGACCAGGTTGCCGTTGTGACCGAGGGCCACGCCGGTGCCGGCCGCGGTATGACGAAACACCGGCTGGGCGTTCTCCCAGGTGGTGTCGCCGGTGGTGGAGTAACGGCAGTGCCCGACCGCCACGTGCCCGGGCATGGCAGCCAGCGTCTGCTCCTCGAACACCTGGCTGACCAAGCCCAGGTCCTTGAAGACCAGTACCTGCGAGCCGTCGCCGACCGCGATCCCGGCGGCCTCCTGGCCGCGGTGCTGCAGCGCATATAAGCCGTAATAGGTGAGTTTCGCCACGTCTTCCCCGGGCGCCCAAACCCCGAAGACGCCGCACTCTTCACGGGGTGCGTTCTCAAGGTCTACTACCTGCTGGTCCGGCACGTTTCAGCTGCTCCAGGGGGACGGGCCTTAAGTGACGCGTTCAGTCTACGGTCAACACGCGTCAAGTTTCACCAACGGCAGCAATTCGGCGATCTCGCCGGCCCGAGAACCCGACAACCGCAGCTTCGCCGCGGCGGTCGCGTCGGCGGGATCGAGCAGTCCGGCGACCAGCAGCAGCCAACTGCGCGGATCGGTCTCGACCACGTTGGGCGGGGTGCCACGCGTGTGCCGCGGCCCGGCGATGCACTGCACCGCAACGAACGGCGGGATCCGCACCTCGACGCTGGCGCCGGGCGCCAGCTCGGCCAGTGTGCGAGCCGTCAGACGGACCGCGGCCGCCAACTCGGCGCGGTCGGGGGCCGGCAGGCTCTCATCGCGCAGCCACGCCGCCAGCGCCTGCACGGCTGCGCGGGTCTGTGCCGGGTCCGGCTGCCGGCGGGGGCGGGCGGGGGCCATGTCAGTCCGTCGGGTGTGCGGCGAACCAGTCGAGCAGCAGGTCGGCGAGCCGGTCCGGCTCGGTGTCCGGGATCCAGTGCGAGACACCCTCCAGTACCTCGAACCGGTAGGCGGCGTCGACATACCGGGCCGTGTCGTGCGCCGCTTTGGGCTTCAGCGCCATGTCGTGGTCGCTCCACACATACATCGTCGGCACCGAGATCTGCTGGTTGCTGTCTCCCAGGTTCGACAGCGGCATACCCCGGTACCAGTTGAGCCCGCCGGTCAGCGCACCCGGTTCGGTCATGGCCCGCACATCCCGCTGCGCCGCGTCGGTGGTCTGGCCGCTGCGCCGCAGCGACTTGGCGGCCAGCGCGCCTTGCCGGCGCGTTAGCAGCCACTCCGGAAGCCAGGGCAGCTGGAAAAAGCCCATGTACCACGAAGCCAGCCCCTGACTGCTGGTGACAAACGACTTCAGGAAGGCGGCGGGATGGGGCACCGACACCGGCGACACCGTGGCGAGCCGTTCGGGCAGCTCGGCTGCCACGCCCCACGCGACCGCGGCGCCCCAGTCATGTCCCACCAGGTGCACCCGCTGCGCGCCACTGGCGTCGATCAGCGCCGCGACGTCGGCCACGAGTTCCGACATCCGATAGTCGCGGCGCCGGCGGGGCCGGGCACCGGGCGAGTAGCCGCGCTGGTTGGGCGCCAGGCATCGGTAGCCGGCGGCGGTGAGCCGGTCGATTACGGCGTTCCAGCTGTCGTTTCGCTGCGGGAAGCCGTGCAGCAACACCACGACGGGTCCCTCCGGCGGCCCGGCGTCGCGGACATCGAAGACCAGGCCGTCACGGGTATAGCGATCCATCGGTGAAGCATCCCGCATCTCGTCGCCCAGCGGTACGCGACCCCGGCGCAGGAGAGCCGCATCAACCCCGCGAGTGTCTACCGGTGCAGGGCAGCTCGGACCCGCTCGGTGTCGGCCGCCGTCCAGCCGTCGGGTGGCAGCACTGCCACGAGTCCGTCCAGAACCGTGCCGGAGTAGTTGTGGCCGTGCCCCGCGGGCATCTGCTCGCCGTGAAACAGGTCCGCGCTGACCTGCCAGAACGTCACCACCGGATACCAGCGCATCGAGGCGGTGCGGTCCGGGCCGGGTGGTTCGGTCAGCCAGTCGGGCCGCGCGAACAGCAGATCCGGTGTCCACCAGACCACCGGGTCGGAGGCGTGCTGAAGGAACAGCACGCGGGGGCCGGGCCACTCCGGCGCGGCAGTCTCGGCGATCTCGGTCGGCAGTGTGCCCTGGGCGAAGCGCACCGTGCGGCCGTTGTCGTAACGCGGAAGTACGGCGGTGGTGCCGGGGTCGCGCCGCACCAGCAGGGCATGCCAGAGCGGGCTGGCATGCGGCGGCCCCACCCACAGCACGGCCTCATAGCCCATGTCGGCGATGTCGGGCAGCCACTCGAAGGCGGCCTGCCCGGCCATCGATCCCAGACTCTCGCCGTAGAGCATCAGTTTGGGGCGATGCGCGGCGGGCAGGCTTCGCCAGCGCTCGGCGATGGTCTGCACCAGCAGGCGTCCGGAGTCCATCGACTTGCGCTGATCGGCCAGGAACGAGATCCAACTCGGCAGGTAGGAGTACTGCACACCGACGATTGCGGTGTCGCCGTTGTAGAGCATCTCCACCGCGTCGGCCGCCGCCGGGTTGATCCACCCCGTTCCGGTGGTGGGCACCACCACCAGCACCCGCCGGTCGAAGGCGTGGGTGCGATCCAGCTCGTCGAGCAGCAGCCGCATGCGCGCCTGGTCGTCGGCGGCGCTGTTCAGACCGGCGTACACCCGGATGGGTTCGCGGGCGGGCCGGTGGTTGACCCGGCTGAGCTCGTCGGCGTGCCGTCCCCCGGCGACGAAGGTGCGGCCCTGACTGCCCAGGCTGGCCCAGGACGCCAGCGAATCCGGGCTGCCGGAGCGCCCCGGTTGCTGCGGCTGGAAAGTCCCGGGCACCGTGCCGCGGTCCTCGGGCTGGAACACCGCGCTGGCGCCGGCGAAGAATCCGCGGATCAGCACACCATTGATCAACATGGTCAGCACCACGACGACGATCGCGCTGCCGATGAACATGGCGACTTCGCTGTTCAGGTGCCACCGCCGGATCAACGCCCGGGCCAGCAACCGGCTGGCGTCGATCAGTACCCGCACGACCGCGACGAGCGCGGCCGCCACCCCGATCGCCACGCCCAGGGTGCGCAGGTAGCCCAGGGTGCCGGGGCCCTGGATGCCCAGCAGCTCGGAGACCTGGCGTTGCCAACCCGCGGCCGGGACCAGCATCACGACGCACGCGGCCGGCGCCCCCACCACCACCGCTGCCTTCAGCGCTACCAGGACCCGGCGCGGCGGCGGCCACCAGTTCGCACCGCGCAGCACCAGCCGGTCCATCGTTGCGCCGATCAGCACACCCAGCCCATAGCCGAAGGCCGCGTTGATGCCGCCGATCAGACCTTGGAACAACCAGTCGCGGGGCAACAGCGACGGCGTCAGCGACAGGCAGAAGAACAGCGCCCCGAACGCCATTCCGACGAAATTCAGGCGCAGCAGGCTCCACGCCCACACCAGCAGCGGGTGTCTCGCCGGCGCCTGCATGCCGATCTGGCTATCCGAAGATCCCCGGCAGCACTGCTTCGGAAATGCTGCGCAGCTCTGCCAGCGACACAGTGAACTGGCCCTGGACCTCCAGCTCCTGCGACGCCTGGTCAACCACGCCGACGCGGGTGGCTGCCAGGCCGCGCGCCTCGCACATGGAACGGAACCGGCTCTCCTCGGTGCGCGGCACCGCCACCAGCACCCTGCCCGCCGACTCGGAGAACAGGAAGACGAACGGATCGGCGTCTTCGGGAAGCAGGATGCGGCATCCGGTCTCACCGGCGATCGCCGATTCGACCACGGCCTGGATCAGCCCGCCTTCGCTCAGGTCGTGGGCGGCCGACACCAGACCGTCGCGCGATGCCGCACTGAGAACTTCTGCGAGCAGCTGCTCGCGCGCGAGGTCGACCTTCGGCGGCAGCCCACCGAGGTGGTCGCCGGTCACCTGCGCCCAGATCGATCCGTCGAACTCGTCGCTGGTGTCGCCGAGCAGGATCAGCGTCTCGCCGGGCTCGACGCCGAAGGCGGTCGGAATCCGCCGGGCGACGTCGTCGATGACGCCGAGCACCCCGACCACCGGGGTGGGGTGGATGGGGGTGGCGCCGGTCTGGTTGTAGAAGCTCACATTGCCGCCGGTCACCGGAATACCCAGTGCCGCACAGCCGTCGGCCAGACCGCGGACGGCCTCGGCGAACTGCCACATCACCCCTGGGTCTTCCGGCGAGCCGAAGTTCAGGCAGTTGGTGACGGCGATCGGCGTGGCGCCGGTGACGGCCACGTTGCGGTAGGCCTCGGCCAGCGCCAGCTGCGCGCCGGCGTAGGGGTCGAGCTTGGTGTAGCGGCCGGAGGCATCGGTGGAGATCGCGATACCGCGCCCGGACGTCTCGTCGATCCGCAGCATTCCGCCGTCGGCATGCTCGGCCAACACGGTGTTGCCGCGCACGTAACGGTCGTACTGCTCGGTGATGAACGCCCTGCTGCACAGGTGCGGACTGCCCAGCAGGGCAAGCAGCGTCGCGCGCAGCTCCTCCCCGGTCGCCGGGCGCACCAGGCGCGCGGAGCGGTCCGCGTTGAGGGCGTCCTGGGTCTCCGGGCGCTCGACCGGGCGGTGATAGATCGGGCCTTCGTGGGCAACCGTGCGCGGCGGCACGTCCACGACGGTCTGTCCGTGCCAGGTGATCTGCAACCGGTCGCCGTCGGTCACCTCGCCGATGACCGTGGCGAGCACGTCCCACTTGGCGCAGACCGCCATGAAGGCATCCACATTCTCCGGGGCGACCACGGCGCACATACGTTCCTGCGACTCGCTGGACAGCACTTCCGCCGGGGTCATGTTCGCCGCGCGCAGCGGCACCTTCTCCAGCTGAATCGCCATGCCGCCGTCACCGGCGGAGGCCAACTCGGAAGTCGCGCAAGACAACCCGGCTCCCCCGAGGTCCTGAATGCCGACCACCAGCTTGGCGGCGTACAGCTCCAGGCAGCACTCGATGAGCACCTTCTCGGTGAACGGATCGCCGACCTGAACCGACGGGAGCTTCTTGCGGCCCGCACCGCTCTCGTCGCCGCCGAAAGTTTCCGATGCGAGCACCGACACCCCACCGATGCCGTCCAGCCCGGTCCGCGCCCCGAACAGGATGATCTTGTTGCCGGCGCCGGAGGCGAACGCCAGGTGCAGGTCTTCCCTCTTCAGCACGCCGACACACAGCGCGTTGACCAACGGGTTGCCCGCATAGCAGGGGTCGAAGACCGTCTCGCCGCCGATGTTGGGCAGACCCAGTGAGTTGCCGTAGCCGCCGATGCCGCGTACCACGCCGTCGAGCACCCGGCGGGTGTCGGGCGCGTCGGCGGCGCCGAAGCGCAGCTGGTCCATCACCGCGATCGGGCGGGCGCCCATCGCCATGATGTCGCGCACGATGCCCCCCACGCCGGTGGCCGCTCCCTGGTAGGGCTCGACGTAGGACGGGTGGTTGTGCGACTCCACCTTGAAGGTGACCGCCCAGCCGTCGCCGATGTCGACGACGCCGGCGTTCTCGCCGATACCGGCCAGCATCGCCTTGCGCATCTCGTCGGTGGTGGTCTCCCCGAAGTAGCGCAGGTGCACCTTGGAGGACTTGTAGGAGCAGTGCTCGCTCCACATCACCGAGTACATGGCCAGTTCGGCGTCGGTGGGGCGGCGGCCCAGGATGTCGCGGATGCGCTGGTACTCGTCGTCTTTGAGGCCCAGCTCGGCGAACGGTTGCGGGTGATCGGGCGTCGCCGCGGCGTGTTCGACGGTGTCCGGCGTGGTCAGGGACGTCACGGGGTCAGTGTATGGCACCGATTTCGGCTCACTGCGGGGCCAGGAAGGCCGTCAGAGCCGCGGCGTAGGCGGCCACGTCACTGGCACCCATCAGCTCCCGCGCCGAATGCATGGCCAGCTGCGCAGCGCCCACGTCGACGGTGGGTATGCCGGTACCTGCGGCGCTCATCGGACCGATGGTCGAACCGCAGGGCAGGTCGGCTCGGTGCTCGTAGCGCTGCAGCGCCACCCCTGCCTGGTCGCAGGCCAGCGCGAAGGTGGCCGCGGTGCGGCCGTCGGTGGCGTAGCGCAGGTTGGGCTGCACCTTCAGAACGGGGCCGGCGTTGACCGCGATCGGATGACCCGGTTCGTGGCGGTCCGGGTAGTTGGGGTGGGTGGCATGCGCCATGTCGGCCGAGGCCATGGTGGAGGCGGTCAGCCGGCGCAGAAAGTCCTCGCGGTCCCCGCCGGCGGCCAGGGTGATCCGCTCCAGGACCGTGCGCAGCAGATCCGACTGGGCGCCGTGATCCGAGGTCGACCCCACCTCCTCGTGGTCGAAGAGCACCAGCACCGGAAGGTAGCGCCCCGGCCGGGCGGCCAGCAGGGCTTCCAGCCCGGCATAGCAGCTGGCCTGGTTGTCCAACCGGGGCGCACTGACGAACTGCTGGTCCACCCCGGTCACCGTCGCCGGCGCCAGGTCGTGGGTCATCAGGTCGAAGCCGAGCACGTCGGCGCGATCGACACCGGCGCGTTCGGAGACGTGGCGCAGGAAGTCTCGGGCCGGGCCGCCCGCGCCCCACACCGCGTTGAGGTGGCGTTGCGCGTCCAGCGCGACCGCGGCGCGGTCGGCGGCCAGATGGATCGCCAGCTGGGGAACCCGCAGAATCGGTTCGTCGATCCGGACCAGGTGCTGGCTGATCGACGAGCCTGCGCTGCGCACCGAGAGCCGCCCGCTGACGCCCAGGTCGCGGTCCAGCCACGAGTTCAGCCAGGCACCGCCGTAGGGCTCCAGCGCCACCAGATGCCAGCCGGCGACCTCCCGGTCGGGACGTTGCTTGACCCGCAGGTTGGGGCTGTCGGTGTGCGCCCCCACCACCCGGAACGGCGCCCCGGGATCCGTCGCGGCGCCGTCCCAGGCGATCAGCGAGCCGGCCCGGACGGTGAAGTACCGCCCGGGCAGGGCGGGCCATCGGTCGGTCTCGGCGACCTCGGTGTAACCGGCGGCCCGCAGGCGTTCGGCGACGCTGGCACAGACGTGGAACGGCGAAGGCGAGGCGTCGATGAACTCGCACAAACCGGTCGCGGTGGCAGCCATGGGCTCAAGTCTTTCCCATCGCAACGCCGATTGGGGCGTTAGGGTCGATACTGTGCCGACTGCTCAGCCCGTCACCACTCCGCTGACCTGTGCGGCCATCTTCCTGGTCGCCACCATCGACGAGGGTGGCGAGACCGTGGTGCACGACGCGCTGCCGGACCTGGCGGGCTTCGCCCGCGCCATCGGCTTCCGCGACCCGACCAAGCGGCTGTCGGTGGTGACCTCGATCGGGTCCGACGCCTGGGACCGGCTGTTCGCCGGGCCCCGGCCGGCACAGCTGCATCCGTTCGTCGAGCTGACCGGTCCCCGTCACACCGCCCCGGCCACCCCGGGCGACCTGCTGTTCCACATCAAGGGCGAGACCCTCGACGTCTGCTTCGAGCTGGCCGGACGAATCGTCAAGGCGATGGCCAGTGCGATCACCGTGGTCGACGAGGTGCACGGCTTCCGGTTCTTCGACAACCGCGATCTGCTCGGCTTCGTCGACGGCACCGAGAACCCGGTCGAGGAGGCGGCCTGCGAGGCCACCGCGATCGGCGACGAGGACCCCGACTTCGCCGGCGGGTCGTATGTGCACATCCAGAAGTACCTACACGACATGGCGGCCTGGGAGGCGCTGCCGGTTACCGAGCAGGAACGGGTGATCGGCCGCACCAAGGCCGACGACATCGAGTTCGACGACGCGGACAAGCCGGCCAACTCCCACATCGCGCTGAACGTGATCACCGACGAGGACGGCAACGAGCTGGACATCGTGCGGCACAACATGCCGTTCGGCTCGGTGGGCAACGGCGAGTCCGGCACCTACTACATCGCCTACTCCCGTAGTCCCGCGGTCACCGAGCAGATGCTGCGCAACATGTTCTTCGGGGACCCGCCCGGCAACACCGACCGCATTCTGGATTTCTCGACCGCCGTCACCGGCGGCATGTTTTTCACCCCCACCGCAGACTTCCTCGACGGTCCGCCGCCGCTCCCGGGCCGGCCGGCCCCGAGCCCGGCGCAGCCCGCCGAGCCCGCGTCTGGGGGCTCCCTGAACATCGGCAGCCTGAAAGGAATCTCCTGAATGAACAACCTGTATCGCAATCTGGCCCCGGTCACCGACGCGGCCTGGGCCGACATCGAGCAGGAGGCGGCCCGCACGTTCAAGCGACACATCGCCGGGCGCCGGGTAGTCGACGTCAGCGAGCCCGCCGGCCCCACGGCGGCGGCGGTGGGCACCGGCCGGCTGACCGGCATCGGCGCCCCGGCCGACGGGGTCCAGGCAGCGCTGCGGGACAGCAAACCACTGGTGCGTCTGCGGGTTCCGTTCACCCTGTCGCGGGAAGAGATCGACGACGTGGAGCGGGGCTCGCAGGACGCGGACTGGGACCCGGTCAAGGCCGCGGCCAAGAAGCTGGCATTCGCCGAGGACCGGATCGTCTTCGGCGGCTACCCGGACGCCGCCGTGGAGGGCATCCGCAGCACCAGCTCGAACCCGGAGTTGACGCTGCCCGAGGACCCGCGCGACATCCCGGACGTGGTCAGCCAGGCGCTCTCAGCGCTGCGGCTGGCCGGGGTGGACGGTCCCTACTCGGTGCTGCTGTCGGCCGACACCTACACCAAGGTCAGCGAGACCTCCGACCACGGCTATCCGATCCTGGAGCACCTGCGCCGGCTGGTGACCGGCGACATCATCTGGGCCCCGGCGATCGACGGCGCATTCGTGTTGACCACGCGCGGCGGCGATTTCGACCTGCGGTTGGGCACCGACGTGGCGATCGGCTACCTGTATCACGACGCCGACAACGTGGAGCTCTACCTGGAGGAGACCTTCACGTTCCTGTGCTACACCGCCGAGGCCGCTGTCGCGCTGACCGCCTAGCTGGGTCCGGCCCGCCGAGCCGACTGACCGCCCGGCGGTTCAGTCGGCCCACGAGGCGGTGAATGCGGCCACCGAGCGCGCGGTGCGCTCGACGGCGGCGTCCGGATCGGGCAGTGCGGCGGCCAGGCCCTGCACCGCACGGTCGGCCAGCGGGCGCCAGTCCTGGATCCAGCCCTCGATGACAGCGCGGTTGGCGGGATCGGCGGCCAACGCGTAGCGGGCGAGTGCGGCGTTCCAGGCCTGATTGCGGGTGGTGTCCACCCGGGATTCCTGCAGCAGCGCCGCGGTGAGGCCGTCGCCGCGAAGGTTGGCCACCTCGGCGAAAGTCTCCTTGAACAGCGCGTCGAGCGCCGGTTTGATCACCAGGTTCAGCGCGGTGAAGGCCTCTCCCCAGTCATAGGCCAGCAGCAGGCGTTCCAGCGCTTCCCGGGCCGGCTGCCAGGCCTCGTCGGTCTCCCAGATTCGCCGCGTCGCTTCGGTATTGGCCAATCCGACATCGTGGCTCAGCGACAGCGACTTGGCGCGATAGGCGATCCACTGCAGAGCCCGCAGCTCGTCGGCGGCCTGGAAGAACGCCGCATTGGTGATATAGGCGCTCGGCGCCAGTTGCCCCACGTAAAGGCTGGTGATCTGCAGCACGTGGAACAGATAGCGGGCGGGCAGGTAGATGCGGCCCAGTGTTTCGACCCAGTCGGGCGCCAGGGCCTGATCGGCATCGAGTGCCTCGTAGTGATCGACCACGCCTTCGGCGTAGACCTCGCGGTCGTGCTGCGACGCGATGTAGCGGCGGTAGTTCAGCGCGGCAGGATCGCGGAAACCCTCCCAGCTCTCGGCCTGCAGCGGCGAGCCCTCGCGGTGCTTGAGATACCACCGGTTGATCGGGCTGCCGGGGTCGAGGTCGAAAGGAGCCGGCTGGCGGTTGAAGTGATAGTGGAACTGCCCGGTGACGGCTTCGTATTCGGTGGGTTTGCGGCGGGTGTCGCCGGCGATGCTCCAGGTCTTGAGCTGCCGGGTTTTCGCGGTGGTCATGTGTCAGTCCTCTCGGTCCAGGTACCAGTGCAGTTCGTCGTCGCCGACGTAGCGGATCCGGCCGGCAAAGCCCACCAGCGCCGGCTCCAGGGTGGCCAGCGGGAATGCCTGGCCGGCAGCCGATTCCAGGCTCGCCCGGGTGACGCGCAGAAAGCGCGGGGCATGGATGCGGACGTACCCGGCGTGGTCCTCGATGGTGATGGCCGCATCGGGGTTGTCGGCGTGGATGGCCTCGGTCAGGGCGGCGACGACATCGGGGTCGAAGCCGCGCACCACCGGACCGACGAGCTTGTCCTGTTCCAAAGCGGTCATCAGCGGTCTCCTTCGGTGAGCAGGATGGCGATCTGGTCGCCTTCGAGGCGAACGGGATGGCTGCGCAGCCGGCAGTTGGCGGGATTGACCCCGGCGCCGGTGGACAGGTCGAATTCCCAGCTGTGCGCGCCGCACGTCAGGATTTCGTCGTCGACGTCGCCGTCGGCCAGCGGGAATCCGGCGTGCGGGCACAGTCCGTCGTAGGCACGGATCGCTCCCCCGCGCAGATGCGCGATCAGGATCGGCCGATCGCCCACCTCGAATTCGGCCACCTCGCCCTCCCAGAGGTCGTCGAGGCTGGCCACCGGGGTCCAGGTGCTAACGCTGGTCATAGAAGACCTCGACGTGGTCCAGTGGGCCGACACCGGCGGCGCCGATCGCCAACGCCGGGTCCAGCACATTGCCGTTGTGGCGCAGCCGGATCGGGGCATCGCGTTTGGCGACGCGGTGTCCGACCACATGGTGGGCGATCGCCGCGCTGACGGCGTCGACGGTGTCGGCGTCGTCGACGGGGATGAGCAGTTCGAGCACGTCGCCCTCGAACAGCGCGGTCAGGGGAAGCAGCGCCATGGTGTCAGACCTTCGATCCTGGGCGGGCACCGTGCTGTGCCCACCGGTAGTTGTCGGCGTCCTGGCCCTGCTCTTCGGCCGAGAGCCCGAAGTACTGCAAAACGGTGCCGAGGTCGGGCGGGCTGATCTCACCGGAGAGCACCCGGTCGATCAGCGACTGGTGACCGGCGAAGCGGTCGGGCCGCTGGGTGAAGATCCACCGGCAGGGCTCCGAGCAGAACAGGTACTTGCGGTCGTTGTGCACGTGGGTCAGCGGGGCCGCATCGGTGTGGGCACCGACGATCACGCCGGCGGCGCGCACGATGGGCAGTTGGCACAGGTTGCAGGTGATCGGCAGGGTCTCGGGCAACGTGGCGGCGATGTCGCCGTTGCGGATGTTGTCGGTGATGACGTCCCAGTGCTTGCCGAAGTCACGGTTCCAGCCGGGGTACTTCTCCTCCAGCCACAGCCGCTCCTCCTCGGAGACCCCGGCGTCGGGGTTCCACCACACCGTGGGCCGGTAGTACCACACGCCCAGATGGATGGCGTGGTGGTACCAGGTCAGTTCGTTGATGAATTCTTCCCAGTACCAGGGCAATTCGAGGCCATAGTCACGGAATTGGTCGGCGAACTGCTTGACCACCCAGTCCTCGATGAACTCCTTGAAGCTCATTCGCCGACTTTCCAGCGGGGTGTAGTAATCCATCGACAGACCCGTCAGCAGCGCGAAGATGCGCCACGACCGCCAGAACATGTGGTCGATCAGGAACTGCCCCCACGCGCCCTCGCCGCTGTCGGTGAGCACCTTGATCGTCGGCTCGCCCTGCTGGGCGTGGCGCGCTTCGTCGGTCTGGATGGAGCTGATCAGGGCGCCGAACTCCAGGTCGCCGACGTCGATGGCGTCGGCTGCCATCCCGAGGAACTGCAGGTTGGTGAATCCGGTCTCCAGGGTGAAGGTCAACTGCAGCGCGATCGACAGCGCGTCGTTGGCCACGAACATGTCGTCGAACAGGTAGCGCACCGCCAGGACGATCCAGTTGTTGGTGTGGAACGCCTTGAGCGCCCAGTCGCCGCGCGGCTCTTTGTCGAGCAGGCCGTAGGGGAAGAATGCCTGGATCTGACCGTGCCGGACCTCGTCGAGGGTGCCGAAGGTTGCGGTGTTGCGCCACGCCGCCGAGCGGCCGAAGCGGCCCATTCGCGCTTCGCCGATGGAGGCCAGGTATTCGGGCATGGTGATGGCGCCGTAGTGCGCCACGATGACCGACTTCCAGCCCGGGTCGAGCTGTTCGAACAGCTTGGACCGCCCGATGGCGTTCTTCAGCGAGTAGGTGGTGGTGTCCTTGGTCACCTGGTTGTGCACGTACTCGCGGTAGCCGACTTTGTAGGGCTCGTCCCACTTGAGCCAGGCCTCGGCGGGAACCCGGTGGGTGCCGGAGAGGTCTTCGGGGAACACCTCCTCCTCGGTCACATAGCGAAACGTCCAGTTGGTGTCGCGGGCTAAGTCGTACCAATCGCTGCGCGAAAGTTTGGGCATGTGTCGTCCTCGGTCGGGCATGAGCTGCGAACTGAGCTGTCGCTCACGGATCGAGACCATGATGCAGTAATTCCCCAGGACTCCTAAGTATTAGGATCAGCCTGATTCACACCATTCGGTACGACGCGGGCAGCGGCTACGCTGCGATCCCGGCGGCAACGCGCGCAGCACTGGGCAGGGGAGGTCACGATGACGGGCACCGACGAACACCCGGCGGACGCGACCGCCATGGCCGCCCGCGCCGTCGGCACACGCGACGGGATCGTGCCCTGAAATCCGGGAGCGAGCGCCACCGCAGCCTGGACTCCAAGATCGTCGCCGCCCTCGACAAGGTCGGCGACGCCCTGCACGTGCTGGCCCGGCGAGCCGCCGAAAACCACGATCTGTCGAGCACGCAGATGCGGGTTCTGGGCTGGCTGCACGTCGGCCCGCCGCCGGCCGCCTACCCCACCACGCTGGCCCGCGAACTCAACGTCACCGATTCCACCGTGAGCGACGCCATCGCCGCGCTGATCCGCAAGGGCCTGGTGGTGCGCACCCCGGACCCCCACGACCGCCGCCGTCACGACCTGTCCCTGACCCCCGAGGGACGCAAGACTGCTGCCCAGATCGCACGTTGGACCGCACCGGCAGAGATCGCCACATCCAAGCTCGAGCGCGCCGAAGCCGAACAACTGCTGGACACGCTGCTGGCCGTGCTGGCCCGACTGCACGACGCACAGATGATTCCCGTCACCCGCGCCTGCAGCACCTGCACGCAACTGGAAAACGTGCACGCCGACCGGCGCAGCTACCGCTGCAAGGTCTACGACATTCCCATGACGATTCCGGATCTGCGAGTCGACTGCGCCGACCACGTCCCGGCATAGCAGACGCCCCGCGCGAATCGGATCGCAGAGCGGGCCGGAAGGTCAGGCGGCCAGCACCGCGTCCAGCGCGGAGTAGAACAGTCCGAGGCCGTCATCGCTCGGCCCGGTCAGCGCCTCGATGGCGTGCTCCGGATGCGGCATCAGCCCGACCACCCGGCCGTTGGCCGAGCTCACCCCGGCGATGTCGCGCAGCGAGCCGTTGATGTTGTCGAGGTAGCGGAAGACCACCCGGTCCTCGCCCTCCAGTTCGTCGAGCACCGCCTCGGAGGCGACGTAGCGGCCCTCGCCGGACTTCAGCGGCACCAGCAGGTCGGCGTCGGCCTCGAACCGCGACGTCCAGGCCGTGGAGGTGGATGCCACCCGCAGCCACACGTCGCGGCAGACGAAGTGCAGGCCGACGTTGCGGGTCAGCGCACCCGGCAGCAGGCCCGCCTCGCAGAGCACCTGAAAACCGTTGCAGATGCCGAGCACGGGCATTCCCCGGTTGGCCGCGGCAACCACCTCCCCCATCACCGGGGCGAACCGGGCGATGGCGCCGGCCCGCAGGTAGTCGCCGTAGGAGAAGCCACCGGGTACCACGACGGCGTCGACACCCTTGAGGTCGGCGTCGGCGTGCCAGAGGCTGACGGCCTCGGCACCGACGAACCGCACCGCGCGGGCGGCGTCGACGTCGTCGAGGGTGCCGGGGAAGGTGATGACGCCGACCCGCGCGCTCACGGCGTCTCCCGGCTGACGGTGAAGTCCTCGATCACCGTGTTGGCCAGCAGAGACTCGGCGATCTCGGCCAGCGTGGCATCGTCGATCGAGTCATCGACCTCGAGCTCGAAACGCTTGCCCTGCCGGACGTCCGACACGCCGGTGTGGCCGAGGCGAGAAAGCGCTCCGAGGATGGCCTGACCCTGCGGGTCGAGGATCTCGGCTTTGGGCATCACGTGCACAACCACCCGGGCCACGCGCGCTCCCTACTGTCGACGGGGAATCGGTCGCGTCAACAATACCGATGCCTGTCCGCGGCGCCGGAGCGCACAATCAATCCATGCAATTGACCCACTTCGGCCATTCCTGCCTGCTCGCCGATTTCGGCGATGCCTCGGTGCTGTTCGATCCGGGCAACTTCTCGCACGGGTTCGAGGGCATCACGGGTCTGGCCGCGATCCTCATCACCCATCAGCACCCCGACCATGTCGACCTCACACGGCTTCCGGCCGTGCTCGACGGCAACCCCGGCGCCGCGCTCTACGCCGACCCGCAGACCGCCGCCCAGCTGGGTCCGCCCTGGCAGCCGGTGCACGTCGGGGACGCTTTCGACGTCGGCCCGCTGCGGGTCCGCGGGGTGGGCGGGCGGCACGCCGTGATCCATCCGGAGCTGCCGATGATCGACAACATCTCCTACCTGGTCGGCGATGCCGAACATGCCGCGCGGCTGATGCACCCCGGCGACGCGTTGTTCGTGCCCGGAGAACCGGTGGACGTGCTGGCGGCGCCGGCCGCGGCGCCGTGGATGAAGATCTCCGAGGCGGTCGACTACCTGCGCGCGGTGGCGCCGCGCGTCGCGGTACCGATCCACCAGGGCATCATCGCCGCCGATGCCCAGGGGATCTATCACGGGCGCCTGGCCGAGATGGGCCGCGCCGACTTCCGGGTCCTGCCGCAGGAGAACGCCGTCACCCTCTAGCCAGGCCTGCAACTAGGCGATGTCGCCGGCGGCACCTCGCCCGGCGGCCCGCCCGGAGAAGATGCAACCGCCCAGGAACGTGCCTTCCAGCGCCCGGTAGCCGTGCACACCGCCGCCCCCGAATCCAGCCACCTCGCCGGCCGCGTACAGTCCGTCGATCGGCTTGCCGTCCGCGCCCACCACCCGGGAGTCAAGGTCGGTTTCCAAGCCCCCCAGCGTTTTCCGGGTCAGGATGTGCAGCTTCACCGCGATCAGGGGTCCCGCGGACGGGTCGGTCAGCCGGTGCGGGGCCACCACCCGGCCCAGCCGGTCACCCAGGTAGGCCCGGGCGCCGCGGATCGCGGTGATCTGGCCGTCCTTGCTGAATCGGTTCACCACCTCGCGGTCGCGCGCGGTGACCTCGGCCTCGACGGTGGCGTAGTCCAACGGCAGCACGTCGGGCAGGTCGTTCATCGCTGCCACCAGATCCCGCAGCGTCGTCGCCTGCACGAAGTCCACCCCGCGGTCGATGAACGCCTGCACCGGTGGGGGCGGCCCCGAGCTGACCCGCGATCGGACCAGCTGACGCACGCTGCGGCTGGTCAGGTCGGGGTTCTGCTCTTGGCCCGACAGCGCGAATTCCTTCTCGATGATCTGCCGGTTCAGCACGAACCAGGTGTAGTCCTGACCGGAGCGGGCGATGTGCTCCAGCGTGCCCAGGGTGTCAAAGCCCGGATACAACGGCCCGGGCAGGCGCACGCCGGATGCGTCCAGCCACAGCGGCGACGGACCGGGGATGATCCGGATGCCGTGGCCCGGCCAGACCGGGTCGTAGTTGGTGATGCCCTCGGTGTAGTGCCACATCCGGTCCCGGTTGATAACCCGGGCGCCGGCGGCCTCGGTGATACCGATCATCCGGCCGTCGACGTGGGCGGGCACCCCGGCCAGCAGTTGCGCGGGGACCCGGCCCATGCGCTGCGGCCAGTTCTGCCGAACCAGGTCGAGGTTGCCCCCGATACCGCCGCTGGTCACCAGGACCGCGGCGGCACCGAACTCGAACTGCCCGATCGCTGTCCGCGAGGAAGCCACCCCGCGTGCCGCGGTGCAGGATTCGAGCACGCTGCCCCGCACCCCGCTCACCCGGCCGGCCTCGACGATCAGTTCGTCGACCCGGTGCCGATGGGCGAACCGGACCTTGGGGTTGCCCCGGAGCCGGCGGGCGAAGATCTCCACCAGGGCGGGGCCGGTCCCCCACGTGATGTGGAAGCGGGGGACCGAGTTGCCGTGCCCGATCGCACCGTAGCCGCCCCGCTCGGCCCACCCCACCAGCGGGAAGATCTTCAGACCGCGGTCCCGAAGCCAGCTGCGCTTCTCGCCGGAGGCGAAGTCCACATAGGCGTGCGCCCATTGCCGCGGCCAGTGATCCTCGGGCCGGTCGAAGCCCGCGGTGCCCAGCCAATCCTGCAGTGCCAGTTCGTGACTGTCGCGAATCCCGAGCCGGCGCTGCTCGGGGCTGTCGACGAGGAACAGCCCCCCGAAAGACCAGTACGCCTGTCCCCCGAGGTTGGCGCTGTTCTCCTGGTCGACGATGAGCACACTGCGGCCCCGGTCCACCAGTTCGCAGGCCGCGACCAGGCCTGCCAGTCCCGCCCCGACGACGATCGCGTCAGCGTCCGCCCTATCGCTCATGGCGTGACAGCGTATCGAGTCAGGCGCTCAGCTCAGAGGCCACGTCGACCGGTGGGAGGGGCCAGCGATAGCGCTCCGGCCGGCAGCCGTGCCCCAACGCCGCGTCCGCCGCATCCAGCATCGCCTCGGCCACGCCCGGCTTGGCGAGCGCCCGGGCACCCACCGACAACCGCACCATGCCGCCGCGGCGCGCGATGCGCTCGCCGGTCGCCACCACCATCCGGCACCACCAGGGCGCGGTGAGGAATCCTCCCCCGATGCCGAGCACACGCGCCCGCACGGTGTGCTCGGGCATCAGGTCGGTCACACCGTGCAGACCGGCCAGCAGCCGGAAGCCGTTACGCGGCAACGCTCTGAGTGTTCCCGGCGACACCGTCCAGCCGGGGGCGGCGAACAACCGGGTGCGCAGTCCCAGGTGCTCGAGCACGCGGTCGGCGCCGAGCAGCCGCAGATTGGCCTCGTGGGCCGCCAGCGTGGCGAACTCGCCGCGCCGCTTCTTGGTGGCCGCCTCGTCGAAACCGTGCAAAACGATCGCGGCGCCCGCCGCGCGCCGCTGCGCCAGCCACGCCACCGTTTCGGGGTCGCGGTCCAGCCGGTAACCGGCACCCAGTCGCGGCGCCACCAGCAGCGATACCGGCACTGCCCGGGCGTCGAGTTCCGCGCAGAAGGCCTCGGCGCGGTCACGGGTGTGCACCCCGATACCGGAGACGGAAACGATCAGTTGTCCGGCCACGCCTTCAGTGTGACCAGCGCAGGTGTCCAGCCGGTGACGTCGAGGAGGACACCGGATAGCGCGCTGGGTTACGCCCGGCGGCGGCTGTGGTCGGCCGGGTCGGTGCTGGTGGCGGCGATCGCCTTGAGCCGGGCCAGATCGCGGGGGTGCAGGCCGGGCGTAGCCTCCAACGATTCCACCAGCAGGTCGGTCTGTTCCCGCAGGGCGGGCAGGTGCTCGGGCCGGCCCGACTCCTTGACGTGGGCGATCAGCATCCGCACCACCCGCAGGATCGTCGCCGCGACCAGGGGCTGGCTGGGCGCGGCCTGGCGAAGCTGGTCGAAACCGTGCGCGATGTATTCCTTGGGGTCGAGGTCCCAGGGCCGCAAGAGGACTCGCCCTTCGGGGCCGGCCACCGCGCGAGGCCGGGGTGGGGCCACCAGCACCCGCCGCAGCAGGCTGCCCACCCGCAGCGTCGCCTCCACCGCCGTGGTCGGGTCGTTGATCGCCGAGCTGAGCGCACGCAACCCGATGTCGACCAACTGGCGGAACGCGAAGTCGACGTCCTCCTGCATGGTGCGGCTGCCGCTGACGACGATGGCCCTGGGCAGCTTGCGCCGCACCCGGTCCGGGTTCTCCGGTACCGGCCAGATGGTGACCAGCGGCTGCCCGAGGTGGATGTAGGCGCCCACCCGGGTGTCCAGCCTGATGGTCGTGCCGGGCGGAATGGCCGCCAGCAGCCGTTCGGCGTCGACCTGGCTGACCCAGCCGTTGCCCGGCGAGGTCAGCCGCAGCGCCTCCGCCGGGGCGTTCATTTCGGCGTCGGGAGCGGGCTGTTCGTGGACGGCGGCGGCCACGACCGCATCGATCACCGTGGCCCCCTCGGCCGCGATCTCGCGCACCACCTGGCCGACCTCCAGCCGGTGGGCCAGGTGATCGACGTGGCCGATGATCGTGACCACCGTGGCGATCGTCAGCACGATCGCCACGGTCACGGTCAGCGGTGGAGCCGGGACGGGCGAGGATCCATCGAGGTCGGGCAGGCTCAGCACGCAGTACACGAATGTCGCGACCAGCAGACCGATCACGACCTGGCTGAGCCGGTCGCGAATGAACCACCGCATCACCCGCGGCGACAGCTGCGAACTCGCCAGCTGCAGGCTGACGATGGTCAAGGAGAAGATGACACCGGCCGTGGTGATCGTGGCGCCGGCGATGGTGGAGAGCAGCGTGGTGGCCACGCCGCTGTCCATTTTCAGAAGATAGCGCGGCGACGGACCGATGTTGCGGTCAGCCACTCGGGTGATGACGGCCAGCGCCATCCCGCCGAAGACGATCAACAGCGGCAGCGCGAACAGGCTCTCTCGGAACCGGTACGCCAGCGCCGCCGCCCGCACACTGGGGAAGCGTTCCGACTGGGTGCTCATCAGCCAGGCAGGACGGCTTCGATAGCGGCAATCACCTCGGGAGCGTCCGGCACGGTGGTCGGCCGGAAGCGGTTGACTACGGTGGCGCCCGGGGCGAGCAGGAACTTCTCGAAGTTCCACTGCACATCGCCGGCCGCACCTTCGGCGTCGGCGGCTTTGGTCAGCTCGGCATACAGCGGGTGGCGATCCGCTCCATTGACGTCGGTCTTGACCAGCAGCGGAAACGTCACGCCGTAGGTGGTGGAGCAGAAGGTCTGGATCTCCTCCGCGGTTCCGGGCTCCTGGCCCATGAACTGGTTGCAGGGCACGCCAAGGACCGTCAGTCCCCGCTCGGCATAGTCGCGCGCGAGCTTCTCCAGGGCGCCGTACTGCGGGGTCAGCCCGCACTTGGAGGCGACGTTGACCACCAGGACGGCACGGTCGGCGAAGTCAGCCAGCGAGGTGGAACGGCCGTCGAGGGTGGTCAGCGGGATTTCGGCGAGGCTCATGGCCGCGACGTTACCCGCAGTCCACCACCGCCAGCAGCCAGGCGTAAGAGAACGCGATCTCCTTCCAGCGTTCGTATCGCCCGGAGATTCCACCGTGACCGGCGTTCATCTCGGTTTTCAGCAACACCGGGTTGTCATCGGTCTTGGTGTGTCGCAGTGCCGCGATCCACTTCGCCGGCTCGACGTAGTACACCCGGGTGTCGTGCAGCGAGGTCATCGCCAGGATCGGCGGGTAGTCCCGGCGAGCTACGTTCTCGTACGGCGAGTAGGACTTCATGTAGCGGTAGACCTCCTTGTCCTCCAAGGGGTTTCCCCACTCGTCCCACTCGGTCACGGTCAACGGCAGCGACGGGTCCAAGATGGTGGTCAGCGGGTCGACGAACGGCACCTGGGCCACCACTCCGGCGAACAGTTCCGGCGCCAGGTTGGTCACCGCGCCCATCAGCAGCCCACCGGCGCTGCCCCCCATGGCGACCAGGCGGCCCTGCCGGCAGATGCCCGCATCGATCAGGTGGCGGCCCACCGCGACGAAGTCGGTGAAGCTGTTCTTCTTTTCCAGCATTTTGCCGTGCTCGTACCACAGCCGGCCCAGTTCACCACCGCCGCGGACGTGGGCCACGGCATACACCATGCCCCGGTCCAGCAGCGACAACCGGGCGATGGAGAACTGGGGATCCTCGCACATCTCATAGGCGCCGTAGCCGTAAAGCAGCGTGGGAGCGGGAAGTTCGAGGTCGGCCCGGTGTACCACCGACACCGGGACGCGGGTGCCGTCCTCGGCATAGGCCCAGTCGCGGTACTCGACGTAGTCGGTGCTGCGGTACTCGCCCAGCACCGGCTGCTCTCGCAGCAGGGTTCGCTCACCGGTGGGCAGGTCGATGTCGTAGATCCGCACCGGGGTGATGAACGAGGTTGCGCCCACCCGCAGTTTCGGGGCGTCCCAGTTCGGGTTGGCCGCCAGACCCGCAGACGTCAACTCGGTGTCGAACGTGATCTCCTGCGGCGGTAGGACATCACCGTCGTCGCCGATCGGCCACAGCTGGAGGCGAGGCAGGCCCTCGGCCCGGTACCCCACCACCAGATGGCGCGCGAAGGCATCCACCGAGTCGAGCCGCACGTCGTCTCTGCCGGGGATCAGCGTCTGCTGCGTGGCGGGGTCGGCGGCCGTCGATACCGGCACCTGCACCAGCGTGAAATTGACTGCCCCATCGTTGTGCAGGATCAGGAAACGGTCTTGACCGCCGATGACTGCGTGTTCCACCGAGTACTCGACGCCCTCGCGGCGGGGCAGGACCACGGTGAACTCTGCATCGGAGTTCGCGGCGTCGGCGTAGCGCACTTCGGAGGTGATCGACGAACCGGCGGCGATCAACACGTAGGAGTCACTGCGGGTTCGCCCTACCGCCAACCAGAATCGCTCGTCGGCCTCGTGGTAGACCTGTTCGGCCGAGTCCGCCGGGTCGCCGACCCGATAGCGCCACACGGTATCCGGCCGCCAGGCTTCGTCGACGGTCACGTAGTAGACGGTCCGGTTGTCGGTCGCCCAGGTCACCCCGGCGCCGATCCCGGCGATCTCCCCGGGCAACAGTTCGCCGGAACGAAGGTCCTTGAACCGCAGGGTGTATCGCTCGTCGCCGACGACGTCGACCGAGTAGGCCAGGAGGTTGCCGTCCGGGCTGACGCTGGCGGCACCGAGCGCGAAGAAATCGTGCCCGTCGGCCTCGGCGTTCTGGTCGAGCAGCACCTGCTCGCCCGGGATCGCGGTATTCTCGTCGAGTTCCGGCGGAGTCCAGTCGTCGGGGTCGGCGACCGGGCAGCGGCACTGCACGCCGTACTGCTTGCCTTCGAAGGTCCTGGCGTAATACCACCAGTCGTCGCGGCGGGCGGGTACCGACAGGTCGGTCTCCTTGGTACGGGCTTTGATCTCGTCGAAAATGCTGCTCCGCAAGGAGTCCAGGCGGGCGGTGACCGCCTCGGTGTAAGCGTTTTCGGCTTCCAGGTGGGCGATCACCGCGGGGTCGGACTTGTCCCGCAGCCACTCGTAGGGGTCGACGAAGACGTCGCCGTGGTGGGTGCGCGTGCTGTCGACCCGTTTGGCCGTCGGCGGGGCGGGAAGACTCTGCTGCTCGGCGGTCATGCTCCGGGACCGACCCAGTCATCGAAGGACAGGCCTGAAATACGTTCGTAGGCCTCGACGTAACGGGCGCGGGTAGCGGCGATGATGTCGTCGGGAAGTGGTGGGGGCGGCTGGTCCCCGGATCGGTCCCACCCGGATTCCGGGCTGGTCAGCCAGTTGCGGACGAACTGCTTGTCGAAGCTCTCCTGCACCACCCCGGGCCGATAGTCGTCGGCGGGCCAGTACCGCGACGAGTCGGGAGTGAACACCTCGTCGGCGAGCACCAGGTTGTCGTGCTCGTCGACGCCGAATTCGAACTTGGTGTCGGCGATGATGATCCCCTTGGTCAGGGCGTGGTCGGCGGCCTGCACATAAGTTGCCAGGGTGCGGTCGCGCAGCTGGCCGGCCCGGACCGGGCCCACCAGGTCGATCACCTGGGCGAACGAGATGTTCTCGTCGTGTGCGCCGATCTCGGCCTTGGTCGCCGGTGTGAAGATCGGATTGACGAACTTGCTGGCCTCCACCAGACCCTCCGGCAGGGGGATGCCGCACACGGCGCCAGTGCGCTGGTAGTCCAGCAGGCCGGAGCCGGTCAGGTAGCCGCGTGCGACGCACTCGACGGGCATCATCTGCAGCTGACGAACCACCAGGGCGCGGCCGAGTACCTCGTCGGGGATACGCGGGTCGTCGGGAGGGCCGGCCAGATGGTTGGGAGCCTCGACGAGGTCGAAGAAGAAGACACTCATCGCGGTCAGGATGCGGCCCTTGTCGGGGATCTCGCTGTCGAGGACGTAGTCGAACGCGGAAATCCGGTCGGTGGCCACGAACAGCAGGTGCTGGTCGTCTATCCGGTAGAGCTCGCGGACTTTGCCGCTGGCCAGGTGCTGGTAATCGGTGAGCGCGGGTCGCGACATTGCGTCAGCCTAATGGGCAGCGCATGGCCGACCCCAATCCAGCGCAGCGCACCTCATATGACTTACAGTGAATTGTCAGACTTTTCATACCTAACACATAGCAGCATCGGCCCCAAGGTAGCGACTGATGACATACGCACACACCGCCAGCACCAACCGCCCACGGCCTCGTCCCACCGGGCGCGCCCGCCTGACCGGAGCTGCCCTGGCGGCCGGGGTGGCCGTCGGTTTCAGCCTGGCACCGGTGAGCGCACCTGTCGCCCAGGCCGACGCCGTCGACGACGTCTTCGACCAGTTCCTGGCCGGTATCGCCGCTGACTGGGGCGACTCGCTGGGCGCGTCTGCGGCCACCTCGTTCGACCTGGCCGAATGGTTCCAGCAATCGATCTACCTGCCCGTCTACAACGGACTCGATCAGTGGCTGGACAGCCAGGCGGGCCAGCAGGTCGCCGACTTCCTGAACGGGTTCGGCTCGTTTGTGATCGGCGACGGCGCCACGGGCAGCGAGGCGAACCCCGACGGCGGTGCCGCCGGTTGGCTGTTCGGCACCGGCGGGGCCGGCTGGGACAGCGACCAAGCCGGCGTCGCCGGCGGGGCCGGTGGCGCGGCAGGGCTTATCGGCAACGGTGGCGCGGGCGGCGCGGGCGGTGAAGACGCCGGCGGCGCCGGCGGCGCAGGCGGCTGGTTGCTGGGCAACGGCGGTGTCGGCGGCGCCGGCGGCGAGGGCGGCTACGGCGGCGACGGCGGCCACGGCATCGGCCTGTTCGCCGCCGGCGGCCACGGCGGGGACGCCGGCGACGGCGTCAGCGCCGCGGCGGCGGCCGGCTTCCCGCGCCCGGCGCTGGGCGGGGCGGGCGGCAATGCCGGCCTGTTCGGCACCCACGGCTCCGTCGGCGCCTTCGGCACCTTGGACAGCGGCCCGCCGATCGGCAGCGGAGCTTTCAGCACCGCCGGCACCTGGCTCACCGACGCCGACGGCCGGGTGCTGATCCTGCACGGGGTCAACGAGGTCAACAAATACGCGCCCTTCAGCCCGGAGGCCGACCACTTCGACGAGCAGGATGCGGCGTACCTGGCCGCCAACGGCATCAACGCGGTTCGCGTCGGCGTCATCTGGGCCGCGGTGGAGCCCAGCCCCGGCCAGATCGACTACGACTATCTGGCGTCGATCAAGGGCACCGTGGACCTCCTCGGTTCCTACGGCATCGTCAGCGTCATCGACATGCACCAGGACCTGTACAGCGATGTCATCACCGGCATCGGCGACGGGGCGCCGGAGTGGGCGGTGCAGACCGGCGATGCGATCAACATCAACTTCGGCTGGCCGTGGAACTACCCGCTCAATGCCGCGGTGAACCACGCCTGGGACGCGTTTTGGAACAACTCCCCCGGACCCGACGGCCTAGGCCTGCAGAACCATTACGCCGGGATGTTCCAGGCCGTCGCCGGCTACCTGAACGGCAATCCCCACGTCGCCGGCTACGAGATCATGAACGAGCCCTGGCCGGGCTCGGGCTACCTGTCGACAGCGTTCGGCAACCCGTTCTTCGACACCCAGCAGTTGTCACCGTTCTACGAGCAGGTGACAGCGGCGATCCGCTCGGTGGACCCGAGCACCCCGGTCATCTTCGGGTCCAACACGCTGTTCGGCAACCTGCCGGTGCCCACCTTCGTGACCCCGCCGGATGACCCGAACACCATCTTCGCCTTCCACAGCTACTGCCCGTGGTACGAGGTCTTGGGCAGCGACTTCGGCTGCGGGGCCTACGAGGGCTACATCATGCACCACGCCGCGGCCTACTCGCAGGCCAACGGCGTGCCGGCGCTGCTCACCGAGTTCGGCAACACCACCAACCCCGGCGTCATCAACGGCGCCACCGGTGCCGCCAACCAGCACGGCTTCGGCTGGCTTTTCTGGGACTACAACAACGTCCTCGTCCGTGATATGGAGCAGCCGCCGGTCGGTGACAACGTGGCAACCGACGCGGTGAACGCGCTGGCGGCGCCTTACCCGCAGGCAGTGGCCGGCATCCCGGGCAGCTGGTCGTTCAACGACGGCACCTTCGCGTTCAGCTACTCCACCGAGATGGCTGACGGCTCCGGGCAGTTCGCCGCGGGGGCGCACACCAACATCTCGGTGCCGCCCAGCCTCTATCCGGACGGCTACCAGGTAGCGGTCACCGGCGGGCACGTGGTCTCGGCCGCCAACGCCCCCGTGCTGGTGATCGCCTCCAATGCCGGGGCGGGCACCGTCACGGTGACGGTGACGGCCAACGGCTGAGTTCGCTTCGGCCGCCGGACGGGCTTCGGTGTGCTGGGATCGCAGGTATGACGTCCCGCCTGCTGCCCTATGCCACCTCCCCTGGCCGCTTGCTGGCCCAGCTGTTCAGCGATCTGATGGTCGCGGCGTGGACCTGCCTGTGGGTGCTGGTGGCGCTGGCGGTGCACGGTGCCGTGACCACCATCGCCGGTGTGGGTCGGCAGTTCGAGCGGGGGGCCACCGGTGTGGCCGACAGTTTGGCCTCGGCCGGCAAGAGCGCGGACCGTATCCCGCTGGTGGGTGACGCGGTGAGCAAGCCGCTCACCGCAGCCGGGCATGCCGCGGTCGACATCGCGGGTGCCGGCCACAACCTGAACACCACCGCCGGGTGGCTGGCCTATGTGCTGGCATTCGCTGTCGCGGCCCCGCCGATTCTGGCGGTGGCCATGCCGTGGCTGGCCTTGCGGCTGCGTTTCTTCCTGCGTAAACGAGCGGTGTTGGGCCTGTACTCCAGCCCGGCCGGGCAGCAGTTGCTGGCGCTGCGTGCCCTGACCAATCGCCCGTTGGGGAAGCTGACCGCGGTCAGCCCCGACCCGGCCGGAGCCTGGCGGCACGCCGACCCGACGGTCATCGGCCGTTTGGCCGCCTTGGAACTGCATGCCGCGGGCTTGGCCCGGCGATCTCGGGGCGGTCCCGTTCCGTGAGCGACCGGTATTGCCGCTTGCGCCGTTAGGGCCGCAGTTCCACCATCATGTGCCGCATCCCGGTGTGCCGGTTGCTGCGGGTCCACTCCAGCGGTGCCGCCATCGCCACCTCGCCGAACCGGCCCAGCAGCTCCTCGTAAAGCACCCGCAGTTCCAAGCGCGCCAGGTGCGCGCCCAGGCAGAAATGGGCGCCGTGGCCGAATCCGATGTGCGGGTTGGGTTTGCGGGAGATGTCGAACTGATCGGCCCGGTCGAAGGCCGCCGGATCGCGGTTGGCCGAGCCCTCCCACACCAGCACCTTCTGGCCGGCGTCGACGGTCTGCCCGCCCAGCACTGCGCGCCGGGTGGCGGTGCGCCGTTTCGACGGAGCCGGTGAGGTCCAGCGCAGGATCTCTTCGATGGCGGTGGGCAGCAGCCCGTAATCGCTGCGCAGCAACCGATATTGGTCCGGGTGCTGGGCCAGTGCCAGCAGCCCGCCGGCGATCGCGTTGCGGGTGGTCTCAGCGCCGGCACTGAACAGCAGTTGGAAGAACAAATACACTTCGAGATCGCTGAGTTCGGGGTCGGTGGAGTTCGCCACCACCGACAGCATGTCTTCGGCAGGGGCCGCGCGCTTGGCCGCGATCAACTCGAGCCCGAAGTTGTAGACGCGGTTGCCGGCGTCCTCGATGGACAGTCGCGACACCACCGCTTTGCGGGAGCCGCGGAAGTCGAAGCTGGGCTCGATCGCCTCGAACAGCCAGTGCCGGTCTGCCTCAGGCACCCCCAACAGGATGCAGATCATCTGCATCGGGATCTCGGCGGCGACGTCGACCAGGAAATCGAAGGGCACCCCCGGCTCCACCGCGTCCAGCAGCTTCCGGGCCCGCTGCCGCAGGTCGGTCTCGACGCGGCGGATCATCCGCGGCGTGAGCCCGGAGCTGACCAGCCTCCGGACCTGCGCGTGCCGCGGGTCGTCCATCATGTTCAGCAGCTGGCCCGCGATCGGCAGGTCCTGCAGCACGGTGCCGCCGAACGGCCGGTCACCACCGGTGACCGATGAATACGTTTCGGCATCACGCAGCACTTCCAGGGTTTCGGCGTGCGTGGCCACCGACCAGAAGCCCTCGCCGTCGGGGGTGTGTGCGGTGGGTTCGTGCCAGAACACCGGGGCGACACGGCGGTGCAGCGCGAACAGGTCGTGGGGGAAGCCGTCGGCGAAATTGTCCAGATCGGTGAAGTCGATGCTCGCGAGCTGCCGGGCCTGCATGAGGGTCAGAGAATCGCGCCCGGCTGGTAGGCGGCAGCACCCGGGTAACGCTCGACCAGTTCGGCGACTTCGGCGGCCACCCGATCGACCTGGTCGGCGGCGGCCCCGGTGAATGCCTGCCGGTCGGCGACCGCCTCCTCCAGGGCCGCGCGGTCCAGCGGCAGCCGCTCGTCGGCGGCAAGCCGGTCCAGCAAGTCCGGTTCGGCGCCACGTTCTCGCATCCCCAGCGCTACCGCGACCGCGTGTTCTTTGATGACCTCGTGGGCGGCTTCGCGGCCCACGCCGGCGCGCACCGCCGCGATGAGCACCTTGGTGGTGGCCAGGAAGGGCAGGTAGCGGTCCAGTTCGCGGGTGATCACTGCCGGGTACGCCCCGAACTCGTCGAGCACGGTCAAGAACGTCTCGGTCTGCCCGTCGACGGCGAAGAAGGCATCCGGCAGCGCGACGCGGCGCACCACCGAACAGAAGACGTCACCCTCGTTCCATTGCGCGCCGGCCAGCTCGGCAGCCATCGAGGCGTAGCCGCGCAACACCACCTGCAGGCCGTTGACCCGCTCGCAGCTGCGCGTGTTCATCTTGTGCGGCATCGCCGAGGACCCCACCTGGCCGGGCGCAAATCCTTCGGTGACCAGTTCGTGGCCGGCCATCAGGCGAATCGTCTGGGCCAGCGATGAGGGGCCGGCACCCAGTTGCACCAGGGCCGAGACCACGTCGTGGTCCAGCGAGCGTGGGTAGACCTGTCCGACGCTGGTCAGCACCGTGGAGAACCCGAGGAAGGCGGCGACTCGGCGCTCCAGCTCGCTGAGCTTGGCGGTGTCGCCGTCGAACAGGTCCAGCATGTCCTGTGCGGTGCCCATCGGCCCCTTGATGCCGCGCAACGGGTAGCGGTCGATCAACTCACCTACCCGCTGCAGCGCGAGCAGCATCTCCTCGGCCGCTGAGGCGAACCGCTTGCCCAGCGTGGTGGCCTGCGCGGCGACATTGTGGCTGCGCCCGGCCATCACCAGGTCGCGGTAGGCCAGCGCATGCCTGACCAGGCGGGCCGCGACGGCGACCCCGTGCTCGTGCACCAGTTGCAGGGACTGGAGGATCTGCAGCTGCTCGACGTTTTCGGTCAGGTCCCGGCTGGTCATGCCTTTGTGGATGTGCTCGTGGCCGGCCAGCGCGTTGAACTCCTCGATGCGGGCCTTGACGTCATGGCGCGTCACCCGCTCGCGATCGGCGATCGATGCCAGATCCACGTCGCCGATCACGGCCTCGTAGTCGGCGATCGCCTCGGCCGGGACCGCCACGCCGAGCTCGGACTGCGCACGCAACACCGCCAGCCACAGCCGCCGTTCGGCAACGATTTTGGCCTGCGGCGACCAGATCTCTGTCATCGCGGTGCTGGCGTAACGGGTGGCCAGCACATTGGGGATGCTCACGAGCAGCTAGCTTACGGTCGCCCGATCCGCCCCGGGCCGGCTGGCCCGCGCAGCGCGGACCGGGAAGTTGCCGGCGTCACCAGCCGCTCGGTGCCAGCGCTCGCTCGTCGACGGGGCCGCGGCCTTCCGACAGTGATATCGCAGCGTCGATGAGGTACTGCGCCACGACCTCGACGGCATGCCGGGGCGGCAGCGGCTCGCAGAGGAAAGCGGGATTGCTTCGGGTGGCGCGACGCAGCACGTTGTGACATCCCGGCGCGAACTGCACCCGGACGACCGTCCGGTCATCGGCCCGATTGATCAAGGGGTATCGATTCTGCATGTAGCGCACACAAGTTCCGGTGCGGTCGATGCCATACCCGGCCACCATGGCGTCGAAGCGGTCCACGGTGACCGGCCAGAACGGCGGCGCGAGGTCGAAGGACCGCACGATCTCGTGCCGGGGTCCCACCGCTACGTGCCGGGTCAGGGTCCGTTCCCGGCATCGGGCGGCGATCTCATGGGGGCGCACCCGATTGATCCGCATGATGTCGAGGAACACCTCGACCGCAATCCGGGCCGCGGGCGCCTGCTGCTCGGCCGTGAGCTGCTGCTGCACAGACATGGCCGACCCCTACGGCCGACCGGTTCGTTTCTGTTTACGGACGTCGGTCCACGGTATCGCCGCTAGGCGAACACATTCTGCGCTCTGGCAACAAGCGGTCAACATGGCGACTCCATATGTCGATAAAAACGGACCGAACGGAGTCTGGCACAGGCGGGCGGCTGGTGACGGTGCTTTGTGGCAACCTGGCGCGGGGGAGTTCAGGCCGGCCCCGGCCGCAGCACCGCGGGTCGCGGACCGCGATCCGCTCGTGGCGGCAGCGAGCGCGCTACAGCGCGTGCAGGATGTCCTCGACCCGGTCCTTGGCGTCGCCGAACAACATGGCGGAGTTCTGCCGGAAGAACAGCGGGTTCTGCACACCCGCGTAGCCCGAAGCCATGGAGCGCTTGAAGACGATCACGTTGTCGGCTTCCCACACGGTGAGCACCGGCATGCCCGCGATAGGGCTCGACGGGTCTTCGGCGGCGGCCGGGTTGACGGTGTCGTTGGCGCCGATCACCAGCACCACGGAGGTGTCGCCGAAGTCGTCGTTGATCTCGTCCATCTCCAGCACGATGTCGTAGGGCACCTTGGCCTCGGCCAGCAGGACGTTCATGTGTCCGGGCAGCCGGCCGGCGACCGGGTGAATGCCGAAGCGCACGTTGACCCCGCGGTCCCGCAGCTTGCGGGTCAGCTCGGCCACTCCGTACTGGGCCTGCGCGACGGCCATACCGTAGCCGGGGGTGATGATCACCGACTCGGCGCCGCTCAGCAGTTCGGCCACTCCCTCCGCGGTGATCTCCCGGTGCTCGCCGTAGTCCTTGTCCTCGGCCGGGCCGGCTTCGATCCCGAAGCCGCCGGCGATCACCGAGATGAACGAGCGGTTCATCGCCTTGCACATGATGTAGGAGAGATAGGCACCCGAGGAGCCGACCAACGCGCCGGTGATGATCAGCAGGTCGTTGGAGAGCAGGAAGCCCGACGCCGCAGCCGCCCAACCGGAGTAGCTGTTGAGCATCGAGACGACCACCGGCATGTCCCCGCCGCCGATAGAGGCCACCAGGTGCCAGCCCAGCGCCAGCGCCAGCACCGTCACGGCGATCAGCAGCCACAGCTGCGGCTCGTAGACGAACCACACCGTCAGCGCGACGAACCCGACCAGGGCGCCGACGTTGAGGAAGTTCTTGCCCGGCAGCATCAGCGGGTTGGACTTCATCCGCCCCGACAGTTTGAGGTTGGCCACGATCGAGCCGGTGAAGGTGACCGCACCGATGAACACCCCGATGAAGACCTCGGCCGAGTGAATGCCCAGCAAGCCCGACGCCGCCAGCTCCTGGGCGTCCGGCCCGTTCCTTGCCGCCTCGACGTGCAGGTAGCCGTTCCAGCCGACCAGCACGGCGGCCAAACCGACGAACGAGTGCAGCAGCGCGATCAGCTCGGGCATGCCGGTCATCTCGACGACCCTGGCCCGCCACAGTCCGATCGCCGCGCCCACCACGGTCGCGCCGATCAACAGCGCCAGGCCCACCGAGGGGATGCCGTGGTGCACCGCCAAGGTGATGGTCGCGGCCAACGCAACCGCCATCCCCAGGATGCCGAAGCTGTTGCCGGCCTTGGACGTCTCGTGCTTGCTCAACCCGGCCAGGGCCAGGATGAACAGCAGGGCCGCGACGATGTACGCCGCCGAGGCGGCGGTCTCAACTGAAAACATAAGCGGTGTCTACTCCAAGTCGGGGTGCGCAGCGCCTAGCTGCGAGAGAACATGGCGAGCATGCGGCGGGTCACCGCAAAACCACCGAAGATATTGATGCTGGCCAGCAGGATCGCCGCGGCGGCCAAACTCGTGATGACCGGGTCTTCGTGGCCGATTTGCAGCAGCGCTCCCACCACGATGATTCCCGAGATCGCATTCGTCACCGACATCAGCGGGGTGTGCAGCGCGTGGTGCACGTGCCCGATGACGTAGTAGCCGATCACGATCGCCAGCGCGAAGACGGTCAAATGCACCTGCAGCGCCGCGGGCGCCAGGGCGACCAGCGTGAACAGCACCGCCGCAGCGCCCACCACCAGGCGCAGCCGACGGCCCGCCGACATCGGCTCCTTGGCCGCCTGGGCGGGCGCCGGGGCTTCGGCGGCCTTGGCCGGTGCGGCCGAGACCTGAACCGGTGGCGGCGGCCAGGTCGACTCGCCGTCGCGCACGACGGTCATCGACCGCTGCACCACGTCGTCGAAGTCCAGCACCAGCTGGCCGTCCTTGCCGGGGGTCATCAGCTTCATCAGGTTGACCAGGTTGGTGCCGTAGAGCTGCGACGCCTGCGCGGGCAACCGGCCGGCCAAGTCGGTGTAGCCGATGATCGTCACGCCGTTGGCGGTGACGATCGCCTGGTCCTTGACGGTGCCCTCCACGTTGCCGCCGTTGGCCGCGGCCATGTCGACGATCACGCTGCCCGGCTTCATCGACGCCACCATGTCGGCGGTGATGATCCGCGGGGCGGGCTTACCCGGGATGAGCGCCGTGGTGACGATGATGTCGACGTCGGCGCACTGGTCGGCGTAGAGCTGTGCCTCGCGGGCCTTGTAGTCGTCGCTCATCTCCTTGGCATAGCCGGTGGCCGACACCTCGGTCTCAGTCGACTCGATCGACAGGTACTCACCGCCGAGCGAGCGAACCTGGTCGGCTACCTCCGGGCGTGGGTCGGTGGCCCGCACGATCGCGCCCAGGCTGCCGGCGGCGCCGATCGCGGCCAGGCCCGCCACTCCGGCGCCCACCACCAGCACCTTGGCCGGCGGCACCTTGCCTGCCGCGGTCACCTGACCGGTGAAGAACCGGCCGAAGACGTGGGCAGCCTCGATCACGGCGCGGTAGCCGGCGATGTTGGCCATCGAGCTCAGCACGTCCAGCGACTGCGCGCGCGAGATCCGGGGCACGGCGTCCATCGACAGGGCGGTGATGGGCCGGCGAGCCAGATCCTCGACCCGGTCGGGGTTCAGCGCCGGTGCGAGCAGGCTGACCAGGGTCGCGCCCGGCTTCATCCCGTCGAGCTGCTCGGCAGACGGGGCGTTGACGCCGAAAACGATGTCTGCGCTGCGCGCATCGCCGATGGTGGCGCCGGCTTCGATGTAGGCCGCATCGGAAAATGACGACGCTTCACCGGCACCGGAATCCACCACGACGTCATAACCGAGCTTGGTCAGTGCAGCGACCGTCGTCGGCGTCGCCGACACACGCGTCTCACCGGGCTGCGCCTCGGATAGGACACCGATATTCATGACGTAGCTCTCCACATTCACATCTCGTCGCCGTCTTCGGGCGTTTCCAGGCGTCTCCTACCCCCTGTTACCCGCCAGTAGCTAAGGAGGCACAAAGGGATCGAGGCAGCATACCGTGTGCGCTTCTCAGGCTGACACCGCGCGCTGATCCAGCGGCACCAGCACGTCGATGACGTCGATGACGGCAGCTCGGGCGGCCGCCCGCGGCCCCTGGAGGTCATCGACCAGCGCCGCCATCACCGCGCCGTCGACCATGCAGACCAGGGCATACGCCATCTCGACCCGCGCGATCCGGCCGGATCGTTCGACAGCTTCGGTGACCGCCTCGGAGCGTTGATGCAGGATGCGTCGCTGAATGTCGCGAAGCGCCGGGTGCCGCGAGCACACGATGTAGCGCTCGTAGCGGGAGATCAGTTGCTCGTCGATCTGCCCGTCCCCGTCGTGACCGACCAGCAACTCCACAAGGATGTCCGCGGTGGTTTCGGCGCTGCGCCGGCGCCGGGACAGGTCGGTGATCCGGGCGCGCAGTTGGGCGAGTTCCAACATCCCGATGTGTTCCACCGCGTGGGCGATCAGGTCGTCGAGCGAGGAGAAGTAGTACGTCGTCGATGCCAGCGGCAGACCGGCCCGTCGCGCCACGGCACGGTGGCGTACCGCATCGAATCCACCTTCGCGCAGCAGCTCGGCGGCGGCGCTGATCAGCGCGTACCGTCGCCGTTCACCCTTGGGCGTCACTGCTGTCATCACGCCTAAAGATGCTGCCAGCCCGGCTGGTGCCGCATCATGCGTTTCGGCTTTTCGAATCAAACCGCACCCGCTGGCATGATGACCCAATGCCGGAGTTGAACCGACGCGCGGTGCTACGCATGGCGGCCACGATGGGCACGGCGGGCGCGCTGGGCGCGAGCTCGCTGCTGCAGCCACGGACATGGGCCGCCCCGCTGCAGACCGCACCGACGATGGTCCGGGGTTCGTTCACCTCGGCGGCGCGCGGTGGGGTCACCACCAACTGGGCGATCGCCCGGCCGCCCGGTCAGACCGGCGCGCTGCGTCCGCTGATCGCTCTGCACGGCAAGGGAAGTGACACGGAAACCGTGATGGCCGGCGGCGTCGAGCAAGGGCTGGCACAAGCAGTCGATGCGGGGCTCCCCCCGTTCGCAGTGGTGGCCGTCGACGGCGGCGGAAGCTACTGGCATCGCCGCGCGTCCGGGGAGGACTCCGGGGCGATGGTCACCGACGAGTTGTTACCGTTGCTGGCCGAGCAGGGCTTAGACACCTCCCGGGTGGGTTTCATCGGCTGGTCGATGGGCGGGTACGGCGCCTTGTTGCTGGGCGGCCGACTCGGCCCGCGCCGGACCGCGGCCATTTGCGCGGTCAGCCCCGCGCTGTGGCTGTCGCCCGGGGCCAGCGCCCCGGGCGCGTTCGACGGGGCAGCCGACTTCGCCGCGAACTCGGTGTTCGGCATGCCGGCGTTGGGTTCGATCCCGATCCGGGTGGACTGCGGCAACGACGACCCGTTCTACGCGGCCACCCAGGCATTCATCGCCCAGCTGCCCAACCCGCCGGCCGGGGGTTTCTCCCCCGGCGGCCACGACGGGTCTTACTGGAGTTCGCAGTTGCCCGCCGAATTGACCTGGCTGGCACCGCTGCTGGCCGCCTAGCCGGTTTCCGGTCCGGCGGCCTGCGGGTCGCCGGGCCCTACTGGCAGAGCTTGCCCAGCGCGGTGATGTGCGAGTCGAGGTCATGCCCGAGCTGCTCGCGTTCGGCGTTGGGCTGCCCGACGAGGTAGCTGAGGTTGAGACGCTCAAGCCCTCCGGCCATCTTCTGGGCCTGGTCGGCAACGTCTTCCGGCGTCGCGGGGTTGGCCTCCAACCGGCCGCGCAGGTAGGCGGCGCTCGCGGTCAGCGACAACCTCGCGTTGGCGGCCACCGCGAGCTGGGCCACCGGGTTCTCCGGCTCCGGGTTCTTCATGTGCATGTTGTTGGCCACCGCTTGACGGGAGAGCACGACCGCACTGCAGACGTCCTTCTTCGCGTCGTTGGCCTGCTGATCGCTGAACTTGGCAGAGCCACCACCCGATGACGGATGCCACACGGCGGCCACCGCCGCGCCACCGATCAGGCCGGCGGCCAATCCGACCGCCGCGGCGATCAGCAACGGGCCGCGGCTCGGCTGCACCGGCGCGGGAAGGGGAGCCGATCGCCGCTTCTCCGCGGCTTCGGTCTTCTTCTCCGCGGCTTCGGTCTTCGCCGGAGGAGACTGCTTTACGGGTTCATCCGGCTTCTCGGATTCAGTGGACTCCGGTTCAGTTTGGTCAGCCATGCCCCAAGGATAGCGGTAGGCGACCCGCGTCAGATCTGTATCGCGCCCTGCGCGGCAGCTGCGCCGATGTCACTGCGAAAGTGACTCCCCGGCAGGCGGATTGAATTGAGGATGCGATAGGCCTCGGCACGTGCGGCACTCAGATCGGCTCCGACGCCCACGACCGAGAGCACGCGCCCCCCAGACGACACCACCGCGCCGTCCTCGCGGCGGGCGGTACCGGCGTGCAACACTCCGTCGCCCTCGGCCCCCACGATCACGTCGCCGACGCGCGGCCGCCCGGGGTAGTTCTCCGCAGCCAGCACCACCGTCACCGCCGCGGCATCGCGCCAGCGCAACGCGCCGAACTCGCTCAGTCCGCCGGTGGCAGCGGCGCGCAACAACTGCCCGAGTGGCGACTCCAGCAGCGCCAGCACCGCCTGCGTCTCGGGATCGCCGAAGCGGCAATTGAATTCGACCACCGCCGGCCCGGTCGAGGTCATCGCCAGACCGGCATAGAGCAGCCCGGTGAATCGGCTGCCCCGCCGCAGCAGTTCGGCCGCGACGGGTTCGACAATGCCAGAGACGATCGCGTCGGCGGCCTGCGGAGACAACCACGACAGCGGGGCGTAGGCGCCCATGCCGCCGGTGTTGGGTCCGCTGTCGCCGTCGCCGACACGCTTGAAGTCCTGCGCCGGCAGCAACGGCACCACGGTGGCACCGTCGACGATGCAGAACAACGACAGTTCGGGCCCGTCCAAGAAGGACTCCAACAGCACCGGATGGCCGCTGTCGAGCAGGCCGGCGGCATGGGCCCGGGCGGCCGCCCGATCCGCCGTCACCACCACGCCTTTGCCCGCGGCCAGGCCGTCGTCTTTGACCACCCAGGCCGCCTCCCCGGCGTCGGGGCCGAACCGGCTCAGGGCGGCGTCGAGGTCAGCGGGGCTGTCGACGATCTCCGATCGAGCGGTGCGTACCCCGGCGGCGGCCATCACGTCCTTGGCGAACGCCTTGGAACCCTCGATGCGAGCGGCGTCCTGCGACGGCCCAAAGCACGCGATTCCTGCGGCACGTACCGCGTCCGCGACGCCCAGGACCAGCGGCACTTCCGGTCCGATGACCACCAGGTCTGCCTCGACCTCGCGTGCCAAGGCGGTGACCGCCGACCCGGAGGTGATGTCGATGTCGCGCTGCTCGGCCACCGCCGCGGTACCGGCGTTGCCGGGAGCGATCACCAGGTGATCGACCTGGGGGTCCTTGCGCAGCGCGAGGAGTAACGCATGTTCCCGGGCACCGGAACCGATCACCAGGACGCGCATGGGCGCCACTCCTCTCTGTTTCGCCTCGCTGTTCATCGGCGGGACGCGACACAAAGGATATATAAGGTACGAACCGGTTTCCGGCCCGAGTTCCCGCCCGCGCCGGCGGCTCCGGCCTACCCCGCGGGGCTCGCGGGGTAGCCGGGCTGGCCGCTCTGGCCGGACGCGCCGCCGGTACCGCCTTGACCAGCAGCACCGGCGGATCCTCCGGCACCGCCCACGCCTGCGACGCCGGGGTCGCCGCCTCTGCTGGTGGAGTCGACGACCGCCCCATTGCCGCCGTCGCCGCCGTTGCCGCCGTCACCGTTCAGGCCGCCGGGTTCGCTGTTGCCGCCCGCACCGCCGTCACCGCCGGCACCGCCGTCGCCGTTGTTGACGTCGATCACGCCGTCTGCGCCGACGGCGCCGTCGCCGCCGTGGCCCCCGTTTCCGATGACACCGCTTCGACCGAGGGCGCCGGTGCCGCCGCCATCACCGCCGTGACCGCCCTTGCCGCCGTAGCCGTTGTTGTAGCCGATCTGACCGGCGGTGCCGTGGCCGCCGTGACCGCCGTTGCCACCGGATCCGGCCTGCCCGGTGGCACCTCCGGCGGTGCCGCCCAGGCCGCCATGGCCGCCGTTGCCGCCGTAGCCGTTGTTGAACGTGATGAAACCGTGGGCGCCGGCACCGCCGTCGCCGCCGTCACCGCCGTTACCCACCCGGCTGGCGATGCCGACGGTCCCGGTCAGGCCGCTGTTGCCGCCGTAGCCGCCGTTGCCGCCGTAACCGTTGTTGTAGCCGATCTGCCCCTCGCTGCCATGGCCGCCGTGACCGCCGTTGCCGCCGGCGCCGGCGCGACCGCTGAGGTCACCGGCGTTGCCACCGGCACCACCGTGGCCGCCGTTGCCGCCGTAGCCGTTGTTGAACGTGATGACGCCATGGGCGCCGGCACCACCATCGCCGCCGTCGCCGCCGTCGCCGACCGCACCGGCACGACCAACGGATCCGGCCTGCCCGCCGGTACCGCCGTTGCCGCCCGCTCCGCCGTGGCCGTTGTTGTAGTCCACCTGGCCGGCCGCACCGGTACCGCCGACACCGCCGGCGCCACCGTTGCCGGCCCGACCACTGGCGTCACCGGCGTTGCCACCGACGCCGCCGTTGCCACCGTTGCCGGCCTGGCCGTTGTTCGTCGTGACCACACCGGTCGCACCCATCCCGCCGACGCCACCGTCACCGCCGTCACCGACCGCACCGGCACGACCGACAGAGCCGGCCAACCCACCGGTACCCCCACGACCACCCGTACCGCCGTAGCCGTTGTTGTAGCCCACCTGACCGGTCGCACCCGTACCGCCGACACCCCCGGCGCCACCGTTGCCGGCCCGACCACTGGCGTCACCGGCATTGCCACCGACGCCGCCGTTGCCACCGTTGCCGGCCTGGCCGTTGTTCGTCGTGACCACACCGGTCGCACCCATCCCGCCGACGCCACCGTCACCGCCGTCACCGACCGCACCGGCACGACCGACAGAGCCGGCCAACCCACCGGTACCCCCACGACCACCCGTACCGCCGTAGCCGTTGTTGTAGCCCACCTGACCGGTCGCACCCGTACCGCCGACACCCCCGGCGCCACCGCTACCGGCCCGACCACTGGCGTCACCGGCATTGCCACCGACACCACCGTTGCCACCGGTGCCGCCGTAGCCGTTGTTCGACGTGACCACACCGGTCGCACCCATCCCGCCGACGCCACCGTCACCGCCGTCACCGACCGCACCGGCACGACCGACAGAGCCGGCCAACCCACCGGTACCCCCACGACCACCCGTACCGCCGTAGCCGTTGTTGTAGCCCACCTGACCGGTCGCACCCGTACCGCCGACACCCCCGGCGCCACCGCTACCGGCCCGACCACTGGCGTCACCGGCATTGCCACCGACACCACCGTTGCCACCGGTGCCGCCGTAGCCGTTGTTCGACGTGACCACACCGGTCGCACCGGTACCGCCGACGCCACCGTCGCCGCCGTCGCCGCCGGTTCCGCGGGTGCCGGCGAACGCCCCGCCCGCACCGCCTTTGCCGCCGGTGCCGCCATTGCCGCCGTCGCCGCCTCGGCCTCCGGCATCCATGCTGGTGGCTGCGCTGCCTGCGGCGCCGTCGCCGCCGTTGCCGCCGCCGCCGCCGTTTCCGCGGTCACCGCCGTTGCCGCCGTTGCCGCCGTTGCCGCCGTGGGCGCCGCCGATCGCCCGGCCGTCGGCGGCGGCGTTATAGCCGTCGCCACCGTTGCCGCCGTTGCCCACCACACCGGTCACGCCGTTGCCGGCCGTGCCGGTGCTGCCCGCGGTGCCGGTGCCGGCGGCCCCGCCTGTCCCGGCCTCACCGCGGCCCCCGGCGGATCCGGCAGCACCGACGTTGCCGCCGTGGCCGCCGTTCCCGCCGGCGTGGTGGGTGGCGTCGCCATCCTTGCCGTCACCGCCGTCGCCGGGGGTTCCCGCATCGCCGCCGGTGCCGCCGTCGCCGCCGTTGCCGTTCGCGCCAGCTGTACCGCCCGGCACGGTCGATGCCCCGCCGTTACCGCCGGCGCCGCCGGCTCCACCATTACCGCCGTCGCCACCGTTGCCTGCGTTTCCGCCGTGGGCGCCGGCTGCGGCGGTCGCATCGGTTGCCGCGTTGTAGCCGTTGTGCCCGGCACCGCCACTGGCGCCCTGGCCGCCGTGACCACCGTTGCCGCCGGCCCCGCCGACGAGCCCGGAGCCGCCGTTGCCGCCGATTCCGGCGGCGCCGCCGTGTCCGCCACGCTGTCCGTCATCACCGGCGTTCGCGCCGTGGGAACCCTGATAGCCGTTGCCACCGTTGCCACCATTGCCGCCGTTGCCGCCGTCGCCCTGCGTCCCGTCGAGCCCGCTGGCGCTGCCGTCGGCATTCCAGCCGCCCTTGCCGGCTGCGCCGCCGTTACCGCCGTGACCACCGTTGGTCCCGGCGACGCCGTCGCTGCCCGGTGCTGTGGCGTGATCGCCATCGGCACCATCAGCGCCCCGGCCCCCGGCACCACCATTGCCACCGACCCCGGCACTGCCATCAACACCGGCAGCGGCCTGACCCTCGCGGCCCACGCCCCCAGCACCACCGACACCGGCGTTACCCCCGGCACCACCGGCCTGCCCGGCCTCACCATCAAGCGAAGCGTTGCCCGCACTCAGCCCATCACGACCGGCCGCCCCATCCGCGCCATCAGCACCATCGCCGGCGTCACCGCCCACACCCCCACGGCCCTGCAACCCATCCACCCCGGCCGCACCATCAGCAGCCCGGACACCATCACCACCGAGACCACCCACACCCCGGTCACCGGCCGCACCCCCAGCGCCGCCATCACCCCCAACGCCACCAGCACCACCATGACCACCGGCAGCACCCGCATCCACCGCAGCGAAACCATCCCCGCCCGCGCCACCAGCACCACCATCGCCGCCAGCACCACCATCACCGGCAGCACCACCCACGCCCCCAACACCGGCCACCCCATCACGGGCACCCGTACCGGCCACACCCCCATTACCCCCGGCACCACCATGACCACCGCGCTCACCGACACCACCATCAGCACCCCGGCCACCAACACCACCATCAACGGCCCCCACCGTCCCAGCAGCACCCTGCGAACCCGCACCACCGGCAACACCGACCGCACCCGAGAGCCCCGCACCCCCGGCACCACCGGCACCACCATTGCCCCCATCACCCTGCACCGCCCGAGTCCCATCGGCCTGCACCCCACCCAGACCACCATGACCACCGGCACCACCATGACCACCCGCAGCACCATCCACCGCACCGGTAACGCCATCGGCACCATCAGCGCCCCGGCCCCCGGCACCACCATTGCCACCGACCCCGGCACTGCCATCAACACCGGCAGCGGCCTGACCCTCGCGGCCCACGCCCCCAGCACCACCGACACCGGCGTTACCCCCGGCACCACCGGCCTGCCCGGCCTCACCATCAAGCGAAGCGTTGCCCGCACTCAGCCCATCACGACCGGCCGCCCCATCCGCGCCATCAGCACCATCGCCGGCGTCACCGCCCACACCCCCACGGCCCTGCAACCCATCCACCCCGGCCGCACCATCAGCAGCCCGGACACCATCACCACCGAGACCACCCACACCCCGGTCACCGGCCGCACCCCCAGCGCCGCCATCACCCCCAACGCCACCAGCACCACCATGACCACCGGCAGCACCCGCATCCACCGCAGCGAAACCATCCCCGCCCGCGCCACCAGCACCACCATCGCCGCCAGCACCACCATCACCGGCAGCACCACCCACGCCCCCAACACCGGCCACCCCATCACGGGCACCCGTACCGGCCACACCCCCATTACCCCGGCACCACCATGACCACCGCGCTCACCGACACCACCATCAGCACCCCGGCCACCAACACCACCATCAACGGCCCCCACCGTCCCAGCAGCACCCCAGAACCCGCACCACCGGCAACACCGACCGCACCCGAGAGCTCCTGCACCCCCGGCACCACCGGCACCACCATTGCCCCCATCACCCTGCACCGCCCGAGTCCCATCGGCCTGCACCCCACCCAGACCACCATGACCACCGGCACCACCATGACCACCCGCAGCACCATCCACCGCACCGGTAACGCCATCGGCACCATCAGCGCCCCGGCCCCCGGCACCACCATTGCCACCGACCCCGGCACTGCCATCAACACCGGCAGCGGCCTGACCTCGCGGCCCACGCCCCCAGCACCACCGACACCGGCGTTACCCTGGCACCACCGGCCTGCCCGGCCTCACCATCAAGCGAAGCGTTGCCCGCACTCAGCCCATCACGACCGGCCGCCCCATCCGCGCCATCAGCACCATCGCCGGCGTCACCGCCCACACCCCCACGGCCCTGCAACCCATCCACCCCGGCCGCACCATCAGCAGCCCGGACACCATCACCACCGAGACCACCCACACCCCGGTCACCGGCCGCACCCCCAGCGCCGCCATCACCCCCAACGCCACCAGCACCACCATGACCACCGGCAGCACCCGCATCCACCGCAGCGAAACCATCCCCGCCCGCGCCACCAGCACCACCATCGCCGCCAGCACCACCATCACCGGCAGCACCACCCACGCCCCCAACACCGGCCACCCCATCACGGGCACCCGTACCGGCCACACCCCCATTACCCCCGGCACCACCATGACCACCGCGCTCACCGACACCACCATCAGCACCCCGGCCACCAACACCACCATCAACGGCCCCCACCGTCCCAGCAGCACCCTGCGAACCCGCACCACCGGCAACACCGACCGCACCCGAGAGCCCCGCACCCCCGGCACCACCGGCACCACCATTGCCCCCATCACCCTGCACCGCCCGAGTCCCATCGGCCTGCACCCCACCCAGACCACCATGACCACCGGCACCACCATGACCACCCGCAGCACCATCCACCGCACCGGTAACGCCATCGGCACCATCAGCGCCCCGGCCCCCGGCACCACCATTGCCACCGACCCCGGCACTGCCGTGACTGCCGTCAGCGGCGGTGGTGCCGTTGCCGCTGGCACCGCCGGCACCACCCACACCGGCGTTCCCGCCGTTGCCGCCGTCCTGCCCGGCCTGCCCGTTGATCTGCTGGGCGGTGCCGTTGGCGCCGTGCGCGCCCTGCGCACCGTGCCCACCATTGCCGCCGTTACCGCCCACACCACCGGCGCCGTGCGCACCGGCAAGCGTGCCGGTGCCGCCGACTCCGCCATCGCCACCGGCACCGCCATTGCCACCGCGGGTGCCATCGGCACCGGGGGCCAGCCCGTTGGCGCCGTTGAAACCATTACCACCCCGGCCCCCAGCACCACCGGCACCACCATTGCCGGTGACCGCCCGAGCGCCGTCGGTGTTCAGACCACCCAGACCACCATTACCGCCGGCCCCACCGGCAGCACCGGCGGTGGCATCGACATCCTCGGCGGTGCCGTTGACCCCGTCGGCACCGGTGCCCCCGGCCCCGCCATGACCACCGTTGCCGGCGATCCCGTCGTACCCGGAGGCCGACCGCGATCCGCCGCCACTGTCGCCGCCCAGACCACCACGACCGGCATTGCCGCCAGCGCCACCATGCTGTCCGTCATAGCCCTGGCCCTGCTGCCCATCACCGGCAGCGCCGTCAGCGCCATCAGCGCCATCAGCGCCATGACCGCCATTACCGCCGTTGCCGCCCAAACCGCCCACCCCGTGGGCCCCGACGGTGGCACCGGCACCACCGCGGCCGCCATCACCGCCAGCACCACCATGACCGGCGTGCTGGCCATCACCGCCGGCCACCGCACCGTTGGCGCCGTTGACCCCGTTGCCGCCGGCACCACCATCACCGCCGGCACCGCCATCGCCTTGCGCCGCCTGCGACCCGTCGACGTAGAAGCCGCCCAAGCCGCCATCGCCACCGTCACCACCGGCGCCCCCGGCGATCCCATCGCGTTCCAGCGCGGTGCCGTTGGCCCCCAAAAAGCCCGCGCCCCCGGCACCACCCGCGCCGCCGGTACTGGCCGCCCCGTCCAGACCCGCCGCACCCCCGGCACCCCCGGCGCCGGAGTCCCCACCCCGGCCGCCGGCACCACCATGACCGGCATCGCGATGCTCGGCGGTGCCGTGCGCGCCCGCTCCACCGACGCCAGCGGCACCCGCACCACCGCCGTCACCACCGGCACCGGCGGCACCGACTGCCCCGGCCGCACCGGCCGTCGCGGTGCCCGCCGCACCCCCGGCACCCCCGGTGCCGCCGGCCCCACCATGACCGGCGTCCCCACCGGCACCACCGTTGCCGTCTCCGCCATCAACCCATGACCCGGCCGCACCCTGAGCACCACTGCCGCCCGCACCACCAGCGCCGCCGGACCCGCCGGCACCGCCGGCACCGGCATCACCGAGCACCGCACCCCCGGCACCCCCGGCACCCCCCGCGCCCCCCTGCCCGCCGGCACCGCCAGACACCCCCGCCTCGCCCGGCTCGGCCCCGTCGGCCCCGGCCGCCCCCGCCGCGCCCGCACCCCCGGCGCCGCCGGCGCCACCATTACCGTGCGCACCAGCATCACCACCAGCGCCGCCGGCACCCCCGGCAGCGCCCTGACCCTGGCCGTCGACCCCGATACCCGCACCCCCGGCGCCCCCGGCGCCGCCATGACCACTGGCCCCCGCCGGCAACACCCCACCAGCACCCGGGCGCCCGGCATTGCCCCACAACCACGCCATGAACTTCTCACCAGCAGCGCCCCCGGCCCCGGCCGTCGTCCCGATCTGCCCGCCGGCGCCCCCAGCGCCGCCATCGCCACCACCGCGAGCACCGGCACCCCCAGCACCCCCGGCACCACCGTCACCGGCGATCCCGGCGTTGCCGCCCACACCCCCATGACCGGCAGCACCGAAATGCCCACCGACACCCCCGACACCACCACGGCCCCCCGCACCGCCATCACCACCGACACCGCCGGCCCCGCCAGCACCCCCAAAGTCATCCACACTGACCGCCCCGGCACCCCCGGCGCCCCCAGTGCCGCCGGCGCCGCCGGCACCACCAGCACCGCCTACACCGCCGATGCCCAGCACAAACCCGGCTGCCCCGCCGGCACCGCCATTGCCGCCGAGTCCACCGGTCAGACCATCACCACCGGCCGCGCCCTCCAACGCCGCCAGCACCCCGTCAACACCGGCGGCACCCGCCGCCCCCGCAGCACCCGCACCGCCGGCACCCCCGGCACCCCCGGCACCACCAAACCCGAACAGGCTCACCACATCGCCGCCGGCACCCCCGTTACCGCCGGCCACCGCCACATCCAACGACGCCCCACCGGCGCCGCCGGCACCCCCGTCACCAAAGAGCCAACCCCCTAAACCACCGGCGCCCCCATCACCACCGTCAGCACCGATACCACCGACACCGCCATTGCCGAACATGCCCGCATCCCCACCGGCACCCCCCGCACCCCCATTGAGCCCGGCCACCCCCGCAACACCGGCGCCGCCATCGCCGAACAAGAACCCGCCGTCACCGAGATCGCCGAACCACCCCGACCCGCCCAACAACGACTCGTTAGCCCCGACGAACCCATCCAGGCCGTTACCGATCAACTCCCGCCCGAACAGGTCCACGAACGGCTGGTTGATCAACTCCAAAAACGGCTGGTTACCAGCGATGAAGTCCTGTGACAAGTTGTACAGGGGCAGGTACAACTGCTCGTGGTAGAACGACGCCACCGCCAGATCGAACTGCTCGAACACCCCATAGAAGAACTCTGCGGCATCTGCCGAGCCCGCATCACCGAGCCCAGCCCACAGACCCGCGTCCACCGACGCCTCAGCCGGCCCCGGCCCCTCAAACCACCCCGCCCACACCACCGGATCCAACAGATCCTCAAAATCCGCCGCCGCCACCGGCGCTGGCGACAACCCCATCGCCAAAAACGCGGCAACAGCACTACCGGCCCCCACCGCAGCACGCCCCACCGAACGCCGACCCGACGAACGAACAACTTTGTTGGTGCACTGACGAGCCACGTCTGCCCTGCTCCTGGATTGGCGTGTCCTCAACGAGGGTTGCGGCGATTCCGCGAAGACGGAAGCTACCTAAGCGCCGTTATGGCCGCCAATCGAAAACTGGAGAGAAGTTTTCTGATGTGGACCAAATGAGAGTGAACAGCGCCTAAACGGCCAGGTCGCGTTCACTTGGGCGATGATGTCCATCACAGAAGACAGTTGAAGTGAAATTACTCATAGGATAACTAACCGAATGGTCGTTTTTCTCTGAGAACTGACGCAATCCCGCGTCGGTAATTCTTGCCCAGGACCACGGTAGCGCCCAAAAGGGCCTAGCGATAGGCAGTTGTCGGGGTACTTTTCTCCACTTATCCGCCATCTGATCCCCAGCGGTTCAGCGAAGATGCACGCCGAGAACCGCCACCCCGACTTCTACGGTCCTTCAGCCGCGCCCACTACCACGAGGAGCAGACCCCACACCCGACTCTCAGCGCGATGCGCCGCGCGCCAC